>NZ_JBMDLF010000011.1:0-266513 GCF_048656465.1 Streptomyces sp. MAR4 CNX-425 | reverse complement strand
CAAGAAGCCACCCGTATTCCGAATGTGATCGCTGAATTCCTGTTGGTCGGGCAAGAACCCGGATTGGTCGCGGGAGAGTTCGGATGTTCGTCTGCTCGCGTTGCGTTCGTGTGGGTGGCTGATGCCGTCGGTGCTCGGTCTGCTGGAGGCTCGGAGGAAGAGGGTCCGTGAAGAGGTGGCCCGGCTGCGGGAGGAGGCCGAGCGGATCGCGGCCGCGCTGAGTGCGGCGGGAGCGCAGCTGCGGCGGCTGGGCCGGGCCCGCGAGACCGTCACCGAGGTGCTGGCCGAGCCTGAGGCCACCGAGACGGTTCAGGTCCAGGCGGCGGTGGCGGGCTCGGCTGTGCCGCACCGCGCTGAGGGCGTGTCGGTGGCGGTGCTCGCGGTCGAATACCAACGGGTCCCGTCGGTCCTGGCCGCGCCGGGGGCCGCTGACGGGTTGCGGGCGAAGCAGATCGCGCTCGCCCTGGGCAAGCCGACGGCCCCGGCCCGTGTCGAGGGGGTGCGCTCGCGGCTGCAGCGGCTGTCTGCGAGGGCTGGTGTCGGCGTACGAGTTCTGCTCCCCAGCTGCGTACGGATGAACGGGGTCTGTCGCTGATCTTGTGACGCGGGGTTGGTCAGGTGCGCAGGAGGATGCGGGTGCGGAGGAGGTCGAGTTTGGCTCGGCCGTATCCGGCGCGCTTGAGGAGCTTCATCCTCGTAACTTGGCCTTCCACCTGGCCAGAGCTCCAGGAACTCGACAGTCCGGCGGTGACCGCGTCGAGATCGTGCCGGAGCCCGTGTGCGAACCGGCTCAGGTGCGGCAGGGCTTCTTCGTCGATGCCCGCGGTCCAGGTGAGAAGGTCTTCGCCGCGGTGTTCATGCATGAGGTTCGCGAAGGCGCGGACGTGATCGACAGTGGCGTCGAGTTCGGGGCAGGCTGCTCGGATCTCCTTGACGCCGACAGCTTCGTCGGGACGCAGGCGCTGAGGATGGGTCATGATCCATCGCAGAGCCCGGCGGGGCTTGGGCAGTGCCGGCGGCGGAGGCGTGGTGACGACGCCATCTCGCAGCAGACGGACGTAGCGGCTCACCGCGGTCCGCTCGCCTCTAAAGCCCTGGTCACGGACTTCTCGGAAGAGCTGGCTGGCGTTGCGGCAGCCGTGGGTGAATCGATCGTAGATGTAGGGCTTGTAGTCGTCAAGCCTGGTGCGGCGCTGGGTGACCTTGACCAGCAGCTCGTCGACGTTCGCCGTGCGCGCGTAGCGGCGGACCGCGTAGTAGTCGAGGTCCAGGTCGCGGCTGATGCCGCGTAACGAGCGCCCTTCAGCGTGGAGGTTCTGAACAGCCTGGTGGCGTTCACGGATGGTGGCCACGATCCGGCGGGGCTGTCCACGGACGTCGAGGAAGCCGTCCGGCATGACAGGTAGTTCCGGTTCGTTGGCGGCAGCGGCGGCTTCATGGGCGGACCGGAGACAGCCGTAGTGCGCGGAGACCGTCTTCTCCACGGCCTTCGACAGGTTGCTCCACAGGTGCCACACGTCAGCGACCTGGACCGCCTGCGGGGCAGCCTGCCTGGCGGCCTCCGCGTAGGCGGTAGCACGGTCCCGGCACACAATCTCCACCTCGGGATGGCCGGCCAGCCAGCGTGCCACCGGCTCGGCCTCCCGGCCAGGCAGAACGTCGACCGGCCGTCGGGCTTCGAGATCGACCAGAATCGTGGCGTAGGTATGGCCCTTGAGCAGGGCGAACTCATCCACCCCGAGCACACGAACCGCTCCCGCTTCTTGCAGTGGTGTGGTCCGAAGAAGTCGCAGGAGGGTGTCCTTGGCAACCGTCATTCCGAGCCTTCTGGCGAGCCTGGCCCCGGGCCTGCCGGCCAGCATTTCGGCGATGCGGTTCAACTGCCCACGACCTTGCGGCGTGTAGCGGGCATGAGGGCCGGTCAAACCCGGTATCTGCTCCGCGAACGTCACCGCCGGGCAATCGGCGGCCAGGCACTTAAAACGCCGTATGAGCAGCACAATCACCACCGGAACCCGCCCAACGGAGCGTCTCTCAACCGCCGCTCGTACCGTCCATGGACCCGACCTGATCTTCCGCCACACCGCGGACAGCACGCCGAAGCCGTACGCGAACGCGTACGCAACATGACAAGACCCGTACACCGGTCCACGGACTCCACGACCACACCCACCAGATGCGGCAGGACCCGCTGCAAACCCCCTGAGCTGCACACACACCGAGAACGATCAAGCCACCGCCCCGTCACAAGATCAGCGACAGACCCCGTTCGTCCGTACCGGGTTGAGCATCTTCATGTGTACGCCGACAGCAGGCTCCGCTTCCTCGCCGACTTCACCCCGACGGACCCGGAGCCGTCACCGTAGCCTCCGAACAGTTCGCCAACTACCAAACGCTCGGCTAAACCGAGAATCTCTCCGAACCGCCGGTGAGGGCTGCCAACCAGGCAGCCCTCACCGGCGGAGTCGTAATCCCGGATCCGCCACACCACGTCTGGGACGCCCCCTCCCGTGCGCGCACTCACCACGATGGACATGACGGCACGTCAGTTCATCCAGCCACGATCCAGCCACCCTGACGGTGACCACACCGTCACACACCGCTCCCGGCAGCCCTCCCACGCCCCCGACCTGCGAAAACGTGAAACCCGCAGCTATCACCCAGCTACTCAAACATTCCGCGGGACCGCGACCACACACCATCCGCACAACCCGCAGGAGGCCCCTGACCTGCGAATTCATCGCGCGGAGCCAGGGACGGAATCATTCATACATTGAAGCGGAATTCCACCACGTCGCCGTCGCGCATCACGTAGTCCTTGCCCTCCATGCGGGCCTTGCCCGCCGCGCGGGCTTCGGGCACCGAACCGGTGGCGACCAGGTCGTCGAAGGAGATGACCTCCGCCTTGATGAAGCCCTTCTGGAAGTCCGTGTGGATCACGCCCGCCGCCTCCGGGGCCGTCGCGCCCTTCTTGATGGTCCAGGCGCGGGCCTCCTTCGGGCCGGCGGTCAGGTAGGTCTGCAGGCCCAGGGTGGCGAAGCCGACGCGGGCGAGGGTGACCAGGCCCGGTTCTTCCTGGCCGACGGACTGGAGGAGTTCGAGGGCGTCGGGCTCGTCGAGTTCGGCGAGTTCGGACTCGAGTTTGGCGTTGAGGAAGATGGCCTCGGCCGGGGCGACGAGGGCGCGCTGTTCGTCCTTGAAGGACTCGTCGGTCAGTTCGTCCTCGTCGACGTTGAAGACGTAGAGGAACGGCTTGGCCGTCAGCAGGTGCAGGTCGTGCAGGAGGGCGGCGCGTTCGGTGCCCTGGGCGATGCCGGCGGCGAAGAGGGTCCGGCCGGCTTCGAGGATGGTCTTGGCCTCCTCGATGGCGGTGAGTTTGGGGGCGAGGTCCTTTTTGATGCGGGATTCCTTCTGGAGCCGCGGGAGGACCTTTTCGATGGTCTGCAGGTCGGCGAGGATGAGTTCGGTGTTGATGGTCTCGATGTCGCCCTTGGGGGAGATCTTGCCGTCGACGTGGACCACGTTCTCGTCCCGGAAGGCGCGGATGACCTGGCAGATCGCGTCGGACTCGCGGATGTTCGCCAGGAACTTGTTGCCCAGGCCCTCGCCCTCGCTCGCGCCGCGCACGATGCCGGCGATGTCGACGAAGTCGACGGTTGCCGGGAGGACGCGCTGGGAGGCGAAGATGTCCGCCAGGGTGGCGAGGCGGGGGTCGGGGACGCCGACGACGCCGACGTTGGGCTCGATGGTGGCGAACGGGTAGTTGGCCGCCAGCACCTCGTTCTTGGTCAGGGCGTTGAAGAGGGTGGACTTGCCGACGTTCGGCAGGCCGACGATTCCGATCGTGAGCGACACGTGAAGGACTTCCGGTACGAGGTACGGGGACGGGGTCGCGGCGCGGCGGACGGACCCGGGGGTCGATTCTACGGGGGTGGGCCGGGCGCCCGGGGGTGTGGATCCGGTGGGACCCCGGCGCTCCGAATGAGCGCATTCTGTGCCCCTCCCGGGGTTTCCCGGGCCGGGGGGCCTAACGTGGGACGATGCAGCATCACCGTACGAACACGGATCCCGACGGAGAGCGACGGCGGGCTCACGTCCCGCGACCGGCGCGCGAGCCCGGCGGCCGCGCCGGGGCCGGGCGCCGGGAGAGCGCCCAGGTGTACCGGGCGGCCGCGGGGCGGCCCGTGCCGCCGGTGGTGCGCGGTCTGCTGCGGCCCGCCGGGCCGCGGCTGACGGCGGCCGGCGGGGGGCTGCTGGCGGTGGCGGTGATGCTGGGGGCTGGGGTGTTCGTGCAGGTGGTGATGGGGACCGCGCCGGTGTTCTTCGGGGCGGTGTTCCTGGTGCTGTCGCTGTGCTGCGCGCTGTGGGTCCGGCCCGCGGACGTCGTCGCCGCGCCGATCGCGATGCCGATCGCCTTCGCCGCCGGGACGCTTGCCGTCGGCGAAGGCTCGGGCGGCCTCAGCTCGCACCTGATGGCCGCCGGTACGGCCATCGCCCTGGAGGCGCCGTGGCTCTACGGGGGCACGCTGCTCGCCGCGGCCGTCGCGCTGCTGCGGCACTTCGCCCTGCTCGCCGTCCGGCGCGGGGACGGCGGGGAGCACCGCCGTCCGGCGGCCGCCGGGGGGCGTACGCCCCCACCGTCCCGGCGGCGCGTACCCGAGCAGCCCGCCGCCGTCAGTCCGTCTCGCCGGCGCTCAGCGCGGCAGCCTCGGCGCGCAGGTCGCGGCGGAGCTCCTTCGGCAGGGAGAAGGTGATCCGCTCGTCCATCGGCTGCACCAGGTCCACGTCGCCGTAGCCGCGCTCGGCCAGCCACTCCAGCACGCCGTCGACCAGCACCTCCGGCACCGACGCCCCGGAGGTCACGCCGACCGTCGCCACGCCCTCCAGCCACGCCTCGTCGATCTCCTCCGCCCCGTCGACCAGGTACGACGCGGACGCGCCGGCGTCGAGCGCGACCTCGACGAGCCGCTTGGAGTTCGACGAGTTCTGCGAGCCGACGACGAGCACGAGGTCCGACTCCGCGCCCACCTGCTTGACCGCGACCTGCCGGTTCTGCGTGGCGTAGCAGATGTCGTCGCTCGGCGGGTCGAGCAGGTTGGGGAAGCGGCCCTTGAGCCGGTCGACGGTCTCCATGGTCTCGTCCACCGACAGCGTGGTCTGCGACAGCCAGACGACCTTGTCGGGGTCGCGCACCTCGACCTGCTCGGCGCCCTCCGGGCCGTCGACGAGCTGGACGTGGTCGGGCGCCTCGCCCGAGGTGCCGACGACCTCCTCGTGGCCCTCGTGGCCGATGAGGAGGATGTCGAAGTCGTCCTTGGCGAACCGGACGGCCTCCTTGTGCACCTTCGTCACCAGCGGGCACGTCGCGTCGACCGTCGCGAGCCGGCCCTGCTTCGCCTCGTCGTGGACGACGGGGGCGACGCCGTGCGCGGAGAAGATGACGATGTTCCCGGGGGGTACCTCGGCGGTCTCCTCGACGAAGATCGCGCCCTTCCGCTCCAGCGTCTGTACGACGTACTTGTTGTGCACGATCTCGTGGCGCACGTACACCGGTGCGCCGTACTGCTCAAGCGCCTGCTCCACCGCGATCACCGCCCGGTCCACGCCGGCGCAGTAGCCCCGGGGAGCGGCGAGAAGGACGCGACGGGCGGGCTGCGGGGTGCTCGAAGCAGTCATGGCGCCCATGGTACGGAACGCCGCCTCCGCGGTTCGAGGGCGCGGCCGCCCGCGGGGCCGCGCCGGAGCCGCCCCCCGGTGTCGTACCCCGCCGTTAGGCTCGGGGCCATGGCGGTGAACACGGCCGAGACGCCCATGCCCGTCGGGGTGGTCTCGCGGAAGATCGGCGGCTGGATCGACCGGCTGGGCGCGCTCTGGGTGGAGGGGCAGATCACCCAGCTGTCGCGGCGGCCGGGCGCCGGCGTGGTCTTCATGACGCTGCGCGACCCGGCGCAGGAGGCCTCCCTGACCGTGACGTGCTTCCGCGACGTGTTCGACAAGGTGGCGGATGTCATACAGGAAGGCGCGCGCGTCGTCGTCTTCGCCAAGCCCGTCTGGTACGCGCCGAGCGGCCAGCTCTCGCTGCGCGCGGCCGAGATCCGCCCGGTGGGTGTCGGGGAGCTGCTCGCGCGGCTGGAGCGGCTGAAGAAGGCGCTGGCCGCGGAGGGGTTGTTCGCGCCGGAGCGCAAGAAGCCGCTGCCGTTCCTGCCGCGCCGCATCGGGCTGGTGACGGGCCGGGCGTCGGCGGCGGAGCGGGACGTGCTGGAGACGGCGCGGCACCGGTGGCCGGCGGTGCGGTTCGAGGTGCGGCCGGTGGCGGTGCAGGGGGTGCACGCGGTGCCGCAGATCGTCAAGGCCGTGCAGGAGCTGGACGGTCACCCGGAGGTGGACGTCATCATCGTGGCGCGGGGCGGCGGCAGCGTGGAGGATCTGCTGCCGTTCTCGGACGAGCAGCTGGTACGGGCCGCGGCCGCGTGCCGTACGCCGCTGGTCTCCGCCATCGGCCACGAGCCGGACAACCCGCTGCTGGACCACGTCGCGGACCTCCGGTCCCGCACGCCGACGCACGCCGCCAAGGACACGGTGCCGGACGTCGGCGAGGAGCACGTGCGGATAGAGCAGCTGCGGCTGCGCGCGCTGCGGGTGCTGACCGGGGTGCTGGACCGCGAGGAGCGCGGGCTGGCGGCCTGGATGAGCCGGCCGTCGATGGCCGAGCCGTACGGGATCGTCGACGAGCGCGCGGAGATGGTGGACGCGCTGCTGGCGCGCAGCCGGCGGACGCTGGCGCACGTGCTGGACCGCGCGGACTCCGAGCTGGAGCACACCCGCGCCCGCGTCGTCGCCCTCTCCCCCGCGTCCACGCTCAAGCGGGGCTACGCGGTGCTGCAACGGGGGGACGGCGCGGCGGTGCGCGCGGCGGACGAGGTGCGCGCGGGTGAGGAGCTGCGCGCGCGGGTCGCGGACGGGGAGTTCGGTGTCACGGTCGGCCCGGTGTCGTAGGCGGGTTCTAGGGTGGGGGCCATGGCAGAGACGAAGGACCGGGGGACTCTCGGTTACGAGCAGGCGCGGGACGAGCTGATGGAGGTCGTGCGCCGGCTGGAGTCCGGCGGTTCGACCCTGGAGGAGTCCCTGGCGCTGTGGGAGCGCGGGGAGGAGCTGGCGCGGATCTGCCGGCAGTGGCTCGACGGCGCCCGTGAGCGGCTCGACGCGGCGCTGGCGGAGCCGGACGAGGCCGGCGAGCCGGCCGGGTCGGGGGACGGCGAAGGAGAGGGCGGAGACGGGGACGAGGACGGAGACGGAGATGGGGGCGGGGACGCGGCGGGGGCCGCGGGCCGTGCGGGCTGAGCCCGCGGTGGCTACTTCTCCTCCAGCGCCTTCACCATCCGCTCCAGCTGCTTCGGGCTCCCCGTCCCGGTGACCACCGTCGTCACGCCGTCGCCCTCGCGCACCAGCGCGTCGTACGACTCGCCCTCGTACCGCGCCCACTCCTCGCCGGCCACCCGCCGGCTCTCGCCGGTCGGCCGCGCCTCGTGGGTGACCTTGCGCACGAAGGCGGCGGAGTTCTTGCTGCCCTGCTCCACCGCCACGTACTCGTCGTCGGGCGTGACGAAGCCCAGGTGCCACGTCGTGCCGTGGTCGCCGGTGGACCGGTAGTCCACGGAGTTGGCCCGCCAGTCGTCCGGCAGGCCCACCGGCGCGACCACCGGGAACGGCGCCACGCGGCGGACCTGGCCCAGCTCCTGGGTGAAGGAGACGGCCGCCATCTCCTGGTCGTCGTCGCCGCGCGGGATGGCGCCGAAGTAGACGACCAGCGCCACGCCGCACGTGACGGTCAGGGCGCCCGCCAGGTTGCGCACCGTCCGCATGCTGTTCCTGTCTGCCACCCCTCCATCGTCCCTCATCCCGGAGCGGTCCCTCCCGCGGGGTCGGGCACGCGCCGGGCGGGGGCCGGAACCGACCCGCTCATCCGAGGGGCGGTGTGCTCAAAATGGCGATAAACCGATAGGCTCGTACCCGCCCCCTACGCAGCCCGGCCCGCCACCCCCCTACCACCCCCTACGGCCGTCGACCGAGCGGAGAGGTCCTCCCCGATGCCGCAGTCCCACGAGACGCCCCACCACCTCCCCGAGCAGCTGGAGGTGGCCCCCGAGGCCCCCGACCGCAACCTCGCCCTGGAGCTCGTCCGGGTCACCGAGGCCGGCGCCATGGCCTCCGGCCGCTGGGTCGGCCGCGGCGACAAGAACGGCGCCGACGGCGCCGCCGTGCGCGCCATGCGCACCCTGGTCAGCACGGTCTCGATGAACGGCGTGGTGGTGATCGGCGAGGGCGAGAAGGACGACGCCCCGATGCTCTTCAACGGCGAGCGCGTCGGCGACGGCACCGGGCCCGAGTGCGACGTGGCCGTCGACCCGGTCGACGGCACCACGCTCACCGCCAAGGGCATGGGCAACGCGGTCTCCGTGCTGGCCGTCGCCGAGCGGGGCGGCATGTTCGACCCGTCCGCGGTCTTCTACATGGACAAGCTCGCCACCGGCCCCGAGGCCGCCGAGTACGTCGACATCAACGCGCCCGTCGCCGCCAACATCCGCCGCGTCGCCAAGGCCAAGGGCGGCACCGCGCAGGACGTCACCGTCTGCGTGCTGGACCGGCCGCGCCACGACGGCCTGGTGCAGGAGGTCCGGGAGGCGGGGGCGCGGATCAAGTTCATCTCCGACGGCGACGTCGCCGGCGCCATCATGACGGCCCGCGACGGCACCGGCGTCGACCTGCTGCTCGGCGTCGGCGGCACGCCGGAGGCGGTCATCGCGGCCTGCGCGATGAAGTGCCTGGGCGGTACGTTCCAGGGCCGGCTGTGGCCGCGGGACGACGAGGAGCGCCGGCGGGCGCTCGACGCCGGGCACGAGCTGGACCGTACGCTGATGATCGACGACCTGGTCAGCGGCGAGAACGTGTTCTTCGTCGCGACCGGGATCACGGACGGGGAGCTGCTGCGCGGCGTGCGCTACCGGGCGGACCGGGCGTTCACGCAGTCGTTGGTGATGCGCTCGAAGAGCGGGACGATCCGGCAGATCGAGTCGGAGCACCGGCTGTCGAAGCTGCGCGCGTACAGCTCGATCGACTTCGACCGGCCCCAGTAGTCCGGCCCCGGGCCGCGGCGGCGCATACGTTCCGGGCGAGCGCCGCTGGAGGAGCCGTCCCCGGATGCACGGCCCTGGATGCGTGGTCGCGGGGTGAACGGCCCCGGCAGAACCGTTTGTCCAGGGCCGTCGACCGCCTCAGCCCGCCTGCGCTATCCCCCGCGGCGCGGTCAGCTTCTCCGCCGCGTCACGCCGCCGGCGGCGCGCCTGCACCACCCGCCGCTCCGCCGCCGTGAGCCCGCCCCACACGCCGTACGGCTCGGGCAGCAGCAGCGCGTGCTCCCGGCACTCGACCATCACCGGGCAGCGCGCGCACACCCGCTTCGCGGCGGCCTCGCGCGACAGCCGGTCGGCGGTGGGCTCCTTCGACGGTGCAAAGAACAGCGCGGCCTCGTCCCGCCGGCACACCGCCTCCGTGTGCCAGGGATCCCCCTCTTCCCGCCGGCCCGTGCGCTGGCTCGGCACCCGGGCTTCCTGCAGGGACTGCTGGTGGGACTGCAGCACGGTCCACTCCTGACGACGGCATTGGCGGATCAGGGACAAAGCTGTCTCGTAAGGCGTACGACCGTTCGCACCCGCAGCCGTACGGAGGATTACGATGCACGTGCTCTACCCGCTGTGCGCGCGCTTATGCGCCGAGTCGCCACCCGGCCTGGAGCGCCTCCTTCCGCGTCTCCGGGGGCTGTTGGGGCGGTGGTAGGGGGTCAGTGGCCCAGGCCGTGCTTGCGCATCCGGTCCGTCAGGTTCTTCAGGATCTTGCCACGTTTCCCCTTGGCCTCCACCCCGCCGAAGAGCGCGAAGCCGGTGACGACCACGACCGGCGCCCGGGGGTCGTCCGCCTCCTGGGCGTGCACGTCGAAGCCGCCGAAGACGGCCGTGCCGGAGCCGCGCAGGGACACGTTCTCCGGGACCTTGATGTCGACGCCGCCGAAGATGGCGGTCGCGTTGATCACGATCTCCTGCTGGTGGAAGACCGCCTCGGTCAGGTCGATGTCCACGCCGCCGAAGAGCGCGAACGCCGACGTCCTGCGGCCCACGCTCCAGCGGCCGCGGCGCCCGGAGCCGCTGAAGATCGCGACGAGGGTCTGCGGCTGCGGCGGCGGGTACGTGCCCGGGGGCGGGGACGCCGCCGCGGGGCCGGGCTCGCGGCGGCCCACGGGCAGGTCGCGTACCAGCGGCTCCAACTCGCCCACGGTCTTCGCGTTGTACACGCCGTCGATCCGCTCGGCGTGCTCCTCCGGGTCCAGCCGGCCCTCGGCGAGCGCCTCGCGGAGGATGTCGGCGACCCGGTCGCGCTCGGCGTCGGAGGCGCGCAGCTCTCCCTCCGCGACCGGCTTCTTCGACAGCGACGGCGGGGCGGCGGGCACGGGCGCGTTGTCGCGCGGGGTCTCGTCCACGGCACCAGCCTAACCAAACGCGATACATCGTGACTAGGGCCCGTCCGCCCGGCGGCGCGGGCGGCCGTCCTAATCTGGAGGGCGCACGGCCACCCCCGCCCACCCAAGACCGCCGGACCCCGACGGACCACGACGGACCCCGACGGCGACCCGACCCAGAAGGAACGCGATGACCCAAACCGCCCGCCCCGCCAGCCCCGCGTTCCAATACACGGACCTCCTCCCGCTGGGCGCGGACACCACGACGTACCGCCTGCTGACGACGGAGGGCGTGCGCACGGTCGAGGCGGGCGGCCGTACGTTCCTGGAGGTCGACCCGGCGGCGCTGCGGCTGCTCGCCGCCGAGGCGATGCACGACATCTCGCACTACCTGCGCCCCGCCCACCTCGCCCAGCTGCGCGCCATCTGCGACGACCCCGAGGCGTCGGCCAACGACAAGTTCGTCGCGCTCGACCTCCTCAAGAACGCCAACATCTCGGCCGCCGGCGTGCTCCCGATGTGCCAGGACACCGGCACGGCGATCGTCATGGGCAAGCGCGGGCAGCACGTGCTGACCGAGGGGCGGGACGAGGAGGCGCTGTCGCGCGGGGTGCACGACGCGTACACGAAGCTCAACCTGCGCTACTCCCAGATGGCCCCGCTGACCATGTGGGACGAGAAGAACACCGGCACCAACCTGCCCGCGCAGGTGGAGCTGTACGCGGCCGACGGGGACGCGTACAAGTTCCTCTTCATGGCCAAGGGCGGCGGCAGCGCCAACAAGTCGTTCCTCTACCAGGAGACGAAGGCGGTCCTCAACGAGGCGTCGATGCTCCGCTTCCTGGAGGAGAAGATCCGTTCGCTGGGCACGGCCGCCTGTCCGCCGTACCACCTCGCGATCGTCGTCGGCGGCACCTCCGCCGAGTACGCGCTGAAGACCGCGAAGTACGCGTCCGCGCACTATCTCGACTCGCTGCCCACCGAGGGCTCGCCCGCCGGGCACGGCTTCCGCGACACCGAGCTGGAGGCCAAGGTCTTCGAGCTGACGCAGACCCTCGGCATCGGCGCGCAGTTCGGCGGCAAGTACTTCTGCCACGACGTGCGCGTCGTCCGGCTGCCGCGGCACGGCGCGTCCTGCCCGGTGGCGCTCGCGGTCTCCTGCTCCGCCGACCGGCAGGCGCTGGCGAAGATCACGGCGGAGGGGGTCTTCCTGGAGCAGCTGGAGCACGACCCGGCGCGCTTCCTGCCCGACACGACGGCGGCGGAGCTGACCGCGGGGTCGGACGACGGCGTCGTACGGATCGACCTGGCCCGGCCGATGGCCGAGGTGCGGGCGGAGCTGACGAAGTACCCGGTCAAGACGCGGCTGTCGCTGACCGGCCCGCTGGTCGTGGCCCGCGACATCGCGCACGCGAAGATCAAGGAGCGGCTGGACGCGGGCGAGGAGATGCCGCAGTACCTGAAGGACCACCCGGTGTACTACGCCGGCCCGGCCAAGACCCCCGAGGGCTACGCCTCCGGCTCCTTCGGCCCGACGACGGCGGGGCGGATGGACGCGTACGTCGAGCAGTTCCAGGCGGCGGGCGGGTCGATGGTGATGCTGGCCAAGGGCAACCGCTCGAAGCAGGTCACCGACGCCTGCGCCGCGCACGGCGGGTTCTACCTGGGGTCGATCGGCGGGCCGGCGGCCCGGCTGGCGCAGGACTGCATCAAGAAGGTCGAGGTCCTGGAGTACGAGGAGCTGGGCATGGAGGCGGTCTGGCGGATCGAGGTGGAGGACTTCCCGGCGTTCGTCGTCGTCGACGACAAGGGGAACGACTTCTTCACCGACCCCGGCCCGGCGAAGCCGTTCGTGACGAGCATCCCGGTGCGGGGCGCGGCCACGCCGTAGCGGGGCGTACGGGGCGGGGCGCACGCGGCGCGTACGGGCGCGGCGGGGCGGCCGAGTCGCGCCGGGCGCCCCCCGCGGACGTACGCGCCGGACGGCGCGCCCCCCGGCCGCGACCCGCCCCGCCCCGCCCTCAGCCGCGCCGCCTGGCCGCCGCCCGGCGGCGGAGCGCGTACACCAGCCCGCCGCCGCCCAGCAGCAGGGCGCCCGCGCCCAGCCCGTACGCGGCGCCGGTCTCGGACTCCTCCGCGGCCTGCCCGCCCGCGCCGTCGTCGCGGTTGCGGCCGTCGTCGCCGGTGCGCACCGGGGTGGCGGTGAGCTTGTCGATGTCCGGCGCGCACACCACCGGTCGCTCCGCGCCCTTCGCGAACGCGCACGCCGTGGCGGCCAGCTCGCCCTTCGTCGGCACGCCGGCGGCCAGCCGCGTGCGCGCGGTGAACTCGGCCTTCTTGTGCCCCTTCAGGTCCGCCGTCCAGCTCACCTCGCGCCCGCGGACCCGGGCGCCCTCGCCCGGCTCGACCAGCTCCATGCCCTCCGGGAGCGTCTGCCGGATCTCGATGCCCTCGATGGGCCCGTCCTGGAGGCTGGCGACACGGATGGTGTACGTGGCCTCCTCGCCGGGCGCGGAGGTCTTGCGCCCGTTGCCGATGGCGATCTTCATCGCGGGGCCGGTCACCCCCGGTACGTCCCTGCCCTTCCCGTCGTCCTGCTGGTGGTGGAGGGCGCCCGCCGGCTGGGCGGCGGCGGCGAGCAGACCGCAGGCGAGGGCCCCGGCGCGTACCCCGTTGCGGATACGGGGAACGCGAGGGCTACAGATGCGAAGGCTGGTCGTCACGTCACTCCTCGGGCCGAATAAGTCAGATTCTCCGTTATCTCCCTGTCCTGACCGATTCCACCGCGCCGCCGCGCACCCCCGCCGCAGCCGCCGCGGCAAGTCCGCGGCTGTCCCCCGCCGAATCCACCGTTCGGCGCACGGGCGGTGTCGGTGGCCGGTCGTATCCTCGGCAGCATGAGCCAGCCCGACGACCAGTCCCCCGCCGAACGCCCCGGATCCGACGGCTTCCGCACCGAGCACGACTCCATGGGCGAGGTCCGCGTCCCCGCCCGCGCCAAGTGGCGCGCCCAGACACAGCGGGCCGTGGAGAACTTCCCGGTCTCCGGGCTGCGCCTGGAGTCCGCCCACATCGCCGCGCTGGCCCGGATCAAGGCCGCCGCGGCGAAGGTCAACGCCGAGCTGGGCGTGCTGGACGCCGACGTCGCCGCGGCGGTGCAGGCGGCGGCGGAGGAGGTGGCGACGGGCCGGTGGGACGCCGAGTTCCCGGTCGACGTCTTCCAGACCGGCTCCGGCACCTCGTCGAACATGAATATGAACGAGGTGCTGGCCACCCTCGCCCAGGAGAAGCTGGGCCCGGAGGGGCCGGTGGTCCACCCCAACGACCACGTCAACGCCAGCCAGTCGTCGAACGACACCTTCCCCTCCTCCATCCACATCGCCGCCACCGGCGCGGTGGTGGAGGACCTGATCCCGGCGCTGACCCACCTGCAGACGGCGCTCGCGGCCAAGGCGGAGGAGTTCGCGGAGGTGGTCAAGTCGGGGCGTACGCACCTGATGGACGCCACCCCCGTCACCCTCGGCCAGGAGTTCGCCGGCTACGCCGCCCAGGTCGGCGCCGGCGTCGAGCGGCTGCGGTCCGCGCTGCCGCGGCTGGCGGAGCTGCCCCTCGGCGGCACCGCGGTCGGCACCGGCATCAACACCCCGCCCGGCTTCGCCGCCGCCGTCATCGCCGAGGTGGCGCGGGCCACCGGGCTGCCGCTGACCGAGGCCCGCGACCACTTCGAGGCGCAGGGCGCCCGGGACGGCCTGGTGGAGACCTCGGGCCAGCTGCGCACGATCGCGGTCGGCCTCACCAAGGTCTGCAACGACCTGCGCTGGATGGGCTCCGGCCCGCGCACCGGGCTCGCCGAGATCTCCCTGCCCGACCTGCAGCCCGGCTCGTCGATCATGCCGGGCAAGGTGAACCCGGTGGTGCCGGAGGCGGTGCTGATGGTCTGCGCCCAGGTCGTCGGGAACGACGTGACGGTCACCACCGCCGGCGCCTCGGGCAACTTCGAGCTGAACGTCATGCTGCCCGTCCTCGCCCGCAACGTGCTGGAGTCCGTACGGCTCCTCGCCAACGCCGCCCGCCTGCTGGCCGACCGCACGGTCGACGGCATCACGGCGCACGCCGACCGCGCGCGGGAGTACGCGGAGTCGTCGCCGTCCGTCGTCACGCCTCTCAACCGCTACCTGGGCTACGAGGAGGCGGCCCGGGTGGCGAAGAAGTCGCTCGCCGAGCGCAAGACGATCCGCGAGGTGGTGCTGGAGGGCGGCTATGTGGAGCGCGGGCTGCTCACGGCGGAGCAGTTGGACAGCGCCCTGGACGTGCTGCGGATGACCCGGCCGTGACCGGGCGCCGGATACGATCGGCGGATGCACGGGCCAGACGCGACGCCTGACGGCGGGCACAACGGCAGGGCCGGCGGGGGCGGCGGCAGCGGCGAGGGCGGCGCAGCGGTCGGCACAGACGGAACGGGCGGAACGGGCGGAACGGGCGGAACGGGCCGGACCGCCGGCGACGTCCCGGGCGGTCCGGCCCGGTGGGCCCCGGGGGACCACATCCTCTGGCGCTACCGCGCCAACGGCCCGGACGCCGCGGACGCCGCGGACGGGCCCGGCGACGCCGGCCGCCCGCCGGGCCGCACCGTCGCCGTCTGCCGCCCGGTCACCGTCGTCCGCGACGACGCCGAGACGCTCGCGGTCTGGATGGCGCCGGACACCGAGTGCGTACGCCCCGTGCTCGCCGACGGCACCGAGCTGCACCGCGAACCGCTGGTCACCCGCTATACCAAGCCCCACCGGCCGCACCGCACCCGCTGGTTCGGCGCCGGCGTGCTGAAACTCGCGCGGCCCGGCGAGCCGTGGTCCGTCTGGCTCTTCTGGGAGAACGACTGGAATTTCAAGTGCTTCTACGTCAACCTCGAAGCACCGCGGGTGCGGTGGTCCGGGGGCGTGGACTCCGAAGACCACTACCTGGACCTCGTCGTGCGCGCGGACCGCTCCTGGGAGTGGCGCGACGAGGACGAGTTCGCCGCGGCCCAGCGGGCGGGGCTGATGTCCGCGCCCCGGGCCGCGGCCGTACGGGAGGCCGGCCGGCAGGCGATCGACGCCATCCAGGCGTGGGGGCCGCCGTTCTCCGCGGGCTGGGAGCGCTGGCGGCCGGACCCGAAGTGGACAGTTCCGCTTCTTCCGGCGGATTGGGACCGCACACCGGCTCGCTTGTCTTCATGAGCCTCTTGCTGCGCCCCGGTAGGTCAAACGTAGGATCGACGTCCACAGCACCGCAGTGCCCACAACTCAACCCGCCCTGTGGAGACTTGGGTGGAAACGGCCGGATGGACGGTACCGACACGTGACGGAGCGCGACAGGCGGCGGGCAGCCGCCGAGCGGACGGAGTCCGGCAACACCCTGGCCGCCTCCGGCACGGAGGAGGCGGTGGCGCCCGCCGGGACGGCCGCGAACCCGGGCGACGGTATCCCCGACCCGCGTGACGCCCTGCACCGCGCGCAGCCCGGGAAGCCGGGGAAACCCGCCAAGCCCGGCAAGCGCGGCAAAACCGGGAAGCAGCCCGCGGCGGACTCCGCCGGCGGCGTCCCCGCGCACCAGGGCGCCGACGACACGCCCAGCGGCGGCCGGCCGCGCCCCCAGCCGGGCGCCGGCACCGGTGCCGACCCGGCCCGGGCGGCGGGCCGGCAGGAGGAGGACGCCGCCTCCGCGCGGCTGCGGTTCCTCGGCGCGGCGACCCGCCGGGTCGCCCGCGGCATCGACCTGGACGAGATCGTCCTCGGCCTGTGCCGCTCCGTCGTCCCGTCCTTCGCCGACGCGATCCTCGTCTACCTGCGCCACCCGCTGCCGGTCGGCGACGAGCAGCCGACGGAGCCGTTCCGGCTCAAGCTGCGGCGCACCGACCGGATCACCGACGGCGTCGAGGACGTCGACAGCATGGGCGGCAGCCGCCTGCTGCCCGCCGCCCCGGAGCCGGAGGCCCCGGGGCTGGCCGCGGCCGAGCAGGTCGACGTCGTACGCGCCGGGGCGCTCCTCGAAGTGCTGCGCGGCGTCCGCCCGGTGTTCGGCGAGACGCTGGCCGCCCGCGCCGCGCTCATCGAACTGCTGGGCCGGGAGAGCCCGCTGGCGAACGCGCCGGCCGACAAGCGCACGATCGTCGCGCCGCTGCGCGGCCGGCGCCGCGTGATCGGGGTGGCGGTGCTCGTACGGGGCCCGGCGCGGCCCGCGTACGGGCCGGACGACCTGCTGATCGCCGCCCAGCTGGCCACGCACACCGCGCTCGGCGTCGACAAGGCGGTGATCTACGACCGCGAGGCGTACATCGCCGACCAGTTGCAGCGCACGATGCTCCCCGAGTACCTGCCGCAGCCGACCGGCGTCCGCCTCGCCAGCCGCTACCGCCCCGCGGCCGAGACCGCACGGGTCGGCGGCGACTGGTACGACGCGATCCCACTGCCCGGCAGCCGGGTCGCCCTCGTCGTCGGCGACGTCATGGGCCACTCCGTGACCTCCGCGGCGATCATGGGCCAGCTGCGCACGGCCGCGCAGACCCTGGCGCAGCTCGACCTGCCGCCGCAGGAGGTGCTGCACCACCTCGACGAGCAGGCGCAGCGCCTCGGCGACGACCGCATGGCCACCTGCCTGTACGCGGTCTACGACCCGATCGCGCACACCCTCACCGCCTCCAACGCCGGCCACCCGCCGCCGGTCCTGCTCCGCCGCGACGGCGGCAGCGAGGTGCTGGACGTACCGCCGGGCGCGCCGATCGGGGTCGGCGGGGTGGGCTTCGAGGCGGTGGAGTTGCAGGCGCCGCAGGGGTCGACGCTGCTGCTGTACACGGACGGCCTGGTGGAGTCCCGGCTGATGGACGTCTCCACCGGTATCGACCAGCTGTGCGCGCGGCTGACCCGCACGGCGGCGCTGACCGGCCCGGGCAACCCGCCGCCGCTGGAGCCGCTGTGCGACGAGGTGCTGGACGTCCTCGGCCCGGGCGACCGGGACGACGACATCGCGCTGCTGGCGGCGCGGCTGGACGGCATAGCGCCGAGCGCGGCGGCGCAGTGGGCCCTGGACCCGCGGGCGCAGGCGCCGCGCGAGGCGCGGTCGCTGGCGCGGGGGGCGCTGGCGGGGTGGGGCCTGGAGGAGCTCACGGACGTCGTGGAGCTGCTGGTGAGCGAAGTGGTGACGAACGCGGTGCGCTATGCGCAGCGTCCGGTCACGCTGCGGCTGGTGCACACGGACCGGCTGCGGTGCGAGGTGGTGGACGACGTGCCGCAGCTGCCGCGGATGCGGCGGGCGGGCCCGGCGGATGAGGGCGGCCGGGGGATGTTCCTGGTGAACAAGCTGGCGCGGCACTGGGGTGCGGAGCGGTTGAGCGTCGGCAAGGTGGTCTGGTTCGAGATCTGAGGCGCGTGCGGGCGGTCCCGGCCGGGGAGTGATCCCCGGCCCCCCGTCGCGCGCCGGCGCGCACGCGTAGCGCGGTGTGATCCGCGCGTACGACCGCGTCCGCAGATCCGGCGCCCACGCCGCCCCGGTCGTACGCCACGTCACCGCACTCCCACCCGGTCCACTCCCCCGGCTCCGGCGGCTTCCGCCAACCTCCCGCCACCCGTACGGCCGCGACCGCGAGCAGCCCCGCACCGCCGCCCACACCCTGCGTGAGGTACTGCACACCCCGTCTATACACTCAACGTATACACACCGTGTAGAGTGCTCAGCATGACGATCGGCCACACTCTCCTCGGGCTCCTGGAGTCCGGCCCCCGCCACGGCTACGACCTCAAGCGCGCCTTCGACGAACGGTTCGGCCACGACCGCCCCCTGCACTACGGGCAGGTCTACTCCACGATGTCCCGGCTGCTGAAGAACGGCCTCGTCGAGGTCGACGGCATCGAGCCCGGCGGCGGCCCCGAGCGCAAGCGGTACGCCATCACCGACGCCGGTGTCACCGACGTCGCCGCGTGGCTGGCCGCCCCCGAGAAGCCCGAGCCGTACCTGCAGTCGACCCTCTACACCAAGGTCGTCCTCGCGCTGCTCACCGGCCGCGACGCCGCCGACCTGCTCGACGTGCAGCGCGCGGAACACCTGCGGCTGATGCGCGAGCTGACGCGGCGCAAGAAGGGCGGCGACCTCGCCGACCAGCTGATCTGCGACCACGCCCTGTTCCACCTGGAGGCCGACCTGCGGTGGCTGGAGCTCACCGCCGCGCGCCTCGGCAAACTCGCCGCGGAGGTCCGCGCATGAGCGCCGCCCCGGCCCCCCACACCCCCGCCGACCCGCCGCCGCTCCTCACCGCCACCGACCTGCGCAAGGTCTACGCCGGCACCGCCGCGCTCGACGGCGCCGACTTCGCCGTCGCCGCCGGCGAGACCGTCGCCGTCATGGGCCCCTCCGGCTCCGGCAAGTCCACCCTGCTGCACTGCCTCGCCGGCATCGTCCCGGCCGACGCCGGCACCGTGACGTACGCGGGCCGCGACCTCGCCGCGCTGTCGGACGCCGAGCGCAGCGCCCTGCGCCGCCGGGAGTTCGGCTTCGTCTTCCAGTTCGGCCAGCTCGTCCCGGAGCTGTCCTGCGTCGAGAACGTCGCGCTGCCGCTGCGCCTGACCGGCCTGGGCCGGCGCGACGCCGAGCGCGCGGCCCGGCCGTGGCTGGAGCGGCTGGAGGTGGACGACGTGACGCACAAGCGGCCGGGCGAGATCTCCGGCGGCCAGGGCCAGCGCGTCGCCGTCGCCCGCGCGCTGGCGACCACCCCGCGGGTGCTGTTCGCGGACGAGCCCACCGGGGCGCTGGACTCAATCAACGGCGAGCGCGTGATGGAGCTGCTCACCGCCGCCGCGCAGGACAGCGGCGCCGCGGTCATCCTGGTCACGCACGAGCCGCGGGTCGCCGCGTACGCCGACCGCGAGGTCGTCGTACGCGACGGGCGGACCCGCAGCCTGGAGCGGGCCGGCCGATGAGCGACGTACGCGACGCGACGCCGGCGGCCCCCGTACCGGCCTCCGGCCCGCCGCCGCCCGACTCCCGCGGCCCGCTGCGGACCTGGGCCGACGACCTGCGCATGGGCCTGTCGTTCGCGCTCCGCGGCGGGCGCGAGGGCTGGCTGCGCACCGTGCTCACCGCCGTCGGCGTCGGCCTCGGGGTGGCGCTGCTGCTGCTCACCACGGCCGTCCCCGGCGCCCTCGCCGACCGCGACCAGCGGGAGCTGGACCGTACCGAGACCGGGCCGTCCCCGTCCGCCGGGGACGGGCGGACGGGCGGGGACACGCTGCTGGTGGGCTACGTGGACACCGAGTTCGACGGCACCGGCATCCGCGGCCGGCTGCTGCGCCCCGAGGGCCCCGGCGCGCCGCTGCCCCCGGGCCTCGAACGCCTCCCGGAGCCCGGCGAGATGATGGTCTCCCCCGCGCTCGCCGACCGCCTCGACGACGGCGACGCGGAGCTGCTCCGCGAGCGCCTGGACCACCGCGTCGCCGGCACCGTCGCCGACGCCGGCCTCGTCGACCCCACCGAGCTGTTGTACTACGCGGGCAGCGACGACATCGCCGCCGCCGACGTCAACGTCGAACGCGTCGCCGCCTTCGGCGACGAGGCGCTGGACGAGGACATGGACCCGGTGCTGGTGCTGCTGTCGATGATCGTGTTCGTCGCGCTGCTGATGCCCGTCGCGGTGTTCCTCATCGCGGCCGTACGCTTCGGCGGCGAACGCCGCGACCGCCGGCTCGCCGCGCTCCGGCTCGTCGGCGCCGACGCCCGCGCGGTGCGCCGGATCGCCGCCGGCGAGGCGCTGGCGGGGGCGCTGCTCGGACTCGCCGTCGGCACGGGGATGTTCCTCGTCGGCCGGTGGCTCGCGGGCCGGGTGACGGTGGCCGGGATGAGCGTCTTCCCCGCCGACCTGAACCCCGCACCGGCGCTCGCCGCGCTGGTCGCCGTGGGCGTGCCCGCCGCGGCCGTCGGGGTCACCCTGCTCGCGCTGCGCGGCGTCGTCATCGAACCGCTCGGCGTCGTGCGGTCGGCGCGGCCCGTACGGCGGCGCATCTGGTGGCGGCTGCTGCTGCCGGCCGGCGGACTCGCCCTGCTCGCGCCGATGATGGGCGGCAACCCCGGGGTCGACGGCTACCCGGAGTGGCAGGTCGTCGGCGGCACCGTGCTGCTGCTGACCGGCATCACCGCGCTGCTGCCCTGGCTGGTCGAGGCCGTCGTCGCCCGCCTCGGCCCGGGGCCGGCGTCCTGGCAGCTGGCCGTGCGCCGCTTGCAGCTGAGCAGCGGGACCGCCGCCCGGCTGGTCAACGGCATCGCCGTGGCCGTCGCCGGGGCCATCGCGCTGCAGATGGTCTTCGCCGCAGTCGAGGACGACTACACCGAGCAGACGGGCATCGAGGCCGCCGAGAACCGGCTCACGGTCTACGCCGCCCCCGGGCAGGACCTCCGGGTGAGCGAGCAGATCGCCGCGACCGAGGGCGTACGCGGGACCGTCACCGACATCAGCGCCGTCGTCGGCGGCACCCGGCGCAACCCGGACACCTCCGCGACGCTGACCGTCGGCACCTGCGCCGAGCTGCGCGAGGTCGCGAAGCTCCCCGACTGCCGCGACGGCGACGTCTTCTTCCTCACCGGCACGTACGGCGCCGCCGACAGCCGGCGGCTGGCCTCCGCCGGCGACCCGGTGTACCTCGACCCGACGTACGACGGCATCGCCGGTCGGGAGCTGGCCTGGACCCCGCCGCCCGGGGCCCGGCCCGCCAAGGCCCGCCGCGCCCCCGACGGCGTCACGTACGACGGCATCGCGGCCACCCCCGCCGCCGCCCCCGACGTCCACGGCTCCGGCGCGTACAACGCCTTCGTCGACATCCGGCTCGACCCGGCCGTGCCGGACGCGGCCGAGCACGTACGCAACACGGTCGCCGCCGTCGACCCGCTGCTGTCCGTGCACTCGCTGGAGTACGAGACCGTCGAGGAGGACTTCGCCGGCATCCGCACCGGGCTGGTGGTGGGCGCCACCTGCGTGCTGATGCTGATAGGCAGCAGCCTGCTCGTCGGCCAGCTCGAACAGCTGCGGGAGCGGCGCAAGCTGCTCTCGTCGCTGGTGGCCTTCGGGACCCGGCGCACCACGCTCAGCCTGTCCGTGCTGTGGCAGACGGCGATCCCGGTGGCGCTGGGCATGGCCCTGTCGACGGCGTTCGGGCTGGTCCTGGGCGCGGTGCTGCTGCGCATGACGAACACGCCCCTCGTGGTCGACTGGTCGTCGGTGCTGACGATGGGGGTGGCGGGCGCCGCGGTGGTCGCGGCGGTCACGGCGCTGAGCATGCCGCTGCTGGTCCGGCTGATGCGGCCGGACGGGCTGCGTACCGAGTAGGCGGGGAGGCCGGAGGGCGGGCCCGGGGGCGGTCCGGCGCGCGTGGGGGGCGCGCCGGGCCGCTCCCGTACGCACCGGGGCGCCCGACGCGGCGCGGGCGCGCGGCGCGGCGCGGCGCGGTGTGCGGGCGGGGGGCGTACGTTCTGTAGGGTCGGGCGCGTGGCACTCGACGCGCTCCGGCAGGCCCTCCCCGGCTACGCCGCGGACCTCCGCCGCAACCTGGCCGCGGTCGTCGACGACGGCCGCCTGCCCGAGCCGCAGTTGTGGGGCGCCCTGCTCGCCTGCGCCGTCGCCGTACGCTCCGCCCCCGTGCTGCGCGCGGTGGCCCCGGAGGCGCGGGCGCGGCTGACGCCCGAGGCGTACGACGCCGCCCGCACGGCCGCCGCGACGATGGCGACCAACAACGTCTTCTTCCGGGCCCGGCACCTGCTCTCCGACCCCGGGTACGGCCACCTGCGCGCGGGGCTGCGCACGAACGTCCTGGGCCCGCGCGGCGTACCGAAGGCGGACTACGAGCTGTGGTGCGTCGCCGTCTCCGCCGTGGGCGGCTGCGGCGCCTGCCTGGACGAGCACGAGCGCGCGCTGCGGCGCACCGGCGCCGGCCGTGAGACGGTGCAGGAGGCGCTGAAGGTCGCCGCGGTCGTGCACGCCGTCGGCACGGTCCTCGACGCGGAGGCCGCGCTCGACGGCACCGGCTGACCCGCCGCCCGCCGTCTAGCTCTTCGCGCCGTCCTTCGCCTCCGGGCCGTCTCCGCCGTCCAAGCCGCCCGAACCGCCCGCGCCGGACTCCGCCGGGCCCGCGGGGCCGTTCCGGCCCGCCGTATCCGCCGCCTCCGCGCCCGGCGCGGGGGCGTCGGCCGGCGCGGCCGGGGAGACGTCGAGGATCGTTGCCCCGTGCGGCCCCGGCCCCGGATCGTCCGCGTGCTCGCGGTGGTACGCCCGGAGATACCCGATCGCCGTATTGAGCACCGCGATCAGCGGCACCGCCACCACCGCGCCCGGGATGCCCGCGACCAGCGTGCCGGTGGCCACCGCGAGCACCACCGCCAGCGGGTGCACCCGCACCATGCGGCCGAGGATGAACGGCTGGAGGATGTGCCCCTCGATCTGCTGCACGAGCAGCACCACGCCGAGCACCAGCAGCGCGGTGACCAGGCCGTTCGTCACGAACGCCACGACCACCGCGAGCGCGCCGGAGACCAGCGCGCCGACGAGCGGCACGAACGCGAAGAGGAAGATCAGCACGGCCAGCGGCACGGCCATGGGCACGTCGAGGATGAAGATGCCGATGCCGATGAACACGGCGTCGATGAGCGCCACCAGCACCGTGCCGCGCACGTAACCGGTGAGCGTGGCCCACACCTTCGGGCCGGCGCCCGCCACCGCGTCGCGGGCGTTGACGGGGATGAAGTTCAGGCTCCACTTCCAGATGCGCTCGCCGTCGTAGAGCAGGAAGAGGGTGACGAAGGCCGCGATGGCGGCGCCGGAGAAGAACTCCAGGACGTACGAGACGCCTTCGAGCCCGGCGGAGGTGACCTCGCTGGAGTTCTCGCCGAGCCAGTCGCTTATCTCGTTGCCGATGTTGTTGATCTGCTTTTCCTGCACGTGGAACGGCCCGTCGATGAGCCACTCCTGGGCGTCGTCGATGCCCTGCTGGATGCGGTCGGTCAGATCGTCGATGTTCTCCATGATCTGCCAGACCACGAACCAGCCGACGAGGCCGATCGCGACGAAGCCGCCGATGAACGTGGTGGCGGTGGCGAGCCCCTGGCTGAAGCCCCAGCGGCGCAGCCGCGCCACCGTCGGCTGCATCAGCGCGGTGAGCAGCAGGCCGACCGCGAAGGCGATGACGACGAGGCTGACCACGCTGATGATCTGCATCAGCACCCAGATCAGCCCGGCCAGGACCAGCAGCCGCCAGCCGACCTCGGCGGCGACCCGGACCCCCCACGGCACGACCCCGGCCGGCGCCGGCCGCGGCGGCGGGCCGGGGGGCCGCGCGGCGGCGGCCGGTTCGGCGGGCTCGGGTGCGGCGGCGGGGGCGTCCTCGACGACGGGCCGCCCGGGTCCGGACTTCTCCGCGGCGGCAGCGGCGGCCGCGGCCCGGCGCCGCTCCGCCATCCGGCTGGCCCGCTCGCCCACCCCGCCGAGCCAGTCCGTCAACTTCGACATAACAGTCAGTCCTCACGCCGCCCACGGCCACGCCGCAGTCCCGTCCGTCACCCGCACGACCGTACACGGCCGGTGGCCCGGCGCGCGGTCCGCTCGACCAACTAGGACGTGCCGGACGTCAGCGGCGGTTCCGCGCATCTGCGGCGGGCCCGCATCGGCGCCGGGAAAGGGGAACGCCCCCGGCGGCGGGGCCGGGGGCGTTCGCGGGGCACGGCGCGCGGGGCGTCGCGCGGGGTTCAGTACCAGCCGTTGGCCTGCCAGAACTCCCAGCCCCCGCAGGGGCTGCCGTAGCGGTCGTTCATGTAGTTGAGGCCCCACTCGATCTGCGTGGCCGGGTTGGTCTGCCAGTCGGCGCCGGCCGAGGCCATCTTCGAGCCGGGCAGCGCCTGCATCAGCCCGTACGCGCCGGAGCTCGGGTTGGTGGCGGTGTAGTCCCAGCCCGACTCGTGGTCGACGATGTTGCTGAAGCACTGGTACTGGTCGGCCGGCACCATCTGCCGGGCCATGGCCTGCACGTCGGCGACGGAGTACGACGCCTGCGGCGCGAAGTCGCCCGCGTCGGCGGACGCGGCGGCCGAGCGGCTCGCGGCCTCCGCGGCCTCGCGCTCCTTCTCGGCGGCCTCCTCGGCCGCCTTGCGCTCGGCGGCTTCCTTCTTCTCCTCCGCGGCCTGCGCGGCGGACTTGCGGGCGGCCTCCTCGGCCGCCTTACGGGCGTCCGTGTGGGCGGCGTCGGCCTGGGCGTCCGCCTGCTCCGTGAGGGAGGCGGTCTGCACCTGGGCCGTGGCGCCGGCGGGTACGTCGGCGAGGAGTGTCGCGTCGGCGGCCGTCGCCTCGACGTTGGCCGTCGAGTCGTCGTCCTGCTCCGCACCCGCGGCCACGCCGACGACAGCGCCGACAGAGGTGACCGCAGTGGCGGAGGCCACGGCGAAACCCCGGACCGAAATCCGGCTCACACAAAGTCCTTCCAGCGTCGTCCGCTTCGGTGACCTCGCGGACGCGTCTTTGCCCCTGACACGGACCTCCCCTTGTTCCGGGCCGCCGACTGGGGCGGACCGACTGGTCACGGGAGGCGCGGACCCGGCCGCCCCCGCGTCGCGGGGGCCGGTACTGCGCTCGGGCGGCGTACGGCGGCTCTGTTCAGTTGAGTCGTGCTGCACCGGGATCGGTGCGGGGCCGTACGCAGGGCCTGACGAGTCCCAGACTCTGCCGGAGACGGACACCCGGACGCAATTCCCCGCCGGGTGGGAAAGCTCACATCGCGTTTGCCCCTCGGCGTTGACGGAAACCCGTGCGCAGCACTGGGCGCAACAGCTAAGCTGCTGCGCCCAGTTCACAGACGCGGGAAGAAGCACGCGGAGCAGTATCCCGCTATACCCGCCCGTCCTCCAGCATTTCGGTCACCAGCGCGGCGATCGGCGACCGCTCGGAGCGGTTGAGCGTCACGTGGGCGAAGAGCGGGTGCCCCTTCAGCTTCTCGACGACGGCCACCACACCGTCGTACCGTCCGACGCGCAGATTGTCCCGCTGCGCCACGTCGTGCGTGAGTACGACCCGGGAGTTCGTCCCGATCCGGGAGAGCACGGTCAGCAGGACGTTCCGTTCGAGCGACTGCGCCTCGTCGACGATGACGAACGCGTCGTGCAGCGAGCGGCCCCGGATGTGGGTCAGCGGCAGCACTTCGAGCATCCCGCGCGCGATGACCTCCTCGATGACCTCGCGCGAGGTGACCGCGGACAGGGTGTCGAACACCGCCTGCGCCCAGGGGCTCATCTTCTCGGCCTCGGTGCCGGGCAGATAGCCGAGCTCCTGGCCGCCGACCGCGTACAGCGGGCGGAAGACCATCACCTTCTGGTGCTGCCGGCGCTCCAGCACCGACTCCAGGCCCGCGCAGAGCGCCAGCGCGGACTTGCCCGTACCGGCGCGCCCGCCCATCGAGACGATGCCGACGCGTTCGTCCACCAGCAGGTCCAGCGCGATCCGCTGCTCGGCGCTGCGGCCGTGGATCCCGAACACCTCCCGGTCGCCGCGCACCAGCCGCACCCGCCCGTCGGGGGTGACCCGCCCGAGGGCCCGGCCGCGCTCGGACTGGAGTACGAGCCCGGTGTGCACCGGGAGGTCGTCGGCCTCCGGCACCGAGACGACCTCCGCGGCGAACAGCTCGTCGACCTGCTCGCCGCCGATCATCAGTTCGGCCATGCCGGTCCAGCCGGAGTCCGTGATCGCCAGCTCCGCGCGGTACTCCTCGGCGGCCAGGCCCACGGACGACGCCTTGATGCGCAGCGGCAGGTCCTTGGACACGACGGTGACGTCCTGCCCCTCGGCCTGGAGGTTGCGCGCGACGGCCAGGATGCGGGAGTCGTTGTCGCCCAGGCGGAACCCCGCGGGGAGCACCCCGATGTCGGTGTGGTTCAGCTCCACCCGCAGGGTGCCGCCGAGGTCGCCCAGCGGGATCGGCGCGTCGAGCCGGCCGTACTTCACCCGGTACTCGTCGAGCTGGCGGAGCGCCTGGCGGGCGAAGTAGCCCAGCTCCGGATGGTGCCGCTTGGCCTCAAGCTCGGTGACCACCACGACGGGCAGCACCACCTCGTGTTCGTCGAACCGCGCCATGGCCCGGGGGTCGGCCAGCAGGACGCTCGTGTCGAGGACGTAGGTGCGCCGGTCGGGCTTCTTGCTGTTCACCGGACACCTCCGAGGATGCCCCGGCCCGCGGACCGGGAAGGGATTACGCAACGTGAACGATCAGCTGCGCTGATCGAGAACCAAGACGGCACGGCATCACCGTGCGTCAGCGGGAACCAAGCGCGCACATGCACCACCTAGATGTGCAACAAGATCCCGGGCTGGTGTCAACCCGGCTGGTGTCGATCGTGAAAGACCTGCTCGCCGGCAGGGCGAACGGGCGGCGTGAGCCAGGAATCCCCCTCCTGCTTCGGCCGGGGAAGGGTTCGGCCCGGAGGGACGAACCCCCTCGGATGAGGTCGGCACGCGACGCGAGTCGCGGGGATCGGGCCGGGCGTACGGCCCCGTGCGCCACGCGGGCGCGCGGGACCGGGCACCGGCCCCCCGCGTCGTCCGTACGTGCGACGGTGCGCTGCGCACGGACCTCGTGATGCGGCACGTGGTGCAAAGGGCCCTCCCGGGCGGGCGGTGCGGTGGACCGCCTGCTAGCACGGATATTCCCTCGCGAGCCCCGGGCCATGCAATGCCTGTGACCGGCGGGCCGTCACGGTGAACAGGTGGTGAAGCCCGCGCCGGAGAGGTTTCAGCCGCCGAAGCGGCGGTGGCGGGCCGCGTAGTCCCGCAGGGCGCGCAGGAAGTCCACGCGGCGGAACGCGGGCCAGAAGACCTCGCAGAAGTAGTACTCGGAGTGCGCCGACTGCCACAGCATGAAGCCGGACAGCCGCTGCTCGCCGCTGGTGCGGATCACCAGGTCGGGGTCGGGCTGGCCGCGGGTGTAGAGGTGCTCGGCGATGTCCTCGACCTCGACGGTCTCGGCCACGTCGGCGAGCGTACGGCCCTGGTCGGCGGCGTCGCCGAGCATCGAGCGGACCGCGTCGGCGATCTCCTGCCGGCCGCCGTAGGCGACGGCGACGTTGACCAGGACGGCGCCGCTGCCGGCCCCGGTGGCCACGTCCAGGGTGGCCTCCTCCGCCTCCTTGAGCACCCGCTGGGTCCGCATGGGCAGCAGGTCGAGGTTGCCGACGTGGTGCACCCGCGCGGCGCCGTCGGCGGCGACGCCGGAGACGGCGTCCTCGATGATCGTGAGCAGCGGGTTCAGCTCCCCCTCCGGCCGGTCCAGGTTGTCGGTGGACAGCAGCCAGAGGGTGAGGACCTCCACGTCGGTCCCGCGGCACCAGCGGATCAGCTCGTGGATCTTCTCGGCGCCGGCCTGGTGGCCCTGCGCGGTGGTGCCGCCCGCGGCGCGGGCCCAGCGCCGGTTGCCGTCGAGGATGACGCCGATGTGCTTGGGCACACGGTCGGGGTCGAGCCGGCGCTCCAAGCGCTTCTCGTACACGCGATACACGATGCCGCGCCAGGTCATCCCGCGTTCAGCCCTTCCGTCGCACGATCGGAGTACCCCCGGAAGGCGCAACAGTACTGCCCGTCGTGCCACAGTCCTGTCACAGGGGCGCACCGGCTTCGTGATAGGCAGGATCCGTCAACCACCCGCCCTGAAGGACAGGCTTGCAAGTGGAGCACGGCCGGCCGACGCGCGGCCCCCGGTGCCCGGTACGGCCAGGCCGTACCGGGGCGGTCGGCCGCGCCGCCCCGCGGCCACCCGCCCCGAAGGACGGGGGAGCCGCCGCGAGCCGCCTGCGGGCGGCGCACGCCCCGGCGGGCCGGTCCGGGCGCCGACCGTGTCCCCACCGGCATGTGGTTCATGCCTTAATGCTCGCAGATCCGTAATTCCGCACCTTATAGGACAATCTGGCGCTCCGCGCCGCCAAGCTCAGCATCCGATCCCGCCCGGGAGTGAAACCCGGGCTGCCCCGAAAGAATCACGATGAACAGTCTCTTGCCCTACCTGCCGGCAGACACCCGCTACGACGCGATGACGTACCGCCGGACGGGTCGCAGCGGCCTGAAGCTCCCGGAGATCTCCCTCGGCCTCTGGCACAACTTCGGCGACGACCGCTCGCTGGAGTCGCAGCGCGCCATCCTGCGGCGCGCGTTCGACCTCGGCGTCACCCACTTCGACCTGGCGAACAACTACGGTCCGCCGCCCGGCTCCGCGGAGGAGAACTTCGGCCGGCACTTCGCCGCCGACTTCGCCCCGTACCGCGACGAGCTGGTGCTGTCGACCAAGGCCGGCTACCTGATGCAGCCCGGCCCGTACGGCGAGTGGGGCTCGCGCAAGTACCTGCTGTCGTCCCTGGACGCCTCGCTGCGCCGGATGGGTGTCGAGTACGTCGACATCTTCTACTCCCACCGCTACGACCCGGACACCCCGCTGGAGGAGACGATGGGCGCGCTGGCGTCCGCCGTGCAGCAGGGCAAGGCGCTGTACGTCGGCGTCTCCTCGTACACCGCGGAGCAGACGCGCGAAGCCGCCCGGCTGCTGCGGGAGATGGGCGTGCGGCCGCTGATCCACCAGCCGTCGTACTCGATGATCAACCGCTGGACCGAGGACGACGAGCTGCTCGACACCCTGGAGGCCGAGGGCATGGGCTGCATCTCCTTCGCGCCGCTGGCGCAGGGGATGCTGACCGACAAGTACCTCGACGGCATCCCGGCGGGGTCGCGGGCGACGCAGAACAAGTCGCTGGACCCCGAGCTGCTGACCGAGGAGGTCGTGCGGCGGCTGCGCGGGCTGAACGAGATCGCCGGGCGGCGCGGGCAGTCGCTGGCGCAGCTGGCGCTGGGCTGGGTGCTGCGGGACCCGCGGATGACGTCGGCGCTCATCGGCGCGTCGAGCGTGGCGCAGCTGGAGGCGAACGTCGCGGCCCTCGGGGCGGCGGAGCTGACGGCGGCGGAGCTGGCGGAGATCGACGGGTTCGCGAAGTCGACGAGCGGCGTCAACATCTGGGCCGGGCGCGGCTGAGGACGCCGCCCAGGGCCCCAGGGCGCGTCCGCGAGCGCGGCCGGGCGGGAAAGGGAACGGGCCGGTCCGTGGGGGGGATACGGACCGGCCCGAGGGGGGGAGTTCCACCATAACCCAGGGTGAGGGGTGCTCAGTACCGGAACGGGCGCGACACCTCGAAATGTGCTCGCGCGGTGACGGTGCGTATACGAACTCCGCTGCGATCAGGTCACCCGCAGGAGGCGTTCCGCGGGTTGCCGCAGGGGCCCGGGGGGCGTACGGGGCGTACGCGCGGCACCCCCGCCGCGCCGCTCAGCCGGCGACCAGCCCGCCGGCGACCAGCCCCGCGAAGGCCCCGGCGATCATGAACGGGCCGAACGCGATGCCCGTCTTCCGGCCGACCCGGCGGGCCGCCAGCATGGTCACCGCATACCCCGCGGCCAGCAGCAGACCGGCGAAAGAGCCGGTGAACAGGACGTCCCAGCCGTACCAGCCGAGCGCGACGCCCAGCACGAGCGCCAGCTTCACGTCCCCGAAGCCGAAGCCCGCGGGGTTGATGAAGAAGAGCACGAAGTAGACGCCCCCCAGCGTGATGCCGCCCAAAAGGGCGCGCGTCCACGATCCCGCGCCCCCTATGAGCGCCGCACCCCCCAACAGCACCACAGCCGCCCCCGCGAGCGGCAGCGTCAGCACGTCCGGAAGCCGCCGCACCGCACGGTCGACGGCGACGAGCAGCACCCAGAACGGGGCCAGCAGCAGCCAGACGGCCAACTCGGGCTCCGCCCCGGCGGCCGCGGCGAGCGCGGCACAGGCGACGGCCGTCGCGGCGAGAGGAAGCAGGGTCCCCGGCCCGTACGGGGCGCCGCCGCACTCCTTGCACGCCGCCGGGCCGGCCCAGCCGCGGAGAGGGTGGTCCCGCGGACAGCGGTCGCGCCACGGCTCACCGGCGGCCACGGAGAGCCGGTGGGCGGCCCGGGGCAGCAGGGCGCCGGCGCCGGCGCCGTAGGCGGCGGCGAGAACGACGAGGAGGACGGCGGGCACGGGGGTGAGCCTAATGGCGGGTATGGGTGGTGGGAGGAGAGGGTGCGGAGGCTGGGACGAGATCGGGACGCGGAGGGCCGCGGGCCGGGGGCCGGGGCTGAGCCGGGGGCCGCGGGTCGGGGGCCGGGCTGAGCCGAGGGCCGCCGGGGCCCGCGCTGTACGTGAGGCCGGGGCCGGAGCCGGGGCCGGAGCCGGGGCCGGAGCTGGAGTCCGGGGCCCCGGGGCCCGGGCTGCGCCTGCGGCCCGGCGCCGGGGGGGCGGGGCCGGTCGGGGTCCCGGGGCGGGGCGGTACGGTGGCGGCTCGGCGCCCGGTGGCCCGGCGGGTCCGCCCCCGGCCCCGGGCTCGTAGCAACGCCACGGGGAGATGCCCGCGATGCCCACCTGGCCCGACGGACCGGCCACGCTCACCGTCGGCCGCGCCCCGGATCCGCTGCCGCTGGAGGTGGCCGCCTCCTTCGCCCGCCGCAGCCGCGGCCTCCTCGGCCGCGACGGCCTCGCCGGCGCCCTCCTCCTCACCCCCGCCCAGGGCGTGCACACCCTGGGCATGCGCTTCGCCATCGACGTCGCGTACCTGGACCGCCGGCTGACGGTCCTGGCCGTACGCACCATGCCCCCCGGCCGCGTCGGCCGCCCCCGGCTGCGGGCCCGGCACGTACTGGAGGCGGAGGCCGGCGCGTTCACCCGCTGGGGCGTACGGCCGGGGGTGCGCCTCGCCGTGGGGGCCGCGCCGGATGCGGGGCCGGAGGCCGGGCCGGGCGCGGGGCCGGAGGCAGGATCGGAGCGGCCGGGGGAAGGCTGACCAAGGGGTGGCCGCCCGGGGGGCCGGGGCGTCAGTGGCGATCGCTACGATCGAAAAACGACCGTGATCGTGGCCGCCCGGCGGGCGGCGCCGGCCGCCGGGCGGACGACGTACAGACGTACAGGGGGCACCACCGTGGGGATATTCGGTCGCAAGCCGCGCCGCGACGGGCGGGAGACCACGCGCGACCCCTCGTTCGACTTCTTCTCCGAGGACGAGGGCGCCCGCTTCCGCGCCGGCGTCCACGCGGCGTTCGCCGAGCAGGGGCTGGAGGTGACGGTCGGCCCGGACGCCGTGACGGACAGCGCGGGCAGGCAGTTCGGCCTGGGCAACCTGGCGGCGGTCTGCCACAACGACAACCGCGGCCCGCGCGTCTGGCCCGAGCTGACGCGCCGCCACATCGGCATCATGCTGCGGGCGATGGACGGCCCGTCGGTGCTCGACACGATGCCGGCGGAGACGTTCCGCGCCCAGCTCTACCCGCGGCTGCTCCCCGACGAGATGGCCGGGTCCGACGGCTTCGACTACGCGCGCCCGCTGGCGGAGGGGCTGCGCGAGGTCCTGGCGCTCGACCTCCCGGAGAGCGTCATGGTCCTCCCCCGCTCCTCGCTGGAGCCCTTCGGCGAGGTGGGCGCGCTGCGCGAGCGGGCGCTGGACAACCTGCGGGGGCTGCCGGTCGAGGCGCACGAGACGGTGGAGCAGGAGGAGGGCGCCCGCGTCGACGTCGTGATGGGCGAGTCGATGTTCACGGCGAGCATGGTGCTGACGCTGGACGAGCTGGTCCCCCGGGTCACGGGCCGGGGCCTGAGCACGGACGGCGCGCTGGTCGCTGTGCCGTTCCGGCACCAGCTCGCGTTCCACGCGATCCGCGACCGGCATGTGGTCGCGGGCCTCAACACCCTGGCGCAGTTCGCCGCGGCGGGGTTCGAGGAGGGGGTCGGGCGGATCACGCCGGACGTCTACTGGTGGCGGGCCGGTTCGCTGACGCGGCTCAGCGCGATGGACGACGAGGGCATCAAGATCATGGTGGACGCGGAGTTCCAGGCGGTGCTGGAGCGGCTCATAGAGGGCTGAGGCCCGGGGCGGTTCGGCGCCCCGGCGGGGGCCGGGGTCCGGGTGCGGGGCGTACGGGAGTTGCGCGGCGGTGGACCGGCGGTGGACCGCGTACCAACTCCCCGCGGCGTGCTTCCGGGCGCCCTGGTACGCGCGCGTGCGGCGCGCTTACGGTGGTGTGCCGCGGGAGCCCGCAGCCCCGTAGCCCGAACCTAAGGAAGCAGCCGTGGCCGACTGGTGGTCCATCGAGGTGTTCGACGCCCACTCCTCCGCGCTGCGGTGGCGGGACGCGTACGAGTACGCGCTCGTCGAGTCGGCGATCAGCCTCCGGGCGTCGAGGTGGGAGTGGCACGTGCACTCCCGCGGGATCGTCTTCGAGATCGCGTTCCGGGAGGAGAGCGACGGGGAGGCGTGGTGGCAACTCCCCGGCGTACGGGCGGCCCTGGACGCCGTACCCGACCCGGCGGCCGGACTCGTCGTCCGCCGCGGCCCGGGCGCCGGCTCCGGCTGCTGCGGCGGCAGGAGGCCGGGTGCGGTGGGTGCGCCGCGGTCCGTGGGGACGGTGCGGCCCGAGGGCGGAAAGACGAGCCGGTAGGGATCCCGGCGCGCCGGTGGTGCGGACGGGAACTATGTGCCGGTCTGTGTCGTCCTTCCTTTCAAGGTCTTGTGCCCGCATTGGGCGGCCTTGGGCGTGCCGCGGTCCGGCGCGCGGGTACGTGGCGTAAGGCGGGAGATCCATGAGCACCGAGCACGGCCCTGACGGCCTGGTATGGCGGAGGAGCAGCTACAGCAGCGGGGCCGGGGCGAAGTGCGTGGAGGTCGCCGCGGCCGACGGGGCGGTGCACGTACGGGACTCGAAGACGCCGCAGGGGCCGGTGCTGACGTTCACGCCGGATGCGTGGGCGGCGTTCACGGTGTACGCGTGCCGGACCCCGGGCACGGTGCGCCGCTTCTGAGCGCCGCGCACGGCCGGTAGCCGGACGCCGGGTGAGGTGCCGGGTCACTGCCCGCGGGGGAAGCTCACCTCCACCCGCCGGTTCTGCTTCCGCCCGGCCTCGGTGGAGTTGTCGGCGATGGGGTAGTCCTCGCTGTAGCCGCGGACGACGTAGGTGATGGCCGCGGACTGCAGGGTGCTGGTCAGCTCCTGGTGAACGGCGTTGGCGCGGTTCTTGGAGAGGGTGATGCCGTGCGCGTAGGAGCCGAGGTTGTCGGTGAAGCCGAAGACGCGCACGGTGTCGGGGGAGTTCTGCTCGATCTCGTCGGCGATGGCCGCGATCCGGGACCGCGCCTGTCCGGTGAGCCGGGCGCTGTCCATGGGGAACAGCACCTCGGCCTGGAGGGCGATGGTGATGGTCGAGTTGGTGTCGGACCGCCGCTCCTCGCCGCCCTCCGTCTCGACGACGGAGACGATGTCGAGGACCTTGGGCTCGTCGAGGGTGGCGCCGTCTTCGAGCTGGAGATCGGGGTCGTTGGCGTCGGTCTCGACGGGCGGCGGTGCGGAGGTGCTGGTGCCGGGCGGGGAGGAGGGGACCGGAGGGGCGTCCTGGGCGGGGAGCGCGTGCGCGACGCCGGGGGTGGCGACGAGGAAGGAGGCGAGGGCGAGCGCGGTGGCTGTGCGGGAGGGCATCGCGGTGCGCACCTCACTCCGTGATCTCGACTGTGACGGGCGGGAACGTGGGCAGTTGGAACTCGACCTCGGTGGTCTCGTCCGGTGGTGCCGGGAATTGGATGTAGACGGGGACCGTCCTACCCGCTTCGAGGATGGTGAGTCCGGCGGTGCAAAGGCAACGCTTGTCGGTGTCACGCAGAGCGTAGTAACGCTTCTTGCCGTCCGGATCCACCAGCGTGGCGCCCATGAGTGAGGTCTTGTCCACTCCTTGCTCACTGCCGGCCCACAGGTGGGTGTCGATATAGTCCCCGTCACCGGTGTTCTCCAGCTCTCCGTTCAACGTCACGAAGCCGCCGGAGTCCCGCTGGAGTTCCATGACACCGAGCACGACGCCTGCTTGGTTTTTCACCTCGGCGATGGGCTCCTCCGGAACGTCCTCCCCGCCCCCCTCCTTGCCCGCGTCTTCCTGGCCGTTCTTGTCCTGTGCCGCCGAGGACTCGGACGACTTCTCGCCTTCGTCGCCATCGTCGCCGCTGCCGCAGGCGGCGGTGAGCGCCAGGCCCGCGGCCAGCGCCACGGCGGCGACTCCTCTGCGCGCCCTGCTCGTGCCCCACATACTCATTGCCAGGTTCCTTCGCAGTTCAGTCGACGAGACGTACGGAGAAGAGGTCGCCGGGGTCGGGGAGAACGTCGAGATCGTCCGGGTCGATGGACCAGTCACGACCGTCGCAGTCGAGTTCGAGCGGTGGCTTGTCCCGGTTCTCGTCGTCGTCCGCGTCGTCGCCGCCGCTGCCTCCGCCATCGTCCTCGCCCCGGCCGTCGTCCTCTCCCCCGTCCCCGGTGTCGTCGGGCTCCCGGAGTTCGCAACGGGATTCGAGGACCGCGGTGGCGGTGGCCTCGGAGCGTTTACTCTCCGTTCCCGGGACGAGGGTGTCATCCACGGCCTTCCGGTTGCGTACGGTCACGGTGAAGCCGTCGTCCGGGTCGTACACGCGGTCGCACGAGGTCGTGTCCGCGTCGTTCTTGGCAGCGAAGTCCTGCGCCGCGGCGCAGGCGGACCCGTACTCGAAGCCCTCGCCGCCGAGGATGTCGTCCCACGACCCCGGGTCGAGGACCGTGTCGAGGAGCCCGTCCGACAACTGCTCACGCGCGTCGTGCGCGGCCGCGAGAGCGGCGGCATCGGCCGCTCCCTGGGCGTCGTTGCGGTTCGCCGCGGCCTGGCCGACGGCGAAGTACGCGACGGCGAGGAACAACAGGCCCGCGATCGCAGTGATATAGAGCGGGAACGCCTGCCCGGCATCGGACCTCAGCCGATCTTGTCGATCTGCGACTTGATCTTGCTCAGGATCATGTCCCCCAAGCCCGACTGGATCAGCACCAGGACGATCACCACGCCCACCGCGATGATCCCCAGGTACTCCACCGCCGTCTGCCCCCGATCGCGCTCGCGTCCGCGGCGCAGCCGCTGTGTCGCGGCCAGGGACCTCAGCAGCACGTCGTTGGGTTTCCACATGCGGTCTACCTCCGGAGTCGGACAACGCGGCCGTTGCCGTCGGTCCGTAAAGCCAATTGTGTTCTGTAACGGCGGACTTGGCGTCAGGAACGGCCATTTTCCGTCCTCCCCCTCGCCAGCCGCGTTACACCCTGCCGCGGCGGCCCGCCCGCAGTGCGCGGCGCGCCCGTGCGCAGCGTAACCGGCCGCTCGCCGACTGTCCCACACCCCCCTCGCGCCTGCGAAGAGGGCGGCGCGGAATACCCCGCGGCGCCGGGGCGGTGCTGCCGGGTGGTGTCGGTGGGGGCGGGTACGGTCGGCGCATGACGAGACTTGCGACCGTGTTCATTCCGCAGTTCGCTCCCGAGCAGCTCCGTCCCGTGGCCGAGGCCGCCGACGCGGCCGGGGTCGATGAGCTGTGGGTGTGGGAGGACTGCTTCTACGAGAGCGGGGTCGCCACCGCCGCCGCGGTGCTCGCCTGGACCGAGCGGGTGCATGTCGCCATCGGGATTCTGCCGGTGCCGCTGCGGAACGTCGCGCTGGTCGCCATGGAGGCCGCCACCCTGCACCGGCTGTTCCCCGGGCGGGTGACGCTCGGGGTGGGGCACGGGGTGCAGTCGTGGATGGGGCAGGCCGGGGCGCGGGCCGCGTCGCCGTTGACGTTGCTGCGGGAGCATCTGACGGCGCTGCGCGCGCTGCTCGCCGGGGAGCGCGTCACCGTCGACGGGCGGTACGTGAAGCTGGACGGCGTGGAGCTGGCGTGGCCGCCGGAGCAGGCGCCGCCGGTGCTCTCCGGGGGTACGGGGCCCAAGACGCTGCGGCTCACCGGGGAGGCGGCCGACGGGACGATCCTCGCCGGGGGTGCCTCGCCCGAGGTGGTGCGGGAGGCCGCCGAGGCGGTACGGGCCGGGCGCGCGGCGGCGGGGCGTACGGGCGGCGGCGGGGAGCACCCGCTTGTCGCCTCCGTCCTCGTCGCCAGCGGCCCCGGTGCCGAGCGGCGCCTCGCCGACGACGCCCGCCGGATGGGCTGGGACCCGGCCGCCGAGGCCCACGTCGCCGGGGACGCGGCGGCGGTGGCGGCCGCGGTGGACCGCTGGGCCGCCGCCGGGGCGACGACGGTGGTGGTGCAGCCCACCGCCGACGAGCCGGATCCGGTGGCCTTCGTCCGGTGGGTGGGGCGGGAGGTGCGTCCGCTGGTGTCGTGACGCCGCGGCTCGTCGTCCGTCCGCGGTGTCAGTCCGTCAGGATGCCGAACTCCGAGCCCGATCCCAGATACACCGCCGCCACCAGCAGGATGATCGTCGCGGGCACCATCAGGCTCGTGATCAGCAGCGTCGCCTTGGGGATCGCCCGGGACGCGCGCCGCCGCGCGTTCTGCGCGTCGGTGCGCCGCTGGTCCGTCGCGATCTGTATCAGCGTCTCCACGATCGGCGCGCCCAGGTCCTCGCCCTGCTGGAGCGCGGTGACGAACTGGGCGACCTGTTCGGAGTCGTTGCGGCGGCGCAGTTCCTCGAACGCCTGGCGGCGGGAGACGCCCATGTCCATCTGGCGCAGGGTGATGCGCAGTTCGTCCGCCCACGGGCCGGAGTAGCGTTCGCTGACGCGGTCCAGCGCCTGGCGGAAGCCGAGGCCGGCGCTGACGACCACCGCGAGGACGTCGAGGAAGTCGGGCAGCGTGCGCTCGATGACGTCCCGCCGCTTCCGTACGGCCGCCCAGATGCCGACCTCCGCCCAGCCGTAGCCGAACGCCGCGAGCACCAGGGCGCCGACCCACTGGCCGGACGAGAGCAGGGTGAGTGCGCCGCCGTAGCCGATGGCGGCGTAGACGGCGCGGCGGGCGGCGTAGCGGTCGATCGTGAGGCCGCCGGGGTTGCCCGCGCGGTCGATCTTGCGGCGCTTGTTCTCCACCGCCCGCCGGCCCATCAGCTTCAGCACCAGCGGCGCGAACCGCATCCCGAGCCGGTCGATCAGCGAGCCGACGGGGCTCGTGCGGGTGGCGCCGACCTCCAGGGCGACCTGGAGGTCGGTGGGGAGCTTGACCTCGGCGCGGTAGACGCGGATGCCGGTGAGGATTCCGAGGACGGCGAGGCCGGCGGCGGCGGCGAGGAGCAGGCCGGCGGTTCCGTAGTCCATGTGCGTCCGGCCCCCTCAGACGTCGATCTTCGCGAGCCGGCGGATGAGCAGGATGGCCAGCGCGTACAGCCCGAGGGCCACCAGCACCGCGCCCTGGCCGAGCGGCGAGGAGCCCATGCGCTCGATGGAGCCGGGCATCACCCGGTCGGTCAGCAGCAGGGTGCCGATGCCCATGACGGGCACGGTGTAGGCGGTGAGCGTGACCTGCGAGAGCTGGGTGCGCACCTCGCGGCGGGTCTCCTTGCGGTCGTTGAGGGTGCCGGTGAGGTTCCGCAGGGAGCCGACGACCTGGCCGCCGGCCTTGTTGGAGAGCACGAGCGTGGAGACGAGCACGGCCAGTTCGCGGGACGGCAGCCGCTCGGCGAGGTCGCCGAGGGCGTCGTCGAGCGGTACGCCGACGGCGAGCTGGTCGGTGACCTTGGTCAGCTCCTCGCCGGCCGGCGCCTCCAGCTCCTCGGCGGCCAGGCCGAGGGCGGTGCGCAGGGCGAGGCCGGCCTGGGTGGCGTTGGCGAGGATGCGGGAGAGGTCGGGGAGCTGGTTGATGAACGCCTCGATGCGTTTCTGCCGCTGCCAGTTGAGGAAGGCGTGCGCGCACCAGAGCCCGATGAGCCCGGCGAGCGGGCCGAAGAACGCGGCGAAGAGCGCGTCGGCGAGCAGCCAGAGCGCGGCGACGCCGGCGAGCACGTACACCGTGAACTCGCCGGGGGTGAGGTCGAGCCCGGTGGTCGCGATGCGCCGTTCCAGGTACCGGCCGATCCGCGTCGGCCGCACCCGCCGGTCGACCTCCGCGAAGCGGCGGCGGGGCCGCCGGTCGCCGGCGTCGGCGAGGCGGTCGAGGAGCTCGGCGCGGCGGGCGCGGCCGGAGGCGTAGACGGCGACGCCGCACACGGCGAGCGCCCCGGCGAGCAGGGACAGCCCGACGACGAGCGCGAACAGCTGCTGGCGGTCCATCAGCCCGCCTCCCTCGTCCGCAGATGCCGCTCCGACGGCGCGACCCCGAACGCCGGCGGCACGGGCTCGCCCGCGTAGAACAGGCGGTCGCCGGTCCGGCGCGGCAGCGGCGAGAACTCGAACTGCCCGCGCACGATCCGGTCCGAGCTGATCGGCAGGGCGCGGAAGCGGCAGACGGACACCAGCTGGTAGACCTCGCGGCCGCGGGACGACAGCATCACGATCTCGTCGATCTTGCGGGTGCCGTCGGTGTGCCGCGCGAGCTGCACGATCACGTCGACGGCCGAGTTGATCTGGTCGCGCAGCGCCTCGAACGGCACCTCCACGTCCGACATCGACGCCAGCGTCTGCAACCGCATCAGCGCGTCCTCGGCGGAGTTGGCGTGCACCGTCGCCAGCGACCCGTCGTGGCCGGTGGACATCGCCTGGAGCATGTCGAGCGTCTCGCCGCCGCGCACCTCGCCGACGATGATGCGGTCCGGGCGCATGCGCAGCGAGTTGCGTACGAGGTCGCGGATGGTGATACGGCCCTTGCCCTCCACGTTCGGCGGGCGCGACTCCAGCCGGATGACGTGCGACTGCTGCAACTGCAGCTCGGCGGCGTCCTCGACGGTGATGATCCGCTCGTGCTCGGGGATCAGCCCGGACAGCGAGTTCAGCAGGGTCGTCTTCCCGGCGCCCGTCGCGCCGGAGACGATGACGTTGAACTTCGCCCGCACCAGCCCGGAGAGCAGCAGCAGCATGTGCTCGTCGAGGGTGCCGAGGCCGATCAGCTCGGCCAGGGTGTACGAGCGCGGGAAGCGGCGGATCGTCAGGGTCGGGCCGGTGAGCGAGAGCGGCGGGATGATGACGTTGACCCGCTCGCCGGTCGGCAGCCGGGCGTCGACCATCGGGGTCGACTCGTCCACGCGGCGGTTGACGGTGGAGACGATGCGTTCGATGGTCTGCATCAGCTGCTCGTCGGAGGCGAAGCGCAGCGGCAGTTGCTCGACCCGGCCGGAGCGTTCGACGTAGATGCGGTCGGGGCCGTTGACCATGATCTCGGTGACGCTCGGGTCCTCCAGCAGCGGCTCCAGGATGCCCAGGCCGAGGGCCTCGTCCACGACGCGGCGGATGAGCTGCGCGCGCTCGGCGGTGGAGAGCACCGGGCCCTCGCGGCTGAGGATGTGTCCGAGGACCCGTTCCAGGCGGGCGCGCCGCTCGGCGGGTGACAGCGCCGACATCTCGGCGAGGTCGATCTCCTCCAGCAGCTTGGCGCGGTAGGTGGGGACGAGGGTCTCGCCGTGGCCGTCGGCGGGGTGGTCGGGGGTGGTGATACGGGCCCGGAGGCTCATCGTCAGTCCTCCCCCCGCGGCATGGTGGAGCTGCTCTCCACCGAGCCGAAGTCGCCGATGCCGGGGATGACGGAGGGGATCTGGACGCTGGCGGTGACGGTGACCTCGTCGTCGCCGGAGGAGACTTCGAAGCCGGCGTCCAGCCAGTCGCTGATGGACGCCGATCCGGCGGCCGCGGCGGACGACGGCGGGTCGTCCAGGGACTCCATCCGCGCGGCGGCGCGGGCGGCGGTGCCGGCCTGGGAGGCGGTGTAGGCGGCGACGCCCAGCTGGACGGCGGCGAGCGCGATGAAGATGAGCACGGGCAGGAAGCCGATGTACTCGATGGCCACGGACCCGCGGTCCCTGGCGCGATGCCCTCGCCGGGCGGGCGAGACCGGTGGGGCTGGTGTGCGGCCCCCGGCACCGGGCCGGGACGGGGACCCGCCGCCGTCGCGGCCGGCCGGCGCGGCCGGGGCCGGCGGGCCTTCGGCCGCCGGCGTGCGGCGCCAGGCTCCGCGGGACGCCTTCGTACGTGGTCCGCTGCGCACCCTCAGTCCCCCTCGTCCGTCGCGCCGGCGGTGCCGCTGACCGTGAAGGGGAAGTCGACACCGCCCGGGAAGAGGACGGGCACCTTCAGGTCGACGGTGGCGGTGGTGACGCCGTTCGACGAGCTGACCGACACCGAGGCGTCCCAGGCGTCCGGCAGGTCCTCCTCCGCCGCGGCGACGGGGTCGTCGCCGACGGCGGCGGCGCGGGCGGCCATGTCGGCGGCGTTGCCGGCGAGCGAGTAGGTGTAGCCGACGAGGACGAACTGCCAGACGACGACGAGGACGAGCGCGATCAGCGGCAGCATCCCGGCGAACTCCACCGACACCTGCCCCCGGTCCCCCCACCGCCGCCCGCGGCCGGGCGCGTGTCCGGGGGCCGGTCCCGGCGCGGGTCCCGGCGTCCCCGGCGGGCCCGGGGGCAGCGCCGGGCGGTCGCCGGGCGGCGCGACCTGCGGCGCGGGGAGCCCGCCCCGGCCGTCCGCGGCGCCCGCGCCCAGCGCGCGCTGCGCGCCGGCGCCCGGCGCCCCCGGGCCGCCGGGTCCGCCGGCCGCGCCCGCCGGGTCCGGGGTCGCCGTCAGCCCCAGCTCCCCCGCGACCGCCCACAGCGCCTGCCGCACGGTCGACTTCTGCTCCAGGTCCTGCAACCGCCCCGCGTCCACCAGCGGCTGCAACTCCTTGAACGCCGCCGGCACCGCCGTCCGCGCCACCGTCGTCCCGGTGGCCCGCGCGATGATCGACGGCTGGATCTCGGTGTGCCGGGTGAGCCGGTTGACCAGCACGACGGTGTCCTCCGCCTTGCGGATCTGCAGCCGGTCCCACAGCCGCAGCATGCGCTTCGCGCCGCGTACGGAGATCACGTCCGGCGTCGTCACGAGCAGCGCGACGTCGGCGAGTTCGACGGCGGCGGCGTTCGGCGTGGTGACCTGGCTGCCGCAGTCGAGGACGACCACGTCGTACCGCGATCTGAGCGCGCTGAGCGTCTGCCGCGCGGCCCGGTCGTCGACGTCCTCGCCGCGCTCGCCCTCCGAGGGGGCGAGCAGCAGGCCGAGGCCGGTGTGGTGGGTGAAGACGGCGTCCTGGAGCACCCGCGGGGAGATGTCCTTGATGCCGGCCAGGTCCGCGACCGAGCGGCGGAACTGCACGTCCAGGTACGACGCGATGTCGCCGGACTGGAGGTCCAGGTCGGCCAGCGCGACGTGCCGCCCGGCGGCCCGCGCGGCGAGCGCGAGCTGCACCGCCGCGACCGTGGCGCCGACGCCGCCCTTCGCGCCGCTGACGGTGACCAGCGTGCCGCCGGGCCCGCCGAACGCCTCCGGCCCGGTCGCGGCGCCGAGGTGGCGCCGGACGCCGCCGCTCCACTGGGCGGCGGCCTGCACCCGGGCGGCCAGTTCCTCGTACGCCAGCGGCAGCCCGACGACGCCGCGGGCGCCGGCGTCCATGGCGGCGGAGTAGCCGGCGGGCGAGGTGTCGGCGGTGACGAGGACGGTGCCGACGGCGGGGAAGCGCAGGGCGACGTCGCGGATCAGCTCCAGCGCGGGCACCGGCCCGATCCGCTCGTGGACGAGGAGCACCTCGGGCAGCTCGGCGACACCGGCGCCGGCGAGGGTGGCGAGGTGGTCGAGGAGCGCGACGGAGTCGCCGATCGGCGCGGCGGCCTCGGCGTCGGGCAGCTGGTGGAGCAGGGAGACGGTGGCGCGCGCGGCGTCGGGGTCGGCGATGGCGGCCTGGATGCGTACGGTCACGGGCGCCGGCCCCCCTCCGCCGGGTACGGGCGCGCGGGCGCGCCGCCGGTGCCGTACGCGGGCGCGCCGCGCGTCCCGTACGCGGTCAGGCCGCGCGTCCCGTGCGCCCGCCGGGCGGCTGCCGGGCGCTGGCTGCGGATGGTCATGTGCGACCCCTCACCGGTCCTCGTCGAGGGTGTACGTGCGGTCCTCGGGGGCGATGTCCGTATCTTCCTCGCCCGGGGCGACGAGGGCGAGACGCACGTGCGTGGCGAAGGACTCCGCGTACGCCACGCGCTGCGCGTCGGAGGTGCCGAGCGCGAAGGTGATCGGCACGGCCTCGCCCTCGTCGGCGCGCGGGTCGTCGTCGCCGGTGCGCTCGATCGGGGTCAGCTCGCCGACGTCGATGACGCGGGCGCCCGCGACGATCACCTGGGAGACGGGCTTCTCGCCGTCGCTGCGGGCGTCGAAGGTGGCGAAGATGTTGACCCGGGCGCCCGGGGTGATCTTCCCGGCGACGCCCGTGGAGGCGTCGATCATGATGGCGATCTCCTGCTGCCCGGGCTCCAGTTCGGGCCGGCCGCTGACCATGTCGCGCTGGAGCAGCGAGCCTTCCGTGAGCGGCGTGAGCGCGACCTTGCCGTCCAGTTCGTCCGGGTCGGTGACCGCGGTGTCGGGCAGCCACCGCTTCGGCATGGTGGTCTTCTCGTACTGGTCCGGCGCCAGCGGCTCGTACGCCTCGACGTCGGTGGTGAGCCGGTACGCGGTGGCCTCGTCGCCGACCTTGGACTCCACGTCGCTGACGAACGCCAGCACGCCGGCGAACGCGCCGAGTGCGACGAGGACCGACAGCAGGACGAGGATGATGCCGCGACGCTGGCGTGAGTTCATCGACGGGACCTCAACGGGTGTTCTCGGAGGGTGACGGTATCGCCGCGCCGGCGGCCGGAGCCGGCCCGGGCGGAGCGGGTACGAACCGGGGCGGCGCCGGTGACGGGGCGGCCGGGCCCGGCGGCACCGGGGTGGCGCAGAGCAGGCACCGGTCGCCGATGATCTCCAGCCCGCACCACGAGCAGCGCGCCCGCTGCACCGACGCCACCAGCCGGCTCAGCACCAGCGGGTCGGTGATCCCGGCGGCGAACTCGCACACCTTCTCCGTCGCCCACCAGGGCGCGGACGCCGCGGGCAGCGGCGCCGGCTCCCGCGTCTGCACCCGCCAGGCGGCGGCCAGTTCGCCGGTGACCCAGGCGGCGTCGAGCCGCCCGGAGGCGTGCACGAGCCCGGTGGCGAAGTCCGGGCCGGGCGGCACGGGGTCGCGGCCGATCCGTACCAGCAGCGGACGGGGCGCGGCGAGCACGGCGAACTGCGCGCCGGGCACCCAGGAGCGGGCGTGCGCGCCGAGGGTCACCGGCACCCGGTCCAGCTTGGCGACGCTGCCGAGCACGGCGCCGGCGTGGACGTAGTGGGTGAGCAGCCGGGCGGCGGTGGCGAGCACGCCGGCGCCGAGGTCGGCGGTGGCGAGCTGGAGCAGCTGGCGGGCGATGACGGCGACGGCGAGCGGCGGTAAGGGCAGCGGGATGAGCGCCATCCGGTCGCTCTCCAGCACGGACCGCACGGTGTGCAGCCGGCGGACCACGGCGGCGGGTGCGGCGGCGGGGTGGAGCACGACGAGGAAGCCGTGCTGCTCCAGCACGGCCGACACCTCGGCCAGCGCCTCCTCCAGGGGCTGCTCCCGCGGGTGGCGCAGCGCCAGGACCGTGGGGTCGGGGAGGCCGGGCGGGCCCTGCCGGCCGAGCGGCCCGTGCCGGCCGGGGGCGGGGAGCACGAGGTCGGGGCCGGTGACTGCGATGGCTGTTGGCACGTCGGGCGTCCCCCCACCGGTCTCAGACACGCTCTGAGCACCATAACCGCCACGTGGACTGCGAAAACACCTTTTCTGCAAAGAGGGTTGGGGCGCCGCGGGGCGGGCGGACGGCGCCCCGGGGCGGCGCCGCGGGGCGCGTCTCTGCTACGGGAGGACTTGACACCCGCATTGGTCTGGACCAAGTTGTGCGGCGCACACCCTGCACCGACCGGCACCACCCCTGCCCCGTACGTCCCGGCCCGCCACTACCCGCACGGTCCCGCTCCTCACGCGCTCCCCACGCGCTCCCCACCGGTTACGGAGGCCCCCGTGTTCCGAGCCCGCAGACCCCGCCCGCTCCGCAGTCCCCGCACCGCCCGATCCGCCCGCACCGCCTTCCGCCGGCTGGCCGTCGCCGCCGCCGGCGGCCTCCTCGCCACGCTCCTCGGCACCCCGGCGGCCACCGGCGCCGCGGCCAACCTCGTCCAGAACCCCGGCTTCGAGTCCGGCCTGAGCGGCTGGACCTGCTCCGGCACCGCCCCCACCACCGTCACCAGCCCGGTGCGCTCCGGCACCGGGGCGCTGCGCGCCACCCCGGCCGGGCAGGACAACGCCCGCTGCACCCAGACGGTCGCGGTGCGGCCCGACTCCGCGTACGAGCTGAGCGCGTGGGTGCAGGGCTCGTACACCTACCTCGGCGCCAGCGGCACCGGCACCACCGACGTGTCCACCTGGACCGCCGGGGCGTCGTCGTACAGCCAGCTGACGACCAGCTTCACCACCGGGCCGGACACCACCTCGGTGACGATCTACACCCACGGCTGGTACGGCCAGCCCGCCTACCACGCCGACGACGTCAGCCTCACCGGCCCCGGCGGCGACCCCGGCACCATCCCCGCCACGCCCACCGGCCTCGAAGTGACCGGCACCGCCGCCCGCTCGGTCTCACTGGGCTGGTCCCCGGTGGCCGAGGCGACGGGCTACCAGGTCTACCGCGACGGCACCAAGGTCCTCAGCACGTCCGGCGCCTCCGCGACCGTCACCGGGCTGACGCCCTCGACGGCGTACGAGTTCCGGGTGACCGCGACCAACGCCGCCGGCGAGTCGCCGCGGTCCGCGCCCGTCACCGCCACCACCACCCCGGACGACGGCGGCGGCGGCCAGGTGCCGAAGCACGCGGTCACCGGCTACTGGCAGAACTTCGACAACGGCGCGACGGTGCAGACGATCCGCGAGGTCCAGAACCAGTACGACATCATCGCGGTCGCCTTCGCCGACGCCACCACCACGCCCGGCGCGGTGACCTTCAACCTCGACTCGGCCGGCCTCGGCGGCTACACCGTCCCGCAGTTCAAGCAGGACATCGCCGCCAAGCAGCAGGACGGCAAGTCCGTGATCATCTCGGTCGGCGGTGAGAAGGGCCGGGTCTCCGTCGGCTCGTCGGCCGCGGCGGCGAACTTCGCCGACAGCGTCTACGCCCTGATGCAGGAGTACGGCTTCGACGGCGTCGACATCGACCTGGAGAACGGCCTGAACCCCACGTACATGACGGAGGCCCTGCGCCGGCTGTCGCAGCTGGCGGGCCCGGACCTCGTCATCACGATGGCGCCGCAGACCATCGACATGCAGTCGACGGCCGGCTCGTACTTCCAGACGGCGCTGAACATCAAGGACATCCTCACCGTCGTCAACATGCAGTACTACAACAGCGGGACGATGCTCGGCTGTGACGGCGGGGTGTACGCGCAGGGCACGATCAACTTCCTCACCGCCCTGGCCTGCATCCAGCTCGAAGGCGGGCTCGCGCCCTCACAGGTCGGCCTCGGCCTGCCGGCGTCGACGCGCGCGGCGGGCGGCGGCTACACCTCCCCGGCCGTCGTCAACAACGCGCTCGACTGCCTGACCCGCGGGACGAACTGCGGCTCGTTCAAGCCCCCGCGGACGTACCCGGACCTGCGCGGCGCGATGACGTGGTCGACCAACTGGGACGCCACCGCCGGCAACTCCTGGTCCAGCGCGGTGGGGCCGCACGTGCACGCCCTGCCCTGACCGCCGTCCGCGGCCGGCCGCCTCCCGCACTGCCGGCCGCGCCGACGGCCCCGGCCCGCCCGTCCAGGTCACCTGGGCGGGCGGGCCCTTTCAGCGGCGCCGGGGGCCGGTCACCAGGGCAGGTCCCGGATCTCCTGGACGCACACCACGAGGAACAGCAGTCCGGAGACGGTCAGCAGGACGTTGCTGAGCACGCCGTTGCGCCACTGCCGCGGGGTGCGGCCGGTGTTGAGCAGCCACAGCAGGGTCAGCGCCAGGAACGGCAGGAAGGCGGCGCCCAGCACGCCGTACGTGATGACGATGGCGAACGGCCGGTCGAGCCAGAGCAGCGTCATCGGCGGGAACGTCAGCCACAGCAGGTACGCCCGGAACGGCAGCGACCGCTCGCGCCCGCCCGCGGCGGTCTCCCGCGCGCCGCCGCCGTCGCCGGCGGTCGGACCGCGCCCGCCGAGCCGGCCGAGCCCGCCGCGCACGTTCGCCACGAAGTCCGCGAAGAGCAGGCTGACGCCGTGCCAGACGCCGACGAGCGAGGTGAACGAGGTGGCGAAGAAGCCGACGAGGAAGAGGTTCGCGGTGGCCGCGCCGTAGCGCTCCTCCAGGACGTCGCCGAGGTCCACCAGGCCGCCGCTCCCCGACTCCAGCGCGATGCCCGTGGCGTGCAGCAGCTCGGCGCCGACGAACAGCATGGCGACGACGAAGACGCCGGTGGTGACGTAGGCGACCCGGTTGTCCAGCCGCATCACCTTCAGCCAGCCGACGTCCGTCCAGCCCTTGGCGTTGACCCAGTAGCCGTACGCGGCCATGGTGATCGTGCCGCCGACGCCGCCGACCAGGCCCAGGGTGTACAGCAGCGAGTCGTCGGGCAGCGTGGGCCACAGCCCCGCGAAGGCGTCCCCGGCATTGGGGCCGACGCGGATCGCGACGTAGACGACGACCACGAACATCACGCCGACGAGGACGGTCATGACCTTCTCGACGACCGCGTAGCGGTTGAACCAGACGAAGGCCAGCCCCGCGAGGCCGGTGAGGATGCCCCACGTCTTCAGGTCCGGGCCGTCCGGGAAGAGCGCGACCAGCGGCAGCGCGGAGGACGACATGGCGGTGGCGCCGTAGACGAAGCCCCAGACGACGACGTAGACCGCGAAGTACCCGGAGGTCCAGCCGCCGAGGGTGCGCCAGCCCTCGAACAGGGTGCGGCCGGTGGCCAGGTGCCAGCGGCCGACGGCCTCGGCGAGGGCCACCTTGACGACGCACCCCACCACGGCGGCCCAGAGCAGGGTGTAGCCGAACTTGCTGCCGGCGAGCAGCGTGGCCACCAGGTCGCCGGCGCCGACTCCGGTGGCGGCCACGACGATCCCGGGGCCGATGTACCGCCACTTCGCCTTTCTCATCTCGGGTGGTGCGGACGCAGGCTCGGTGCGGTCAGCCATCAGCGGCTCCTTCGCAGCTCGTCCCCCCTGCGATCCCCGGCATTGAAAGGGGTCCGCGCACGGCCGCACAAGGGGGCGTACGCGCGCGGACGCACCGCTGCCTCTTGACCCGGCCATGCCAGAGTCACAACCATTGACGCGCACCATGCCGCACCCTCCACACACCCTCCACATCCAGGAGCAGGCATGCGACTACGCATACGGTCGGTGACCCTGACCGCGGTGCTCTCCCTCGCCGCCGCCGGCACCCTCAGCGCCGCCGGCGCGGAACCCGCCGCCGAACCGGCGGAGACCACGGCACAGGCACACCAGCGCGAGCAGGCCGGGCAGCCGGACCGGATCCACCAGTACGAGGTTGCCGGCCAGTCCGGCCGCGAGGCCCGTACCCGCCTCGCCGCCACCGGCGTCTCCGTCGACGAGGTACGCGACCACTCCGTGGTCGTCTCCGCCGACGGCGCCCGGGCCGAGCGGCTCCGCGCGCTCGGCTACCGGCTCAAGCGGCTCCCCGGCCCGCCCGACCGGCTCGCGGACCGCTCCCCCACCCCGCTCGACTTCCCGCCGGCCGACTCCGGCTACCACAACTACGCGGAGATGACCGCCGAGATCGACCGGCGGATCGCCCAGCGTCCGGAGCTGATCAGCAAGCGGGTCATCGGCACCTCCCACGAGGGCCGCGACATCGTCGCGCTCAAGATCAGCGACAACGTGAGCGCCGACGAGGACGAGCCCGAGGTGCTCTTCACCCACCACCAGCACGCCCGCGAGCACCTCACCGTCGAGATGGCGCTGTACCTGCTCGGCGAGTTCGCGGACGACTACGGCACCGACCAGCGGATCACCGACGCCGTCGACGGCCGGGAGATCTGGATCGTGCCGGACCTCAACCCGGACGGCGGCGAGTACGACATCGCCGCCGGCTCGTACCGCAGCTGGCGCAAGAACCGCCAGCCCAACCCGGGCTCCTCCGCGGTCGGCACGGACCTGAACCGCAACTGGGACTACCGCTGGGGCTGCTGCGGCGGCTCGTCCGGCAGCCCGTACTCCAGCACCTACCGCGGCAGCGCCCCCGAGTCGGCCCCGGAGGTCGGGATCGTCGCCGACTTCGCGCGCAGCCGGGTCGTCGGCGGCGAGCAGCAGATCACCGCGGGGATCGACTTCCACACGTACAGCGAGCTGGTGCTGTGGCCGTACGGGTACACGTACGACGACACCGCGCCCGGGCTGACGCGCGACGACCACGACGCGTTCGCCGCGGTCGGGGAGAAGATGGCCGCGAGCAACGGCTACACGCCGCAGCAGTCGAGCGACCTGTACATCACGGACGGGACGATCAACGACTACCTCTGGGGCGACCAGAAGATCTTCAGCTACACGTTCGAGATGTACCCGAGGTCGGCGGGCGGCGGCGGGTTCTACCCGCCCGACGAGGTCATCGAGCGGGAGACCAGCCGCAACCGGGACGCGGTGCTGCAACTGCTGGAGAACGCCGACTGCATGTACCGCTCGATCGGCAAGGAGGCTGAATACTGCGGCTGACGCCGCGTATCCGCGGCCGACGCACGTACCCGCGGCCGACGCCGCGGGCGCGCCCCCGCCCCCGCGCGGGGGCGCGCGCCGGCCGCGGCACCGGGTGGTTCAGGCCGCGCGGCCGTAGCCGTGCATCGCCTCGCGTACGGACAGGTTCCCGGCGGGTGCCGGGGTCTCGCCGCGCTCGGCGGCCTTGAGCCGGCGGTCGACGACGCGGTCGCGCCGGTCGAAGTACAGGGCCGGGCCGATCAGGACCGCGGCGACGAGGAGCAGGACCAGGGTTCCGACGGTGTAGTCCAGGATCGCGTTCATGTCCTCTACGATCCCGGATCCTTGCACACACAAACAGTGGCAGCTCTGCCAGAGGACTTCGAATTACTGCCATCGCGGTGTCATACTTGCCGCATGCTCTCCAAAGTCGTCTGTCTGCTCACCGACGAGGTCAACGCCTTCGAGCTGGGCGTCATCTGCGAGGTCTTCGGCATGGACCGCAGCGAGGAAGGGCTGCCGGTCTACGACTTCTCGTACGCCGCGCCGCGCCCCGGCCGCGTCACCATCCACCCCGGCCTGCCCGTCGACGTGCCGAACGGCCTGGAGCGCTTCGCCGGCGCCGACCTGATCGCGGTGCCGGCCGGGCAGAAGTTCGCGTACCGCGACTTCCCGCCCGAGCTGCTGCACGCGCTGCGCGAGGCGGTGGCGCGCGGCACGAAGGTGCTGAGCGTGTGCACCGGCGGGTTCCTGCTCGCCCAGGCCGGGCTGCTGGACGGCCGCCGCTGCACGACGCACTGGCTGTTCGCCGACCACCTGAAGCGCGAGTACCCGCGGGCGCTGGTCGAGCCGGACGTGCTCTACGTCGCCGACGGCCCGGTGCTCACCTCCGCCGGCACCGCCTCCGCCATCGACGCCTGCCTCGCCCTGGTGCGCGAGGAGCAGGGCAGCAAGGTCGCCAACGCGATCGCCCGCCGCATGGTCGTACCGCCGCACCGCGACGGCGGCCAGGCGCAGTACATCGACCGGCCGGTGCGCGGCACGTGCGACGACGACGCCATCGCCCGGGTGCTGGCCTGGCTCCAGGAGCACCTGGACGAGGACGCCACGGTGGAGCAGCTCGCCGCGCGGGCGCACCTGGCGCCGCGCACGTTCGCCCGCCGCTTCCAGCAGGAGACCGGGACGACGCCGTACCAGTGGCTGCTGGGCCAGCGGATCCTGCTGGCCCAGCAGCTGCTGGAGGAGACCGACGACACGGTGGACGCCATCGCCTCCCGCGCCGGCTTCGGCAACGCGGCCACCCTGCGCCACCACTTCCTGCGCCGGTTGGACACCACCCCGAACGCCTACCGGCGGACGTTCCGCGGCCCGGCCGCCGTCGCGGCGGGCTGAGCGCCTCAGCCGAGCACGGCCAGGCAGTCGATCTCCACGAGCAGCCCGGCGGGCAGCCCGACGTACACGGTCGTACGCGCCGCCGGCGGCTGCTCCAGCTCCGCGAAGTAGGCGTCGTAGATCTGGTTGAACTCGGCGAAGTGGGCGGTGTCGGTGAGGTACACGCGGATCATCACCGCGTCCTCCCAGGACGCGCCGCCCTCCTCCAGCACCGCCTTGACGTTGGACAGCGTCTGCTCGGTCTGCGCGCGCAGCGTCGGGCCCGCCGGGGTCGGCGCCTTGCCCTCCTCGGCCGGCAGGAAGCCCACCTGCCCGGCGACCTGGAGGATGTTGCCCTTGCGCACGCCCGCGGAGAAGCGGGCCGGCGGCGGTACGTGGTTGGCGGGGGTGACGGCGGTCTTCTGGGCCTTGTCGCTCATGAGGGCACTCTTCCGGAGTAGTCGTCGCTGATCGCTGCCGCCGTGCGGCGCAGCTGCGGGAGGAGGGCCATCAGCTCGTCCGCGGTGACGACGACGTTCGGCGCCGACAGGGAGCAGGCGGCCGCGGTCCGGCCGTCGGCCCCGCGGATGGGGGCGCCGATGCAGTTGATGGACTCCTCGTGGCCGCCGAAGTCGGTGGCCCACCCCTGCTCGCGCACGGTGGCCAGCTCGTCGAGCAGGGCCCGGGCGTCGGGCGTCGAACGGGGGGTGTACATGGGGTAGTCGAGCCGCTCGGCGACCGCGCGCCGCTCCGGCTCCGGCAGGTCGGCCAGCAGCAGCTTGGCCACGGCCGCGACGGTGATCGCGACGGGCCGGCCGATGCGCGAGTACATGCGCACCGGGTAGCGGCTGTCGACCTTGTCGATGTACATCACCTCGCGGTCCTCGTAGACGGCGAGGTGCACGGTGTGCCCGGTCGCCTCGCCGAGCCGGACCAGGTGCGGGTGGGCGATCTCGCGTACGTCCAGGCTCTCGGCCGCCGCCTGGGCGAGGGCGAAGAGCCGGGCGCCGAGGCGGTAGCGCTGGTCGTCCTGGCGGTAGACCAGGCCGTGTGCGTGGAGGGTGCGCAGCAGCCGCATGGCGGTGGTCTTGTGCACGCCGAGCCCGGTGGCGACCTGCTCCAGGCCGGCGGGGCCGTCGGCGAGCATCGGCAGGATGGCGAGCGCGCGGCCGACCGACTGGCTCATCGCGACCTCCCGCCGTTCCGTGGTGCCGTGGTGCCGTGGTGCTGTCGTGCCGCGGTGCCGTCGCGCTGTCCCGCTTCGCACCGCCCCGACCTGCCCGTCCACCGTTGACCGGCCGTTGGCCCGGATGTTAGACAGCGGTGTCGATATACGCAACGCACGTTGCACCATACGCAACCAACCTGCTGGAGGGCTTCATGGAAGCGCTGGCCGAGCTCGCGGAAGAACGTATCGACCACCGCTTCAAGGGCCTGCCGCCCGACGCCGCCGGCACGACCGTCGGCGCGCTCGCCGCCGAGCGCCGGTCGCTGTTCACCGGCGGCTTCACCACCCCCGTGCTCGCGCTCTCCGCCCCCGCCCTGAAGCACAACCTCGGCGCCCTCGCCCGCTTCGCCGCCGCGCACAGCCTCGCCTTCGCGCCGCACGGCAAGACGACGATGGCCCCGCAGCTCTTCGCCCGCCAGCTCGACCAGGGCGCCTGGGGCATCACGGTCGCGGTCCCGCACCAGGCGCGGGTGGCACGCGCGTACGGCGCCCGGCGGATCTTCCTCGCCAACGAGCTGGTCGACGCCGCCGCGCTGCGCTGGCTCGCCGCCGAGCTGGCCGCCGACCCGGACTTCCGGCTCGTCTGCTACGTCGACTCCGTGCGCGGCGTCGAGCTGATGGACGCGGCGCTGCGGGCGGCCGGGGCCGCCCGCCCGGTGGAGGTGACCGTCGAGCTGGGCGCCGGCCCCGGCGCGCGCACCGGGGCGCGTACGGAGGCGGAGTGCCGGGCGGTCGCCGAGGCGGCGGCGCGGGCGGGGACGCTGCGCCTGGTCGGGGTCGCGGGGTACGAGGCGGAGGCGCCCGGCGCGGACGCCGCGGTGGTGCGCGGCTGGATGGGGCGGCTGCTGGCGCTGACGGCGGAGCTGGACGCCGCCGGGCTCTTCGCGGACACCGGCGAGATCGTGGTCAGCGCCGGGGGCAGCGCGTGGTTCGACGCCGTCGCGGACGGCTTCGCGGCGGCGCCGGAGCTGTCGCGGCCCCTGCTCAAGCTGCTGCGCTCGGGCGCGTACATCAGCCACGACGACGGGCACTACAGCCGGGTGACGCCGTTCAACCGGGTGCCGGGCGAGGGGTCGCTGACGCCGGCGTTCCGGCTGTGGACGCAGGTGGTCTCGCGGCCGGAGCCGGGGCAGGCGTTCGTCAACGCGGGCAAGCGGGACGCCGCGTACGACCTGGACCTGCCGGTGCCGATGGCGGTCCGCGGCTACGACCCGGCCGGCGGGGCGGTGGGCGCGGAGCGGGCGGCGACGGGGATCACGGTGCGCAAGCTCTCCGACCAGCACGCCTGGCTGGACGTCGCCGAGGGCGCGGAGCTGGAGGTCGGGGACTGGGTGGCGCTGGCGCTGTCGCACCCGTGCACGATCTTCGACAAGTGGCAGCTGATCCCGCTGGCCGAGGCGGACGGTACGGTCACGGAGTACGTACGGACCTTCTTCTGACCGGCGGACGGGAGCGCAGGACATGGAGCTGGTGATCCGCGGCGCCCTCGTCGTCGACGGCTCGGGGGCGCCCGGCCACCGCGGCGACGTCGGGCTGGCGGACGGCCGGATCGCCGCGATCGGCCCACGGCTCACCGGCCGGACCGTCCTCGACGCCGGCGGCCTCGTCCTCGCCCCCGGCTTCGTCGACATGCACGCCCACTCCGACCTCGCCCTGCTGCGCGACCCCGACCACACCGCGAAGGCCGCCCAGGGAGTGACGCTGGAGGTCATCGGCCAGGACGGGCTGTCGTACGCGCCCGTGGACGACCGCGTCCTCGGCCCGCTGCGCCGCCAGATCGCCGGCTGGAACGGCGGCGGGCCCGGCGACGACGCGGTGGCGTTCGACTGGCGCACCGTCGGCGAGTACCTCGACCGCCTCGACCGCGGCCCCGACGGCGACGGCCTCGCCGTCAACGCCGCGTACCTCGTCCCGCAGGGCACGGTGCGGGCGCTGGCGGTGGGCTGGGAGGACCGGCCGGCCAAGGACGGCGAGCTGGCGCACATGAAGCGGCTCGTCGCGGAGGGCCTGGAGCAGGGCGCGGTGGGCATGTCGTCGGGGCTGACGTACACCCCGGGGATGTACGCCCCGACCGCCGAGCTGACGGAGCTGTGCCGGGTCGTCGCCGCGTACGACGGCTACTACTGCCCGCACCACCGCTCGTACGGCGCCGGCGCCCTCGGCGCGTACGCCGAGATGCTCGGCCTCGCCCGCGACGCCGGCTGCGCGCTGCACCTCGCGCACGCCACCCTCAACTTCGACGTCAACACCGGCCGCGCCGCCGAGCTGACCGCCCTGCTGGACCGCGCGCTCGCCGACGGCGTCGACGTCACCCTGGACACGTACCCCTACCTGGCCGGGTGCACCACGCTGGCGGCGCTCCTGCCGAGCTGGGCCGCGGCCGGCGGCCCGGAGGCGACGCTGACGCGGCTGCGGGACGCGGACACGGCGGCGCGCATCCGGCACGCGCTGGACGTCGAGGGCTCGGACGGCTCGCACGGGGTGCCGATGGACTGGTCGACGATCGAGGTCTCCGGCGTGGACGACCCGGCCCTCGCGGAGTGGGTCGGGCGGCGGCTGCCGGACTTCGACACCGCCCGCCGGCTGCTGCTGGACGACCGGCTGGCGACGACGATCCTCCAGCACGTCGGACACGAGGAGAACGTCCGGGCGATCATGACCCACCCGGCACACACCGGCGGCAGCGACGGCATCCTGCACGGCGCGAAGCCGCACCCGCGGGCGTACGGCACCTTCCCGCACTACCTCGGGCACTACGTGCGCGAGCTGGGCGTGCTGACGCTGGAGGAGTGCGTGCACCACCTCACCGCCCGGCCCGCGGCCCGGCTGCGGCTGGCGGACCGGGGGCTGGTGCGGGAGGGCTACGTGGCGGACCTGGTGCTGTTCGACCCGGCGACGGTGGCGGCGGGGGCGACGTACGAGGACCCGCGGCGGGGTCCGGTGGGGGTGCCGTACGTGCTGGTGGGCGGGGAGTACGTCATCCGGGAGGGCCGTCGGACGGGGGCGGTGCCGGGGCGGACGATTCGGCGGCGCGGGCGGCCCTGAGGGACGGGGCCATCTCCTCGACGTACTGCAGCAGCAGGTCTCCGCCAGCGAGGACCGGTGCGCCCATCTCGGCTGCGGCGTCCCGGCGCTCGGGGGTGACCCGGCTGGCGAAGAACACGGCGGAGCCGGTGTACGCGCCGGAGTCGCGCCAGTGCCGCAGGTCGTCCAGGCCGGCGGACCGGTCGCTGCCGCGGGTGATGTCGGAGATCAGCAGATCGGGCCGGGCGACGGCCATCTCCCGCTCGGCCTCCGCGCGGTCGCGTACGGTCGTGACCCGGGCGCCCTCGCGGCGCAGCCGGCGGACGTGGTCCGTGTTGTTCTCGGGCTCGTCGTCGACCCACAGGATCCGCATGCCGTTCAGCGCGAGCGACGGCGGCGGCCAGGCGTGGTCGCCGCCGTAGTCGCCGTCGCCCGGGGGGCCGGAGCCGGGGTAGGCCCCCTGGGGCGGCACGGCCTGGGGCAGGGGCTGGGACTGGGCCGGCGGGACGAACTGCTGCGGGGCCGCGCCCGGCGTCCCGGACCCGGGGTACGGCGGCGGGCTTGCGTACGGGGCCGGGGTTCCCTGCGGCCCACCGCGCGGGGCCGCCCCCCGGGCCCTCGGCACCGCGCCGGTCCCGTCCTGGTACGGGAGCGGCACCGGCGGCTCGTAGTCCGGCTCCTCCACCGCCGTCGGCGCGCCCTCGCGCAGCAGCACCAGCAGCCGCTCCGCGTCCGGCACCCGCAGCAGCTCCCCCAGCAGCGTCGTGAACTCCTGGTCGTCCGCGTGCTCCGGGAAGCCGATCGGCAGCCGCCGCTCCAGTTGCTCCAGGGCCGCCGCCCCGTCCTGCCCGGGCGCCGGCGGGTACAGGTCGTACTGCGCGAAGAAGTCGCCGACCTGCGTGTACGAGGCGAACTCCGGCGCCGCCTCCTGCTCGGCCGGCGGCACCGGCGAGAGCAGCGTGCGGCGCACCCGGCGGTACGTCGTGAACTCCTGCACCACGTCCTCGCCGGGGGCGCCCGCGGCTCCGGTCATCATCCGGTAGAACTCCGGGTAGAAGTACTGCAGCAGCAGGGTCCTGATGACCGACTCCCGCGGGAAGCCCGACCACACCGGGTTCAGCGTGGCCTCCAGCACGAACCCGTTCACCAGCCGCTTGATCCGCCGCGGGTTCCGCCCCGACCGCTCCACCAGCACGTTCTTCAGCCCGTCGTCGAGCATGCCCTCGATGCCCGCGGTCCGCGCGCACCACTCGACGTAGCGGCCGACGCCCTCGTTGTCCGCGACGGGGATGCGGTAGCTGGTCTGGAAGATCTTCTCCATGAACGCCGACCCCGCCGGCGACAGGTCGCGCAGCAGCCCGCTGGGGCCGAGCGCGGAGCGGTCGCAGCCGACGACGAAGACGAGGCCGGGCACGTCGAGGTAGACCTTGAGCGCCTCGCAGACGGCGAGGACCGTCTCGTCGTGGCAGCGGTCGAGGTCGTCGATGAAGACGACCAGCAGCCGCCGGGGCCGGCGCCCGGCCCAGTCCTGGGCCATGCTCTGGATCTCCTCGCGCATGGCGTTGCGCGACTCCGGGCCCGCGTCCCAGCTGGTCCACAGCTCGTCGACGAGCCCCGCCGCGCCGAGCGCGCCGCCGAGCGCCGTGGTGACGGCGCGTGCCCCGCGCACCACCGTGCGTCCCCGGGTGACCCGGGACAGCGCGCGCTTGAGGGTACGGCGCTCGAAGCGCACCAGCACCGACTTCACGAGCCCTTCGAGGGCGTCGGCGCCGGTGGAGGTCCAGGCGTTGTACCAGACCGTGTCCACGTCCGGCTCGGCCCGCAGCCTGGCGTCCACCAGCCGCATCAGGCTGGACTTTCCCATGCCCCAGCCGGCGTCGACGGCGAGGGTGAACGGCGTCGAGGCGCGGGAGGCGCAGAGCAGCTGGGCGAGCTGCGTCGCGGCGCGGCCGCTGCCGAGGACGTCGTCGCCGGGCGCGGTCACGGGTTCGTCGTTGACGAGCGCGAGCGCGGCGCCGGCGACGGGGGCGAACGCGGCCCCGCCGGTGGGTGGTTGGGCGGCCATCAGGGCATTGTGGCAGCTCCGGGGGCGGCCCGGAGGGCGGTCCGCCGTGTGACCGGCCTCGCACGATTTCCGGAGGCGGGCCCGGGGACCGGCCCGTACAGTGGCCGCATGCAGGTGATCCAGTCAACGAAGCTCGCCAACGTCTGCTACGACATCCGGGGCCCCGTGCTCGAAGAGGCGATGCGGCGCGAGGCGGCGGGTCACCAGATCCTCAAGCTGAACATCGGCAATCCGGCACCGTTCGGCTTCGAGTGCCCGCCGGAGATCCTGGAGGACCTGCTCCGTACGGCGGGCACCGCCCACGGCTACGGGGACTCGAAGGGCATCCTGCCCGCCCGCCGCGCCGTGATGCAGCACTACCAGACCCAGGGCATCGACCTCGACGTCGAGGACATCTTCCTGGGCAACGGCGTCTCCGAGCTGATCCAGATGTCCATGCAGGCCCTCCTCAACGACGGCGACGAGGTCCTGATCCCGGCCCCCGACTACCCGCTGTGGACGGCCTCGGTCTCCCTGGCCGGCGGCACCCCCGTGCACTACCGCTGCGACGAGCAGGCGGACTGGATGCCGGACCTGGACGACATCGAGCGCCGCATCACGGACCGCACCCGCGCCCTGGTCGTCATCAACCCGAACAACCCCACCGGCGCCGTCTACGACGCCGAGATGATGCGCGGCCTGGCCGACATCGCCCGCCGGCACGGCCTGGTGCTCTGTTCGGACGAGATCTACGACAAGATCCTCTACGACGACGCCACCCACGCCCCCACCGCCACCTACGCCCCCGACCTGCTGGTCCTCACCTTCAACGGGCTCTCCAAGGCGTACCGCGTGGCCGGCTACCGCAGCGGCTGGCTGGCCGTCTGCGGCCCGAAGCAGGACGCCCGCAGCTATCTGGAGGGCCTGACGATCCTGGCGAACATGCGCCTGTGCGCCAACGTCCCGGCCCAGCACATCGTCGCCACCGCGCTCGGCGGCCGGCAGTCGATCAAGGACCTGATCCTGCCGGGCGGCCGCCTGCTGGTGCAGCGCGACACCGCCTACGAGCTGCTCACCCAGATCCCGGGCGTCACCTGCGTCAAGCCCAAGGGCGCCCTGTACGCCTTCCCCCGCCTCGACCCGAAGGTCCACAAGATCGAGGACGACGCCCGCTTCGTCCTCGACCTGCTGCGCGCGGAGAACATCCTGCTGGTCCAGGGCACCGGCTTCAACTGGCCGCGGCCCGACCACTTCCGCATCGTCACCCTCCTCGAAAAGGACGGCCTGGCGGACGCGATCACCCGCATCGGCACCTTCCTCGACGGCTACCGCCAGCGGTAAGCCGTCGCCCGCCGGGCCGCCCGGGGCGGCCCGGCGGCGGGCGCGCCCTACTCGGCGGTGCGCAGCAGCTCGGCGAGCGACGCCAGCGCGGCGTCCGCGGCCGGGCCGTCCTCGTCGCAGGTCAGCAGGACGGGCTCGCCCGTACGGATGCCGAGCGTCAGCACCCGCAGCAGGCTGTCGGCCGGCACCGGCGGCTGGTCCGGCCGGGAGATCCCGATCTTCAGGCCGGTCCGGGCGGCCGCCTGCACGAAGGTGGCGGCCGGGCGGGCGTGCAGGCCGACGCCTGCGCCCACGCTGGTGGTGATGCTGGGCATGTTCTTTCCTTCACTTTCCGGATCGTGCGGGAGGGGGCGGCGGTGGCCGCGCGTCAGGAGGTGACGAGCCAGACGGCGCCGCCGATGCCGGCGAGCAGCACGGCGAGTCTGAGGTTGCGGTCGGACAGCCGCCGGGCGAACCTGCCGCCCGCCACGCCGCCGACGAGGCTCGTGACCGCGAGCACGGCCGCGACCCCCCAGTCGACGGGGGCGAAGAAGGCGAAGAGAACGGCGGCGACCAGGTTGACCGCCAGGGACAGGAGCGCCTTCAGCGCGTTGGCCTGCTGCACCTCATGCTGGAGCAGCGCGAGCGTCGCGAACAGGATGACGCCGAGCCCCGCCCCGAAGTAGGCGCCGTACGCGCCCGCCCCGAACAGGCAGGGGAGGGCCAGGGCGGCCGGTGCGCCGTCCTCGTCCCTGTCTCCGCTCTTGTTCCTGCTCTTGTTCTTGTTCCTGTTCATGTCGCGGCGCCGCGACACGGCCTCGGTGAGCCGGGGCTGGACCACCACCAGGAGGCATCCGGCCACGATGAGGCCCGGCACCACGGCCTCGAAGACCTCGGCCGGCAGCAGCAGCAACAGGCAGGTGCCGCAGACCGCGCCGAGCACGGCGGCGGCCGCGTACCGCCGGACGGCGCCGCGGGTCTCCTTCAGCTCCTCCCGGTAGGCGACGCTGCCGCCGAAGTATCCGCTCAGCAGGCCCACCGCGTTGGTCACGTTGGCCTGCAACGGCTGCATTCCGGCGGCCACCAGGGCGGGGAACGAGAGCATCGAACCGCCCCCCGCCACCGCGTTGACCGCTCCCGCCACGAGGCCGGCCAGCGCCACCAGCAGCCAGTGCTCACCGTTCACCGAGGGCTTCCGAAGCGGGCGTCGAGCAGGGCTCGGGTCTTGCTCAGGTGCGCGTGCATCCGGCGTTCGGCCTCGCCCGCGTCGCGGTCGGCCAGGGCCGCCACGATGTCCGCGTGCTCGCGCCAGGACGCCGGCGCGCGTTCGATCACGACCTCGGAGAAGCACCAGGCGATCTTCTTCTCCAGGCTGGTGAGCATGCCAGCGAGCACCTTGTTTCCGGCGATGGCCGTGACGGTGCCGTGGAACGTCCGGTTGAGCTCCACCAGCGTCGCCTTGTCCGCGCCGCCGGTCACCTCCCGGTTGCCGAGATCGCAGATCCCGCGCAGCCGGTCGACGTCCTCGTCGGTGATACGGACGGCGGCCTGCCGGGCGCCCTCGGCCTCCAGCACCCGCCGGACCGCGAAGATGTCGTCGACCTCGTCGGCGACCGGCGTGTGCACCACCGCGCTGCGCCCCTGGCGGAGGTCCACGAAGCCGTCGGCGGCCAGTCGTTGCAGCGCCTCTCTGACCGGCAGCCGGCTCACGCCGAGCTGCTGGGCGAGCGGCTCTTCCCCCAGTCGTGCGCCGGGTTGGAGTACCCCGTGAATGATCATGTCCTCAATCGCTTCGGCCACGCTCACGCGCAGCGGCTTGGGCCTGTCGACCTTCTTCGGCGCCTGCTCCAACTCGCTCATAAATACGGGTTCTTCTCCTCGATGGCCGGGTGTCGTGTCATTGTCCGATCACTGACCGGAGGTCGGTGACGCCCTGGTCCGGCAGCCACTGCGCCTTCAGTTCGATACCGTCCGCGGCCAGTCCCCGCCAGATCTCCAGCTCCTCCGGACTGGCGTACACCTCGCGGGTGAGCTTCGTACGGCCCGGCCCCGAGTGGACGTTGCCGACGTTCACCGACGTCATCGGCAGCCCCGCGGCGCGCACCGCGGCCAGCTCGACCGGCCCGCGGACCAGGACGAGCACCGCCTGCCCGGCCAGCTCCGCCACCCGGGCGGGGGCGTCCGGCACCGGCGTGAACGTCACCCCGACCCCGGTGGGCGCGGCCATCTTCATCAGCGTCTTCTGCATGGCGTCGCCGGCCACCTTGTCGTCGGCGACGACGATGTGGTCCACGCCGAGCGACCTGGTCCAGCCGACGGCGACCTGGCCGTGGATGAGGCGGTCGTCGACCCTGATCAACTTGACGGTCATGGGTGGTTCTCCTCCGAGTAGGCGAGTGCTCCGGACACGAGGGTGTGGCGTACCCGGAGCCGGTCGAGTACGACGAGGTCGGCGACGGCGCCGTCCGCGGTGGTGCCGCGGTCGGTCAGGCCCAGCGAGGCCGCGGGCACGGCGGACGCCATGTGCAGGGCCTCGCCCGCCGGTACGCCGCAGTGGTGCACCAGCCGCCGGACGCCCGCGTCGATGCCCGCGCCGCTGCCCGCCACCCCGCCGCCGGCGCGGCTGACGTGCGTACCGCGGAGGCTGACGCGGGTGCCCTCCCACCGCGTGTACGCGCCGTCGGCGAGGCCGGAGACGTCGGCGCCGTCGCTGACGAGCATGGCGCGGTCCGGCCCCGCGGCCGCGACGGCCAGTTGCAGCATCCGGTCGGCGACGTGGCGGCCGTCGGCGACGAGTTCGACGCGGACCCGCGGGTCGGTGAGCAGCGCGGGCACCGGGCCGGGCTCCCGGTGGTGCATCGGCGGCATGCCGTTGAACAGGTGCGTCGCCCGGGTGACGCCGAGCCGGACGGCCTCGCGCACGTCGGCGTCGGTGGCGCCGGAGTGGCCGAGCGAGACGGTCACGCCGGCCTCGGCGAGCTGCGTCACCGCCTCGGCGCCGCCGGGCAGTTCGGGGGCGAGCGTGACCACCCGCAGGCGGCCGGCCGCGGCGTCCAGCAGGCCGGATATCTCGGCCGGGGTGGGGTTCCGCAGGTGTGCGCGGCGGTGCACGCCGGCGTGGGCGGGGCTGAGGAACGGCCCCTCCAGGTGGACGCCGAGGAGCTCCGCCCCGCCGGGCGCGAGCCGGCCGGTAGCGGCGGCGAGCGCGGCCAGCGAACTGCGCTGCCGGGCCGGGTCGGTGGTCGCCGTGGCGGCCAGGCAGGCGGTGACGCCGTGGCGCAGCAGGTGGCCGCTGATCGCCGCGAGCCCGGTGGCGTCCATGAAGTTGTGTCCGAGGGCGCCGTGCACGTGGGTGTCGATGAACCCGGGGGCGACCACGCACCCGGTCGCGTCCAGCGTCTCCACCCCGGCGGGCGGCCTGCGGCCGGCCGGGAGCGTACGGATGCGCCCGTCGATCAGGAGCAGGTCACGGGGGCGTACGGCGTGGTCGTCGGCGACGACGTGGCCGCCGAGCACGGCGAGCGGGCGGGCCGGGGCGCCGGCCGCGGCGGTCACGTCCACCCGGGCTCCGCGGTACGGGCCGGGCGGCGGGCGGCCGCGCGGGCGGTGGGCGGGGTCACTGCGCCGCTCCGATCACCCCGAGGTAGCCGCCGACGAGCCCGACGACGGTGGTGCCCACGAGCACCCACGTGGCGGGGATGCGGCGGCGGATGGCGAAGAACACGCCCAGCGCGGCGAGCAGGGGCAGCAGCGCGGGCAGGATGGTGTCGAGCTGGGTCTGGACGTTGATGACGGCCTCGTCCTTGGTGTACTTCAGCGGCGTGTCGATCTCGATGAGGGTCGCGACCAGCGCCCCCACGACGGCGAGGCCGACGATCGTCGCGCTCTCCTTCACGCGGTCGATCTGGCGCGGGTCCAGCTTCTCCAGGAAGGCGATGCCCTGCCGGTAGCCGATCGAGGTGCCGTAGGCGCGCAGGAGGACCTGGATCGCCAGCATCACGGTGAAGAACAGGATGGGCCCGGCGATGTTGCCCTGCACGGCCAGGGTGGCGCACACCCCGGACAGGATGGGCCGGATCGTACCGAAGACGATCGAGTCGCCCATGCCGGCCAGCGGGGCCATCATGCCGACCTTGACGGAGTTCATCGCCTCGTCGTCGAGGTTCTTCTCCCCCGCCGCGCGCCGGCGCTCCATGCCGGCGACGATGCCGAGGATCGGCCCGACGACGAACGGGTGGGTGTTGAAGTACATCAGGTGGCGCTTGTACGCGGCGGCGCGCTCGGGGCCGGGCCGGTAGAGCTTCTCCAGCAGGGGGCGCAGGGCCCACCACATGCCGACGTTCTGGAACCGCTCGTAGTTGAAGCCGGACTGGAGGACGACCGACCGGACGGCGAGCTGGCGTATCTCCCGCTTGGCCTCGGCGTCGGTGGGCACCGCCGCGGTGGCCGGGCTCTCGTCGGCGGCGGACTTGGTGAGATCGGGCGAATCGGCGGGGTCGGGGGTGCCGTTCGGGGGTGTGGGTGCCATGGGGCTGGCCTCTCAGGCGACGGGGGTGGGCGGGGATGCCGTGGCGCGGGAGCGCTGCAGCACGAGCACCAGGGCGGTGGCGAGGAGAGCGACGCCGAGGACGGTGAACTCGGTGTAGGCGGCGAGCGCGAACCCGATGAGGAAGACCGGGAAGAGGGTCTTCGTGAACAGGACGGAGAGCAGGATCCCGAAGCCCACCGCCGGAAGGATGGCGGCGGCCGTCAGCAGCCCGTCGTTGACCCTGCCGTCCAGGGCGTCGACCACCGACTCGACCGCCGGCGCGCCGAAGTGGACGGCCATGAAGGTCGGCACCGCGTAGCTGAGGAAGTGGATGGCGTTGGAGCACCACATGGTGGCGAAGATCCGCCGGCCGTCGTCCGCCTCGGCGGCACGGTCGATGTAGTGCACGAGGAACGAGGAACTGCCCTTGGCGAACAGCTCGAAGAAGGTGCCGAGCACCGCGGCCGGCACCGCCGCCACCAGCACGGACTCCACGCCCTGACCGGTCTCGATGGCGATGGAGACGCCCACGGCGGTACCGATCGCGACGTTCGGCGGGGCGGTGCCGCCGAAGGGCGCGGCGCCGATGAAGATCAGCTCCATGGTGCCGCCGACGACGAGCCCGGTGTCCAGGTCGCCGAGCAGCAGACCGAGGATCGGCCCCAGCACGATCGGCCGTTCGAGCTGGGGGTCGCCGGCGATGCGCCGCGCCAGGTACGCGAGGCCGACGATCACGGCGACCAGCAACGACATCTGCAGGCTCATGAGGCCCCTCCTTCTCTTCGCAGGGCGGCGCCCAGGTCGAGGACGCCGTCCCGGCCCGCCTGAACGGCGCGTTCGGCCAGCTCGGCGGCCGTGGCGGCGGGGTCGGCCAGCAGGATCTCCAGGAGCATGGGCAGGTTGACGCCGGTGACGACGTGGTGTCCGGCTTCGGCGGCGTACGCCGCGGCCACCCGGGCCGGCGTGCCGCCCGGCAGGTCGGCCACCAGCAGGTGCTCGTCGCCGGAGAGGGCCGCGGCGGCCGCGGCGAGCTCCTCGCGGAGTCGGTCGGGGCTCATGGCGGGGGTGAAGCCGATCGCGACGGGCGCGCCCGCATCGCCCGCGATCATCCGGCCGGTCCCGACGAGGGCTTCCCCCAGCGGACCGTGCGTGAGCAAGATTACTCCAGACATGGATCCTGTATACGATATGCAAATTGCCTCGTACAAGGGGTCGAACAGCAGAGATTCAGCAGCGCGGGAGACGAGGGGCGAGATGGAGAAGACGATGCGGGGCCTCGGGGTGAGCCCGGGGCTGGCGATCGGCGGAGTCCGCCGGATGGGCGCCGGGGTCGGGGAACCGCCGGCGGTCCACGTCGGCCGGCGGGAGGTGCCGCGGGAGCTGGCACGGATCCGGCCCGCCGTGGAAGCCGTCGCCGACGACCTGACCGCGCGCGGTGAGCGCGGCGGCGGCGAGGCGCGGGCAGTACTCGACGCCCAGGCAATGATGGCCCGCGACCCCGCGCTGCTCGACGACGTCGAGCAGCGCATCACGTCGGGCAGCGGCGCGGAGCGCGCGGTGTACGACGCCTTCGGGGCGTACCGCGAACTGCTCGCCGGCGCCGGGGAGTACCTGGCCGGGCGGGTCGCCGACCTCGACGACGTACGCGACCGGATCGTCGCCCGGCTGCTGGGCGTGCCGATGCCCGGCGTACCGGACAGCGACGAGCCGTACGTCCTGATCGCCCGCGACCTGGCCCCGGCCGACACCGCCCTGCTCGACCCCGCGCTCGTCCTCGGCTTCGTCACCGAACAGGGCGGGCCGACCAGCCACAGCGCCATCCTCGCCCGCGCGCTCGGCGTGCCCGCCGTGGTGGCGCTGCCCGGCGCCGGCGCACTCGCCGAGGGCACCGTCGTCGCCGTCGACGGCTCGACCGGCGAGGTGTACGTCGACCCGGAGCCCGCGCGCCGCGCCGAACTGACCGCCGCGGCGGCCCGGACCGCGGCGGCCGCGGCGGCGGCCACCGGCCCCGGCGCCACCCGCGACGGGCACCGGGTGCCGCTGCTGGCCAACGTCGGCGGCCCGGCGGACGTGCCGGCGGCGCTGGCCGCGGGGGCGGAGGGCGTGGGCCTGTTCCGTACGGAATTCCTGTTCCTCGACGACAGCCGGCGGGCGCCGTCGCGGGAGACGCAGGTCCGCGCGTACCGCGAGGTGCTGGCGGCGTTCCCCGACAGCCGCGTGGTGGTACGGGTCCTCGACGCGGGCGCCGACAAGCCGCTGGACTTCCTCACCCCCGCCGCCGAGCCCAACCCCGCCCTCGGCGTCCGCGGCCTGCGCGCCCTCCTGGACCACCCGGAGGTGCTGCGCGCCCAGTTGACCGCCCTGGGCGAGGCCGCCGAGGGCCTGCCCGTCGCCCTCGACGTGATGGCCCCGATGGTCGCCGACCGCGCCGACGCCAGGGCGTTCGCCGACGCCTGCGCGCAGACCGGGCTGCGCGCGAAGGCCGGCGCCATGGTGGAGATACCCGCCGCGGCGCTGCGCGCCCGGTCGATCCTGCGGGAGGCCGACTTCCTCTCCCTGGGCACCAACGACCTGGCGCAGTACGCCTTCGCCGCCGACCGGCAGGCGGGCGCCCTCGCCCGGCTGCAGGACCCGTGGCAGCCGGCGCTGCTCGACCTCGTCGCGCTGTCCGCGACGGCCGCGCGGGACGCGGGCAAGGGCTGCGGCGTGTGCGGCGAGGCGGCGGCCGACCCGCTGCTCGCCTGCGTCCTGGTCGGCCTCGGCGTCACCAGCCTGTCCATGAGCGCCCCGGCCATCCCGCACGTACGGGCCGAACTCGCCCGGCACCCCCTCGCCCGCTGCGAAGAGGCCGCCCGGGCCGCCCGGGCCGCCGAAACCGCCGACGACGCCCGCCGCGCCGCCGGGGCGGTCCTCTCCGGCCACGGGCCCGTATCCCCCGGTGAGCCGCGGTCACCTTCGTGAGTTCCGGAACGTCAAAGGCACGACACCGCTCGTGGAAGGAGGGCGCCACCGTGGACCCCGCCGACTTTCTCGCCGCTCGGTTCGAGGAGCACCGCCCGCACCTCAAGGCGGTCGCGTACCGCATGCTCGGCTCGCTGACCGAGGCGGACGACGCCATCCAGGAGGCGTGGCTGCGGCTGGCCCGGTCCGAGGACCGGGAGATCGGCAACCTCGGCGGCTGGCTGACCACCGTGGTCGGCCGGGTCTGCCTCGACATGCTCCGGGCGCGCCGGCGCCGGGGCGAGGAGCCGCTGGAGGCGCGGCTGCCCGACCCGGTGGTCAGCCGGGAGGACCACGCGGACGGGGCCGACCCCGAGCAGCAGGCGCTGCTGGCCGACTCGGTCGGCCTCGCGCTGCTGGTGGTGCTGGAGTCGCTCAGCCCGGCCGAGCGGCTCGCGTTCGTCCTGCACGACCTGTTCGGGCTGCCCTTCGAGCAGATCGCGCCGATCGTCGACCGTACGCCCGCCACGGCGAAGAAGCTCGCGAGCCGGGCGCGGCAGCGGGTCCGGGGCGCGGCCCCGCCGCCGGACCCGGACCCGGCCGGCCAGCGGCGGGTGGTGGACGCCTTCCTGACCGCCGCGCGCGGCGGCGACTTCGACGGGCTGCTGTCCCTCCTCGATCCCGACGTGGTGCTGCGCGCGGACGGCGGGGTCCTCAACGGAGGGCTGCGGGTCGTCCGGGGCGCCGAGGCCGTGGCGGGTCAGGCGGAGACGTTCCGGCGCATGGCGACGGCCACCACCACGCACCCCGCCCTGGTCAACGGCCTGGCCGGGCTGGTCAACACCGTCGACGGGACGCTGTTCTCCGTCATGAGCTTCACCGTCACGGACGGCAGGATCGCCGCCCTCGACATCCTCTCCGACCCCGAGCGGCTGGCCCGGCTCGACCTCGGCCCCGCCGCGGACTGACCCCTTCCCCCTACCTGCTCCCCCCCGGCCCCTTCCGGCGACGCCGCGTCGCCGGAAGGGGCCGACCGCGTACGCGCGGAAACCCGCGGAGAAAACCCGGCCGGGCCGGTCACCTTCGCCCCGCGCCCGTCGTCAGTGCGGTGAACGAGCCGATCAGGCGGGCGCGAACAGCCCGCCACCAGCGAAGGGACCCGTCGTGCACGCGACCGAGCAGACCCCCGAAACCCCCGTCTCCCGCCTCCCCGACCCGCAGCAGCTGGTCCCCGAACTCGGCGACGTCAGCGCCGCCCTGTTCAAGATCGTCGGCAACGGAGCCGTCCCCCGCGGCACCGTCGGGCTGGTCCACCTCCGCGCCGGGCAACTCGTCGGCAACACCTACCTGACCACCCTGCACACCGCCAACCTGCGCCGCGCGGAGGTGCCGGAGGAGAAGATCACCGCCGTCGCCTCCTGGGCCGACGCCCCCTGCTTCACCGCGGCCGAGCGCGTGGCGCTGGAACTGGTGGAGGCCGTCCTCACGCCCGGCCCGCACGGGGAACGCGTCCCCGACGAGCTGTACGCGCGGGCGGCCCAGCACTACGACCCCACCGCGCTGGCCACGCTCGCCATGGCGATCGGGCAGGTCAACTTCTTCATCCCGCTGGCGCTGATCGGCAAGCCGCGGCCCGGCGTCCCGCCGACCGAGCAGTGGCGCCCGGCGCAGGCCGGCTGACACCCGAGCACGGCCCAGGACGACGCCGGACCGACCCGCCGAAGACACGTACCCATGCGAAGGAACACGACTGCCATGACGTCCGCAACTCCCTCCCCGCCTCCCGGCGCGGCGGGGCCCGCCGCCCGGCCCGGCGCCGTCCTCGCGTTCCTCTGCCTGGGCCAGTTCATGGTCTTCCTCGACGTGTCGATCGTGAACCTGGCCCTGCCCTCCATCCGCGAGGCCCTGGACATGTCCGACGTCAGCCAGGAGTACATCGTCACCGCCTACGCGACGGTGCTCGGCGGATTCCTGCTGCTCGGCGGGCGGCTGGGGGACAGATTCGGCCGACGCCGGCTGCTCCGGGCGGGCTTCGCCGTCTTCGCGCTGGCCTCGCTCGCCGCGGGCCTCGCGGTCGACGGCTCCATGCTCATCGCCGCGCGCGCCGCCCAGGGGCTCGGCTCCGCGCTGATCGCCCCGTCCGCGCTGTCGCTGCTGACGAGCACCTTCCCGGAGGGCCCGCAGCGCAACAAGGCACTCGGCGTGTGGGGTTCGCTGGCGGGCATCGCCTCGATCGCCGGCGTGATCCTCGGCGGCCTTCTCGCCGACGGGCCCGGGTGGGAGTGGATCTTCTATCTGAACGTGCCCGTCGGCGTGGCCGCCGCCCTGACCGCGCCGCGGATCGTCCCGGAGAGCCGGGGCGCGGCGCAGGAGCGCCACCGCCCGTTCGACATCTTCGGGGCGCTGACGCTCACCTCCGGGCTGCTGCTGCTCATCTTCACGCTCGGCGAGGCCACCCGGGCCGGCTGGGCGACCGGCCGCACCCTCGGCGGCCTGGCCGGGGCCGCCGCGCTTTTGGCGGCGTTCGTCGCCATCGAGTCCCGCGCGGCGGCACCGATCATGCCCCTCGGCTTCGTACGGAAGAAGACGATACGCACCGCGAACATCGCGGCCGTGCTGGTCTTCGGCACCTTCTCGGCCCTGTTCTTCTTCGCGAGCATCTTCATGCAGCAGGTCTACGGCTACTCGCCGCTCACGGCCGGTTTCGCGTATCTGCCGCTGGCGGTGGCCGTCGCCGCGGGCGCCGCGGTGGCCTCCGGACTGCTCGCGAAACTGGCGGCGCGGACAGTGCTCATGACCGGCCTCGCCCTCGCCGTCACCGGGCTGCTGCTGATGCGGCGGGCCCCGGCGGGCGGCTCGTACGCCGCGGACCTGCTGACCCCGTTCGTCCTGCTCGGCCTCGGCTGCGGGATGGTCTACGTGACCCTGCAGATCGCGGCCTTCGCCGGCGTGAACGAGGCCGAGGCCGGGGTGGGCGCCGGGCTGATCAACACCAGCCAGGAGGCGGGCGGCGCGCTCGGCCTCGCCGTCATCACGACGATCGCCTTCAGCGGGCTGTCCGACGACCTCGCGGCCGCGGCCGGCGACCCGCGGGCGGTCGTGGCCGCCCAGGAGGCGGCCAACCACGACGCGTTCCTCGCCGCGGCCGTGGGCGGCCTCGCCGCGCTGGTGATCACGGCGGTGCTGATGCCCCGCGGCCGCCGGGCCACCGCGCCGCACACCACCGAGACCCCGGGACGAAGCCACGAGCCCGCCCCCTGACGGCACACGAACCGCTCCCGGCCGTCGCGGAGCGTGGCGGCCTTGTCCGTGCCACGGTGACCACAACGCCCGGTACCCGGGCGGCAAGCCACCGGCACACACCTCACGTTCGCCGCGGGAGCGAGGCCGGATCCCGCCTAGGACCCGGCCCCCGGCGACCGGAGCCCGGCCCACGTCTCCGGCCGCACCGTGCCGCGCCCGGCCACCAGCGCCACCACCGTCTGACCGGCCGCGGCCACGCACATCAGCACCAGCGGCGCCCGCCAGCCGGAACCGACGGTGTGCAGCAGCCCGAAGACCACCGGCCCAACGGCGGCAAGGAGGTAGCCGATCGACTGCGCCATCGCCGACAGCGCGCCGGCCCCGGCCGCGTCCCGGGCCCGCATGCCGAGGAACGCCAGCGCAAGCACGAGGCAGGCCCCGCCGCCCAGACCGAGGACGACGCTCCACAGCACCGCCAGCTCCGGGGCCGCCAGGAGCCCGAGGTAGCCGAGGAGCAGGACGGCCGAGCAGATCGTCGCCAGCGCCCGCTGGTCGCGTGCCCAGTGCAGCGCGCCCGGAACCGCCAGGCTGGTCAGCACCGCGACCGCCTGGAACAGGAACAGCATCCATCCGGCCGCGGCCGCGCCGAGGCCGTTGTCCTGGAAGACCTGGGGCAGCCACGTCACGACCACGTAGAAGCCGAAGGACTGCAACCCCATGAACGCCGTGACCGCCCACGCGAGGCCGGACTCCCACGGCAGCCGGTGCGGCCCGCGCGCCTCCCGCGGGGCGGCCGGCGCGGTACGCATCCGGGGCAGCCACAGGACCACCGCCACCAGCGCGATCAGGACCCAGCACCCCAGGGCGGTGTACCAGCCGCCGGGAGCAACCTCGCTGATCGGCACCGCCACTCCGGACGCCACCGCGGCAACACCCCCCATGACCGTCGCGTAGGCGCTGGTCAGCAGCCCCACCTTGGTGGGGAAGTCGCGCTTGATGAGGCTTGGCAGCAGCACGTTGCCCACGGCGATGCCCGCCCCGATGAGCACGGTCCCCGCGAAGAGACCGACCGCCGAGGGCACCCACCGAACGGCGATCCCCAGCGTCAGCACGACGAGCGCACCGCCGAGGAGCCGCTCGTCCCCCCACCGCGCGGCCAGCCGCGGAACCATCGGGGACAGTGCGGCGAACGCCAGCAACGGCAGTGTGTTCAGCAGGCCGAGTACGGCCGGGGCCAGCCCCAGGTCATCCTGCACGCGGTCCAGCAGCGGCCCGACACCCGTCAGGCTCGCCCGGAGGTTGGCCGCTGCCACGAGCAGCCCCCACACCAGCAACACCTGTCCCGAACGCCGCGTCGCCTTGTGCTCCATGGCCGTCATCATCAAGCCGCACGGCGGCGCCCAACGAGGCCGTGCTGAGACGCGCCCCCGCAGGGCCACCCTCTGCCTCACCCGAGGGGCAGGGCGGGATCCGCGGACAGCGCCGGGGCGCCCGGACCTCGCAGCAGACCGGTCCGCGCGGGCCGTCCCAGCTCACGGCGCGGCATCCGTACCCTGGTGGCATGGGGACGCCGTTGGGGAGTTTCATCCGGGCCAGGCGTGACAGCATCCAGCCGGAATCCCTCGGTCTGCAGGAACACGGCCGCCGCAGATCACCCGGGCTGCGCCGCTTGGACCTCGCCTCCCGGGCCGGCATCAGCGTCGAGTATCTGGCCCGCATCGAGCAAGGCCGCGACCGCAATCCCTCGCCCGCGGTCATCAACTCGCTCGCCGACGCACTCTGCCTCAACCCCTCGGAGCGCAACCATCTGCGCTACCTCGCGAAGCTCGCCGCCGACGAGTGCTCGGTCCGGATCAGGCCCGTGCCGCCGCCCCGGCACGTACGGCCGTCCGTCATGCGGACCCTCCGCCTTCTCGAACACGGCGTCGCGGTCGTGACCAACCGGCTCGGCGACATCCTCGCCCACACCGCGGGCTACCGGTCCATCACCAGCGGCACCGGACTGCTCGACGACGCCGAGCCGAACCTCAACCGCTATCTGTTCACGGACCCCCGCGCCCGGACGTTCTTCGCCGACTGGGACGACATCGCGGACGAGCTCACCTTCGACCTGTGGCAGGCGCCGTCGCTCGAAAACCTCGAATGGCTCACCTCCGAGCTCATCCCCGCCGCCGGACCCGAGTTCACCGACCGCCTCGCCCGCCATGTGGTGCCGCGCCGCGGCGTCCTCAGGCTCAACCACCCCGACGGGCACCGGCTGCGACTGCTCCGCGAGACGCTCGAACTACCCACGGACGCCCAGCAGCTCATCGTCCACCTCCCCGAGTGCGACCAGACGGCCCAGGCCATCGACCAGCTCCGGCACCGATCCCACGGCCCGCTGCGGTCCATTTCGTGACGGCGGACCCCTGCACGTGGCGGGTCCGTACACGCGCAAGCTCACCCGGGAAACCGCCTTGGCAGCCCAGGGAGCAGACGGTCAGACGGCGCCCAGGTCCACGGTGACGGAGAAGGGTGCGGCGGCCTTGATCTCGCCGGTGAACATCTCGCCGTCCCTGTAGGCCTTGGCGGCAGGGTCGAGCACGTACGTGTAGGCGATCGGGACTCCCGTGGCGGCCTGTTCGACGCGCCAGTAGAACGGGATCCCGGACCTGGCGTACTGCTCCGCCTTCACGAGCCGGTCGGTGGTTTCGGAGCCGGGGGACACGACCTCGACGACCAGGAGCACGTGCTCGGGGCGCGTGGGCGTGACGTCGATGGTTTCCGCCCGGTAGACGACGACGTCCGGACGGCGGTTGGTGAGCGGGACATCCTGCAGGCGGACGTCGAAACCCGTGTCGGCGTTCCAGTCCGGGCCGGCGGCGGCGTCCAGTGCGTTGGCCAGGATCCGGGCCAGCCGGCTGTGCCGCTTGGAGGCGCTGGGACTCACGACGACCATTCCGTCCACGATCTCGATACCGGCGCACTGTTCCTCGGACCAGGAGTCGTACTGCTCCGCGCTGATCTGGGTGTGCATCCACGCGGGGGCGACCATCTCCGCGCTCACGCGTACCTCCCTCGGTCGAGGACGACCGTCAGGTCCGGTGCTACCCGGTCCAGCGTACTGTCCCTCCCGGTCCGGACGCGGTGGGCGGGCATGCTTGCGGTGGCGTGAGAAGCTGGGCGGTATGAATCGGCTGGCTGGTGTGACCTCGCCTTATCTGCTTCAGCACGCTGATAATCCGGTCGACTGGTGGCCCTGGGGGCCGGAGGCGTTCGACGAGGCGCGACGGCGCGACGTGCCCGTGCTGCTGTCCGTCGGGTACGCCTCCTGCCACTGGTGCCACGTGATGGCGCGGGAGTCCTTCGCCGACGAGGCCACCGCCGCCGAGCTGAACGCGGGGTTCGTCAGCGTCAAGGTCGACCGCGAGGAGCGGCCGGACGTCGACGCCGTGTACATGGAGGCGGTGCAGGCCGCCACCGGGCAGGGCGGGTGGCCGATGACGGTGTTCCTCACGCCCGACGCGGAGCCGTTCTACTTCGGCACGTACTTCCCGCCGCGGCCACGGGCCGGCATGCCGTCGTTCCGGCAGGTGCTCCAAGGGGTCGCGGCGGCCTGGGCGGACCGGCGGGGCGAGGTCGCGGAGGTCGCGGCGCGGGTGGCGGCGGATCTCGCGGGGCGGACGCTGAGCGGGGCCGTGGGCGGGCCCGGGGGCGGGCCGCCGGGGGACGCGGAGGTGCACGCGGCGCTGCTGGAGCTGACGAAGGAGTTCGACGCGGTGCGGGGCGGGTTCGGCGGGGCGCCGAAGTTCCCGCCGGCGATGGTGCTGGAGTTCCTGCTGCGCCACCACGCCCGCACCGGCTCGGCGGCGGCGCTGGAGATGACGCGGGCCACCTGTGAGGCGATGGCCCGCGGCGGCATCTACGACCAGCTCGGCGGCGGCTTCGCGCGCTACTCGGTGGACGCGGAGTGGATCGTCCCGCACTTCGAGAAGATGCTCTACGACAACGCCCTGCTGGCCCGCGTCTACGCCCACCTGTGGCGCGCGACGGGCAGCGAGCAGGCCCGGCGGGTGGCGCTGGAGACCGCGGACTTCCTGGTGCGCGAGCTGCGCACCGAGGAGGGCGGCTTCGCCTCGGCGCTCGACGCCGACAGCGACCGGCCGGACGGCGGCGGGCACGCCGAGGGCGCGTACTACGTCTGGACCCCCGACGAGCTGCGCGAGGTGCTGGGCGCGGAGGACGCGGCGCTGGCGGCGGCGTACTACGGCGTGCCCGAGGCGCCGGAGGCGGCGACCTTCGAGGAGGGCGCCTCCGTGCTGCGGCTGCCCGACACCGGGGCGCCGGTGGACGCCGGGCGGATCGCCTCCGTGCGTGAGCGGCTGGCGGCGGCGCGGGCGGAGCGGCCGCGGCCGCTCCGCGACGACAAGGTGGTCACGGCGTGGAACGGGCTGGCGATCGCCGCCCTCGCCGAGATCGGCGCGTACTTCGACCGGCCGGACCTGGTGGACGCCGCGGAGGCCGCGGCCGACCTGCTCGTACGGGTGCACATGACGGACGGCGCCGGCGGCCCGGGCACGGTGGGGCGGCTGGTGCGCACCTCGCGCGGCGGGGCGGCCGGCGACAGCGCCGGGGTGCTGGAGGACTACGCCGACGTGGCGGAGGGTTTCCTCACGCTGACGGCCGTCACCGGCGAGGGCACGTGGCTGCGGCTGGCCGGGCTGCTGCTGGACACCGTGCTCGACCGGTTCCGGGGCGAGGGCGGCGCGATGTTCGACACGGCCGACGACGCCGAGCGGCTCATCCGGCGTCCCCAGGACCCGACGGACAACCCGACGCCGTCCGGGTGGACGGCGTCGGCCGCGGCGCTGCTCTCCTACGCCGCGTACACCGGCAGCGAGCGGCACCGCGAGGCCGCGGAGCAGGCCCTCGGCATCGTGGCGAAGCTGGGCCCGCGGGCGCCCCGCTTCGTCGGCTGGGGCCTCGCGGCGGCGGAGGCGGCGCTGGACGGCCCCCGCGAAGTGGCGGTCGTCGGCGGCCCGGACGACCCGCGCCGCGCGGAGCTGCACCGCACCGCGCTGCTCGCCCCGGCGCCCGGCGCGGTGATCGCCGCGGGCCCGCCGTCCGGCACCGACGACGTCCCGCTCCTGGCCGACCGGCCCCTCGTCGGCGGCGCCGCCGCGGCCTACGTCTGCCGCCGCTTCGTCTGCGCCGCCCCGGTGACCGGGCCCGAGGAGCTACGGGCCCAGCTGACCCCGGCCGAGCCCCCGCAGCCCTGACCCCGCGGCCCCGGAGGGGGCGTTCACAGGGTGAGGCCGCGCTCCAGCACCGCCAGCGCCCGGTCGACCGTCTCCACCAGATCCCACTCCGACTCCCGCCCGGCCCACTCGAACAGCACCTGGGTCAGCGCCCCGAAGATCGCCCCCACCACCACCCGGAGCTCGAAGTCGTCCCGCGGCCGCCCGGTCCGCTCGGAGAGCACGCCGCACAGCAGCTCGATGTTCTGGTCCGTGCTCTCGTGCATCTGCGCCCGCAGCGCCGGCACCTCGCGCACCAGCTGCATCCGCAGCATGAACTCCGGCCGGAACTCGTCGTACAGCAGCCGCAGCGACGTGACGACCGCCTCGCGCAGCGCGACGAGCGGCGGCTCGTCCGCCGGGCGGCTGAGCATGGCCTGCTCCAGCACCGGGTCGTACTCGTCGGTCAGGATGATGTCCTCCTTGGTCGCGAAGTACCGGAAGACGGTGCTCGGCGAGACCTCCGCGGCCTCGGCGATCTGCTCGACGGTGGTGGTCTCGTACCCCTGCTCCTCGATCAGCCGGTACGCCGCCTGCCGGATCGCCTGCCGGGTGCGCAGTTTCTTGCGCTCGCGCAGTCCGAGCCCGGCCTCGGTGAGCGCGGCCGCTCCGATGGCGGCGGCAGGCGGGGCGGAGGTGGTGCGGGAGGAGGCCATGCTCCTCATTCTCCTGCACCCCGCTTGGTGGGGGCCATTCCGGCGCCGTGCTGCGTTCGCTCCTCCTTTCCCCGGTGCTCACCTTGCGGCTCTCCGGTCTCCGTGCGGCCGCTGTCGGGCAGCCGCACGCCGGCGGCGACCGCCGTGGCCAGCGCGGCGATCCCGCAGACCAGCAGCGCCAGGGCCATGCCGTGCACATACGCGGAGTTCGCCGACTCCGCGAGCTGCGGGGCGCCCAGCCGCTCGGCGACCGCGTGCGCCGCGACGACGGACTCGCGCGCCTGCTCCGACGCGGCCTCAGGCACCCCCGCGGTGTCCAGCCGGTCCGTGAACACCCCGTTCAGCAGGCTGCCCAGCAGGGCGACCCCGACGGCGCCGCCGACCTGCCGCAACGTGGTCAGCAGCCCCGTGCCGCTGCCCGCGCGGCTCGCGGGCAGGGCGCCGAGGGCGGCGTCCATGGTCGGCACCAGGGCGAACCCGAGGCCGAAGCCGGTGACGGTCAGCCACACCGCGGTGTAGCCGTATCCGGCGGAGGTGTCCGTACGGCTGCCGAGCAGCATGGCGAACGCGAAGATCGCCATCCCGGCGCTGACCACGACCCGGGAGCCGAACCGGGCCATCAGCGGCGGCGCCGCCCGCGCCACCACCAGCAGCCCCGCCATCAGCGGCATCAGCCGCAGCCCGGTGCCGAACGGGTCGTTCCCCAGCACCGCCTGGAGATACTGCGGCAGCACAAACAGCAGGCCCGCCATCACGAAGGTCGCGAGCACGGCCACGATCGCGTTCCACCGGAAGGCGCGGTTGCCCAGCAGCTCCAGGTCCAGCATGGGCCGGGTCGCGCGCCGCTCCCGCAGCACCAGCCAGCCGAGCAGCACCGCGCCGCCGGCCAGCGACGCCGCCACCAGCGGGTCCCCCCACCCCCGCGTCGGGCCCTCGATGACGCCGAGGACCAGCCCGCCGAGGCCGGTGACGCTGAGCGCCGTGCTGACCGGGTCGACGCGCGGCACCGAGGGGTCCCGGGTCTCGGGTATCAGCAGCAGCGCCGCCGCGATGCCGACGGCCACCAGCGGGATGTTCAGCACGAAGATGGAGCCCCACCAGAAGTGGTCGAGCAGCCAGCCGCCCAGCAGCGGCCCCGCCGGCATGCCGACCGCCATGCCGGCGGTCACCGCGCCGACGGCCTTCGTGCGCTCGTCGTCGCCGAAGAGCGTGGGGATGACCGAGAGCGCCAGCGGCATGATCAGCGCGCCGCCCAGCCCCATGACCGTACGCGCGAGGATCACGCCCGCCGGGCTGGAGGCGAACGGGCCTATGAGGCTGCCGGCCAGGAAGATCACCAGCCCGGCCACCAGCATCCGGCGCCGCCCGAACCGGTCCCCGAGCAGCCCCGCGGGCAGCATGCAGGCGGCGAACACCACCGCGTACGCATCGACGATCCACTGCAGCTCGCCGGTGTCGGCCCCGATGTCCGCCGCCATCGTGGGCAGCGCGACATTCAGGATCGTCAGGTCGAACCCGAGCACGAGCACGGACATGACGAGCCCGCCGAGAGCCCACCAGCGCCTTTTGGAAGTCACTCCCAAAAAATAGCAACTGCCAGAAAACGTGGCCAGGGCTGTGGACAACCCCTGTGGATAACCCGCGGGGCGCGGGCAACGGCAAAGGTCCGGCCCGCACGGCGAAAACGTGCGGGCCGGACCTGGAGATCCGTGGAGAGTGCCTCCGCGAGGTGCCGCGAGCGCCCTGCCGCAGCAGGCCGGGGCTCAGCGCCCGATGACGATCGCCTCACGGTCGTAGCTCTGCATCGGCCCGAAGTGCACCGACGCCGAGGGGCTGACCTCCGTGTACCTGTTGCTCGACACGCGGTTGTTGAAGGTGTTCTCGACCTCGACCTCGACCTCGGTCTTGTTCCAGGTCTTGTTGATCTTCTTGCTGATCTCCTGGTTGTACCACTTGGCGCAGCACTTGTCGTGCTTCGGGTGCCCGGTGGCCTGGGCCGACGCCGCGCCGACGCCGGCGAGACCGATCACGAGGGCACCGGCGGCGAGGGAGCGGGCGAGCGTACGGATGCGCATCTACTGCCTCCACGAGGAGCGGGGAATGGTAGTACGCACCGATAACAGCACCCTCGCGGCTTTCCACCCGGGATCCCCGGGAGTCGACACGGGGCGGATCACCCGGACAGGCTCAGGCGTGGCGGTACGCCACCAGCGAGATCCCCACGTAGTGAACGGCGAACGCCGCCAGCGTGAGCGAGTGGAAGACCTCGTGGAAGCCGAACCAGCGCGGCGACGGGTTCGGCCGCTTGATCCCGTAGATCACCCCGCCCGCGCTGTACAGCACGCCGCCCACGATCACCAGCACGAGCACCGCGATGCCGCCCGCCCGCATGAAGTCCGGCAGGAAGAACACCGCCGCCCAGCCCATCGCGATGTAGCACGGCGTGTACAGCCAGCGCGGCGCGCCGACCCACAGCACCCGGAACGCGATCCCGGCGATCGCCGCCGCCCAGATGAACCACAGCAGCGCCTGCTGCCTGCCGCCCTCCAGGAGCAGGATCGTGAACGGCGTGTAGGTGCCCGCGATGATCAGGAAGATGTTGGCGTGGTCGAGCCGGCGCAGCACGGCCATGCCCCGCGGGCCCCAGTCGCCCCGGTGGTACAGCGCGCTGACGCCGAAGAGCAGACACGCGGTCACCGTGTAGACGGCGCAGGCCAGCCGGCCGCGTGGGCTCTCCGCCAGCGCCGTGAGCACCACGCCCGCGCACAGCGCCGCGGGGAACATCACCGCGTGCAGCCAGCCGCGCAGCCGCGGCTTGAGTACGGCGGCCGCGGCACTCGCGACCCGTTGCAGCTCTCCCTCGCCCGTCGCGCCCATCCGGCCATGCTACCTACGCGACCGTAGGTTACCGCCGCGGGAGTGGCGCTGTTCACGTAGAAGCCGGCTGGACATGACGTCTGAGCTACTCCATCATCAAATGAGCGCACACCCGACACCGGATGGGCTCATATGAGCGGCACCCGGGTCGGGGCCCCCAAGGGGTGACGGTCTTGAAAACCAGATACACATGACTTCAGCGACATCAGCGAGTAAAGCGCCCAAAACCCTCGAATCTGGAGCCTGCCGCACTCATGACCACCCCGACCAAACACGAAGGACTCCTCTCCTGGGTCCAGGAGATCGCCGACCTCACCCAGCCCGACGAGATCGTGTGGTGCGACGGCTCCCAGGCGGAGTACGACCGCCTGTGCGCCGAGCTCGTCGCCAAGGGCACGTTCACGGAGCTCGACCCCGTCAAGCGGCCCGGCTCGTACCACGCCGCCTCCGACCCGACCGACGTCGCCCGGGTCGAGGACCGTACGTTCATCTGCTCCGAGCAGGAGCAGGACGCCGGTCCGACCAATCACTGGATGGACCCCGCCGAGATGCGCGAGGTCTTCACCGGCACCTCCGGCGAGGGCGGCCTCTTCCGCGGCGCCATGCGCGGCCGCACCATGTACGTCGTCCCCTTCTGCATGGGTCCGCTCGGCTCCCCGCTCTCCGCGCTCGGCGTCGAGATCACCGACTCCGCGTACGTCGCCACCGCGATGCGCACCATGACCCGGATGGGCCGCCCGGTCCTCGACGAGCTGGGCGACGACGGCTTCTTCGTCAAGGCCGTCCACACCGTCGGCGCGCCCCTGGAGCCCGGTCAGCGGGACGTGCCGTGGCCGTGCAGCTCGACCAAGTACATCTCGCACTTCCCCGAGACCCGGGAGATCTGGTCGTACGGCTCCGGCTACGGCGGCAACGCGCTTCTCGGCAAGAAGTGCTACGCCCTGCGCATCGCCTCCGTCATGGCGCGCGACGAGGGCTGGCTCGCGGAGCACATGCTCGTGCTCAAGCTCACCCCGCCGCGCGGCGGGGCCGAGGACGTCAAGTACATCGCCGCCGCGTTCCCGTCGGCGTGCGGCAAGACGAACCTCGCCATGCTGGAGCCGACCACCCGCGGCTGGACCGTCGAGACCATCGGCGACGACATCGCCTGGATGCGCTTCGGCGAGGACGGCCGGCTCTACGCCATCAACCCGGAGGCCGGCTTCTTCGGCGTCGCGCCCGGCACCGGCGAGCACACCAACGCCAACGCCATGAAGACCCTGTGGGGCAACTCCGTCTTCACCAACGTCGCCCTCACCGACGACGGCGACGTCTGGTGGGAGGGCATGACCGACGAGCCCCCGGCGCACCTCACCGACTGGCTCGGCAACGACTGGACCCCGGAGTCCGGCACCCCCGCCGCCCACCCCAACGCCCGCTTCACCGTCCCGGCCGCGCAGTGCCCGACGATCGCGCCGGAGTGGGAGGACCCGAAGGGCGTGCCCATCTCGGCCATCCTCTTCGGCGGCCGCCGCGCCACCGCGGTGCCGCTGGTGACCGAGTCGTTCGACTGGCAGCACGGCGTCTTCCTCGGCGCCAACGTCGCCTCCGAGAAGACCGCCGCCGCCGAGGGCAAGGTCGGCGAGCTGCGCCGCGACCCGTTCGCGATGCTCCCCTTCTGCGGCTACAACATGGGCGACTATTTCGGCCACTGGCTGAAGGTCGGCGCGTCCGCCGACGCCGCGAAGCTGCCGAAGATCTACTACGTCAACTGGTTCCGCAAGGGCGCGGACGGATCGTTCGTCTGGCCCGGGTTCGGCGAGAACAGCCGCGTGCTGAAGTGGATCGTCGAACGGCTCAACGGCGAGGCGGAAGGCGTCGAGACCCCCATCGGGGTGCTGCCCGCAAAGGGCGCGCTGGACGTCGACGGGCTCGAACTCACCGACGACCAGCTCGACTTCCTGCTCTCCGTCGACCCCGAGGTCTGGCGCGAGGAGGCCGCGCTGATCCCCGCGCACCTGGAGACCTTCGGCGACCACACCCCGAAGGAGCTGTGGGACGAGTACCGCGCCCTGCTGAACCGCCTGGGCTGACCCGGTACGCGACCGGCCGGACCGGCGGGTACGACAACGGCGTCGTACCCGCCGGTCCGATTTTTCTCCCCGCCCGCAATTCCGTTCCCGGCGCCGCCGCCCGGTGTTATCAGCCCGCGATTCACCGCGTCATCCGGCCGAGTTATCCACAGGGGGATGCCGAATGCCCGGGAAACGCGGAAGACTTGGCTGTGCACCTGCACGGCTGAGCAACGGGGTACGGGAGGGGAGCATATGCCGGGAACAGCGTCCCGACTGCGCGACAAGCACCGGAGGGAGGCGGAGCTTCTTCTCGACCGCGCGGTCGAAGAGGAGGTGCGCCGCTCCGGTGGGCGGACCGACGGCGTGGTGCTGCTCGGCCGTGCGCGGGCGGCGCTGGACGAGATGGCGGAGCACGCCGGCGAGGAGTACGGGGCGTATCTGCGGGCGCTGGACGAGGCCGCCGCCGGCCGGCGTTCGCTGGCCGAGCGCTTCACCCCGCAGTCGGTCGGACCGGCGGTGACCGCGACGCTGGCCGCGGCCGGCGTCGCCCTGCTCGTCTCCGCCGAGGAGGGCCTCGGCGCCACGGCCGCGTTCTGGACCGGGCTCGCCGCCGGCGTCGCCGGCTTCGTCGCCGGGCTGGCGCAGATCGGCGTGGCCCACTGGCTCTCGGGCAACACGCGCTCGGGTGCCGCCCGGCAGCCCGGCGGCCCCGAGCAGCTGCGGTTGCAGTGGCTGACGGCGCTGGAGCTCCGCGGCGTACGGCCCTTCTTCGACCAGCAGCGCATGATCTCCGCCGCCACCCGCAAGAGCGGCCGCCCCGAGTCCGCCGCCGACCGCCCGGGGACGGGCACCGCCGCCGGCGGGGGTACGGACCGCGAGCCCCAGCTGCGCCGGGACCGCAGTCAGGAGGCGCGCCAGCGGGCCACGCTGGAGCAGTCCTACCGCCAGCTGCCCGAAGCCTCCCGGGTGTACGTGGGCCGCAAGGCCCAGCTCACCCAGATCGCCGGGTGGGTGCACCAGGGCCGGGCCAACCCGGAGACCAAGCCGACCGTCGTCGTGCTGCACGGCCCGCCCGGCGCGGGCCGCACCACGCTCGCGGTCCGCGCCGCCCACCAGCTGCGCGAGCAGTTCCGCGCCGCCGTGGTCGTGGACCTGCGCGGCGAGAGCCTGGGCGAGGAACCGCTGCCCACCCGGGACGCCCTGCTGCACCTGCTCAACCGCCTCGGCGCCCCGCGCGACCAGCTGATGTTCCGCGACCGCCCGGCCCACGACGCACATCTGCGCCGCCTCGTCGAGCTGTACCACCAGCACCTGACGTCCCTGCCGGTGTCCATCGTGCTCGACGACGCGGTCGACGCCGAACAGGTCCGGCAGCTGGTGCCGGAGCGCTCCGAGAGCCTGGTGCTGGTGACCTCGCGGCAGCGGCTGGAGCTGCCGGACGACCTCGACGCCTGGGTGCACCACATGCCGGTCGAGGGCCTGGACCCGGCCGCGGTCGAGGAGCTGCTGAGCGCCCTGGCGCAGGGGCCGGAGGGCGCGGAGCGCTCCGCCGATCCGTACGACGCGCAGTCCACCGACCGCATCGGGACGCTCTGCGGCGGGCTGCCGCTGGTGCTGCGCATCGCCGGGTCGGCGCTGGACGAGCGCAGCATGGCCGAGCTCGCCGAGGCGCTGGGGGCGTACGGGCCGGTGGACCCGGTGGACCGCGCCCTGTGGCTGCGCTACGGCGACCTGGCGGAGCCGACCCGGACACTGCTGCGCCGGCTGTCGCTCGTCGGCCGGGCCAGCCTCGGGGCGGCGGCCTGCGCCGCCCTGCTCGACGTCGGCGAGGAGGAAGCCGTCAAGCGGCTGACGACGCTGGCCCGCGCCGGGCTCGTGGAGCACGTGCGCGGCTCCCGCTACCGGGTGCACGACCTGGTGCGCCGCTTCGCTTTCGCCCGGCTGCTCGACGAGGAGGACCCGGAGGTGCGCGCCGCCGCGCACGAGCGGCTGATCCACATGTACGCGGAGCTGGCCGACTCGGTGATCCGGCTGGTCGACGGCCGCACCTCCACGCGCGCCGACCGGTTCGGCTCGCACGGCTTCACCTCGCTGGACGCCGCGCTGCGCTGGCTGGACGACGAGCAGAGCTTCATCACCGCCGCCCTGCGGCACGCCGACGGCGTGGACCAGGGCACGGTGCTGCACCTGCTGGGCGCCCTCGCGGACTACTGCCTGCTGCGCGGCGACCTGTACCGCCTCGGCGAGCTGAACGAGCTGACCAAGGCCGCCGACCAGGGCCTGCTGATGCGCTCGGTGAAGTGGCGCACGGGCGTCGCCGCCCGCCAGCTCGGCGAGCTGGACAAGGCCCGCTCGACCCTCACCTCCGTGGTCGACCTCTACCGCGAGGCGCAGCACTCGGCCGGCGCCGCCCGCGCCCTGCGAGACCTCGGCATCACGCTCCAGCAGCAGGGCAGCCTCCGCGAGGCGGAGGCGAAGCTGCGCGAGGCCCTCCGGATGCAGCAGGGCGAGGCCATGCGCGGCGACCGCGCCTGGACGCTGCACGCGCTGGCCGCCGTGCTGCGCGACCGCGCCCAGCTGGGCGACGCGCTGGCGCTGCTGGACGAGGCCCTCGCGCTGCACCGGGAGAGCGAGAGCGTGCACGGCCAGGCGTGGGCGCACTTCCAGCTGGGCCAGGTGCGGCTGCGGATGGGCGACGTACCGGGCGCCGAGATACAGCTGGAGGAGGCCCTGGACAAGTACGGGCGCACCCGCGACGGCCGCGGCGAGGCCTGGGCGATGACGCAGCTGGCCCGCGCCCGCCTGGTCGACGCCGACCCGGACACGGCGGTGACGCAGCTCAAGGCGGCCCTCGCCCGGCACCGGGAGACCGAGGACGCGCGCGGCGAGGCGTGGACGCTGTACTACCTGGGCCAGGCCCAGGAGGGGGCGGGCAAGCGCGAGTCGGCGGTGCGGGCGCTGGAGCGGTCCCGCTCGATGTTCAGCCGCATGCGGGACGTGTACGGGCTGGCCTGCGCGCGGCACCACTCCGCGCGGGTCACCCGCGACCTGCGCGCCGAGCAGACCGGCACCCTGCGCAACAGCGGCTTCGCCCGGCAGCTGCTCCAGGACGCCCGGCAGGACTTCCGCCGGGTCGGAGTGGCCCACGGCGAGGCGTGGTCGTGCATCGAGCTGGCGGTGATCGACGCGGGCAACGGCCGCGCCGGGCAGGCGCTGGATCTGGTGGACTCGGCGATCGACCTGTTCGCCGGGATAGGCGACCGGCGCGGCGCCACGTGGGCCCGGTTCCTGCGCTGCACGCTGCTGCCGTTCGCGTCGCCGGGCGGCTCGGTGGTGGGCGCGGCGGTGGCGCAGCAGGAGCTGTCGGAGCTGCTGGACGAGCTGCGGACGATCCCGGCGGGCCGCCGGGTGGTGGACCCCGCCCTGGAGGACTACGCGGAGGCGTTCCAGCTGCTGCTGGAGCGGGGCGTGGAGCCGGAGACGGGCTGGCAGGCGTGGCGGCTGGGCATGGTCCCGAGCCGCCCCGCCCGGGAGGTCATGGGCGTCCCCCTGGACGGCGCCGCCCCCGCGGGCGACGGCGCCCTGGCGGGCTGACCCGGGCCCGTACCGCCCGGGGCCGTAGCGCCCGGGGCCGGGCCGCGCGGCGGCCGTGGCCGTCCCGCGGGGCGCCCCGCCCGGCGGCCGCCTGCTAGCGGCGGCGGCCGACGGGCTCCTTGGCGTCCTCCTGGCTGTCCGCGGGCGCCGGGGCCCGCGGCGGGGTGTCCCGCGGGGCACCGTCGCGCGGGGCAGCGTCCCGGGGGCCGCCACCGCGCGGAGCGGACCCGCGCGGGGCAGCGTCCCGGGGCGCGTCGTCGCGCGGGGCGCCCCCGTCTCCCGGGCCGCCGTCCGCCGGGCCCTCGCCGTCCGGGCGCCCGCCGCCCGGACCGGCCTCGCCGCGGTCGGTCTTCTCCTTGAAGTCGACCTGGCCCAGGTGCCGGTTCATGCTCTTCAGCAGGAACCACACCGCGACGCCGAGCAGCGCGAAGACGATGAAGCCGAGCACGCCCGGCGTGACCTTGTTCTTGTCGAGCTCGTCGGCGAGCGGGACGAGGTCGGCAGCCAATGTGGTGTTCACACGGTCAATTGTCGCGGATACCGGCGAAGAGGTCGTCCTCGGGGAGGGAAGTGTCCACGAGCGACTTCGCCAGCTCGTACTCCTCGGTGGGCCAGACCTCCTGCTGGACCTCCATGGGGATCCTGAAGAACGGCCCGTCCGGGTCGATCTGCGTGGCGTGCGCGATCAGCGCCTTGTCCCGGATCGCGAAGAAGTCGGCGCACGGCACGAACGTCGTGATCTCACGCTCCTTCCGCTGGAACTCCTTCCACCGCTCCAGCCACTCCCCGTACGGCGACTCCAGGCCGCGGGCGAGCATCGCCTCGTGCAGCGCGACCGTGCGGGGGCGGTTGAAGCCCTGGTTGTAGTAGACCTTCAGCGGCTGCCAGGGCTCGCCCGCGTCCGGGTAGCGCGCGGGGTCGCCGGCGGCCTCGAAGGCGACCATCGTGATCTTGTGGGTCATGATGTGGTCGGGGTGCGGATAGCCGCCGTTCTCGTCGTAGGTCGTGATGACCTGCGGCTTGAACTCGCGGATCAGCCGGACGAGCGGCTCCGCCGCCTCGTCGATCTCCTTCAGCGCGAAGCAGCCGTCGGGCAGCGGCGGCAGCGGGTCGCCCTCCGGCAGCCCGGAGTCGACGAACCCCAGCCACGCCTGCTTCACGCCGAGGATCTCCCGCGCCTCGGCCATCTCCTTGCGCCGTACCTCGTGCATGTTCTTCTCGATGAAGGCGTCGCCCTGGAGCTTGGGGTTCAGGATCGAACCCCGCTCGCCCCCCGTGCAGGTGGCGACCAGGACCTCGACGCCCTCCGATACGTACTTGGCCATGGTGGCCGCACCCTTGCTCGACTCGTCGTCGGGGTGTGCGTGGACGGCCATCAGCCGCAGGTCATCGCTCACAGATTCAATCCTCGGTAACAGGTCGTCTAGGCCGGCTTCTATAGTGACTGAGCGGACTGACAATTCATTCCGCCGTCAGCCGCAGCCAGCCGCTCCTGCCGGGAGGGATCATCATGTCCGGTGCGCCCCAGACGGTGCCCGAGGGCCGCTACGGCCGCTCGGCCGACGCCCGCGCGGACCGGCGGCTGAAGATCCTCGGCGGCGTGCTCGGCGCGGCCGTCCTCGGCTTCGTGGCCTGGGGCGCGATCGACGCGACGGCCGGTTCGCAGGCGTCCGGTGAGCTGATCCGGTTCAAGGTCGTGTCCGACCACGAGGTGCAGGTGCACATCGAGGTCCGCAAGAAGACGGACGTCGACGCGGTCTGCACGGTGCGTTCGCTGGCAGCGGACAAGTCCGAGGCCGGCATCCGCGACGTACGCGTCGACGAGCCCGAGAACCGCGTCGACACCGTGGTGTCGATCCGGACCACCACGCGCGGCGCGAACGCCGAGCTGGTCGGCTGCCAGGCGGCCGACGGGCGATAACACTCGCCGTCCCGCTGCCGGAATTGTTACGATCGTGGTTTCGCCCCACCCACGAAGGCGCAATTCTTCTGGGTAGGGCGATTGCTGCATCCCAGACGCATGAGAAGTTCCCCCAGCACCAGAACCACCACCGACGAGGAGCACCTGTGACCCAGACCAGCGACAACGTCACCTGGCTGACCCAGGAGGCGTATGACCAGCTCAAGGCCGAGCTGGAGCACCTGTCGGGTCCCGCACGCACCGAGATCGCCAAGAAGATCGAGGCGGCTCGTGAGGAGGGTGACCTGCGGGAAAACGGCGGGTATCACGCGGCCAAGGAGGAGCAGGGCAAGCAGGAACTTCGCGTTCGCCAGCTCCAGCAGCTGCTGGAGAACGCGAAGGTCGGCGAGGCGCCGCCGGACGACGGCGTCGTCGAGCCCGGGATGGTCGTCACGATCGCCTTCGACGGCGACGAGAGCGACACCCTGACCTTCCTGATGGCCTCGCGCGAGTACGCGAGCGGCGATGTCGAGACGTACTCGCCGCAGTCCCCGCTGGGCATGGGAGTCAACGGCAAGAAGGTCGGCGAGGAAGCGAGCTACGAGCTTCCCAACGGCAAGTCGGCGATGGTGACCATCCTCGACGCCAAGCCCTACGCCGCCTGACCGCGCGTCGGACGCAGCAGCCCCCCACGAGGCCCCCGGCCGGGACCATGATTCCAGCGGTCCCACCGGGGGCTTCGACGTGCGCGGCCGCGGGTGCCGCGGGGCGGAGCGCCCGCGCTACCCCGCGGAGTTGCGGTACTTCCGCACCGCCAGCGTGCGGAAGATCAGGATGATGACGACCGAGTAGATCAGCGAGGCCAGCACCGGGTGCTCCATGGGCCAGGCGTCGGACTGCACGACGCCGGGGTTGCCGAACAGCTCGCGGCACGCCTGCACGGTCGCGCTGAAGGGGTTCCAGTCGGCGATGTGCCGCAGCCAGGCCGTCATGTTGCCCGAGTCCACGAAGGCGTTCGAGACGAACGTCACCGGGAACAGCCAGACCAGCCCGCCGGAGGTGGCGGCCTCGGGCGAACGCACCGACAGCCCGATGAGCGCGCCGACCCAGGTGAAGGCGTACCCGAGCAGGAGCAGCAGGCCGAACGCGGCCAGCGCCTTCGGCACGCCCTCGTGGATCCGCCAGCCGACCAGCGCGGCGACGATGGCCAGCACCACCAGCGTCAGCGCGGTCTGCACCAGGTCGGCGAGGGTGCGGCCGGTGAGGACCGCGCCGCGGGCCATCGGCAGCGACCGGAAGCGGTCGATGAGGCCCTTGTGCATGTCCTCGGCGATACCGGCGCCGGCGCCGGCGGTGGCGAAGGTCACGGTCTGGGCGAAGATGCCGGCCATCAGGAACTCGCGGTAGATCTCGGAGTCCGTGCTGCCGCCGACGTTCATGGAGCCGCCGAACACGTACGAGAACAGCACCACGAACATGATCGGCTGGATCAGCCCGAAGATGACCACTTCCGGGATCCGGGACATGCGGAGCAGGTTGCGCTTGGCGACGACCAGCGAGTCGCGGACGGACTGGCCGACGCCCCCCAGGGCGGGCGGCGCCGCGGGCGCGGGGCGCGCCGGGGCGGTCGAGGCGGTCACTGTGCGGTCTCCTTCGCTGCGTCGTCGTCGGCGGCCTTTCCGTCGCCCTTCCCGCTGGCGTTCCCGTTGCCGTCCGCGGCTTCGGCGGCGTGGCCGGTGAGCGAGATGAACACGTCGTCCAGCGTGGGACGGCGCAGCCCGATGTCGTCGATGGCGATGCCGCGCTCGTCCAGGTCCCGGATGACGTCCGCGAGCAGCCGGGCGCCGCCGCTGACGGGCACGGTGAGCTTGCGGGTGTGGTCCGCGACCGTGACCTCGCCCTGGCCGAGGGCGCCGAGCACCTCGCTGGCGGCGAAGATCTCGTCGCGCTGGTGCACGACGACCTCGACGCGCTCGCCGCCGGTCTGCGCCTTGAGCTCGTCGGAGGTGCCGCGGGCGATGACGCGGCCGTGGTCGATGACGCAGATGTCGTGCGCCAGGTGGTCGGCCTCTTCCAGGTACTGCGTGGTGAGCAGCAGCGTCGTACCGCCCTTGACCAGCTCCTGGATGACGTCCCAGAGCGCCTGCCGGTTGCGCGGGTCGAGGCCGGTGGTCGGCTCGTCCATGAACATCACGGGCGGCTCGACGACGAGCGCGGCGGCCAGGTCGAGCCGCCGGCGCATGCCGCCGGAGTACGTCTTGGCGGTGCGGTCCGCGGCGTCGGCGAGGTTGAACCGCTCCAGCAGCACGGCGGCGCGCGCCTTCGCGTCGCGCGCGCTCAACTGGTAGAGCTGGCCGACCATCTGGAGGTTCTCCCGGCCGGTCAGGTACTCGTCGACCGCGGCGAACTGGCCGGACAGACCTATGGACCTGCGCACCTCGTTGGGGTGCTTGAGGACGTCGAGTCCCGCGACCTCGGCGCGGCCGGCGTCGGGCCGCAGCAGCGTGGTCAGCACGCGCACGGCGGTGGTCTTGCCGGCTCCGTTGGGGCCGAGCAGTCCGAGAACGGAGCCTTCGGGGACGTCGAGGTCGACGCCGTCCAGTGCCCGCACATCGCCGAAGTGCTTGACCAGCCCTTCGGCGTGGATGGCGCCTGGCATAGAGATCTCCCCAGGTTGGAAGTAGGTCGGTTGGTCGATGGAGGTCTGACGGCACTTCTCAACAAATGTCAGACATGGGCGCACGGTCAGGCAACAGCAGGAGAATAGGACACGCGATATATCGCGTCAAGTCGCGAGCGGGTGGTGCCGCGGTCGCGTGCGGGTGGACGGACGGCGGGCCCGGATGGCGGTCCCGGCTGGCGGGCCCGGGTCAGGCGGTCACCGTGTACCCGGCCTTCCGGAGCGCCTCAAGCACCCGGTCACAGTGCTCCCTCCCCTTCGTCTCCAGTTGCAGCTCGACTTCGGCCTCCGTGAGCCCGAGGCGCGGATCGGTCCGCACGTGGCTCACGTCGAGCACGTTAGCGTCCGCCTCTGACAACACCCCCAGCAGCGTCGCGAGCACCCCCGGCCGGTCGGTCACGCGCAGCCGCAGCGAGAGGTACCGCCCCGCCGCCGCCATGCCGTGCCGCAGGATGCGCTGGATGAGCAGCGGGTCGACGTTCCCGCCGGAGAGCACCGCCACCACCGGGCCGCCCCCGAAGGCGTCCGGGTCGGACAACAGCGCGGCGACCGGCGCCGCCCCGGCCGGCTCGACGACCAGCTTCGCCCGCTCCAGGCACAGCAGGACCGCGGCGGACAACGCGTCCTCGGAGACCGTACGCACCTCGTCCACGTGCTCGCCAATGATTTTGAACGGGACGTCGCCCGGCTTGCCGACCTGGATGCCGTCCGCCATCGTCCCGAACGACTCCAGCGCCACCGGCCGCCCCGCGGCGAGCGACGGCGGGTACGCGGCCGCGTCCTCGGCCTGCACCCCGACGATCCGCACGTCGGGCCGTACCGCCTTGATTGCCGCCGCGATCCCGGCCGCGAGCCCGCCGCCGCCGATCCCCACCACGACCGTCGACACCTCCGGGCACTGCTCCAGCACCTCCAGGCCGACCGTGCCCTGCCCCGCCACCACGTCGGGGTGGTCGAAGGGGTGGATGAGGACGGCGCCGGTCGCCGCGGCGTACGCCTCCGCCGCCTCCAGCGTCTCGTCGACGACCTGCCCGTGCAGCCGGACGTCCGCGCCGTAGTCGAGCGTCGCGGCCACCTTGGGCAGCGGGGCGCCGACCGGCATGAAGACCGTCGAGCGCACGTTCAGCAGGGACGCCGCCAGGGCGACGCCCTGCGCGTGGTTGCCGGCGCTGGCGGCGACCACGCCGCGGGCGCGCCGCTCCTCGTCCAGCCCGGCGATGCGCACGTACGCGCCGCGCAGCTTGAACGAACCGGTCCGTTGCAGGTTCTCGCACTTCAGGTGGACCGGGGCGGAGACCAGCCGGGAGAGGAACCTGCTGCCCTCCAGCGCGGTGACCCGGGAGATGCCGGCGAGCATCTGCTGTGCGTCGCGTACGTCGTCCAGACTGACGGCCCCGGCCGCGGGTGCACTCATGGCCACAGTCTCGCACGCTGAGACGGCGGCGGGTTTTCCACAGGCCGTACGGCACCTGGTCGGGGGCGCGTAATCTGTGGTCCAGTTCGAATGCGAATGTCCATCCCCGTCCGACGCACCGATCCGACGCACGATCCGAAGCACCGGTCCGGCACCTGATCCGGCACCCCGATCCGCAGCCAGTGAACGTCCTCACGAAGTGAGCACCGTCCATGCCCTCGCCCCCCTCCCCCACCGACACCCCCGTCGCACCCGGCACCCCCGTCGCGCCCGACCTGCTGAACGACCTCCAGCACCAGCTGGCCGTCTTCGCCCGCCGCGCCGAGCAGACCCGCCTGGCCGGCGTCGGGCAGGTGCGCAACTCGATGGACCGCGCCGCCTACCTGCTGCTCAACCGTCTTGAGCAGCACGGCCCCACGGGCGTGAAGGCCCTCGCCGCCGGCATGGGCATCGACTCCTCGACCGTGACCCGGCAGGTCGCCCCGCTCGTCGACGGCGGGCTGGTCAAGCGCGCCACGCACCCGGACGACGGCCGCGCCGTCGTGCTGGAGCTGACACCGCTCGGCCTGGCCCGCCTGCACGAGGTGCAGGAGTCGCGGCGCGAGCTGGTCGCCTTGCTGACCTCCGACTGGACGGACGCGGAGCGCGCCACGTTCTGCACCCTGCTCACCCGTTTCAACACCACCGTCTCCCAGGCCGGCACCGGACAGCAGGAGGTGCGGCAGGAGGGCGGGCCGGACGAGGAGGACTGAGAACGCCGGCGGCTCCCGAGTCTTGACCCCGGCGCTCCGCTGCCGTCCTATGGACCCAGGGCGGCGAAGGGAGCAGCGCGGTGCGTCAGCGGCGCTCGGCACAACGGCGCCGCCGTGCCCTGGAGTTCGAGGTCTTCTGCGCGGGCGCGGCAGGCCGGCTGCTGCATGCCGCCCAACTGCTCACCGCCGAGCCGCCCGACGACGCCCCGCGGGCCGAACGGCTGCTGACCCGGGCCCTGGCCCGTACCTACGCCCGCTGGGACCGGCTGCGCGGCGAGGACCCGTACGAGGCGGCCCGGCAGCAGCTCGTCTCCCGCTACGCGCAGACCGCCTGGCGCTACCGCCGCACCACCGGCGGCCTGCTCGACCGGCTCTCGCCGCAGGAGCGGCTGGTGCTCGTGCTGCGGATCTCCGAGGGCGTCGCCGAGGAGCAGACCGCCGCCGCGCTCGGGCTGCCGCCCGAGCGGGTCCACCAGATTCTGCTGCGCGCCACCGCGGCCATGCTCAGCAGACGCGTGCCGGCCCCGGCCCGTACCCGGACGGAGGTGGCGACGTCGTGATCTCCCTCAACGCCCGCAAGGAGCAGGCCGTACGCGAACTCCTCGACGGCCCGCACCCCGCCGTGCCGCCGCAGCTCGCGCAGCGGGCCGCCGAGCGCGGCCGGCGGCTGCTGCGCCGCAGGCTGCTGCTGCGGCTCGGGGTGTGGCTGCTGCTCGTCGCGACGCTGACGGGGCTGGCGGTGTGGGCGGCGGTGAGCGGCGCGTGGGTGGACGACCCGGCCCGGACGACGCCGGACTTCGGCGGCTGGTGAGGCCGGGGCGGCGGGACGGCCGTGACCGTCCCGTCAGCCGCCGAGGGCCTGCGCGAGATCCGTCAGCAGGTCGTCCGCCGACTCGATCCCGACCGACAGCCGCACCAGGTCGTCCGGCACCTCCAGCGCCGACCCCGCCGCCGAGGCGTGCGTCATCCGCCCCGGGTGCTCGATCAGCGACTCGACGCCGCCCAGTGACTCCCCGAGGATGAACAGCCGCGCCCGGTTGCAGACCTCGACCGCCGCCTCCTCGCCGCCCTCGACCCGGAACGACACCATGCCGCCGAAGTCCCGCATCTGCTTCGCCGCCGTCTCGTGCCCGGGGTGGGTCTCAAGGCCCGGGTAGTACACGTGCGTCACCCGCGGGTGCCGCACGAGCATGCGCGCGACGCGCGCCGCGTTGGCGCTGTGCCGGTCCATCCGTACGGCCAGCGTCTTGATGCCGCGCAGCACCAGCCAGGCGTCGAACGGCCCGGCCACCGCGCCCATCGCGTTCTGGTGGAACGCCAGCCGCTCGCCGAGCTCGCGGTCGGCCACGACGAGCGCGCCGCCGACGACGTCCGAGTGCCCGCCCATGTACTTCGTCGTGGAGTGCACGACGACGTCGGCGCCGAGCGCCAGCGGCTGCTGGAGGTAGGGGCTGGCGAACGTGTTGTCGACGACGAGCAGCGCGCCCGCCTCGTGCGCGACGGCGGCGGAGGCGGCGATGTCGGTGATGCCCAGCAGCGGGTTGCTGGGGGTCTCCACCCACACCGCCTTCGTACGGTCGGTCAGCGCGGCCCGTACCGCCGCCGGGTCGGCGGTGTGCGCGACCGAGAACTGCACCCCCCAGCGCGCCGCGACCTGCGCGAACAGCCGGAAGGAACCGCCGTACGCGTCGTCCGGGATGACCACGTGGTCGCCGGGGCCGAGCACGGTGCGCAGCAGGCAGTCCTCGGCCGCCAGGCCGGAGGCGAACGCGAGGCCCCGGGCCCCGCCCTCCAGCGCGGCGAGGTTCTCTTCCAGGGCGGTGCGGGTGGGGTTCGCGGAACGGCTGTACTCGTAGCCGCCGCGGAGGCCCCCCACCCCGTCCTGCTTGTACGTGGACACCTGGTGGATCGGCGGTACGACCGCGCCCGTCGCCGGGTCGGGCTCCTGGCCCGCGTGGATGGCGACGGTCTCGAAGCTGGGCTCGCTCATGCGGCCCGAGGATAAGCCCTGGGAGGGACCGTTGCCCGCGCCGGTCTGGTTTGCTGGAGGGGATAACACGTATGTGCAACCGCTGTGCAACCGCCCGGACCGCCACCTCTGAAGAGAAGCCAGGACGCATCAATGGAACTGTTGTTCGCACTCGCAGCCATCGCCATGATCGCGTGGGTCGCCGTGCACCTGCTGCGGGGCTCCCGGGGCGGCCGGGAGGTGCTGCAGTCGAACGCCAGGGCCGTCGACCCGGCCGGCGGCTACGGCTTCGTACCCGTGGACGAGCTCGACGTCCGGCTCCCCGGCCCCGACCCGCAGCTCGCCGAGGTGCTGGAGGAGCTGCCCCGGGACGGGGACTGGCAGCCCGCCTCCCGGCTGCTCGCCCTCACCGACGACGAGTGGGAGCTGCGCTGGCAGCGGGTGCAGACCCTGGCGGGCGCGGCGGCCTTCGAGCTGGCGCAGACGCCGGGCGAGGGCGGCTCGTGGCTGCGTACGTGGCGGGCGGAGCGGCCGAAGGACGTGGGCGGCGCCGAGGTGCACGCGGAGTTCCTGGTACGGCAGGCGTGGATGGCCGGGTCGGCGGCGGAGGAGTTCCCGGTGATCCTGGAGGAGGCGAAGAAGATCTGCGCGGAGGCGGCGATGCTCGCGCCGGGCAGCCCGATCCCGTACATCATCGAGCTGGCCATCGCCCGCGGCGCCCACTACCGGGAGGCGGACTTCGAGGAGCTGTGGCACACCGTCGAGCAGCGCGCCGGCGACCACATGGGCGCGCATCTCGCGGCGCTCCAGTACGCGTGCGAGAAGTGGCACGGCTCGCGGGAGGCGGCGTACGACTTCGCGCAGCGCGCGGCCGGCTCGGCGGGGCCGGGGACGCTGCTGCCGGCGCTGCCGCTGTTCGCGGTCTGGGAGCACCTGCCGGAGGCGAACCTGGTGCGCGGGCTGTACGAGGGCGAGGTGGTCAGGGAGGCCATCGAGGGCGCACAGTACGCGGTCCACCACGCGGCGGCGGACCACCCGATGCTGCCGCACGTACGGCACCTGCTGGCGTGCTTCCTGGTGCGGGCGGAGCGCTACGAGGAGGCGCTGGAGCAGATGCGGCACGTGGACGGCTACGTGGGCGCGCTCCCGTGGTCGCTGAGCGAGCGGCCGGCGGCGGAGTACGCGGCGTACCGGGCGCTGGCCGTGGCGGGGTACGAGGGCGGCAGGGGTGCGGCGTTGAAGTGACGCCGGGAATGTCTGAGCGGCGCGGTACGTTTCGGGTATGGGGCGTGTGGGTGCTTTGTCCCGGAGATCCGCGAAGGAGGTCGGAGGGATGTTCCTGAACCGCCACAAGAACCAGCTCGTCACGAAGGACGAGGCCCTGCCCGGCCGCCCCGCGCCCGCCTTCCCCGTCCCGGAGCGGCACACGGTGCTGGACCACCCGCTTCAGGGCCCGTATCCGGAGGGCCTGGAGGTCGCCGACTTCGCGCTGGGCTGCTTCTGGGGCGCGGAGCGCCGCTTCTGGCGGACGCCGGGGGTGTGGACGACCCTCGTGGGCTACCAGGGCGGGCACACGACGCACCCGACGTACGAGGAGGTCTGCACGGGCCAGACCGCCCACGCGGAGGTGGTCCGGGTGGTGTACGACCCCGCGGCGGTGTCGTACGAGAAGCTGCTGAAGGTCTTCTGGGAGTCCCACGACCCCACGCAGGGCTTCCGCCAGGGCAACGACATAGGCACCCAGTACCGCTCGGCGATCTACACCCACGTCCCGTCCCAGACCACGGCGGCGACCACCTCGCGCGCCGCGTACCAGCAGACGCTGACCTCGGCGGGCTACGGCGACGTCACCACGGAGATCGTCCCGGCGGCCAACCGCCCCTTCTACCCGGCGGAGGGCTACCACCAGCAGTACCTGTCGGACGCGAAGAACCCGAACGGCTACTGCGGCGCGGGCGGCACCGGGGTGGTGTGTTCGGTGGGCGGCGGGCCGGCGGGGGGCTGAATCGCGGGGGCGTGCGTGTCAGGTCACGCATCCTCAAGGGTGAGCATCGCGGCGGCGACCTCCTCGGCGGCCGCGGCCGGGATCGCGGTCGCGGCCTCGTCGAGTACCAGCAGCCGGGCGCCGGGGATGTCGCGCGCGAGGGCCTCGGCGTTGCCCACCGGGAAGAACCGGTTGCGGCGGCCGTGGACGACGAGCGCCGGGAGCGCGAGTTCCGGCAGGCGTTCGCGCCAGCGCGGGGCGCAGTCGAGCTTGGAGAACACCATCCCCAGCTGATTGGCGAGCTGGACGGCGGGCTCCGTGGACGGCGTGCGGTCGAAGACGCGCTCGGCGGTCGCGCGGGCCGCGGCGGGGTCGTCGCCGAGGATCTCGGCGCCGGCGGCGGCGAACTCCGCCACGGCGGCGCGGTCGGACCAGTCGGGCATCGGGACGGCGAAGCGGCGCTTCATGGCCGGGCCGTCGTGGTCGGGCAGGTCGTCGTCGACGGGGCCGGGGGCGACGGGGCGGGTGGCGGCGAGAGTGAGGGCGGAGAAGGCGTCCGGGTGGTCGAGGGCGGCGACCTGGGCGACCATCCCGCCGACGCCGAAGCCCGCCAGGTGCGCCGGGCGGTCGTCCAGCCCGCGGGCGAGCGCGGCGGCGTCGGCGGCGAGGTCGCGCAGCGTGTACGCCGGTGACTCCGGGTCCACGGTCGTCGACGCGCCGGAGTCGCGCAGGTCGTAGCGCACGACGTGACGCCCGCCCCGGGCGAGCGCCTCGCAGAGCGCGTCGGGCCAGGAGAGCATCGTGGGGCCGCCCGCCAGCAGCACGGGGGGCGCCTCGGCGTCGCCGAAGTGCTCGACGCCGAGGGTGACGCCCCCGGGCGTACGGAACGACTGGACCTTCGACCGCATGGTCAACCTCCCGGACGGCTGTGCAACCGCCCCACACGCTACGCGGCCCCGGTGGCCGTCAGCCGGCGGCGAGGAGTTCGAGGGTGTCGATCACGCGGTGCGAGAAGCCCCACTCGTTGTCGTACCAGGCGACTACCTTGATGTGGCGGCCGTCGACCCGGGTGAGGGCCGAGTCGAAGACGGCGGAGGCCGGGTTGCCGGTGATGTCGGAGGAGACGAGGGGGTCTTCGGTGTATTCGAGGATACCGGCGAGGCGGCCTTCGGCCGCCGTGCGGTAGGCGGCGAGGACGTCCTCGCGGGTCACGTCGCGGGCGACCGTGGTGTTGAGTTCAACGAGCGAGCCGACCGGGACCGGGACGCGGATCGAGTCGCCGGACAGCTTGCCGTCCAGGCGGGGGAGGACGAGGCCGATGGCCTTGGCCGCGCCCGTCGTCGTGGGGGCGATGTTGACGGCGGCGGCGCGGGCGCGGCGGGCGTCGCGGTGGGGGCCGTCCTGGAGGTTCTGCTCCTGGGTGTAGGCGTGCACCGTGGTCATGAAGCCGTGCTCGATGCCCGCGAGTTCGTCCAGGACGGCGGCCAGCGGGGCGAGCGCGTTGGTGGTGCAGGAGGCGTTCGAGACGACGGTGTGGGCCTGCGGGTCGTACGCCTCGGTGTTGACGCCGGGCGCGAGGGTGACGTCCGCGCCGGCGGAGGGGGCGCTGACGAGGACCTTGCGGGCGCCCGCGTCGAGGTGGCCGCGGGCGGCGGTCGCCGCGGTGAAGCGGCCGGTGGCTTCGAGTGCGACGTCCACGCCGAGTTCGGTCCACGGCAGCTTCGCCGGCTCGCGTTCGGCGAGGACCCGGATGCGGCGGCCGTCGACGACGAGGGTGTCGCCGTCGACGGTGACCGGGCGGCCGAGGCGGCCGGCGGTGGTGTCGTAGGAGAGGAGGCGCGCGAGGGTGGCGGGGTCGGCGAGGTCGTTGACGGCGACGACGTCGAGGGTGCTGTCGCGCTCCAGCAGCGCGCGCAGCACGTTGCGGCCGATGCGGCCGAAGCCGTTGAGGGCGATGCGGGTCATGGGGCGTCCTGCCTTCCGGTTCCGACGGCGTTTCCGGTGTTCCGGTGTTCCGGTGTTCCGGTGTTCCGGTGTTCCGGTGTTCCGGTGTTTCACCAGCAGGTTCGCCCCTCGTGTGGGCCGGCGACAGCAGCGTGGGTGCCACACTCCGCAAGGATCTCGCCAGGCGCGCTACTCGCCGCTCGCGAACGTGCGCCGGTACTCGCTCGGCGTGGTGCCCAGGATCCGCTGGAAGTGCAGCCGCAGGTTCGCGCCGGTGCCGAGGCCGACGTGGTCCGCGATCTGCTCGACGCTCTGCTCCGAGCGCTCCAGCAGCTCGCGCGCCACGTCGACGCGGGCCCGCATGACCCACTGCATCGGCGTGTAGCCGGTGTCGTCCGCGAAGCGCCGCGAGAAGGTGCGCGCCGACACCCCCGCGTGCCGCGCCAGCGCCGCCAGCGTCAGCGGCTCGCCCAGCCGGCGCAGCGCCCACTCCCGGGTCGCGGCGAACCGCTCGCCGAGCGGCTCCGGCACGCTGCGCGGTACGTACTGCGCCTGGCCGCCGCTGCGGTACGGGGCCGCCACCAGCCGCCGCGCGGCGTGGTTGGACGCGGCCACGCCGAGGTCGCCGCGCAGGATGTGCAGGCACAGGTCGATGCCGGAGGCGGCGCCGGCGGAGGTCAGCACGCTGCCCTCGTCGACGAAGAGCACGTTCTCGTCGACCCGGACCGCCGGGTGCTTGGCGGCGAGCGCGCGCGTGTAGTGCCAGTGGGTCGTGGCGCGGCGGCCGTCGAGGAGGCCGGTGGCGGCGAGGGCGAAGGCGCCGGTCGAGATGGCGGCGAGCCGGGCGCCGCGGCGGTGGGCGGCGATCAGCGCGGCGGTGACGGCGGGCGGGGGGTCGTCGCGGTCGGGGAAGCGGTAGCCGGGGACGAAGACGATGTCGGCCCAGGTGAGCGCGGACAGGCCGTGGGCGACGTGGTAGGAGAGCCCGTCGCCGCCGGCCACCAGCCCCGGCGCGGCGCCGCAGACGCGGACCTCGTACGGCATGCTGCGGCGGGTGCTGAAGACCTGCGCGGGGATGCCGGCGTCGAGCGGTTTGGCGCCTTCGAGGACGAGGACGGCGGCGCGGCGGAGACGGGAGTCTGACACGAGGACACCGTACGCAGCGCGGGGTGGCGGGGGGCGGCTCCCGGCCCCGGGCGCACCGGAAGCCGGTCCTCCGCCCCGCGGTCACACCCGCCGGCCGCCGGGTAGGTACCGGGCATGCGCCCCGTGGACTACGACGACCGCCTCCACCGCGGCTACGCCGCGGGCCGCGCCCTCTCCGACGCCCAACGCGCCGCCTGGGCCCGCGCCTTCGCCGCCCGCCTCCCCGCCGCCCGCCCGCTGCGCGGGCTGGACCTCGGCTCCGGCACCGGGCGGTTCACGCCGCTGCTGGCCGCCGAGTTCGGCGGCCCGGTCACCGGCGTCGAGCCGTCACGCCGCATGCGCGCGCAGGCGGTCGCGCACGCCGCGCACCCGCGGGTCGCGTACGTCCCCGGGCGGGCCGAGGCGCTGCCGCTGCCGGACGCCTCGGCCGACTTCGGCCTGAGCTTCCTCGTCTGGCACCACGTGCGGGACAGGCCCGCCGCGGCCCGCGAGCTGCACCGGGTGCTGCGCCCCGGCGGCACGCTGCTGCTGCGCACCGAACTCACCGACCGGCTGCCCGACCTGTGGTACATCGACGCCTTCCCGCGCGGCCGGGAGATCCTCGCCGCGCTCTACGAGCCGCTGTCGGCGGTGCGCGGTACGTTCGAGGCGGCGGGGTGGGAGTGGGGGTCGGTGGCGGAGGTCGCGCTGCCGCCGGCCGGTACGCGGGCGGAGGCGCTGGCCCGGCTGCGTACGAGGGCGTTCTCCGTCTTCGAGCACATGCCGGAGGCCGACATCGAGGCCGGCTTCGCCGAGTTGGAGCGCCGGGTCGCCGCGGCCCCGGGGGCGCCGGCGGCGCCCGGGACGGTGCTCACCTTCCGCCGCCCGTGAGCGCCGCGCGCCGGGCCCCGTGGGCGCGCCTCACCAGACGCCCACCTCGCTGTTCGGCTTGATCTGCGCCACCACCGGCACCGCCTCGCCCACGGCCTCGACCGCCTCCGGCGTCCACGGCCCGTCCGCGACGAACACGACGTGCTCGATCCCGTACTCCGCGAAGGACTCGCACCGCTCCGCGACCGACTCCGCCGGCTCCGCCACGTCCATCCGCGCGGTGACCGTCTTCTCCACCTCCCACGACGGCCGTCCGACGGCCGAGCAGTGGTCCGCGAGCACGTCCAGCTCGCGGCGGAGCGTGAGGCCGCCGTCGGGTACGTCGAAGAAGTTGCAGGCGTCCGCGTACTGCGCCGCCAGCCGCAGCATCGGCCCGTCGCCCACGCCGCCGACGAGCACCGCCGGCCGCGGCCGCTGCACCGGCTGCGGGCTGCACACGGGGTAGTCCAGCGTGAAGTGCCGCCCGTCGAACGCGCCGGTGTCCCCCGCCCACATCTGCTGCGCCAGCCGCAGCGTCTCCTCCAGCCGCTCGATCCGCTCGACGGCGGGCGGCAGGGACAGGCCCATGGCGTACGCCTCGTCCTCCCGGTAGCCGGCGCCGAAGCCGAGCCAGGCGCGGCCGCCGGAGAGCACGTCGAGGGTCGTGACGGCCTTGACGAGCAGGGCGGGCGGGCGGTAAGTGACGCCGGTGATCATGGTGCCGATGCGGACGTGCTCGGTGCGCGCCGCCAGATAGCCGAGGGTGGTGTACGCCTCCAGCACCGGCTCGTCGGGGGTGCGCGTGGGGTCGGCCTGCAACAGGTGGTCACCGACCCAGACCGTGTCCACCCCCGCCGCGTCCGCCGCGCCGACGACGGCGGCGAGCGCGGGCGCGAGGGCGGTGGGGCCGCCGGGCCAGGCGAAGTCGGTGACGTTGATGCTGATGCGCATGGTGGGCGGCCTCCTCGTCGCTTCACCCCCAGCCTGCCCGTGAAGGCGCCTGCCGGTCGTCCGTCCACGGGAGTCAACTTTCTTACTCCCGGGGGAGTAAGGGCCCCTTAGGGGCCCCTCCCGGGGGCGTCAGGGGCCACGTCACCGGCGGCGGCGCGGCGGTCCCCGGGGCGGCGACCGGCGGCGACTGCGTACCGTGGTTTCATGAGCACCGCCAAGTTGACGCCCGCCCGGCGCCGGGCGGTGGCGGCGGCCGACGCCGCGACCGGCCTGGTACGCGCGAGCGAGCGCGTGCTGGAGGGGCTGGTGGACGGCGGTTTCGCGGTACGGCATCCGCGCCCGCCGCACCGGCACTATCTCACCCCCGCCGGGCGCGAGTTGCGCGTGCGCCTGCTCGCCGCCGAAGCCGAGGCGGCGGCCGGGGCGGAGTCCGGAGCGGTGGCCGGGGCGGAGGGCGGCCGCCAGGATCCCGCCCCGCCCGGGGTGTTCGCGGCCCGCACCGGCGGCGGACCCGCGCCGCCCGACGCCGCCGCGCGCGCCCGCGAGGTGCGCAGCGCGTGGGAGGGTCTCGCGGAGCTGCGCCGGGTCACCAACGCCGACGGCGCCACCGACGTGCCGTGCGCCTGGGAGCGTACGCACCTCGCGTCCGCCGCCGCCCTCGCGCTGGAGGCCGCCGGGGCGCCCCCGGCCACCCCGGAGACCGCCGGTTACGTGGTCGCCGCGGCCGAGCACCAGCCGGAGGCGGTACGGGTCGACTGGCGGCCCGGTCCGGCGCTGAGGGAGCTGGTACGGGGCGCGGGCGCGCTGGAGTCTGCCGGGTGGCAGGTCTCCGAACACCCGGAGCGCGACGGCGGGATGTACCTGCTGGCCTCTCCGCGCCGCCGCTGAGGAGACGCCCGTTCCGTGCGACACGGGGCGTACGGCCCGGGGCGCACAGGGGCGCGTATGGGGCCCTCGCACCCGTACGCGCCCCTCCCCCGGCCCCCGGCGCCCCCGGTCCCCGATCCCCCGTCCCCGGTCCCCGCCGCTCCTACGCCGCCTCCCGCTCGGTGACCTGCAACCGGCCCTTCCTGATCACCGCCAGCCGCGGCGCCCGCCGGGCGATCCCGCTGTCGTGCGTGACCAGCACGTACGTCAGCCCCAGCTCCTTCCACAGCCCTTCCAGCAGCCCCACGATGTCGTCGCGGGTGTCCTCGTCGAGGTTGCCGGTCGGCTCGTCGGCCAGCAGCACCTTGGGCCGCTTCACCAGCGCCCGCGCGATGGCCACGCGCTGCTGCTGGCCGCCGGACAGCTCGCCGGGCAGGTGCGCGCGCCGCTCGGCGAGGCCCACCGAGTCCAGCGCCTCCGCCGCGCGTTCGGCGCGCCGGGCCGCCGGGACGCCGAGCGGCACGAGGGCGGTCTCGACGTTCTCCTGGGCGCTGAGGGTGGGGATGAGGTTGAAGCTCTGGAAGACGAAGCCGATGGTCGCGGCACGTACCCGGGTCAGCGCGGCCTCGCTCAGCCCGCCGAGGTCGGTGCCGTCGAGGCTGAGGGTGCCGGAGGTCGGGCGGTCGAGGCCGCCGAGCAGTTGCAGCAGCGTCGACTTGCCGCCGCCGGTGGGGCCGCGGACGACGAGCTGGTCGCCGTCGGCGATGGTGAGGTCGACGTCGGCGAGGGCGTCGACGGACTCCCTGCCGCGCCGGTAGCGCTTGGTGACGCCGGTGAGCACGTACATGGTCAACTCCTGGACGGATCGGTGGTGGGTGGGAGACGGCGGGCGGGGCTACTCGACACGCCGCAGCGCGTCCGCCGGGCGCAGCCGCGCCGCCCGCCAGCCGCCGAAGCAGCCGGCGATCAGCCCGCCCGCGACGGCGAGCGCGACGGCCAGCGCGATCACCGGCGGCGTCACCGGCGCCTGGAGCGCCACCTCCACGCTGGAACCGGCCGCGTCCAGCATCTTCTGCGGCCCGCGCAGCACGGCGCCCTCGGGCGCGTCCGAGGCGGGGCCCACCGAGGCGTCGAGCGTCGGCGCGACCGTCGTGACGGCGTACGCGCCGGCAACCCCGAGCGCGATGCCGAGCGCGCCGCCGAGGATCCCGTTGACGAACGCCTCGCCCATCACCTGCCGTACGACGCGCCCGCTGCGCCAGCCGAGCGCCTTCAGCGTGCCGAACTCGCGCACCCGCCGGCCGACGGCGGACATCGTCAGCAGCCCGGCGAGCAGGAAGGCGGCGATCAGCACGACGACGGAGAGCCACCTGCCGATGTCGGTGGCGAGGTCGGAGGCGGTGGACAGGTTGCCGGAGACCTGCTCGGCGAGGTCGGAGGCGGAGGTGACGCTGGCGCCGGCCACGTTCTCGTCGATGGCGTCCTTGACCGCGGGGATGTCCTCGGAGCTGTCGGCCTTGACGTAGACGGTGGAGACCTTGCCCTCCAGGTCGGCGTCGGAGAGCTGCTGGGCGCGCTTCAGCGGGATGTAGACGTTCGCGGTGGCGGCGCCGGTGTCGGCGGTGGCGATGCCGGCGATCTCGAACTTCTTGCCCTTGATGGTGACGTGGTCGCCGGTCTTCAGGCCCTCGTCCTTGGCGTACGCGCTGTCGACGACGGCCTTGAGGGCGTCTGTGTCGTTCTTGCCGAACGTCACGCCGTCGCTGATCCGCGAGGACGACAGCGGGCCGACGTCCTGCCGGGTGACGTCGATGCCGGTGACGGTGAAGGAGTCGACGTCGATGTCGGCGCCGCCGCCCGAGATCCGCGGCCCGGCGCCCCCGCCCTCGCCGCCGCCCTGTTCGGGGGCCGCCTGGCCGGGGGTGCCGCCCTGGATCTTCCCGGGCCGGAAGTCGCCCTTGAACTCGATGTCGTTGAGCGCGAGCGCCCCCACCGCGGTGTCGACGCCGTCCTGGGCCGCGACGTCGCCGACGACCGAGTCGTCGAGGTGCTGGAAGCCGCCGAGCGGCATCAGCCGGTCGTCGGTCTCCGTGGCGCCCTCGCCGTCCGGGCCCGGCCCGATGCGGAAGCTCTGCGGGCCGCCGTCGCCCTCGTCGGCCTCCTTGGTGACGGTGAGGTCGGTGCCCACGCCGTAGAGGGAGTGCAGGACCTCGTCCTGGGCGTCGCGCAGGCCGGCGGCCACGGACGAGACAGTGATGACGAGGCCGATCCCGAGCGCGAGGCCCAGGGCGACGACCAGGGCGGCCTTCCGGCGCCGGCGCAACTCGCGCCGCAGGTAGGTGAGGAACATGCGGCGAAGCTAGGGCGGCAGGTTGGGGAAAGGCTGAGGCGCCGGTGAGAGCGCCATGAGAAAGGGAGGGCGGCACGGGAAGGGGCCGGGACCGCCGTACGGATTCGTACGGTCCGGGTCCCGGCCCCGCGGCGCCTCTGCTACGCCCCTGCTACGCCTCGCGCGCGCCCCGGGTCAGAGGGCGCTGCCCTCCTGCCACGCGGTCCAGTCCATGTTCCAGCCGTTGAGGCCGTTGTCCGGGGCGATGGTCTCGTCGGGCGAGTTCTTGACGATCACGACGTCACCGATGAGCGACTGGTCGTAGAACCACGCGCCGTCCGTGCCCGGGTCGTCCGCGCCCTGCTTGTCGAACAGGCCGATGCAGCCGTGGCTGGTGTTGGCGCTGCCGAACACGCCCTGGCCGCCCCAGTAGTTGCCGTGGATGAACGTGCCGGAGGTGGACAGCCGCATGGCGTGCGGCACGTCGGGGATGTCGTACTCGCTCTCGCCCTGCTTGTCGGTGAAGCCGACCGTCGAGCCGTCCATCCGGGTCTCCTTGTGCTTCTCGGAGATCACCATCTGGCCGTTGTACGTCGGGGTCTCCGGCGAGCCCGCGGAGATCGGGATGTTCTTGATCATCTTGCCGTTGCGCTCGACGATCATCGTCATGGCCTTCACGTCGACCGTGGTGACCTGCGAGCGGCCCACGGTGAAGCTCATCTCGCGGTCCTGCACGCCGTAGACGCCGGGCGACGCCTCGACGCCGTCGAGCTCCATGTCCATCGTGACGGTGGAGCCCGCCTGCCAGTAGTCCTCGGGGCGGAAGTCGAGGCGGGTGTCGTTGAACCAGTGGCCGACGACGTCCTGCCCGCTGCTGGACTCGACCGAGATCTTCGACTCGACGGCCGCCTTGTCCTCGACGGGCTTGTCGAAGTTGAGCGACACCGGCATGCCGACGCCGACCTCGCTGCCGTCCTCCGGGGTGAAGTACCCGATGACGCTGTTCTCGGCGGAGACGGTGGTGAAGCTGGTGTTCGACGTGGACACCTGGCCGTCGGCGTCCTCGGCCTTGGCCGTGATGGTGTACTCCGTGCCGCGCTCCAGCGCCGCGTCCGGCTTCCAGGACTTCCCGTCGTCGGCGATCGACCCGGCGGTCTCCTCCGTGGCCCCGGCCGCGGTCAGCACGACGTCGGTGAGCTTCCCGTCCTTGACCGTGACCTTCGTGTCGGAGTTGATCCCGACGTTCTCCGCACCGTCCTTGGGCGCTATGGATATTCGGGCGTCCGGTACTTCCTTCTTCCGCTGCTCGGCGGCGGCCGGTTCCTTGTCGTCCCCGGAGTCGTCCGCCTCGCTGTCGCCGCCGCACGCGGACAGCCCCAGCACGGCACTCATCGCCAGCGCGGTCAGCGCCACCCCGCGCCGCCCCTTGCCGTACACCCTCACGTCGTAACTCCCCTTCACCGCGAAGGGCACGATTGCCCTACCTCACGGAGTAAGACGCCCGCTCCCCACTGCTCCGTTCCGTCCTGGTAACCACTGTGGCACACGCCACCGACTCCCCTGACCCGCGGACGGGAGTACCGCCCCGCGACCGGCCCGACCGCGGGACATCATTGCAGGTCAGCGCAGAATCGATCAGATCACGACAGTTCATGACAGCGGACCTGTGACGGACTCCACGGCCGCGACCAGCCGGCCGGAGCGTACGAAACCCTCCGCGGCGGCCAGATCGGGCGACAGGAACCGGTCGTCCCCGGGCCCCGCAACCCCCGCGTCGCGCACGGCGCGCAGCACGGCGCGGGTCGCGGGCGCGGGCGTGAGCCCGGCGCGCAACTCGACGGCGCGGGTGGCCGCGTACATCTCGACGGCCAGCACCTTCGTCAGGTGGTCGACCGCGGTGCGCAGCTTGCGCGCCGCGGACCAGCCCATCGAGACGTGGTCCTCCTGCATCGCCGACGACGGGATGGAGTCGGCCGACGCCGGGACGGCCAGCCGCTTCAGTTCGCTGACCAGCGCGGCCTGGGTGTACTGGGCGATCATCAGGCCCGAGTCCACGCCCGGGTCGCCGGCCAGGAAGGCGGGCAGGCCGTGGCTGCGGTTCTTGTCCAGCAGCCGGTCGGTGCGGCGTTCGGCGATGGAGCCGAGGTCGGCGGCGGCGACGGCGAGGAAGTCCAGGACGTACGCGACGGGGGCGCCGTGGAAGTTCCCGTTGGACTCGACGCGGCCGTCGATCACCACCGGGTTGTCGACGGCGGCGGCCAGTTCGCGCTCCGCGACCGCGCGGGCGTGCGCGAGGGTGTCCCGGCCCGCGCCGGCGACCTGCGGCGCGCACCGTACCGAGTACGCGTCCTGCACCCGCGGCGCGGCGGGCAGGCCGTCGTGGCCGGTCTGGTGGTGACCGGTGAGCCCGGAGCCGTCGAGCACCCGGAGCATGTTGGCGGCGCTGGCGGCCTGTCCGGGGTGCGGGCGTACGGCGTGCAGTTCGGGGGCGAGCACCTTCTCCGTGCCGAGGAGCGCTTCCAGCGTCAGCGCGGCGGTGACGTCGGCGGCGGTGAGGAGCGCGCCGAGGTCGGCGCAGGCCATGAGCAGCATGCCGAGCATCCCGTCGGTGCCGTTGAGCAGCGCCAGGCCCTCCTTCTCGCGCAGCGTGACGGGCGTGAGGCCGTGCGCCGCGAGCAGGTCGGCGGCGGGGTGCACGGCGCCGTCGGGGCCCTCGGCGTCGCCCTCGCCCATGAGCGCCAGCGCGCAGTGCGAGAGCGGGGCGAGGTCGCCGGAGCAGCCGAGGGAGCCGTACTCGTGCACGACGGGCGTGATGCCGGCGTTGAGCATCCCGGCCATGGCGCGGGCCACCTCGGGCCGTACGCCGGTGTGGCCGGAGGCCAGCGTCTTCAGCCGCAGGAACATCAGCGCCCGGACGACCTCCCGCTCCACCCGCGGGCCCATGCCGGCCGCGTGCGAGCGGACGATGTTGCGCTGGAGCTGCACGCGCAGGTCGGGGCTGATGTGCCGGACGGCGAGGGCGCCGAAGCCGGTGGAGACGCCGTACACGGGCTCGGGCTTGGCCGCGAGGTCGTCCACGACCCGGCGGGCGGCCGCGAGGGCGTCCAGGGCGCGGGCGGACAGCTCGACGGGGGCGCCGCGGCGGGCGACCGCGAGGACGTCGTCGGCGGTGGTGCCGGCGGTCCCGAGGACGACGGGTGCGGGGCGGGGGTGCATATTCATATTCAGGAACCATACGAAGTGAATCCGGAGCTGTCACGGGCGGTGCGCCGGACCCGGCGGCGCCCGGCGACCCCCGGCAGCGCCCGGCGTCCGGTCCGGCCGGGAAAACGCCTCCGGCCGGGCCTGGCGCGGCGGCGCTCCGCACACTAGGTTAGCGCCCGTTAACGTCACCACCCGCCGGAGGCCGATTCGCATGGGCGAGGGCATCGCCGTCCGCACGCACGAGTACGTCGCCGAGCTGGTCCTCGACCGGCCGGAGGCCATGAACGCCGTCTCCACCCAGCTGGCCCGCGCGCTCACCGAGACCACCGCGCGCCTCGCCGCGGACGCCTCCGTCCGGGCCGTGGTCCTCACCTCCAGCCACGAGCGGGCCTTCTGCGTCGGCGCGGACCTCAAGGAGCGCAACGACTTCACCGACGCCGACATGCACCGCCACCGCCCCACCTCGCGCGCCGCGTACACCGGCGTGCTGGAGCTGCCGATGCCGGTCGTCGCCGCGGTGCACGGCTTCGCGCTCGGCGGGGGGTACGAGCTGGCGCTGTCCTGCGACTTCATCGTCGCCGACGAGACGGCGGTGGTCGGGCTGCCGGAGGTGTCCGTCGGCGTCGTGCCGGGCGGCGGCGGCACGCAGCTGCTGCCGCGCCGGGTGGGCTCCGCCCGGGCGGCGGAGCTGATCTTCACCGCGCGCCGGGTGGAGGCGGCCGAGGCGCACACCCTGGGCATGGTCGACCGGCTGGTGCCGGCGGGCGAGGCCCGTACGACGGCGCTGGAGCTGGCCCGCCGGATCGCGGGCAACTCGCCGGTGGGCGTACGGGCCGCGAAGCGGGCGCTGCGGCTGGGCTACGGGCGCGAGCTGCGGGCGGGGCTGGAGATCGAGGACGCGGCGTGGCACCGTACGGCGCTGTCGGCGGACCGCCAGGAAGGCGTGGCGGCGTTCAACGAGAAGCGCAGGCCGGAGTGGCCGGGAGCATAGACAGGGCGCAAAAGGGCACTTCGGAGCGCTTTACGCAGAGTGGTCAATCCGTCTAAATACCTTAAACCGTGATCGATTGCCTACCCTGGAGCCGTGACGGGCAACGACCGGCCCCCCGACGAACCGCTGCACGCCGTGGTCGAGCTGGCCCGGGCGCTGGCGGACGCCGCCACGCTCCGCGAGACCGTGCGCGCGGCGGCGGCGGGGGCGCGGCGCGCGCTGGACGGGTCGTTCGCGTCCGTGTCCGTCTGGGAGCGGGAACGCGGGCGGCTGCGGGTCCTGGTCAACGACGGCGAGCGGGCGCCCGGCGAGGACGAGTTCCCGCCGGACGAGTCGTACCCGCGCGACCTCCCCGGCCCCGCCGACCCCGGCGGCCCGTGGACCGCCACCGAGGGCTCCCCCGGCCCGCGCGGGGACGCGCTGCGGCGGCGGGGCCGGAGCAGCTGCCTGGTGGTGCCCGTGCTGGTGCACGGGCGGGCGTGGGGCGAGCTGTACGTGGCCCGCCCGCGCGGCGCCGCGGCCTTCACGGCGTACGACACGGCCTGCGCGGCGGCGGTGAGCGCGGTGGTCGCCGCCGGAATCGCGCAGACCGAGCGGCTGGCGGAGGCCCGCCGGCTGGCGTTCACGGATCCGCTGACCGGGCTGGCCAACCGCCGCGCGCTCGACCTGCGGCTGGACGAGGCGGTGGCGCGGTACCGGGCGGACGGCACGGTGGTCAGCCTGGCCGTCTGCGACGTCAACGGCCTCAAGGAGGTCAACGACTCGTTCGGGCACGCGGGCGGCGACCGCCTGCTGGAACGATTCGGCTCCCTGCTGTCCCTGCACGCGGCGACACTGCCGGACACGCTGGCCGCCCGGCTGGGCGGCGACGAATTCTGCCTGCTGTCGGTGGGCCCGCCGCCCGACGACGTGGTACGGACGGCGACGGAGCTGTGCGCCCGGGCGGCGGAGCTGGAGCCGGGACAGGGCGTCGCGTGCGGGGTGGCGTCGACGGGCGACCCGATCGGCCCGGTGCCGTCCGCCGGGCGGCTGCTGCGGCTGGCGGACGCGGCGCAGTACACGGCGAAGGCGGCGGGGGCGCCGAGGCCGGTGGTGGCGGGCCGGGACGGCGAGGTGACGCGGCTGGCGAACGACCCGCCGCGCGGACGCGGCCGGAGGGCGTTCCGGGGCCGGCGGCCGGGGGTCGGGAGGTAGGGCGCGGGGCGGCGGCCGTACGGCGGGGGGCGCCCCGTCAGAACGCGAGGTCGTCCCAGGTGATGTCGAGGCTGAAGGGCTCGGGGAAGACGATCCCCAGCCCCTCCGGCTCCCACTCCCCCACGGCGATGTAGAAGGCCGGGCGCAGCGGCTTCACGGCAAGCCCGTCGTCCTGCACCGTCGCGAGTTCGTACGCCCGCACCGCGGTGATGTCCCAGGTCCCGGGCGAGTCGAGTTCGACCTCCCAGTAATAGGGGATGCCGCCGTCGGCGTACCGGCCCATCTTCCAATGTCTCCGCTTGAGGGTGTCCGAGCCGGACAGGACCTCTCCCACCAGCACCACGTCGCTCGCGTACGTGTCGGCGCCGCGGGGCAGGCAGCGGCGGACGAGGAAGTCCGGGGTGAGGAAGCTGGACTTGTCGGGGGTGAGGAACACGTTGGTTTCCACCTCGACCTGCCAGCAGCGCTGCTCGCCGTCAGGCCCGTCACCCCGCATGGCCTGCCGGGCGCAAGTTTCAAGAGCATTGCACATGCGCCGCGCAAAGCGCTGGTGCTCCGCCGGCCCGCGCCGGTTCCAGATCACCCTCCCCTCCCACAGCTCGATCTCGGCCGCGATGTCCTCGGGGAGTCTCTGAAGCTCGTCCCAGCTCAGGAACTCGGGCAGGCCGTCACCCGGCGCGTTGAGCGGATCCACTGACATGCCGCCTCCTGTGCTGGACACCTCCAGCCCTCAGATTACTGGAAAAACCGGTGCCGGTCGGACCCCTGGCCAACGGCCCACGTGCGCGACCCGGCAACCGCTACACGCCCTCGGCGGGGCCGCCGCCACCGCCGTACCCCCGGGCCACCGACACACCGCCTCGTGTCAGCCTCCAGCGCGTCATGTACCCGTGGTGAAGATGCCGCCTGCCGGGACAGCTCTGACGCGGAACGATGGCGCGCTGTTCCCTTGACAAGTGGTGTTCATCCTGGATGCCCAGGGGGCTTCAACGGGTGAGCAGGGCGTTCAGGACGCCGGTGATGATGCCGGTGACGAGGAGGCCGCCGACGAGCGTGCCCACGCCGATGCCCATGTATGCCAGGGGTTTGAGGTCCGGTTTCAGCACTGTTCTGCCCCCGAAGTGCCGGGCGGCGGCGAAGGTGGCGAAGCCGCCGGAAACGAACACGAGCGAGGTCAGGAAGAGAAACCCCGCGAAGTTGCGGTTCGGTTCCTGTGCGGAGACCTCCCGCTGGCCCTGAAAGGCAACCTCGACTATGTGGCCGTCCCAGTAGGTGGCGGTGACCGTGTCGCCGGGCTGGGCGTTGTCGTAGACCGGGTGGCTCCCTCCGCCCATCCGAACCCACTGCGGCGGCTGGCTGTCGCGTGAGAACAGCATGTAGTGGGGACGGCCCTTGCCCTTCCGGCGTTCCTTGTCGGTGAGCGTGACCGGTGTCTGTGACTTGCAGCCAGGTGCGGGCTCTGCGGTGGGACACCTGGGCGCCGCATCGTAGGCCCGCTGTTTGTCCAGCTCACCGGGCAGGAGGAGGACGGCGAGTGCGAGCCCGGCGAGCAGGAGTACGCCGGCGATCGTGGCCGACAGCGCGGGCTTGGGCCTGTGCTCGGCAGCCAACCTGATCCCCTCACGGTCCCCGTGGTGTAGTGGACATGATCTTCACATCGCGGGATCGGAGACGTCAACGATTCCCAGGCGGGGAGGGTTCTTGAGCCTGGCCACACCGGGCCTGGACGCCGCCGACGTGCTCGCCCTCCCGTGGGGTCGTGGTCGTGCACCTTCGCGACGTGTCGTGCCCCGGCGTTTCCTGGCGGTCCAGGCCGCTCACGTGCTGGACACCGCCGTCCGGGGTGCGGCGCGGGGGACCTTGAAAGAGGCCCAGACCACCTTGCCGGGACCGGCGCGGCCGGACACTCCCCACTCGTCGGCGAGGGCCGAGACGACCAGCAGGCCGCGCCCGCGCTCCTCGGTGGCGTCGGGGGTACGCACGCGGGGGGCGCCTTCACCGGCATCGTGCACCTCCAGCCGCACCGTGTCGCCGCGGGTGAGGACGCGGACGAGGAAGTCCCGGCCGGCCGGTCCGTACCGGACGGCGTTCGTGGCGAGTTCGGAGGCGCACACCCGGACGTCGGGGGCGAGTCCGGCGCCGGGCGTGCCGGTGAGCGCACCCGCGGCGAAGTCGCGGGCACGGGCCACCGAGGCCGCCCCGCGGGCGAACTGACGCTGCTGCGCGAGCGGCGGCGCGCACGCCCCGGCCGGGGCGGGGCCCGTCGCACCGGGTACGGTCACCGCGCCGCCTCCGCGGTCCGGCCGGCCCGCAGGGCGGCGGCCAGTGCGCGGGCGGTGTCGATGTTGCAGCGGCCCAGCTCGATCAACTGCACCTTCCCCGGGCCGGCATACGCCGTGAGGTCCAGCCACAGGGACGGCAGGGTGACCCCGGCCTCCCGGAGCGCGTCGCGCAGTTCGTTCAGTGCGCTCTCGGCCTCATCGGTCCGCTGGACTGGCATCCGCTTATCGGACATGATGACTCCCCTCTGTAGCCGCACGGCTACTACGAGCGCTCAGCGTGCCCCGGTGTCGCGGATCGCTCAACCGCGTCAGAAATGAACGAAAGGCCGGTGAAGGCCCGTGAACCGCAAGGAGTTGAACCCCGACAGCTCACCCCAGGCGGCCTACGGGGCACGTCTGCGCAGCCTGCGTGATGGGCGCGGCTGGACCCAGGATGATCTCGGCGAGCGCATGGGGTACTCCAGCGTGCACGTCTCGGCGGTCGAAGTGGGGCGCAAATCTCCAACTCTCCGCTTCTCGCGTAGTGCAGACGAGGTCTTCGGCCTGCAAGGCACGACGGACTCCTTCGAGCGCAAGTACCACGAGATCAAGCACGGCAGCCTGCTGGAGGGCTTCCCGGAGTTCGTCGCCTATGAGCGGCACGCCGCCGAGATCCGGCTGTACGAGGTGGGCGTCATCCCCGGGCTGCTCCAGACCCCGGACTACGCGACGACCCTGGCGGACAGCGCCGTCAGGCGGGGGGCGATCAGCCCCGAGCAGGCGCACGAGCGCGTAGCACTGGTGGCGAAGCGGCAGGAGTCGCTTGTCAGGGCCCATCCGCCGCTGGTCATCGTCGTGCTGGACGAGGGCTGCCTGCGCCGCCCCGTCGGCGAGCCCGCCGTCTGGGACGCCCAGTTGGCCCGGCTGGTGGAGTTCGCGGAGCTGCCGAACACCATGCTCCAGGTCGCCCCGTTCAGCATGGGGACGCGTCGCCCGTTCAATCTGCCGGTCTCCATCCTGACGATGCCGGACCGCGGGCTGGTGTCGTACGCCGAGTCGGCCCAGCAGGGGCATCTCGAACGCGACAACTCCTGTGTCGTTCCCCTGCTGACGGCTTACCATCAGTTGCAGGCCGAAGCGCCTTCCCAGGCGGACTCCGCGGCCATGATCAATCAGTTCCGAAAGGCGTCCCGTGACGACTGAATCCCCGTCCCCCCGTTGGCACAAGTCCTCCTACAGCGACAACGGCGGCCAGTGCATCGAGGTCGCCGCCAACCTCGTCGCCGCGCGCGGCGTGGTCCCCGTCCGCGACTCCAAGGACCCGAGCGGCCCGGTCCTGGACTTCACCGCCGACGCGTTCGCGTCCTTCGTAGCGGGCGTGAAGGCAGGAGAGTTCCCCACCACCTGACCCCCGGCACCCCCGGCCGACCGGCCCCCGCCCGCGGCGGGGGCTCTGGGGCACCCACCGCTCTTGAAGGCCGTCAGCTGGACGGTTCCGGTGAGGACTGTATGAGGCCCGGCGAGCCGCTGAAGGTCTCCCATTCAGGTTTTCTCAGCGAGTTTCGTTCCATGTGTTGTTGAGGACGAGGGCGGCTTGGGCGATGGTGCCGATTCTGCTCGGGCTGAGCGTGATGTGCTGGAGTGCTCGCCAGCGTTGCTTGAGGGTGGCGGCGGCACGTTCGCCCACGGCTCGTAGGCCGCGTAGCAGTCGGTCGTGGCTGCGGTTGTCCGCGCACAGCGGCTCGGGCCGGTCGGGGTGGATGGAGGTGGGGGTGTGGATGCCGATGCCGGCACCCTGATAGCCCAGGTCGGCCAGGGTGGGCAGGCCGTCGGCCGCCGCCTTGTACAGGGCGGGCAGGGCGTGGGCGCGGGCGGCGGTGATATCCGGGGTGCTGCCCGGTTCCACCTCGGAAACCCACAGCAGGTCACCGCTCGGTGAGGCCAGGAACTGGAGGTTGCCGCCGCATCGGCGGGCTTTCCCGGAGTACCACAGGTCGTTGCCGTTCTCCCGGACCCCGGTGGCCCGGTCGCAGCCGATGAGGGTGCCGTCCAGCACGATGTGGCTCATGCCCTGACGGTGGCAGCGGTCGAGGACGGTGTGCAGGTCGGGGGCGCGCTCGGCCAGGACGTCGATGGCTTCGTGGAGGTAGCGGTAGCCGGTGGCCTGGGAGATCCGGGCGTCTGCGGCCAGGCAGTGCACGCAGGCTCGCTGCCGGAACCAGCGCAGCACCAGCACGGCCTGGCGGAACGGGCCAAGCGCCCGTGACCTGCGCGGGGTGCCGATCCGGCGGCGGTGAGCGGCCAGCAGCCGGGCGAGGTGGTCCACCACCGGGCGCGGGATGTCGAGCATGGCAGGATAGGTGACCAACGTGAAGCCTCTGGTTCGATGAACGTGATCTTGGTAGACCCGTTCTTACCAGGGGCTTCACGTCTGCCCGCCACCGGGGCTGTCACCCCTCCCGCCACGGCACCGCCTCAACTCCCCCTCCCACAGCCCATTTCGCTGAGAAAACCTGACTGCCCATCAGAAAACGTCTTTCCGGCCGTCAGCCACGGCGGCTCAGCAGTCACGGTTCCACCACGCCCAGCCCGCGCACCGGGCGCTGCCACATCGGCTGCAGCCCAAGCCGGTACCTCCGGCGCCTCGCTGCTGTCTCAGCCCGGTGCCGTCGGGCCGGCGGCTGCTGCGGCTGGCGGACGCGGCGAAGGCGGCGGGTCGCCGGGGCCCGTGGTGGCGGGGCCGGGACGACGAGGTGTCGCGGCTGGCGGACGACCGGCCGCCGGGGCGGAGCCGCAGAGCGTTCCGGGGCGGCTCCTCGACGGGCTGGTCCCCGCGGCGGCGGAGAGCCTGCTTCGTACACCCCGCCTCACCGTGGCGCCGGCAGCTCCCGCCCCAGCCGGGCCAGCGGCGACACCGCCATCACCGCCGGCGACAGCAGCATCCCCGCCGCCGTCACCAGCAGGCTCGTCCGCAGTCCCCACCCCGCCGCCAGCCAGCCGCCCAGCAGCGACCCCAACGGCGTCAGCCCCATCCCCACGAACGTGATCGTCGCCGCCACCCGGCCCTGCATCCCGGCCGGGGTGGCCGCCTGCCGGACCGCCATGACCGTGACGTTCACCAGCTGCCCGCCCACGCCGAACACGAAGCCGACCGCCACCAGCGCGGCCACCGTCGCCGCCGACGAGCCGCGCAGCGCCGGTACGCACAGGTACGCCCCGTCGCCGAGCACCGCCGCCCCCACCAGCACCGGCCCGTAGCCCCACCGCCGCGGCAGCCGGGCGGCCAGCAGCGCGCCGACGAGCGCGCCCGGGCCCGTCGCCGCGAGCGCCAGCCCCACGACCGTGCCGGACAGGTGCAGCTCCCGCGGCAGGTACAGCAGGTAGACGGTCAGCATCGCCGCGAACGACAGCTGGAACGCCGCCGACGCCAGGCACACCGACCGCAGGACACCGTTCCGCACGACGAAGCGCAGTCCGCCGTGGATGCGCCGCCACAGCGGCACCGTACGCTCCGGCAGCTCCGGCCGCTCCGGCCGCTCCGGCCGCTCCGGCAGCGCCTCGGCGGCCCGTATCCGGCTGATCGACAGGAACGACAGCGCGAAGCACACCGCCCCGGACGCCACCGCGACCGGCGCCGACAGCAGCGAGACCAGCGCGCCGCCGAGCGCCGGGCCGCCGGTCTGCGCCGCGGACCGGCTGCCCTCCAGCGCGCTGTTGCCCTGCACCAGCTGATCGCGCGCCACCAGCCGTACGAGAGATGCCTGGTACGCCACGTCGAAGAACACCGACAGCGCCCCGACCGCGCACACGACCACGAACAGCGCCGGCACCCCGAACCAGCCGAAGACGCCGGCGGCCACCGCCGCGGCGCCGAGCACCACGGCCCGGCCGGCGTCGGTCAGCACCATCACCGTGCGCGTCCGCCACCCGTCCACCCACGCCCCGGCGAACAGTGAGAGCAGCAGAACCGGCGCCTGCCCCACCGCCCGCAGCGCACCCAGCTCCCCCGCCCCGGCGTCGAGCGTCAGCACCGCGAACAGCGGCAGAACCACGAGAGCGGTGTGCTCACCGAGCTGGGAGGCCGTCTGGCCGGCCCACAGGCGTCTGAAGTCGGCTTCTTTCCACAGATGTGCCACGAGGATCCCTCTGGGGTGCGGGCAGGCGAAACAGGGCTCGCTGTGCCGCAACACCGAGGGCAGCACGCGATGACGGGCCGCTCACGGCCTCCGGGTCAACGCGCGCTCGGGACACCGGGCATGTCGAAGGACTCCTCGTGGATCACTTGCCGAAGCGCCAGGCTAGCCCGCGCCGACCCGACGCGAAAGGCGCCCACGGCCCCGGCCGTCAGCCGCGGCGGCTCAGGAGCCAGGGCTCCACCACGCCCAGGCCGCGCACCGGGCGCTGCCACATCGGCTGGAGCGCGAAGCGGTACGACGGGGCCTCCGCCGTGCCGCCCTCCGCCGCCGCCTTCTCCGCCGCCGCGGCCTCCGCCTCGGACTCCGGGGCCTCGCCCTCTCTTATCAGCTCCGCCGCGACGTCGCCGTCCACCAGCACCGTGTCCTTCGGCGCGATCGACGTCAGCCGCGAGGCCAGGTTCACCGTCGTGCCGAACACGTCGCCCATCCGCGTCGTCACCGTGCCGAACGCGATGCCCACCCGCAGCTCCGGCATCGTCTCGTCGTGCGCCAGCGTCTCGATCAGCCGGACGCCGATCTCCGCCGCCGTGCCCACGTCGTCGGCGGCGAACAGCACCTCGTCGCCCAGGGTCTTGATGAGCCGGCCGCCGTGGGCGGCGACCAGGTCGGCGGCGGTCGTCTCGAACGCCTCGACCAGCTCGCCCAGCTCCTCCTCCTCCAGCCGCCGGGTCAGCCGGGTGAAGCCGACCAGGTCGGCGAAGCCGACGGCGAGGCGGCGGGCGACCATCTCGTCGTCGTCCTGGGCCTGGACGACCCGGCCGGTGGCGGCGGCGAGCTGGCGGCGCCACACGTAGACCAGGAACTCCTCCAGCTCCGGCAGCAGCAGCTCGACCAGCGGGTAGGCGATCTCCGTACGGGACATGCCCTCCTGCGGCTCGGTGAGCCCTTCGAGGAAGGAGTCGATCTGCCAGTCGGCCAGCCGGGCCGTGGTCTGCCCGGTGGAGCGCGCCACCTGCACGGCCATGCCCTCGCTCAGCAGCCCGGCCTCCACCAGCCCCGCCAGCCGGCGCAGGGCGAGGACGTCGGCCTCGGTGAGCGCCTTGGCCTGGCCGATGTCGGCGAAGCCCATGGCGCGCCAGAAGCGGGCCGCCAGCTCCATCGGCACGCCGGCCGCGCGGGCGGCCTGGAAGGGCGTGTAGCGGCGGTCGGAGCCCAGGATCAGCTGCTCGATGCGGAGCGCGATGGGGTCGTCGTCGCCCTCCGGGCTCTCGTCGCCCTCCGGGCTTTCCGGTCGTACGGCACCTTCCGGCCCTACGGTGCCCTCGTCACCTTCCATACGTTCCGTATGTTCCGCACGTTCCCGGCCTTCCGGATCCTCCGCACCGGAGGATCCCGCAACCTCACTCACCGGCTGCCCCCTCCCCGCGTCCGTTCCCCGGCCACCGACCCTGCCGCCTCAACGATACGGGAAGTGTGGCCCAGCTCACTCCGCTTCGGCCGCGGGCCGCAGGTGCACCACGTCCCCCGCGGCCACCGGCTCCTGCAACCCCGCCGCCGTGGCCAGCACCAGCCGCCCGTCGCCGTCCACCGCGACGGCCTCCCCCGTGACGGAGGCGCCGCCCGGCAGCTCCGCCCGGACCTGCCGCCCGAGCGTCGCGCAGCCCGCCGCGTACGTCTCCTGGAGCCGGGCGCCGGCCGGGTCGCCGGCGGCGCCGCGCCAGCCGGTGTACCAGCGCTCCAGCGACCGCAGCAGCGCGCGCAGCAGCGGGTCCCGGTCGGTGACCTTCGCGCCGGCCAGGGCCAGCGAGCCGGCCTGCGGCACGGGCAGCTCGTCGGCGCGCAGCGTGACGTTGACGCCGATGCCGAGGACCACCGCGTCGGCCGTCGCGTCGACCCGCTCCACGAGGATGCCGCCGGCCTTGCGCTCCTCGCCGTCGACGGTCACGAGCACGTCGTTCGGCCACTTCAGCGCCGTGTCCACGCCCGCGGCGCGCGGCAGCGCGGTCGCCACGGCGACCCCGGCGAGCAGCGGCAGCCAGCCCCAGCGGCCGACGGGCACGGTCTCGGGGCGCAGCAGGACGGAGAGGAAGATGCCGGAGCGCGGCGGCGCCGACCACGGCCGGTCGAGCCGGCCGCGCCCCGCCGTCTGCTCCTCCGCGACCAGCACCGCGCCCTCGGCCGCGCCCTCGCGGGCGCGCGCGGCGAGGTCGGCGTTCGTGGAGCCGGTGGCCTCGACGACGTCGAGGGACGTCCACAGCCCTCCGGTCCGTACGAGCGCACGGCGCAGCGCGTCCGCGTTCAGCGGCGGGCGGTCGAGGTCGGACCAGCGGCTTCCCCGATCTGCACTCATACGGCCACCCTACGGCCAGACATCCGCCCCGCCGTCCGCCGACGCCACGCGGCGCGGTACCCGCGGCGGGCCCGGCACACGCGCCACACCGCCGGTGTGGTCAACGCCGCACCCGTGCGGCGCCCCCGCGCCGATAACCTACGTAGGAGTAGGTCCCCCCTCCTCCGGGTGCCCGCGCCCGGAGCGTCCCCGACGAGCAGGAGCTGCACCGCGATGGCCGAGGCGCACGAGCCACCCCCCGAGACGGCGGACATCCACACGACGGCCGGCCGGCTCGCCGACCTGAGCCGGCGGATCGAGGAGGCCACGCACGCCGGTTCGGCGCGCGCGGTGGAGAAGCAGCACGCGAAGGGCAAGCTGACCGCGCGCGAACGCGTCGACCTGCTGCTGGACGAGGGGTCGTTCACCGAGCTGGACGAGTTCGCGCGGCACCGTTCGACGAACTTCGGCATCGAGGCCAACCGCCCGTACGGCGACGGCGTCGTCACCGGCTACGGCACCGTCGACGGCCGCCCCGTCGTGGTGTACTCGCAGGACTTCACCGTCTTCGGCGGCTCCCTCGGGGAGGTCTACGGCGAGAAGATCGTCAAGGCGATGGACTTCGCCATGAAGACCGGCTGCCCGATCATCGGCATCAACGACGGCGGCGGCGCGCGCATCCAGGAGGGCGTCGTCGCGCTCGGGCTCTTCGCGGAGATCTTCCGCCGCAACGTCCACGGCTCCGGCGTCGTCCCGCAGATCAGCGTCATCGTCGGCCCCTGCGCGGGCGGCGCGGTGTACTCCCCCGCCATCACGGACTTCACCGTGATGGTCGACGGCACCTCGCACATGTTCATCACCGGGCCCGACGTCATCAAGACCGTCACCGGCGAGGACGTCGGCTTCGAGGAGCTGGGCGGGGCCCGTACGCACAACACCACCTCCGGCGTCGCGCACCACATGGCGGGCGACGAGAAAGACGCCTTCGACTACGTCAAGGCGCTGCTGTCGTACCTGCCGTCGAACAACCTCAGCGACCCGCCCGCCTTCCCCGAGGAGGGCGAGGCGACGGTCACCGACGAGGACCGCGAGCTGGACACCCTCATCCCGGACTCGGCCAACCAGCCGTACGACATGCACACCGCCATCGAGCACGTGCTGGACGACCGCGAGTTCCTGGAGACCCAGGCGCTGTACGCGCCGAACATCGTCACCGGCTTCGGCCGGGTCGAGGGCCACCCGGTCGGCGTCGTCGCCAACCAGCCGATGCAGTTCGCCGGCTGCCTGGACATCAAGGCCAGCGAGAAGGCCGCCCGCTTCGTGCGCACCTGCGACGCCTTCAACGTGCCGGTCCTCACGTTCGTCGACGTCCCCGGCTTCCTGCCGGGCACGGACCAGGAGTACGACGGCATCATCCGGCGCGGCGCCAAGCTGATCTACGCCTACGCCGAGGCCACCGTGCCGCTGATCACGGTGATCACCCGCAAGGCGTTCGGCGGCGCGTACGACGTCATGGGCTCCAAGCACCTCGGCGCGGACCTGAACCTGGCCTGGCCCACCGCGCAGATCGCCGTCATGGGCGCGCAGGGCGCGGTCAACATCCTCTACCGCCGCACGCTCGCGGCCATCGCCGACGAGCCGGAGCGCGAGACGCGGCGCGCCGAGCTGATCCGCGAGTACGAGGACGCGCTGCTGAACCCGTACGCGGCGGCCGAGCGCGGGTACGTGGACGGCGTCATCATGCCGTCGGAGACGCGGCGGCAGGTGGCGAAGGGGCTGCGGGTGCTGCGCAACAAGCGGGAGGCGCTGCCGCCGAAGAAGCACGGGAACATCCCGCTGTAGGCGGCGGAGCGGGCGAGGAGGGCCGATGTCCGAGGAGATCAAGGTCGTCCGGGGCAACCCGACGGCGGAGGAGCTGGCGGCGGCGCTGGCGGTGGTGCAGGCGCGGGCGGCCTCGTCCGCGGCGGGCGCGCGGAGCGGGCCGGGCAGCGAGTGGGCGGACCCGGCCCGGCTGGTGCCGGCCCGGCGGGTGCCGCAGCCGGGGCCGAAGGCGTGGCGTACGACGTACTGGCCGGGGTAGCGGGCGGCGCGCGGCGGCGTCGCGGGCGCCGGTGTGCGGTGCCGGGTACGCGCCCGCGCGGGGGCGTCTCGTGACCGGCGGCGGCGATCAGGTGCTCCGCCAGGCCGGGTGCACGCCCGCGCGGGGCGTTTCTGAGTACCCGTACTCAGGCGCGCGGGGCCCCGGACCGGGACCATCGGAAGATGCTCTGGTCCGACCCTCCAGACGAACCCGACGACGAGTTCCGCGCCGCCGAACGGCAGTTGCGCCGCGCCGGGTGGCTCGTCGCGCTGGCGGCGGTGGTGACGATCGCGCTGGGCGCGGCGGGCCTGGGCGTGCTGCCGACGTGAGCCGCCGCCCGTCCCCCGCGCTGGAAGGCCGTTGCCGTTCGCCGGTCCATCTACGATGGCGCGCATGACCCACGACCCCGCCCCCGGCCGTCCCGCCCGCACGCTCGTGCTCGCGTCGCAGTCGCCCGCCCGGCTCGCCCTGCTCCGGCAGGCGGGACTCGCGCCCGAGGTCGAGGTCAGCGGCGTCGACGAGGACGCCCTGACCGCCGCGAACCCGGCCGAACTGGCCCTCGTGCTCGCCGAGGCGAAGGCCGCCGCCGTCGCCGCGCGGCCCGCCGCGAAGGACGCGGGCGCGCTGGTCGTCGGCTGCGACTCGGTGCTGGAGCTGGACGGCAGGGCGCTGGGCAAGCCCGTGGACGCCGAGGACGCCACCGCGCGGTGGAAGGCGATGCGCGGCCGGTCGGGCGTGCTCCAGACCGGGCACTGCCTGATCGACACGGCGTCGGGCCGGCGGGCGAGCGCGACCGCCGGGACGGTGGTGCGGTTCGGCGAGCCGAGCGACGCCGAGATCGCCGCGTACGTCGCGACCGGCGAGCCCCTGCACGTGGCGGGGGCGTTCACCATCGACGGCCGGTCGTCGGCGTTCATCGACGGCATCGACGGCGACCACGGCAACGTCGTCGGACTCTCGCTGCCGCTGCTGCGCCGCCTGCTGGCGGACGTGGGCGTGCAGATCACCGACCTCTGGGTCTAGGACCTGCCGTTCGGACGCCGGGCGGGACGCCCCGAGGGAGGGCTACGGGGCACCCTCGCCCGGCGCTTCGTCGTCGTCCGGAGCGAGCCTCGCCCAGACGTCGGCGAGGTTGCGCAGGTGCTCGTCATCGAGCCGGTCGAAGAAGAGCCGGCGCAGGTCGCTGTACTGCTGGCGCCACGCCTTGCGCAGGAGGGCACGCCCCTCGCGGGTGAGGACGGCCTCGAAGCCGCGGCCGTCGCCGGGCGACGGCCGCCTCTCGATCAGGCCACGGCGCTCAAGCCGGTCGGCGAGCCGGGTGAACCCGCCGGTGGACATCAGGCGCCGCTGCGCGAGCTCCGACATCCGCATGCCCTTCTTTCCGGCCTCGCCCAGCAGAGCGAGCACGCTGTACTCGGCCATGCTCACGTTCAGCGGGGCGATCCCGGCCTCGATCTCACGCCAGATCCGGTCGTGGGTGACCAGGAAGCCGTTCCAGGCCAGGTACTCAAGTTCTCGCAGCTCTACGGTCGCCATGCGCAGCACGCTATCGGTGGAGCGTCCGCGGGAGTGCCCGTGGACCCGGCTCAGCCGTCTTCCTTCGGCGGCTCCCAGTCCTCCGGCAGTTCCCACATGCCGGAGGTCAGCGCGAAGCCCGCCGGGTCGATGGAGGAGCCGTCGTGGGTGGCCCGGTTGTGGGCGTGGTTGAGGGTGTGGAGGCTGAAGGCCGTCTGTACCGCGTTCCACTGGCCCTGAATGTCCAGGGTCTGGTTCACGGCCTTCTTGGCCAGCTTCAGCCCGAAGGTGGGGCGGGCCGCGATCCGCTCGGCGAGGGCCAGCACGGCCGACTCCAGCTCGTCCCGGGGGACGACCCGGCTGATCATGCCCAGCTGGCGAGCCTCCTGCGCCGTGAGGACGTCCCCGGTGAAGAGCAGCTCCTTGGCCCGGCGGGCCCCCAGCTCCCACGGGTGCAGGAACAGCTCGACGGCGTTCACGCCGAACGCCGTGACCGGGTCGGCGAAGCGCGCGTCCGCACTGGCCACGATCAGGTCGGAGGGCCACGCGATCATCAAGCCACCCGCGAACACCTTTCCCTGGACCGCGGCGACCGTCGGCTTGGGAAAGTTGCGCCAGCGCCAGTGCAGCTCCAGGAAGACCTCGTTCTCCCAGGCCATGTCGCCTTCGACGCCGCCGCGCCCCATGCCGCCCTCCAGCGTCACCTGGTCCATCCCCTCGGTGCTGAACAGCGCATCGACATCGTGCCCGAGCGAGAAGTCATCGCCCTCGGCGGCGATCACGAACACCGAGATCGAGTCGTCGGCCGCGGCACGGCGGTATGCGGCGTCGAGCTGGTAGAAGAGGTGGACGTCCGCGAGGTTGCCCTGCTCGGACCGGGTGAGCGTCGCGCGGGCCACCCGCTCGGCGGGGACGTCGTAGGTCACGCGCTCTCCGAGCTTCACCGGCCCGGGCAGGCTGCTGTGGGTCATGTTCTTCTCCTTCGCCGGGTTACGCGCCGCTGACCGCGAGGCTTATCGACAACGTACCGCCGCCACCGCCACCCGACAAGCTGCCTGCGCAAGCAATTACATGGGCGATTAACCGCCCACTTAAGACCGCTCTGACCAGCTCATACATCCATCTCGACGCACGCCCTCCCCCGGGAACATGTCAGGAAGAAGCTCCTCACCCTGCCAAGGAATAACTGCGTGCGCAGACAGGTTACTGGGATGAGACGACCACCGCCGCCCGGCGCATGGCACCGGCGGCACGACACGAAGAGGGACGACATGGCATTCGAGATCGGCATCATGACCTTCGGCGAGATCACCGAGGACGCGGCGACCGGGACGCCCCCTTCGCCGCGGCAGCGCGTCCGCGAGACCATCGAGCAGGCCCGGGTCGCCGACCAGGTCGGACTCGACGTGTTCGGGGTCGGTGAGCACCATCGCTCCGACTTCGTCGGATCGGCGCCGGCCGTCCTGCTGGCCGCCGCCGCGGAGAAGACCGAGAACATCAAGCTGACCAGCTCGGTCACCGTACTCAGCTCGGAAGACCCCGTGCGCGTCTGGGAGCAGTTCGCCACGATCGACCTGCTGTCCGCCGGCCGCGCCGAGATCATCGCCGGGCGCGGCTCGTACACCGAGTCCTTCCCGCTGTTCGGATACGACCTGACGGACTACGCGGACCTGTTCCGCGAGAAGCTCGACCTGCTCCTCAAGATCCGCGACCGCAATCCGCTGACCTGGCAGGGGCGTTTCCGCCCGCCCCTCCACGACGCGGACATCGCCCCACGCGCCGACGCCGGGACCATCCCCGTCTGGGTCGGGAGCGGGGGATCGCCCGCATCGGCCGTCAGCACCGGCCGCCTCGGCCTGCCCCTGGCCCTGGCCCTGCTGCTGGGGCCGATGACCTTCCACGAGCAGACGGTCGAGCTGTACCGGGCGGCCGCGGCGCAGTGGGGGCACGACGCGGACGCGCTGCCCGTCAGCATCAACGCGCACGGATACGTCGGGCGGACCAGCCGGAGCGCCCGGGACACCATGTACCCCTACTTCGCCAGAGGGATGAGCGAGAACAACCATCAGCGCGGCGCCGGCTTCCCGCTCTCCCGGGCCGCATTCGACGCGCAGTCGTCCCCGGCGGCCGGCCTGCTGGTCGGCAGCCCCCAGGAGCTGATCGACAAGCTCCTCACCTACCACGAGCTGTACGGCCTGAACCGCGCCCTGATCCAGATGGGCTTCTGCGGCATGCCGCAGAAGGAGCACCTTGAGGCGATCGAGCGCCTCGGCACCGAGGTCGCGCCCGTCGTGCGCCGCGAGGTCGCCGCACAGGAAGGAGAGGCGGCATGAAGCCCCTGCCCGCCCCCGCCACCCGCACCGACCCCGCCACCCGCACCGACCCCGCCCCCGACCCCGGCAGCGACCCCGGCACCGCACCTGACGCACACCCGGCCGGTCCCGTTCTGCGCGTCGTGGTCGTCAACGGCAGCCCGAGCCGTCCGTCCAAGACGATGGGGCTCGTCAGCGTCATCCTGGACACGCTCGGAAACATGCTCCCGACCGAGACGTCCCAGGTCGATGTCTACCGCCTGGGGACCGACTTCACCACCACGGTCGAACGCGATCGAGCCCCGGCGGACCTGGAGGCGCAGCTGCGCCTGGTCGAGGAGGCCGACCTGCTCGTCGCGGCCGTGCCGGTGTACCGCGGCTCCTATCCGGGCATGTTCAAGCACTTCTTCGACCTGGTCGAGCAGTACGCGCTCGCCAACAAGCCGGTCCTGCTCGCCGCGACGGGCGGTGGCGACCACCACGCGCTCGTCCTGGAGCACGCCCTGCGGCCGCTGTTCGCCTTCTTCCAGGCGTTGACGATCCCGGTCGCGTTCTTCGCCTCCGCCGGGGACTTCGACGGTACGACCCTGCTCAACCCCCGTGTCTACGGGCGCGTCGAGGTCGGGCTCGGCGATGTGGTGGACATCCTCAAAACGCGCATGACGGGCCCGCGGAGTGCGACGGCGAAGGAGCGAGCGGGCACGGGTGGATGACGCCGCCGGAACGACCCACGCGCGCCCCGGCAGCGGCAGCGCTCATCCCGCCGGTGCCGGCTCCGCGCCGCCCCCGGGCTCCCGGGGCTCACGGGGCTCACGGGGCTCCCGTACGGCGTCGCCCTCGCCCGTCAGCGTCAGCAGGATCAGCCCGAAGACGGCCATCAGCCCCGCGAACGCCGCCCAGCCCACCAGCCCCACCGCCACCGTCGCCAGCACCGCGTGCAGCACCGCGCAGCTCACCAGCAGGATCCGCCCGGCGCGCCCGGGGGCCCGGTCCCGTACCGCGACGAGCAGCGAGGCCGCCCCGCAGCACAGCAGGTAGAGCCCGATCCCGACACCGGCCGCGCGCGTGGAGCCGGACATGACGCCCGAGTCGAGACCGGCGAGGGACATCTCCTGGCGGTCGACGACCGAGCCCAGGACGAAGTGCACGACGGTCAGCCCCACCGCCTCCACGAGCAGCGCGGCACCCGCCACCGCCGCGACGGTTCTGCGCATGGCGGCCACCCCCTCACCGGGTCCGATAGGCGGGTTCACGCTACTGATGGGTAGTCGAGGGCGGCAAGGGCTCGCGCACGAGCGGCACCCGACTGGCACACGAGGGACACATGGCAAGATCCCGATCGGGGGGACGACCGAAAAGATTCCGCCCCGCCTTCGTAGGGTTTCCACAAAAGTGCGCCCCGCCCATCTGCTCCACGGGCGCGAGACCTTGGCCACATGCCGGATTCGCGCGCGCCGCACCGGATGCGGCGTACCTTGGGAACTCAGGGCCTCGCGCCCGAGTGCGGCGGCGCGGATCACCCTCTGTGTGGGCAAGCTCACCTCCGGGATCCCGCAGCGCAGAGGTGTCGCCATTACCTAAAATCTCGGTGTTCCGAGAAGGGAGCCAACGTGCGCAAGGTGCTCATCGCCAACCGCGGCGAAATCGCCGTCCGGGTCGCCCGCGCGTGCCGGGATGCCGGGATCGCGAGCGTGGCCGTCTACGCCGCGCCGGACCGGGACGCGCTGCACGTCCGCGTGGCCGACGAGGCGTTCGCGCTGGGCGGTGACACCCCGGCCACGAGCTACCTCGACATCGGCAAGGTGTTGCAGGCCGCCCGGGACTCGGGTGCGGACGCGGTCCACCCCGGGTACGGGTTCCTGTCGGAGAACGCCGAGTTCGCGCAGGCGGTCCGTGATGCGGGGCTGGTCTGGATCGGGCCGCCGCCGCAGGCGATCCGTGACCTGGGCGACAAGGTGTCGGCGCGGCACATCGCCCAGCGTGCCGGGGCGCCGCTGGTCGCGGGGACGAAGGACCCGGTCGGCGGGGTCGGGGAGGTGACCGCGTTCGCGGAGGAGCACGGGCTGCCGATCGCCATCAAGGCGGCGTTCGGCGGCGGCGGGCGGGGGCTGAAGGTGGCCCGTACCCTCGAAGAGGTCCCGGAGCTGTACGAGTCGGCGGTGCGCGAGGCCATCGCCGCGTTCGGCCGCGGCGAGTGCTTCGTCGAGCGCTACCTCGACCGCCCCCGGCACGTCGAGACGCAGTGCCTGGCCGACAAGCACGGCAACGTCGTCGTGGTCTCCACCCGGGACTGCTCGTTGCAGCGCCGCCATCAGAAGCTGGTGGAGGAGGCGCCGGCGCCGTTTTTGTCGCCGGAGCAGAACGCCGAGCTGTACCGCGCGTCGAAGGCGATCCTCAAAGAGGCGCGCTACGAGGGTGCGGGTACCTGCGAGTTCCTCGTCGGCCGGGACGGCACGATCTCGTTCCTGGAGGTCAACACCCGTCTTCAGGTGGAGCACCCGGTGACCGAGGAGGTCACGGGCATCGACCTGGTGCGGGAGATGTTCCGTATCGCCGACGGCGAGGAACTGGGCTACGGCGACCCGCCGGTGCGGGGTCACTCGCTGGAGTTCCGTATCAACGGCGAGGACCCCGGGCGCAACTTCCTGCCCGCACCCGGCACCGTGACGGCGTTCGACCCGCCGGCGGGTCCGGGGGTGCGGCTGGACGCGGGCGTGGAGGCGGGCAGTGTGATCGGCCCGGCGTGGGACTCGCTGCTGGCCAAGCTGATCGTCACCGGCGCCACCCGCCAGCAGGCGCTCCAGCGCGCGGCACGCGCGCTGGACGAGTTCACGGTCGCCGGGATGGCCACGGCCCTGCCCTTCCACCGCACCGTCGTACGGGACCCGGCGTTCGCGCCCGACTCCGCCGTCGAACCGTTCTCCGTCCACACCCGCTGGATCGAAACGGAGTTCGTCAACGAGATCACCCCCTTCGCCGGCGGCGCGGACGCCGAGGCGGCGGAGGAGAGCCGCGAGACGCTGGTCGTCGAGGTCGGCGGCAAGCGCCTGGAGGTCTCGCTGCCGTCGTCGCTGGGCGCGGTCGCGTCGGCGGCGGCCGGGCGGGCGAAGCCGAAGCGGCGGGCGGCGAAGAAGTCCGGCTCGGCGGCCTCGGGCGACGCGCTGGCCTCGCCGATGCAGGGCACGATCGTGAAGGTGGCGGTCGAGGAGGGCCAGCAGGTCGCGGAGGGGGACCTCGTGATCGTGCTGGAGGCGATGAAGATGGAGCAGCCCATCAACGCGCACCGCGCCGGCACGGTCAAGGACCTCGCCGCGGAGATCGGCACGACCGTCACGTCCGGCGCGGTGATCTGCGAGATCAAGGACTGACGCGGGTCCCGCGTCGGGAGCCCGGGAATCCGGGCCCCCGACGCGGCGCTACGGCTTGCGCGGTACGCCCCGCGCCCCCGCCATCAGCAGCAGCGCCACCGCCGAGAACGCCGCCGCGGCGGTGAACGCGGCGCCCGTACCGTCGAAGAACGTGTGCCCCGCGGAGTGCCGCAGGCCCGCGTCGAAGACGGAGACGAGCACGGACAGGCCCAGGCTGCCGCCGACGTACTGCATGGTCTGGAGCAGCCCGGAGGCCGACCCCGCGTCCGCGGGCTCGACGCCGCTGAGGATCAGGGTGGTCAGCTGCATCATGGTCAGCCCGACCCCGACGCCCATGAGCGTCAGCGGCCCCAGCAGCCCGTCGGCGTAGCCGGCGCCGGCGTCGAGCCGGCTGAGCCACAGGATGCCGGCGGTGTTGAGCGCCAGCCCGGCCACGGCGGTGCGCTTCGGGCCGAACCTGGCCTGCGCGCGCGGCGCGAAGCGCGAGGCGGCGAAGAGCGGCAGGGTGAGCGCCAGGAAGGCCAGGCCCGCGCGGAAGGGGCTGTAGTCGAGGTACCGCTGAAGGTACTGCGTGGTGAAGTAGAAGACGCCGAACATCCCGGCGGGGACCATCAGCATCGTGGCGTACGAGACCGACCGGTTGCGGTCGGCGAAGAGCCGCAGCACCACCAGCGGCCGGCGGACGCGGAGTTCGACGGCGAGGAAGGTGCCGAGCAGCGCCGCCGCGGCGGCGAAGGCGCCGAGGGCGAGCCCGTCGCCCCAGCCCTGTTCGGCGGTGCGGATGAAGGCGTAGACGAGCGTGGTCATGCCCAGGGTGCCGAGCAGCGCGCCGAGGGCGTCGAACGGGCCGCGCTGGCGCGGGGTCTCGTCCAGGTGGCGGGGCGCGAGCCAGGCGATGGCCAGGCCGACGGGCAGGTTGATCAGGAAGACCCAGTGCCAGGACGCGATGTCGGTGAGCGCCCCGCCGAGCACCAGCCCGAGCGCCGAGCCGGCGCCGCTGATCGAGGCGAAGACGGCGAGCGCGCGGGCGCGTTGGCGGCCCTCGGGGAAGGTGGTGGCGATCAGCGCGAGGGTGCTGGGCGCGGCGAGCGCGGCCGAGACCCCCTGGGCGGTACGGGCGAAGAGCAGCCAGCCGCCGCCGGGCGCGACGCCGGCGAGGAGGGAGGCGGCGGTGAAGGCGAGCACGCCGGTGACGAGCGCCCGGCGGCGGCCTATGCGGTCGCCGATGCGGCTGCCGAGGAGCAGCAGGCCGCCGAAGGCGAGCGTGTAGAGGTTGAGGATCCAGGACATGCGGGTCGGCGAGAAGCCGAGGTCGACCGCGATGTCGGGCAGTGCGACGTTCACCACCGTGGCGTCGACCAGGAACATCAGCTGGGTGGCGACGATCGCGGTGAGCGCGAGCCCGGACCGGGCGCCGCGGGTGCGGCCGGAGCCGCGGGCGTCCTGGTGCGCGGGCGTGCGCAGGGATGTGGACACGGAAGTGCCTCCGACGGAGAATGAAGTGGAGGGTAGCTCCGCTTCACTATACGGAGGGTGCCTCCGTTTCCGCAATGGCATTCTGGGCTGCAAGCGGGGACGACGAAGGGTGGTGCCATGGCGACGGCGCAGGGCCGGCCGATGCGCGCGGACGCGCGCCGCAACTACGAACGCCTGCTCAACGAGGCCGCCGCGGCCTTCGGCGAGCGCGGCGCGGACGCCTCGCTGGAGGAGATCGCGCGCCGCGCGGGCGTCGGCATCGGCACGCTGTACCGGCACTTTCCGGACCGCTTCGCGCTCATGGGCGAGGTGTTCCAGACGCAGGTCGACGTGCTCGACGCCGCGGCCCGGGCGCTGTCCGCGGAGCCCGGCCGGACGCCGATGGGCGCGCTGGAGGCGTGGATGCGGCGGTACGTGGACGTGTCGTCGACGATCCGCGGGGTCGCCGCGACGCTGATGGACGAGGGCCTGATGCTCGACTGCAAGAAGCAGCTCCGGGACACCGTCGAGATGCTGGCGGCCCGCGCGCGGGAGTCCGGCGAGCTGCGCGCGGACATCGTCCCGGACGACGTGCTACGGCTGACGAGCGCGATCGCGTACGCGGCCGAGAAGGCGTCGGTGAAGCACCCGGAGGACACCGGGGTCGCCGACCGGCTGCTCGGCCTGGCGCTGGACGGCATGCGCGCGCGAACGCCCTGACGGGCGGTGCCGGGTGCGGGCGCGGAGGCCCGGCGTCCGGGTCCTCGGGGGGCGGGTGTGGCGCGGGCGGCGCCGACCGCGTACGGCAACGGGCCGCGACCACTCCGGTCCCGCCGAGGGCGCGCCGGGGCGGGCGCCACGGCTGAGGGCCGAGCGTCACGGACCGGGGGCCCGGGTCCCCCGGGGCGGGCCGGGCGGCGCCGGCCACGTACGGCAACAGGCCGACGGGCCGCAACCGCCCCCGGCTCCTGCTCCACGAGGGCGCGCCCGGGCGGGCGCCACGGCCCGAGGGCCGGAGCTACAGCCCGGGAGCCGGCGTCACGGACCGGGTGTTACGGGCCAATGGCCCCGGGGCGGGCCGGGCGGCGCCGGCCGCGTACGGCGACGGGCCGCGACCGCCCCGGCTCCTGCTCCGCGCGCCGGCGGCGGCGCCGGGCGGCCGGCCTGCGGCCTGGCGCCCCAGCCGTAGGCGGGAGGCCCCACCGCGTACGGCGACAGACCGACGCGCCACGACCAACCTCGGCTCCTGCTCCGCGAGGGCGCTCCCGCCGGGCTCCTGTGTCTCGCCCCGGCGGCCAACGCCCCGCCCCGCGCGGAGCGCCTACCGCCTCCGGGGGGCCAGGTCCGCCACCCGGCCCTGGTCCGGCAGCGCCGCCGCCGCGCGCATCGCCGACGCCGCGGCCTGCGGCGTCCGCCGCTGGCCCGGCAGCGGCACGCTGTCGTCGCCGCGCCGCCGGTCGCCGTGCCGGGGGTACCGGCCCCGCGGCTGGGGGCCGCTCTCATCGCCCGGCTGCTCCGGGCCCGCCACCGCGATCTGCACCCCCTGGTCGGCCAGGGCTTGCAGTTCGGTGGCGGCGCGCTCGTCGGCGGGCGGCGGCTCGTCGGTGACCAGCCGCGTGATCACGTCGGTGGGCACGGTCTGGAACATGGTGTCGGTGCCGAGCTTGGAGTGGTCCGCGAGGACCACGACCTCCGCCGCGGCCTGCACCAGCGCCCGGTCGACGCTCGCCGACAGCATGTTGGACGTGGACAGCCCCCGCTCCGCGGTCAGCCCGCTGCCGGAGAGGAACGCGCGCGAGACGCGCAGCCCCTGGAGCGACTGCTCGGCGCCGCTGCCCACCAGCGCGTAGTTGCTGCCGCGCAGCGTGCCGCCGGTCATGACGACCTCGACCCGGTTCGCGTGCGCGAGCGCCTGGGCGACGAGCAGGGAGTTGGTCACGACGGTCAGGCCGGGGATGCGCGCGAGCCGGCGGGCCAGCTCCTGCGTCGTCGTACCGGCCCCGACGACGACGGCCTCGCCCTCCTCGACGAATCCGGCGGCCAGGTCGGCGATCGCGGTCTTCTCCGCGGTCGCGAGATGTGATTTCTGCGGGAAGCCGGACTCGCGGGTGAAACCGCCCGGCAGGACGGCACCTCCGTGCCTGCGGTCCAGCAGCCCCTCGGCTTCGAGGGCCCGTACGTCCCGGCGCACGGTCACCTCGGAGGTCTGTACGACTCGGGCGAGCTCTCGGAGCGATACGGCCCCGTTGGCCCGCACCATTTCCAGGATCAACTGACGACGTTCTGCAGCGAACACGAAACCGACAGTAACGCCCGAGACCGTGTTCTTTCAGCCGCTTGCGTCGATGAGAAGAAAATGCTCCTCTTCGACATCCGGAGGTGGTATAGGCGCTCGGTTGGGCCGCCCGGTGCAGCCGTCCGGGCCCTGGTCGTCGCGGCCTAGTCGTCGGCCGGTGCCTTGCTGGCCTGGAGCTGCCGCGCCACCTCGGCGATCGAGCCCGACAGGGAGGGGTAGACGGTAAACGCCTTCGCGATCTGTTCGACGGTCAGATTGTTGTCGACCGCGATCGAGATGGGGTGGATCAGCTCACTGGCGCGCGGCGCGACCACTACGCCGCCCACCACGATCCCGGTCCCGGGGCGGCAGAACAGCTTCACGAATCCGTCGCGTACGCCCTGCATCTTCGCCCGGGGGTTGCGCAGCAGCGGCAGCTTCATCGCCCGCGCATCAATGCGCCCCTCGTCCACATCCGACTGCTGGTACCCCACCGTGGCAATCTCGGGATCCGTGAACACGTTCGCGGAAACGGTCTTCAGCCGCAGCGGCGCGACGGTCTCGCCGAGGAAGTGGTACATCGCGATACGGCCCTGCATCGCCGCCACCGAGGCGAGCGCGAAGACGCCGGTGCAGTCGCCCGCGGCGTAGATGCCGGGCGCGCTCGTGCGCGACACCTTGTCGGTGCCGATGTGCCCGGAGTCCGTCAGCCGCACCCCGGCCTCCTCCAGGCCGATCCCCCGGGTGTTGGGCACCGCGCCGACCGCCATCAGGCAGTGCGAGCCGGTGATCACGCGGCCGTCGTTCAGGGTCACCTCGACCCGGTCGCCGACGCGCTTGGCGCTCTGCGCCCGCGAGCGGCTCATCACGTTCATGCCGCGGCGCCGGAACACGTCCTCCAGCACCGCCGCCGCGTCCGGGTCCTCGCCCGGCAGCACCCGGTCCCGGCTGGAGACCAGGGTGACACGGGAGCCGAGCGCCTGGTACGCGCCCGCGAACTCGGCGCCGGTGACGCCGGAGCCGACCACGATCAGCTCCTCGGGCAGCTCGTCGAGGTCGTAGACCTGCTTCCAGTTCAGGATCCGCTCGCCGTCGGGCAGCGCGTCGGGCAGCTCGCGCGGGCTGCCGCCGGTGGCGACCAGCACGGCGTCCGCGACCAGCTCCGTCGGCTCGCCCGCCGCGGCCCTGGCCACCCGGACCGTACGGGACCCGTCCGGGGCCTGCTGCGGCGCGACGCTCGCCCGGCCGCGTACGACCCGGCCGCCGGCCCGCGTCACACTCGTGGCGATGTCCTCGGACTGGGCCAGCGCCAGCCGCTTGACCCGGCTGTTGACCTTGCCCAGGTCCACGCCGACGACGCGGGCGGCCACCTTGTCGGGCGGGGTGTCGTCCGCGACGATGATGCCCAGCTCCTCGTACGAGGAGTCGAAGGTGGTCATCACCTCCGCGGTGGCGATCAGCGTCTTCGACGGTACGCAGTCGGTGAGGACCGACGCGCCGCCCAGGCCGTCGCAGTCGACGACCGTCACCTCCGCGCCGAGCTGCGCGGCGACGAGCGCCGCCTCGTACCCGCCGGGGCCACCACCGATGATCACGATCCGATTCACGTACCCCATTGTCCATCGCCGCCGCCGGCGGGCGCAGCGCGGGGGCAGGGGTGCCCCTACGTGCCCCGGGGCGCAGGGGGAGGGGTCGCGCGCGGGATGGGTGTGGGGATCGGCGCGGGATCGGCCGGGGCCCGTGCGGGGGGCCGCTTCTACGCGCGTAGGGGGTGACGGGCTACGCTCGTCGCGTGAACGCATCCACTCCGCACGCCGCGCCCGACGCGGCGGCCGCCGCCGACCGCCTCCGCGAGCTCACCGGGGCCGAATCCCACGACGTCGCGCTCGTCATGGGCTCCGGCTGGGTGCCCGCCGCGGACGCGCTGGGCACGCCCGAGCACGAGCTGCGCGTCACCGACCTGCCCGGCTTCCCGCCACCGACGGTGGAGGGCCACGCCGGGCGGCTCCGCTCGTACCGGCTCGGCGACAAACGGGCGCTGGTCTTCCTCGGCCGCACCCACCTCTACGAGGGCCTCGGCGTCGCCCCCGTCGCACACGGGGTGCGCACGGCGGTGGCGGCCGGATGCAAGACCGTGGTGCTCACCAACGGCTGCGGCGGGCTGCGCGACGGCATGCGGCCCGGCCAGCCGGTGCTGATCGGCGACCACCTCAACCTCACCGCCGCCTCCCCCATCGCCGGCGCCCGCTTCGTGGACCTCACCGACCTGTACTCGCCGCGGCTGCGCGCGCTGTGCCGGGACGTGGACCCCACCCTGGAGGAGGGCGTCTACGTCCAGCTGCCCGGCCCGCACTACGAGACACCGGCCGAGATCGAGATGCTGCGCCGCCTCGGCGCCGACCTGGTCGGCATGTCGACGGTCCTGGAGGCCATCGCGGCCCGCGAGGCCGGCGCCGAAGTGCTGGGCATCTCGCTGGTGACGAACCTGGCGGCGGGCATGACCGGGGAGCCGCTGAGCCACGAGGAGGTCCTCCAGGCGGGGCGGGACTCGGCGGCCCGGATGGGCGGGTTGCTCGCCGAGGTGCTGCGGAGAGTGTGAAGACTGGAGGGGTACGCCCCGGGGGCCGGGGACGGGGACCGAGGAGAGGACGACCAGTGACCACGGACCTGACCGCGGACGCCGCCGGGAACCCCACCGCGGACGACGCCGCGACCACCGCCACGCACGACACCGCCAACGCCACCGCCGCCCCGCCCGCGGACGCCGCCGCGCTCACCGCCCGGGCCCGGGCCTGGCTGGCGGAGGACCCCGACCCCGACACCCGGGCCGAGCTGGACGCCCTGCTGCGCGCCGGCGACCCCGCCGCCCTCGCCGACCTCGCCGACCGCTTCGCCGGCACGCTCCAGTTCGGCACCGCGGGCCTGCGCGGCGAGCTGGGCGCGGGGCCGATGCGGATGAACCGCGCCGTCGTCATCCGCGCGGCCGCGGGGCTGGCCGCGTACCTGAAGGAGCAGGGCGCGGACGGCGGCCTGGTCGTCGTCGGCTACGACGCCCGGCACAAGAGCCACGCCTTCGCCGAGGACACCGCCGCCGTCATGACCGGCGCCGGCTTCCGCGCCGCCGTCCTGCCCCGCCCGCTGCCGACGCCGGTGCTGGCCTTCGCCATCCGGCACCTCGGCGCGGTCGCCGGGGTCACCGTCACCGCCAGCCACAACCCGCCGCGCGACAACGGCTACAAGGTCTACCTGGACGGCGGCTCGCAGATCGTCCCGCCCGCCGACGCCGCGATCGCCGCCGCCATCGACGCGGTCGGCCCGCTCGCCGACGTGCCCCGCCCGGAGGGCGGCTGGGAGGTGCTCGGCGACGACGTCGTGGCGGCGTACCTCGACCGGGCCGCCACGGTCGTCGCGGCGGGCGGCCCCCGTGACGTACGTACGGTGCACACCGCGCTGCACGGCGTCGGCGGCGCCACCCTCGCCGCCGCCTTCACCCGCGCCGGCTTCCCGCCCCCGGTGCCGGTCGCGGCGCAGGCGGAGCCGGACCCGGACTTCCCCACGGTCGCGTTCCCGAACCCGGAGGAGCCGGGGGCGATGGACGAGGCGTACGCCACGGCCCGCGCGGCGTCCGGCGGCGACATCGACGTGATCATCGCCAACGACCCCGACGCGGACCGCTGCGCGGTGGCCGTACCCGACCCGGAGACCGACAGCGGCTGGCGCATGCTCCGCGGCGACGAGGTCGGCGCGCTCCTCGCCACCCACCTCGTCCACAAGCGCGCGACCGGCACCTTCGCCGCGTCCATCGTCTCCTCCTCCCTCATGGGCCGGATCGCCCGGGCCGCGGGCCTGCCGTACGAGGAGACCCTGACCGGCTTCAAGTGGCTGGCCCGCGTCGACGGCCTCCGCTACGCCTACGAGGAGGCCCTCGGCTACTGCGTCGACCCCGCCGGCGTCCGCGACAAGGACGGCATCACCGCCGCCCTGCTCGTCGCCGAGCTGACGGCGGAGCTGAAGGCGGCGGGCCGCACGGTGCAGGACCTCCTGGACGACATCGCGGTGGAGTACGGCCTGCACGCCACCGACCAGCTCTCGGTCCGCGTCGAGGACCTGGACGTGATCGCCACGGCGATGCGCCGCCTCCGCGAAACCCCGCCGGAATCGGCGGCGGGCCTGCGGGTGACGCACGCGGAGGACCTGGCAGCGGGCACGGAGTCCCTCCCCCCGACGGACGGCCTCCGCTACACCCTCGCGGGCAGCCGGGACCGGGGCGTGGAGGCGGCCCGGGTGATCGTCCGCCCGAGCGGCACGGAGCCGAAGCTGAAGTGCTACCTGGAGGCCGTGGTCCCGGTCACGGACGGCCGCCGCGGCCTGCCCGGTGCCCGCGCGACGGCGGCGGAGGTGCTGGCGGCGCTGAAGGAGGACCTGTCGGCGGCAGCAGGCCTCTGAGCCGCACCCCGGCGCCGCGCCGGGCACCGCCCCAGCGCGGGATCAGTCGCTGCCGTGGTCCGTCTTGAGAGGCCCGGGTCTGCCGGTGCCTTCAAAGGGCGTGCGCTGGATCTCCGCCCGCGATGTTGTCCAGTTCCTCTGTGCTTCAGCCGTAGCCCTGCCCTCTGCGATGAACGCGCGGTCGAGCAGAAAACGCCGATGTGACGGAAGGGGCGTCAACAGCGCTGAAGAGAACGGGAGTTCACATCACTCCACTCGCGGCGGTCCCGCTGCGGAGCCCAAGGCGAAAGGTCACTACGTGCGACTCACACGCAAGGCGACAGCGCTCTTCCTCTCCCTCGCAGCACTACCACTGATGGGCACGGCAGCGGCCGCAACACCCGAGTCCGAGGATCTCGGCGGCACGCTCTTAGTGTCCCTCGGCCGCATGCACGACGGCGGTACCTTCGAAGTGGATCCGAACACCGGCGTGGCCACGCGCCAGATCACCCGGGGTGTCGAAGGCGTCTACTCCCCCGACGGAACGCGGCTGGCCTTCAGTTGGGCCGAGCCGTGCACTCCCGATCCGGAGAGCTGCTACTGGCTTCGTGACCTCCGAGTCGCCGCCGCGGACGGCACCGGCGAACAGGTGATCTTGCCGGCGCTCGACAGCGGGGGCGAAGAGGCGTTCGTCGGCCACCCGGACTGGACGCCGAACGGCCGGCGGATCGTCTTCGATTCCCCGAACGGCCTCGGCTGGATAAAGAGTGACGGCCACGGTTACGAGCGCCTCGGAGGCGGCTCGGAGCCTGCGGTCTCGCCGAACGGGGGACAGATCGCATTCCTGACGGTAAGCGGCCAGAGCCAGGTTCCTGATGAGCCGGACCCCGTCGACGTCCACACCATGGACCTCGACACCCGAACGGTCATTCAGCGGACCAACGTCGGCACCGCCGCGTCCGCGCCCGACTGGTCGCCCGACGGCAGCACGATCGTCTACGGCGGGGACGACGGGCTGCACACCGTCGATGTGGCCACAGGCCAGGACAAGGTCATCGAGGCCGCCGTCAACCCCCGTACACCTGTCTTCTCACCGGACGGCACGGCGATCGCTTACCTCGCGTCCGAGCCGGAGACCGGCACGTGCGGGCTCTACGTCACGGATCCGGCCGGCGCCGAAACCCGCCGGATCAGCGAGTGCACCGGCACACTGACGGACTGGTCCGCCAAGTGAGCTGAACCCAGGCCGGTCGCAGGCCCGGCGGCGGAGCGCGGGGCGTGGGGCGTGGTCCGGGTGGGTAGCGGGTGGGGGTGACCTTTCCTTCTTGGATACGTGGGCGATCCGGGGTGTTCGGCTCCTCCGCGCACGCTCGGACCGTCCGCTCGCGGGAGGAGGATCCGGCCTTGGTCACCCCGGGAGGTCCGCGTGCTGCCCGTCGCCGGCTGCGCTCCGGCGTCCTCGGCGCCTCCGCGCTCGTCGCCGCCGTGTTGCTGACGCAGGTCGCCGTCGCGGACGAGCCGCGCGAGGACGAACCGCCCGCCGTCGCGGAGCAGCGGGAGCGGGCCGAGGAGGCCGCGCGGCGGGCGGCGGAGGTGCGGGAGCGGGTGAAGGAGCTCGACCGGGAGGCGCGCGTCGCGGGGCAGCGGGTCAACGCGGCCGGGGAGGCGGTCGACGCGCAGGAGCGGCGGGCCGACCGGCTGCTCGACCGGGCCGCCCGGGCCACGGCGCGGGTCAACGACGCCCGCCGCACGCTCACCCAGTACGTCACCACCCAGTACCGCACGGGCGCGACCGGCCTGTCGCAGGCGGCCGTTCTGCTGCTCGTGGACGATCCGCAGGGCTACGCCGACCACCGCCACCTCCTCGGGCGGCTCTCCGCGCGGCAGCAGCACTCGGTGGACGAGTTCGCCGCGCGGCAGCGCGAGGCCCGTAAGCGCAGCAAGGCGGCGACCGCGGCCGTCGACGGGCTGAAGGACCGCGAGGCGTCCCTGCGCCGCGAGGAGAAGGTGCTCAAGGACAAGCTCGCCGAGGCCCGCGAGCTGAAGGCGGACCTCGGCGACCGCGAGCGGGCCGAGTTCGACAGGCTGGAGCGCGCGGAGCGCGCCGAGGCCGAGCGCCGTGCCCGGGAGCACGCGCGGCGGGAGGCCGCCGAGCAGCGCCGGGAGCGGGAGCGGCAGGAGGAGCAGCGGCAGGAGCTGGCCGAGGAGACCATCACCGGGGAGGCCACCGCGCCCGCGGCGGACGGACCCGTGTCGGAGGGGGCGGGGGCCGCCATCGCCTTCGCCGAGGGGCAGGTGGGCGAGCCGTACGTGTGGGGCGCCACCGGGCCCGGCGCCTGGGACTGCTCGGGGCTGACCCAGGCGGCGTGGCGGGCGGCGGGGGTGGAGATCCCCCGGGTGACGTGGGACCAGGTCACCTTCGGCACCCGGGTGCTTCTGTCCGAACTGCGCCCCGGCGACCTCATCTTCTTCTTCGACGACATCAGCCACGTCGGCCTCTACACCGGCGGCGGCCGCATGATCCACGCTCCCCGCCCGGGTGCCGTGGTGCGCACCGAGTCGATCTACAGCATGCCGGTCCACAGCGCGGTCCGCCCGGGCTGACCCGCCCCCCGCGTGCGCCGTCAGGCGCGGGCGGGCGGGCCGGGTCCAGCGCGGCCCGGGCCGGCGCCGTCGCCGGCCGTGAACGGGAAGTCGAGCGTGACGCCGCCCTCGGCACCGGTGAAGGAGAGCGTGTACTCGCCGTCCTCGATTCGGTCGACGCGAGCCCGTGTCATCCCGTACCCCGCCCCCACTGCCGCGGCGGGTCATGCCGCAGGCGCAATCCGGGGAGATCCGGGCGGCGCCGGGAGCGACGCGGCCGCCGCCCGGGCGGTCAGCCGGCGGCGATGGCGACGATCAGCGCCACGCCGCCCGCGATCGCCGGGGCCAGGATCTCGTACGCCCAGCGCACCGCCACCGGCCCCTGCGCGCCCTCGCGGTCGGCGTACACGCCCGCCAGCTCGCGCAGCTCGCGGATCGACTTGTCGCCCGACGGCGTGACGTCCACCGGCGCGTCCGGGGCGCCGCCGCCGGTGCCGTCCGGGCGGCGCAGCGCCGGGTCGGACAGCGCCGTGCGGCTGGACGGGCTGAACAGCCCGCCGCCGGCCGCCGCGCGGTCCCGGCGGCGGTTCGCCTTCTTGCGGGCGCGCAGCGAGACCGGGATGGCCCACATCTGGTACGTGGCGTCCGCGGTGACGACCTCGCTGGAGTAGCGCGCGCGGATCTCCTCGACCCGCGCCCACGGCACCACGATCGTCCGGAACGGGTTGCGCACCTTGAGCCGCTCCTGGCCCGCGTACACCACCGGCCGCAGCGTCAGCGCCACCACCAGCGGCACCCCCGCGACCAGCGCGGCCAGCGCCACCGCCCGCGCCTGCCCGCTGCCGCGGACCAGCGCGTCGCCGCCGAGCCAGCCGCCGAGCGCGAGCAGCAGGACGCCGGCGGCGATGCCGGCGACGGAGCGGTAGGCGCGGTCGGCGTACTTCGGCTGTGCGGCCTGGGAGTCCTTGCTCATGCCGCCGATTCTGCCGGACGGCTCCGGATTCCGGACATCGAGCCGGTATTGCGGTACCGCATCGATCCGCCGGGTGGGTACGACCTCTCCCCGGGACGCTACGCGGGTAGATATGCTCGTGTGGTGACCATGCCCCGCATACCCACGCAAGCCGCGGACCCGCCGGCGCCCCTCGCGGACGTCACGGCCTCCGACGGCGCGCTCCGCCGCTTCCTGCACGGGCTGCCCGGCGTCGACCCGGTCGGTCTGGAGGCCCGCGCCGCCGCCCTGGGCACCCGCTCGATCAAGACCACGGCCAAGGCGTACGCCCTGGACCTGGCGGTCTCGATGATCGACCTGACGACGCTGGAGGGCGCCGACACCCCCGGCAAGGTGCGCTCCCTGTGCGCCAAGGCCCGTACCCCCGACCCCACCGACCGGACGACACCGCAGGTCGCGGCCGTCTGCGTGTACGCGGACCTGGCCGCCACCGCCGCCGGGGCGCTGGCCGGCTCCGGCGTCAAGGTGGCCGCGGTCGCCACCGCCTTCCCGTCCGGCCGGGCGGGACTCGACGTGAAGCTCGCCGACACCCGCGCGGCGCTGGCCGCGGGCGCGGACGAGATCGACATGGTCATCGACCGCGGCGCCTTCCTCGCCGGCCGCTACCTGGAGGTCTACGAGCAGATCCGCGCGGTCCGCGAGACCCTCGGCGACCGGGCCCGGCTGAAGGTGATCTTCGAGACCGGCGAGCTGTCCACGTACGACAACATCCGGCGGGCGAGCTGGCTGGGCATGCTGGCCGGCGCGGACTTCATCAAGACCTCCACCGGCAAGGTCGGCGTGAACGCCACCCCCGCCAACACCCTGGTCCTCCTCGAAGCCGTCCGGGACTACCGCGCCGCCACCGGCGTGCAGGTCGGGGTGAAGCCCGCCGGCGGCATCCGCACCGCCAAGGACGCGGTGAAGTTCCTGGTGCTGGTGAACGAGACGGCCGGCGACGACTGGCTGGACAACCGCTGGTTCCGCTTCGGCGCCTCCAGCCTGCTGAACGACCTGCTCATGCAGCGGCAGAAGCTCCGCACCGGCCGCTACTCCGGACCCGACTACGTGACGGTGGACTGAGACGGGATGACCAAGCTCTTCGAGTACGCGCCGGCGCCCGAGTCCCGCTCGGTCGTCGACATCGCGCCCAGCTACGGCCTGTTCGTCGACGGCGAGTTCACCGAGGCCGCCGACGGCAGGGTCTTCAAGTCCGTCGCCCCGGCGACCGAGGAGGTCCTCTCCGAGGTCGCCCAGGCCGGCGAGGCGGACGTGGACCGGGCGGTCGCCGCCGCCCGGCGGGCGTTCGCCCCCTGGTCCGCGCTGCCCGGCGCGGAGCGGGGCAAGTACCTGTTCCGTATCGCCCGCATCATCCAGGAGCGCTCGCGCGAGCTGGCGGTGCTGGAGACCCTGGACAACGGCAAGCCGATCCGGGAGACCCGGGACGCCGACCTCCCGCTGGTCGCCGCGCACTTCTTCTACTACGCCGGCTGGGCCGACAAGCTCGGCTACGCCGGCTTCGGTGCGGACCCCAAGCCGCTGGGCGTCGCCGGCCAGGTCATCCCGTGGAACTTCCCGCTGCTGATGCTGGCCTGGAAGATCGCCCCGGCGCTGGCCTGCGGCAACACCGTGGTGCTGAAGCCCGCCGAGACCACCCCGCTGTCCGCGCTGTTCTTCGCCGACATCTGCCGCCAGGCCGGGCTGCCGGCCGGCGTGGTCAACATCCTCCCCGGCTACGGGGACGCCGGCGCGGCGCTCGTCGCCCACCCGGACGTCGACAAGGTCGCCTTCACCGGCTCGACGGCCGTCGGCAAGGAGATCGCCCGCGCCGTCGCCGGCACGGACAAGCGGCTCACGCTGGAGCTGGGCGGCAAGGGCGCCAACATCGTCTTCGACGACGCGCCCGTCGACCAGGCCGTCGAGGGCATCGTCGGCGGCATCTTCTTCAACCAGGGCCAGGTGTGCTGCGCCGGCTCCCGGCTGCTCGTCCAGGAGTCGGTGGCCGACGAGGTGCTGGACTCGCTCAAGCGGCGGCTCGGCACGCTGCGGCTGGGCGACCCGCTCGACAAGAACACCGACATCGGCGCCATCAACTCCGCCGAGCAGCTCGCCCGCATCACCGAGCTGGCCGAGGCCGGCGAGGCGGAGGGCGCGGAGCGCTGGACGGCGCCGTGCGACCTGCCCGGCAGCGGCTACTGGTTCGCGCCCACGCTCTTCACCGGCGTGACGCAGGCGCACCGCGTCGCGCGCGAGGAGATCTTCGGCCCGGTGCTGTCGGTGCTGACGTTCCGTACCCCCGCCGAGGCGGTGGCGAAGGCCAACAACACCCCCTACGGGCTGTCCGCCGGGGTGTGGACCGAGAAGGGCTCGCGGATCCTGGCGGTGGCCGACAAGCTGCGCGCCGGCGTGGTGTGGGCGAACACGTTCAACAAGTTCGACCCGGCCTCGCCGTTCGGCGGCTACAAGGAGTCGGGCTTCGGCCGCGAGGGCGGCCGGCACGGGCTGGAGGCATACCTGCAATGACACAGGCGGATGCGAGGCTGTCGGTCCTCAAGACCTACAAGCTGTACGTGGGCGGGAAGTTCCCCCGCTCGGAGAGCGGGCGGGTGTACGAGGTGACCGACGCGAAGGGCCGCTGGCTCGCCCACGCGCCCCGCTCCTCCCGCAAGGACGCCCGCGACGCGGTCGTCGCCGCCCGCAAGGCCGTCGCCGGCTGGTCCGGCGCCACGGCGTACAACCGCGGCCAGGTGCTCTACCGGGTCGCGGAGATGCTCCAGGGGCGGCGCGAGCAGTACGTCGCGGAGGTCGCGGACGCCGAGGGGCTGTCGAAGGCGAAGTCGGCGGCGCAGGTGGACGCGGCGATCGACCGCTGGGTCTGGTACGCGGGCTGGACCGACAAGGTCGCCCAGGTCGCCGGCGGCGGCAACCCGGTCGCCGGGCCGTACTTCAACCTCTCCGCGCCGGAGCCGACGGGCGTGGTCGCGGTCCTCGCCCCGCAGGACTCCGCGCTGCTGGGGCTGGTGTCGGTGCTCGCCCCGGTGATCGCCACGGGCAACACGGCGGTGGTCGTCGCCGCGGAGAAGCGGCCGCTGCCGGCGCTGTCGCTGGCGGAGGTGCTGGCCACGTCGGACGTGCCGGGCGGGGTGGTCAACGTGCTGTCGGGCCGTACCGCCGAGATCGCGCCGACGCTCGCCGCGCACCAGGACGTCAACGCCGTCGACCTGACCGGCGCGGACGCGGAGCTGGCGGTGGAGCTGGAGGTCGCGGCGGCGGACAACCTGAAGCGGGTGCTGCGCCCGCCGGCCGGGCCGAAGGGGACGGACTGGACGGCCGACCCGGGCACGGGGCGGCTGACGGCGTTCCTGGAGACGAAGACGGTCTGGCACCCGACGGGCAGCCTGGGCGTGGGCGGCTCGGCCTACTGAAGGGCCTGCCGTCCGGGGCACCGAAGCACGGGAGCACGGGCGGGGGCGGCACGGCGCGGCGCACGACCGCGCCTGTGCCGCCGGCGCCCCACCGGGTTCGCGGCCGTGCCGCGGCGCGGCCTGCCGTACGCGCGGAACCCCGCGCGCCCGCGCACACGAACCAGGGCCGGGCGCACCCCCCGTGCGTCCGGCCCCGCTTCGTCCCCCGTATCCCCCGTGTCCCCCGAGTCCCCCGGGTGCCCTCTGACGCCCGTACGGTCTCGCGGTTTTCCCCCGTTTCCCCCGATTCCCCCGTTTTTCCCCTCCCGTGGCCCCGGGTCCCCCCGTCCCGGTCATCGGCCCCGTCAGGCCACGAGCTCCTCGAACGACTCCTCCCGGTCCCGCCCGAAGCTCAGCGCCTCGTCGTCGCGCAGCCGGCGCAGCGAGCGCCAGATGCTGCTCTTGACGGTCCCCACGCTGATCCCCAGCACGTCGGCGATCTCCGGGTCGGTCCTGCCCTCGTAGTAGCGCAGCACGAGCATCGTGCGCTGCTGCTCGGGCAGCCGCGCCAGCGCCTGCCAGAGCACCGTGCGCAGCTCCGTGCCGCGCATGGCGTCCGAGTCGCCGGCCGCCTCCGGGAGTTCCTCGGTCGGGTACTCCGCGAGCTTGCGCCGGCGCCAGGCGCTGATGTGCAGGTTCGTCATCGTCCGGCGGAGGTATCCCCCCACCGCCGCCTTGTCGCTGATCCGGTCCCAGGCCCGGTAGGTGGAGAACAGCGCGCTCTGCAGCAGGTCCTCCGCCTCGAACCGGTCGCCGGTCAGGTGGTAGGCGGTGGCGTACAGAGAGGCGCGCCGCTCGGCCACGTAGGCGGTGAACGCCGCGGTGCTGTCTGCCTCCGCGACGGCCCCGGTCTGCGCGCCGGCCGGTTCCCCCGACACCTCTCCGTACGCCTTCCCCCCGTCGTCCCCCCCGGAGTTCCCCCCGTTGCTCCCCCCCGGGTCCGCGGGCTGCCCGGTCCCCGTGCTGCCCGCGATCGCGACCATGTACGAAGGACGACGCCCGGTGCCGCGGCCGCACCCCCGCGCGTTCGCGGCACCGGACTCCCCCGCTCCGCGCGTGGCGCGGGCGGGAGCCATCCCCTCAGCACTCCCCCCCTTGGCGTGCAGTCGCGTCTGAACCGCTGCGCCCGTGATGCTGTCGTGCAGTGCGTTCATCTCGCGCCCCCCGCCGGTGGAGTCTGCTTCGGTCGGCTTGCTGTGCCGGGCTTGCCCGACGTGAAAAATCCTGGCGTCCCGACTTCATGGCGCTGTCCGCCGACTGTCACAGGCGTGCAACAGGGGGTGCCAACCCCCGGCCGCGGCCCTGCCGACAGCGCTTTCCACGGCCCCGCGCAAGCGCTCCCACCGGCCGTGATGACGGCGAACTCGCCCCTTCCGGCCCGCCCTGCCAGAATGACCCGCGTGCCTTCTCTGTTGCTGATCGAGGACGACGACGCCATCCGCACCGCGCTGGAGATGTCCCTCTCCCGCCAGGGCCACCGCGTGACCGCCGCGGCGACCGGTGAGGACGGGCTGAAGCTGCTGCGCGAGCAGCGGCCCGACCTGATCGTGCTGGACGTCATGCTGCCGGGCATCGACGGCTTCGAGGTGTGCCGCCGCATCCGCCGCACCGACCAGCTGCCGATCATCCTGCTCACCGCGCGCAGCGACGACATCGACGTGGTCGTCGGGCTGGAGTCGGGCGCCGACGACTACGTGGTCAAGCCCGTGCAGGGACGGGTGCTGGACGCCCGCATCCGCGCGGTGCTGCGCCGCGGCGAGCGGGAGACGACGGACTCGGCGACGTTCGGGAACGTCGTCATCGACCGCTCGGCGATGACCGTCACCAAGGACGGCGAGCACCTGCAACTGACGCCGACGGAGCTGCGGTTGCTGCTGGAGCTGAGCCGCCGGCCCGGCCAGGCGCTGTCCCGCCAGCAGCTTCTCCAACTGGTCTGGGAGCACGACTACCTGGGCGACTCCCGGCTCGTCGACGCCTGCGTGCAACGGCTGCGCGCGAAGGTCGAGGACGTACCGTCCGCACCGACCCTGATCAAAACAGTCCGCGGCGTGGGCTACCGGCTGGATCCGCCCTCGTGAGCCCCGGCCCCTCCGACGCGCAGGGGCGGCAGGGGCTCGTACGCGGCTGGGCGGCGGGGCTGCTGCGCTGGATCAGCCTGCGACTGCGGCTGGTCATCGTGTTCGCGCTGGTGGCGCTGGTCTCGGCGGTGTCCGTGGCCGGCATCGCGTACTGGCTGAACCGGGACTCGGTGCTCACCCGCACCCAGGACGCGTCGCTGGAGGACTTCCGGGAGGCGCTGGGAGAGGAGAGCGGCGAGCTGGACCTGCGGGCCGGCTGCGCCGACCTGGGGAAGGTCGCGCGGCGGCTGTCGGGCACCACGCAGAACTACGACGTGATCCTCGTCGCGGACGGCGACGGCGGCGCGGGGAGCGCTCCCGGGTGCGTCGAGCGGTCCGGCACGTCGTTCGGCCTGGGCGACGTGCCGAAGCCGCTGAAGTCCGCGGTCCGCCAGCGGCGCGACGACAGCAAGTCGCCGTACCACCTGTACTGGCAGCGGGTGACGATGGACGGCACCCCGTATCTCGTCGGCGGCGCCCGGGTGGCGGGCACCGACTGGACCGGCTACATGTTCAAGTCCCTCGACTCCGAGCGCCGGGACCTCAACTCCCTGGCCTGGTCGCTGGGCATCGCCACCGGCCTGTCCCTGGTCGGCTCCGCGCTGCTCGCGCAGGGCGCCGCGTCCACGGTGCTGCGCCCCGTGCAGCGGCTCGGGGAGGCGGCGCGGCGGCTCGGCGAGGGCAAGCTCGACACCCGGCTGCGGGTGACCGGCACCGACGAGCTGGCCGACCTGTCGCGGACGTTCAACCAGACCGCGGAGCGGCTCCAGCAGCGGGTGGAGGAGCTGAGCGAGCGGGAGAAGTCCAGCCGGCGCTTCGTGGCCGACATGTCGCACGAGCTGCGCACCCCGCTGACCGCGATGACCGCGGTGTCGGAGGTGCTGGAGGAGGAGCAGGAGAACCTCGACCCGATGATCGCGCCCGCGGTGCAGCTGGTGGTGCAGGAGACCCGGCGGCTCAACGACCTGGTGGAGAACCTGATGGAGGTGACCCGCTTCGACGCCGGCACCGCCCGGCTCGTCCTCGACGACGTGGACGTCGCCGACCAGGTCACCGCCTGCATCGACGCCCGCGCCTGGCTGGACGCGGTGGAGCTGGACGCCGACCGCGGCATCGTCGCGCGCCTCGACCCGCGGCGCCTGGACGTGATCCTCGCCAACCTCATCGGCAACGCCCTCAAGCACGGCGGCTCCCCCGTGCGGGTGTCGGTGCACACGACGGCGGACGCGCCCGGCGCGGGCGACCTGCTGATCGAGGTGAAGGACAACGGGCCGGGCATCCCGGCCGAGGTGCTGCCGCACGTCTTCGACCGGTTCTACAAGGCCAACACCGCCCGGCCGCGCTCCGACGGCAGCGGCCTCGGGCTGTCCATCGCGGTGGAGAACGCCCGGATCCACGGCGGTACGATCACCGCGGCCAACGACGCGGCGGGCGGGGCGGTGTTCACGCTGCGGCTGCCGCGGGACTCGTCGGCGGAGGCAACGGCCCGGGAGCAGGAGGACGAGTGACGGCGGCACCCTCGAAGCGGCCGGTCCCTGCGGTACGGGCCGCGGCGGCGGTGGTCGCGGCCAGCGCCGCCGCGGTGCTCGCCGCCGGGTGCGGAATCCGGCCCACCTCGGTGCCCGTGGACGCCGGCGGCGGGCCCACCAGGGCCGAGTGCGCGCCGGGCGGCCCGTCGCCCGCGGCGCGCGCGGCCGACGGCGAGACGCTGCGGCCGGTGTACCTGGTGTGCGGCACGCGGCTCGCGCCGGTGCCCCGCGGCGTCCCCGACGACCTGACGGGCCCGGAGCTGGCCGGGCGGCTGCTGACCGAGCTGGCGCGGAACCCGAGCGAGGACGAGCGGCGGGCCGGCTACTCCACCGCCGTCTCCGGGCTGCGGGTGGCCGACCGGCAGCCCGGGGACCCGGCGGGCACGGTGCGGCTCAGCCGGGACCCGCGGGGGCTCGGTTCGCCGATGCTGGCGCAGCTGGTGTGTACGTACGCGGTGGGCGAGGGCCACGCGGCGGTGCTGGCGGGGCCGGACGAGGGCGACCGCCCGTACACGTACCGCTGCACCGACGACACGGTGCGGACGCCGGAGAACACCGTCGGCGAGCCCGCGACCTGAGCCGCCCCTGCCCCGCCCCCCGACCCTGCCCCTGTCCCTGCCCCGCGCTCTGCCCCTGTCCCTTTCGCGGGTGCCTCTCCGCTTCCCGGGGTCCGCTGTCAGTGGGATGTGTCAGAGTTTGCCCATGCTTCAGATCGTGGTGCGGACGGAGGACGGGGAGCGGCATGTGCGGGTGTCCGCCGGGGAGTTGGCCGGGCTGGTCCGGCGGATAGGCGGCCCGGACGACCACTTCCTCGTCCTCCAGCGGATCCCCGACCTGCCCGCGTCCTTCGCCCAGGTCTGGCACGACGCCGGCGGCGACTACACGGTGGAGTACCGCGACGGCGGCCCCGACCGGCACTTCGGCGCGACGACGGACGACCCCGGGGCCGTGCTCGCGGCCCTGACCGGCTGGGCCCGGCAGGACGACGGCTGGGAGGCCGGGCTGACGTGGACGCCCGCGGACGTGCCCCCCGAGCCCGAGGTGCCGCCGCTCGACCTCGGCGACGCCGACCGTACGGAGCTGGAGCAGCGCCTGAAGGAGATGCTGGCCGCCGGTTACGCCACCCGCGACCGGCTGGCCGAGGTCGCCGCCGACTACCTCGTCACCGGCGAGCGCCGGCCCGTCTCGGCCGCGCAGGCGCGGGCGCTGGCCGACCGCCTGTGGCTGGAGCGGGTCGAGGAGCAGACCGGCTGGCGGGGCGAGACCGACCCCGAGCGGCTCACCGGCGCGTTCACCGCCCTCGACGACGCCGGTGTCACCGCCCGCGAGCACTTCGCGTGCTGCCGCAGCTGCGGCGACGCGGAGATAGGCGGCGCCGCCGCGCCGGACGCCCGCGGCTTCGTCTACTTCACCTACCCGTCCGCGGAGTCCGCGGCCGCCGACGGCGTGCTGACGCTCTACTACGGCGGCTTCGACGACTCGCCGGAGACCACCGCGGCCGTCGGCCGGGAGGTGGTGGCCGCCCTCGCGGCCGCCGGGCTGCGGACCGCGTGGGACGGCGACCCGGGCCGGGCGATAGACGTCACCGGCCTGGACTGGCGCCGCCGCCTCGTCGGCTGAGGGGGGTCCCCGGCGCGGAACTCACCCCGGTGGCGGAGCGCGGGAACCGTACGGGTCGGTAGCGGCGTCCTTGCCTGCGTGCAGCGCCATGCGACGGGCGGATCGGCCGCCCTGAGATTCCGGGTGGCCGGCGTTGTCCTCCTAGTCCTGCATCTGACCGCAGTCTGGTGGTTTACGCTCCGCCCCAACGCCGTGCCGTGGGTCGACGCGGCGAATCTGCGACCCCTCGCGACGATCCGGGCGGAGTTCGCCGACGACCCCTGGTCGGCGCTGCGGCACACCGTCGAGTCGCTGCTGGTGCTGGCGCCCGCGGGCGTGCTGCTGCCGCTGGTGCGCGGGCGGGTCCACGCCTCGGTGGCGGGGTCGTTCGCCCGCACCGTCTTCGCCGGGTCGATGCTGGCGCTGGTCGTGGAGCTGCTGAAGACGGCGGTGCCGGGGCACGTCGCGAACGTGGACACGATGCTGCTGTACATCCTCGGGATCGCGCTGGCGCACCTGGCGGTGGTCCCGGCCACCCGGGCGCGGCTGCGCCGCCGGGCGGCTGCGGGGCGTACGGCCGGCCGGGCGGCGGGGAAGGCGCACGCGGAGCAGGCGGCCGGCGCGGAGGGAGCCGAGCGGGCGGGGGAAGCCGGGCGGGCGCAGGGAGCCGAGCGGGCGGGAGGGGCGGCGGGCGCGGAGGACGGGGCGGCTCAGGGCCCGACCCCGAGAATCCCCAGGGTCGAGATCGCCCCGTAGAGCGACGTTTCGTCCGGCTTGCGTGCCTACGGTGGACTCACCGGCCCCGTCGAGCGGGCCGCGGACCGCCGACCTGAGGAGTGACGCAGCCATGGCCATGCCGACGAGACCTCGCGACGGCCGGATGATCGCCGGAGTGTGCGCGGGCCTGGCCCGGCGCTTCGGCACGACCCCCACCACGGTCCGGGGCGTCTTCCTGGTGTCCTGCCTGCTGCCGGGCCCGCAGTTCCTGCTCTACCTGGCGCTGTGGCTGCTGATGCCCGACGAGGCGAAGGCACACCGCCCGGCCTGGTGAGGACGGCCCATCCACGACACGGCGCCGGGGCCGGCATCCACGCGGATGCCGGCCCCGGCGTTCGGTGCGTGCGGGTCGTGTCAGATCGGCAGGCCGGCCAGGGGGACCACGCTGGTCAGGGCGCCGAGCTGACCGAGGTTCGGCATCTGCTGGGTCTCGGCCGCCCCGGCGGGCGTGCCGTTGTTGCTCGCCAGCTGGGAACCGGTGACGGACTCCAGCGGGGCGGTCAGCTGCCCGAGCGGGCCGGGCAGGGCGGGGCCGGGGGTGTCGGCGGAGGCGGTGCCCGCCCCGGCGACGGCGAAGGCGGCGCCGAGCATTGCGGTACCGACGAGCTTGCGGGTCTTCATGGAATTCAGGTCCTCGTCCTTGCGGATATCGAGCGGCAGTGAGCAATGTAGCCAGCGCGGTATCGCCGCGGCAAAGACCGCGCCGCCGGCCGGGAAATTGGCCCGTACAGCCCTGTCAACGGATCGTAGGACCATCGCCGCAACACCCTGCAAGCGCCCGAAAGCACAGGTCAGAGCCGGTCAGTGAAAGAGCCATTCCGACTTCAGCCCGGCATATCCGGGCTTGATGACCTCATTGATCATCGCCAGTCTTTCATCGAAAGGGATGAAAGCCGACTTCATGGCGTTGACGGTGAACCACTGCATGTCGTCGAGCGTGTAGTGGAACGTGCGGACGAGTTCCTCGAACTCGCGGCTCATGCTGGTGCCGCTCATGAGCCGGTTGTCCGTGTTGACCGTGGCCCGGAAGTACAGCCGGCGCAGCAGCCCGATGGGGTGCTCGGCGTAGGAGGTGGCGGCGCCGGTCTGCAGGTTGGACGTCGGGCACAGCTCCAGCGGGATCCGCTTGTCGCGCACGTACGCCGCCAGCCGGCCGAGCTTGACCGTGCCGTCGTCGGCGACGTGGATGTCGTCGATGATCCGTACGCCGTGGCCGAGCCGGTCGGCGCCGCACCACTGGAGCGCCTGCCAGATCGACGGCAGGCCGAACGCCTCGCCGGCGTGGATGGTGAAGTGGTTGTTCTCGCGCTTGAGGTACTCGAAGGCGTCGAGGTGGCGGGTGGGCGGGAAACCGGCCTCGGCCCCGGCGATGTCGAAGCCGACGACGCCGAGGTCGCGGTAGCGGTTGGCGAGTTCGGCGATCTCCAGCGAGCGGGCGGCGTGCCGCATGGCGGTGAGCAGCGCGCCCACGCGGATGCGGCGCCCGGCGGCGTGGGCGCGCCGCTCGCCCTCGCGGAAGCCCTCGTTGACCGCCTCCACCACCTGCTCCAGGCTCAGCCCACCCTGGAGGTGCTGCTCGGGGGCGTAGCGCACTTCGGCGTACACGACGCCGTCGGCGGCGAGGTCCTCGGCGCACTCGGCGGCGACCCGCACCAGCGCGTCGCGGGTCTGCATCACGGCGCAGGTGTGGGCGAAGGTCTCCAGGTACCGCTCCAGCGACCCGGAGTCGGCGGCCTCCCGGAACCAGGCGCCGAGCCGCTCGGAGTCGCTCTCGGGCAGGCCCGAGTAGCCCGTCTCGCGGGCGATGTCCACGATGGTGGCGGGGCGGAGCCCGCCGTCGAGGTGGTCGTGGAGCAGCACCTTGGGCGCCCGCCGGATCCGGTCCCCGTCCGGCACCGCCCCCCGCCCCGCCGAGCCCTCGCCCCTGCCGTTGTCACCCGCCATGCGGCACGCCCCTTTCGCGTCACGGTTTGCGCCATCCTACGCGCGTAGAGCCGCGCCCGGCGGCGGGTGCCGCAGGGCGGGGTGCGCCCCCGCCGGTCCCGGCCGCCCGACGCCGCCCTCCCCCGCCGCGGCGCGCGGCCGGACAACTGCCTTGCCGGCGGACGGTGTAGAGGCGCCGACGGGTGGGCAGGGGCGCCGCCATCTGCCATCGTGCTGCCATGGCTCAGGACACCAGCGTGACCCGCCCCGCCCGGCTCGGCCGCGCCACCGGGGCGCCCTCCGCGCAGGCGGTGGCGCTGCTGCTGCCCGCCGGCGAGGAGGAGAGCAGCCGGCGGCCGTCGCGGCTCGCCGCCGCCTCCGTCTGGTCGCTGGCCCGCCGGCTCGCGCGCGCCGGGCGCGACGAAGGGCTCGTCACGCACACCGTGCACTACCGCTGCCGCGGCTGGAACGGCGCCGCGGCGGACGCCGCGCACGACGCCGAGTGGGCGCTGACGGAGGTCGTACGGCGGTACGGGGACGTGCCGGTGGCGCTGGTCGGCACCGACGTCGGCGGGCGCGCGGCGCTGCGCGCCGCCGGGCACGAGGCGGTCGTCTCGGTGGCGGCGCTGGCGCCGTGGCTGCCCGACGCGCAGGCGGCGGACGCGGAGCCCGTGCGGCAGCTGAGCGGCCGCACCGTGCTGTTCGTGCACGGCACCGACGACGAGCGCACCGACCCGGACCTGTCGTACCGGCTGGCGGTGCGGGCGAAGAAGGCCAACCGCGACGTGTGCCGCTTCGAGGTGCACTCGGACGGGCACGGGCTGCACCAGCACCGGTCCGAAGTGCTCGCCCTGGCCGCCGACTTCGTACGCGGCTCGCTCTTCGGCCGGCCGTACAGCCGGCCGGTCGCCGACGCGCTCGCGGCACCGCCGCCGATAGGTCTGCGGATGCCGCTGGCGACGGGGTTCGCACCGGCGTAGCGGGCAGCGCGCCGCGGGCTGTCGCGGCGGGCGGGACCGGCAGGCGGGCGCGGGCAGGTGTGCGCGGGCGCGGGCAGGTGTGCGCGGGCGCGGGCAGGTGTGCTGTCGGAGGGGCGGCCTACCCTTCACCCCGCCAGCAGCTCCCCCCGCCGCCCCAGCAGAAACCGCCGGAACGCCGCCACCGGGGGCGTCTCCTGCCGGCCGGCCACCCACGCCACCCCGATCTCCCGCACCGCCCGCGGCGCCGTCACGTGCAGCTCCACCACCCCCGGCCGCGGCACCGCCGGCGGCGGCAGCAGCGCCACCCCCAGTCCCGCCGCCACCAGCCCGCGGATCGTCTCCGCCTCCTCCCCCTCGAACGCGATCCGCGGCGCGAACCCCGCCGCCGCGCACAGTTCCTCGGTCATCCGCCGCATCCCGTAGCCCGGCTCCAGCGTGACGAACGGCTCCTCCGCCACCTCCGCGAGCCGGATCCGGCGGCGCCCCGCGAGCCGGTGGTCGTCCGGGACGACCAGCCGGATGGGCTGCTCGGCCAGCCGCCGCGCCACCAGGTCCGGTGCGTCCGGCACCGGCGAGGTCAGGCACAGGTCAAGTTCGCCCGCCCGCAGCCGTTGCAGCATCCACTCGCCGTAGTTCTGCACCAGCGCGAAGCGCACCCGCGGGTGGTCCCTGCGGAACTCCCGCAGCAGCCCCGGCACGGTCTCGGAGCCGAGCGTGTGCAGGAAGCCGAAGGCCACCTTCCCCGTCTCCGGGTGCGCGTCGGCGCGTACGGCCTCCGCGCCCCGGCCCACCTCCGCCAGCGCGCGTTCGGCGTACGCGAGGAGGTCGCGGCCCGCCGTCGTCAGCGACAGGGCGCGCCCGCGGCGGGCGAACAGCGCGACGCCGAGGTCGGCTTCGAGCCGTACCATCGCCCGGCTCAGCGTCGGCTGCGGGACGCCGAGTGCCCGCGCGGCGCGGGTGACGTGCTCTTCGCGGGCGACGGCCGCGAACTGCGCGAGCCGGGGCGCGAGCACCGCGCCCCACGCGCCCGGCTCCTCCGCGACCCCCGCCGGGATGTCTTCCGGATGACGGGACCGTGACATCGACCCTCGTGACCTCTGCTCATGCACCACGGCATCGATTATCGCCGCTTTCCGCATTGGACGCATGAACGAACCCGGCCGTACGTTCGACGCATGCCCGCCCAGGTGAGCGCCCTCCCGAAACACGCACCCGGCGAGCCCGGCTACCGCCGCGTGCTCCTGGCCCTGTTCGCCGCCGGTGTCGCCACCTTCACCCTCCTCTTCGCCACCCAGGCCCTGCTGCCCGCCCTCTCCGCCGACCTCGGCGTCAGCCCCGGCGCCGCCAGCTGGACCGTCTCCGCCACCACCGCCGCCCTCGCGCTCGCCGTGCTGCCGCTCAGCGCGGTCTCCGAACGCTTCGGGCGGCAGCGGACGATGACGTGGGCGCTGGCCGCGGCCGTGCTGCTGGGGCTGGCCATGCCCTTCGCGCCCGACCTGGGTTCGCTCATCGCGCTGCGGACGGCGCAGGGCGCGGCGATCGCGGGGATTCCGGCGTCGGCGATCGCGTTCATCGGCGAGGAGGTACGGGGCCGGGCGGTGATCGGCGCCGTGGGGCTCTTCGTCGCGGGCAACAGCGTCGGCGGCATGGCCGGCCGCATCCTCACCGGCTGGACGGCGGAGGCGTGGGGCTGGCGCGCGGCGCTGGGCACCGTCGCCGTGCTGTCGCTGCTCTGCGCGGTCGCGTTCCGCGTACTGCTACCGCGCGCCCGGCACTTCACCGCCGCGCCGCTGGCGCCGCGGGCGGTGGCGCGGACCGTGCGCGGCCATCTCGCCGACGGGCTGATGCGCCGGCTGTACGCGATCGGGCTGCTGTTCATGGCGGTCTTCGGCTCGGTCTACACGATGATCGGCTACCGGCTGGCCGGCGAGCCGTTCGGCCTCTCCGCGGGCCTCATCGGCTCGGTCTTCGTCATCTACCTCGTCGGCACCGGCTCCTCCGCCGCCGCCGGCCGCCTCGTCGCCCGCCTCGGCCGCCGCGGCACCCTGTACGCCGCCGCCGGCACCACCGCCGCCGGGCTGCTGCTGACGCTGAGCGACTCGCTGGCCGCCGTCCTGGCCGGGCTGGTGCTGCTGACCGCGGGCTTCTTCGCGGGGCACGCGGTCGCCTCCGCCTCCGTCAGCCACGCGGCGACGACCGGCAAGGCGCAGGCGACGGCGCTGTACCAGGTGGCGTACTACGTCGGGAACAGCGCGGGCGCCACCGCGGGCGCGGTCGCCTTCCACGCGGTCGGCTGGCACGGGGTGGTCGCCCTCGGCCTCACCGCCCTCACCGGCGTCACGGGCATCACCTTTCACGCCACCCGGCTGGCCGCCGCGGCGGCCCGTACGGGGGACCCCGCCCAGCCCGGCGACCCGCCCCGGGCACCGGGCCGCGCCCCGGCCGCCGCGGGCCGTCCGGTACCTCCCGTACCCCACGAACCCACAGGTCAGCCGCTACGCACCGGCGCCGGGCGCGGCGCGGGAGAAACCGCCGCGGAGACGATCCGGTAACGGACTCGTTGCCGGAGGTTCAGCTTGGTCTACGCGCGTTACGATGCCCCGGAAGCAGCGCCGGAAAGAGGCGCTTCGCAAGACCGAAGGGGAAGTCCTCTTGCGCCGGGTAACCAAGATCGCCGCCGCGGGCGTGGCAACCGCGGCCCTCGCCTTCACGAGTGCTGCGTGCAGCAGCGAAGACAGCGGCAGCAGCGACAAGGGCGTCGGCCTGGCCTTCGACGTCGGCGGCCGCAGCGACGCCTCCTTCAACGAGTCGGCCGCCCGCGGGTACGACAAGGCCAGGAAGGAGTTCGACCTCGGCGGCAAGGAGCTGACCGCCCGCGAGGGCGAGACCGAGGCCGACCGCGAGCAGCGGCTCACCTCCCTCGCCGAGGCGGGCTACGACCCGGTCATCGGGGTCGGCTTCGCGTACGGCAAGTCGGTCAACAAGGTCGCCAAGGACTTCCCGGACACCACCTTCGCCGTGATAGACGAGGCGTCGCAGGCGAAGAACGTCGCCGGCGTCACCTTCGCCGAGCACGAGGGCTCGTACCTCGCCGGCGTGGCCGCCGCGCTGAAGACCAAGACCGACAAGGTCGGCTTCATCGGCGGCGTGCACAACAACCTCATCAAGAAGTTCGAGGCGGGCTTCGTCCAGGGCGTCCAGGACACCAACCCGGATCTCAAGATCGACGTGAAGTACCTGTACGAGAGCGACATCAAGGGCTTCCAGGACCCGCTGCGCGCCAAGGGCATCGCCGAGGGCATGCTCGACAAGGGCACCGACGTCATCTACAGCGCCGCGGGCCTGTCGGGCACCGGCTCGATCGAGGCCGTGGCCGCGCAGGAGGGCGCCTGGGCGATCGGCGTCGACTCCGACCAGTACCGCGACAAGGCGCTGGCCGACTACAAGGACTCGATCCTGACGTCGGTCGTGAAGAACGTCGACGTGGCGGTCTACGACGTGATCAAGAGCGTCGTGGACGGCAAGCCGCTCACCGGCGACCAGACCTTCACGCTCAAGGACGACGGCGTGAGCCTGGCCACCTCCGGCGGCTTCATCGACGACATCCAGGGCGAGATCGACGCCGCCAAGCAGAAGATCGTCGACGGCGAGATCAAGGTCAGCGACACTCCCTGATCGCGGGACGTGTCCCGGGGTCCGGCGGACGGAGCGGGTCGGCCGTCCGCCGGACCCCGTGCATCTGCCTCCGGCACTACGCGCGTAGCGTGATATGCCGTAACCGCGTCACGTCGCCAGCGCCGTCCAGCACGGCGCTGGCGTACGTCCGCCCCGCATCCACCGCGCTCGACGAGGAGTGTGCGCCATCGCAGCCCCCAGCAGCAGCTCCACGGCACCGGATCCACCGGCCGGCACCGCCGCCGTCGAGCTCCACGGCATCACCAAACGCTTCCCCGGCGTCGTCGCCAACCACGACATCGACATCACCGTGCGCCGCGGCACCGTCCACGCCCTCGTCGGCGAGAACGGCGCGGGCAAGTCCACCCTGATGAAGATCCTCTACGGCATGCAGAAGCCGGACGAGGGCACCATCACCCTCGACGGCGCGCCGGTCACCTTCGCCAGCCCGGCCGACGCCATCGCGCGCGGCATCGGCATGGTGCACCAGCACTTCATGCTCGCCGACAACCTCACCGTGCTGGAGAACACCGTCCTCGGCAGCGAGAAGCTGCACGGCATCGGCGACCGGGCGCGGGCGAAGATCATGGAGCTGTCGGCGGCGTACGGCCTCGGCATCCGCCCCGACGTGCTGGTCGAGGACCTCGGGGTCGCCGACCGGCAGCGGGTGGAGATCCTCAAGGTCCTCTACCGCGGCGCCCGCACCCTCATCCTCGACGAGCCGACCGCCGTGCTCGTCCCGCAGGAGGTCGACGCGCTCTTCGACAACCTGCGGGAGCTGAAGGCCGAGGGCCTGACCGTGCTGTTCATCTCGCACAAGCTCGGCGAGGTGCTCGCCGTCGCGGACGACATCACCGTCATCCGGCGCGGCACCACCGTCGCCTCCGTCAAGCCCGCGGACGTCACCTCCAAGCAGCTCGCCGAGCTGATGGTGGGCAGCGAGCTGCCCACCCCCGAGACCCGCGAGTCGACGGTCACCGACCTGCCGATGCTCCAGGTCGGCGAGCTGCACCTGTCGGCCGTCGACGCCGACGGCGTACCGCGCGAGGTGCTGGACCGCATCTCCTTCACCATCCACCAGGGCGAGGTGCTGGGCATCGCCGGCGTGGAGGGCAACGGCCAGTCCGAGCTCGTCGAGGCCGTCATGGGGCTGCGCGACCCGGACGGCGGCAGCGTCGTGCTGGACGGCGCGGACATCAGCCACGCCCCCACCCGCAGGCGCCGCGAGGGCGGCATCGGCTACATCCCCGAGGACCGGCAGCGGCACGGCCTGCTGCTGGAGGCCCCGCTCTGGGAGAACCGCATCCTCGGCCACACCACCGAGCGGCCCAACAGCCGCGGCGTGCTCATCGACACCGCCGGGGCCCGCAAGGACACCGCGCGGATCGTCGAGGAGTACGACGTCCGCACCCCCGGCATCGACGTCACCGCCGGCTCCCTCTCCGGCGGCAACCAGCAGAAGCTCATCGTCGGCCGGGAGATGAGCCACCGGCCGAAGCTGCTCATCGCCGCGCACCCCACGCGCGGCGTGGACGTCGGGGCGCAGGCGGAGATCTGGGAGCAGATCCGCGAGGCCCGCCGCGAGGGCCTGGCGGTGCTGCTGATCTCCGCCGACCTGGACGAGCTGATCGGGCTCTCCGACACGCTGCGGGTGATGTACCGCGGCCGGCTGGTCGCCGACGCCGACCCGGCGTCGATCACCCCGGAGGAGCTGGGCAGCGCGATGACGGGGGCGGCGAGCGGCCATCTGGAGGACGAGGCGGCGCCGCGGGCGCCCCGCGACTCCGGCGACAGCGGCGACAGCGGGCAGGGCGGAGGCCGTACGGAATGAAACGCCTCGACAGGGACAAGCTGATCACGGCGGTCGGCGCCCCGGTGCTCGCGGTCCTCGCCGCGCTGGCGCTGACCTCGCTGATCATCCTGATCTCCGGGAAGGACCCGTTCCGGGCCTACCAGATCATGATCGAGTTCGGGACGACCGACCGCAGCGCCGTCTACATCGTCAACAAGTCGACGATGTTCTTCCTCTCCGCGCTCGCCGTCGCCATCGGCTTCCGGATGAACCTCTTCAACATCGGCGTCGACGGCCAGTACCGCATCGCGGCCTTCTTCGCCGCGGCCGTCGGCGGCGCGCTGTCGCTGCCGGGCCTCATCCAGATCCCGCTGATCATCCTGGTCGCCATGGGCGTCGGCGCGATCTGGGCGGGCATCGCGGGCCTGCTGCGCACCACCCGCGGGGTCAGCGAGGTCATCACGACGATCATGCTCAACTCGATCGCCGGCGCCGTCATCGGCTACTACCTCACCGCGGGCCGCCTCGGCGAGAAGGACGGGAACCTCACCCACACCCCGAACATCCCGGAGTCCAGCCACATCTTCATGTTCGGGACCTCGGTCGGGGACATCAACGGCTTCGTCGTCTTCGCCGTCCTCGCCGGCTTCCTGTACTGGTTCATCCTCAACCGCACCCGCTTCGGCTTCGACCTGCGCAGCGTCGGCCGGTCCGAGACCGCCGCCGCGGCCAGCGGCGTGGACGTCAAGCGCATGGTCGTCACCAGCATGGTGCTCTCCGGCGCCGTCGCCGGCCTGGTCGGGATGCCGACGCTGCTCGGCGAGTCGTACAACTACGGCACCGACTTCCCGCTCGGCGTCGGCTTCACCGGGATCGCCATCGCCCTCCTCGGCCGCAACCACCCGGTCGGCATCGCGCTCGGCGCGCTGCTCTGGGCCTTCCTGGAGCGCACCGGCACGCAGCTGGAGTTCGAGGGCTACGACCAGAAGATCGTCGAGGTCATCAAGGGCATCATCGTGCTCTGCGTCGTCATCGCCTACGAGGTGGTCCGCCGCTGGGCGCTGCGGGACCAGCAGCGCCGCGTCGGCGAGGAGCTGGCCCAGGCACGTAAGACCGAGAAGGCGGGGGCCGGCGCATGAGCACGGTGAGCAAGACGGGCACTGTCACGCCCGCGGGGCGGCCGCCCGCCGACAGCGGCAAGCGGCGGTTCGGGCTGCCGCAGATCCTGCTGCTGGTCGCCGCGGGACTGCTGCTGCTGTCCGCGGTGCGCGCCCTGACCGACACCACCAACCTCACCGCCTCCGCGCAGATCGGCGGCGCGCTCGCGCTCGCCGTGCCGATCGGCCTCGCCGGCCTCGGCGGGCTGTGGGCGGAGCGGTCCGGCGTGATCAACATCGGCCTCGAAGGCATGATGATCCTCGGCACGTTCTTCGCCGGCTGGATCGGCTGGCAGCACGGGCCGTGGGCGGGCGCGCTCGCCGGGGTCATCGGCGGCGCGCTGGGCGGGCTGGTGCACGCGATGGCCACGGTCACGTTCGGCGTCGACCACATCGTCTCCGGCGTCGCGATCAACATCCTCGCGCTGGGCACCACCCAGTACCTCGCGAAAATCTTCTTCGCGGACGGGGACGCCCTGGAGGCCGGCGGCACCGACAAGCAGTCGCCGCAGGTCGACGACATGAACACGTTCTCCGTGCCCGGACTCTCCGACTGGCTGGGGGACCTGGAGGAGAAACACTGGTTCTTCCTCTCCGACACCGCCGGCATCCTGCGCGGGCTCACCCACGACGTGTCGTACCTGATCCTGGTCGCGGCGGCGCTGTTCGTGCTCACGTACTTCGTGCTGTGGCGCTCGGCGTTCGGGCTGCGGCTGCGGTCCTGCGGCGAGAACCCGGTGGCCGCCGAGTCGCTGGGCGTGAACGTCTACCTGTACAAGTACGCGGCGCTGGCCGTCTCCGGCGCGCTCGCCGGGCTGGGCGGGGCGTTCCTCGTCACGTTCACCCACCTCTACCTGGAGGGCCAGACCGGCGGCCGCGGGTACATCGGCCTGGCGTCGATGATCTTCGGCAACTGGCGGCCGGGCGGCACCGCGATGGCCGCCGGGCTCTTCGGCTTCACCGACAGCCTCCAGCTGCGCGGCGGCGGCGAGGCGGTGCACGCGCTGTTCCTGCTGCTGGCGGTGCTGCTGGCGGCGTACGCGGTGTGGAAGTACGTACGCGGCGGCGCCCGGGCGGCGATCGCGGCGGGCGTGGCGGCGGTGCTCCTCGGGGCGCTGTACGCGGCCACGGACTCCGTGCCGCGCGAGGTCGTGGAGGCCACGCCGTACGTCACCACGCTGGTGGTGCTGGCGGTGTTCGCGCAGCGGCTGCGGGTGCCGAGGTGGATCGGCAAGCGCTACCGGAGGGGGGAGAGCACATGACGGACTCCCCGGGCTCCCCGGACTCTCCGGACTGGGAGGCGCTGCGGCGCGCGGCCCGGGACGCGATGTCCCGGGCGTACGCCCCCTACTCGCGCTATCCGGTGGGCGCCGCGGCGCTGGTGGACGACGGCCGCACGGTCGTCGGCTGCAACGTGGAGAACGCCTCCTACGGCGTCGGGCTGTGCGCCGAGTGCGGCCTCGTCTCCGCCCTGCACGCCACCGGCGGCGGCCGGCTCACCCACTTCACCTGCGTCAACGGCGACGGGCGGCTGATCCTGCCGTGCGGCCGCTGCCGCCAGCTGCTCAGCGAACACGGCGGTCCCGGGCTGCTGCTGGACACCCCGTCGGGCGTCCGGCCGCTGGCCGAGTTGCTGCCGGACGCCTTCGGCCCGTACGACCTCGATCAGAGGTATGAAAGCGAGGGATCGCAGAACTGATGGACGCCATCTCCGTCATCCGCGCCAAGCGCGACCGCGAGCGGCTCACCGACGAGCAGATCGACTGGGTCGTGGACGCGTACACCCGCGGCGAGGTCGCCGACGAGCAGATGTCCGCGCTGGCCATGGCGATACTCCTCAACGGCATGGACCGCGACGAGATCGCCCGCTGGACCGCCGCGATGATCGCCTCCGGCGAGCGCATGGACTTCGGCGCGCTGCCCCGCCCCACGGCCGACAAGCACTCCACCGGCGGCATCGGCGACAAGATCACGCTGCCGCTGGCCCCGCTCGTCGCCGCCTGCGGCGCGGCCGTGCCGCAGCTGTCGGGCCGCGGCCTCGGCCACACCGGCGGCACCCTCGACAAACTGGAGTCGATCCCCGGCTGGCGGGCCGCGCTGTCGAACGACGAGATGATGGCGACCCTCCGCGACGTCGGCGCCGTCATCTGCGCCCCGGGCACGGGCCTGGCGCCGGCGGACCGCAAGCTCTACGCGCTGCGGGACGTGACCGGGACGGTGGAGTCCCTCCCGCTGATCGCCTCCTCGATCATGTCGAAGAAGATCGCGGAGGGTACGGGCGCGCTGGTGCTGGACGTGAAGGTGGGCTCCGGCGCGTTCATGAAGGACCTGGACCGGGCGCGCGAACTGGCCGCGACGATGGTGGAGCTGGGCAACGACCACGGGCTGCGCACCGTGGCGCTGCTCACCGGCATGTCCACCCCGCTGGGGCTGACCGCCGGCAACGCGCTGGAGGTCCGCGAGTCGCTGGAGGTCCTGGCGGGCGGCGGCCCGGCGGACGTCGTGGAGCTGACCCTCGCGCTGGCCGCCGAGATGCTGACGGCGGCCGGCCTGCCGGCCGCGGACCCGGCGAAGGCGCTGGCGGACGGCTCGGCGATGGACGTCTGGCGCCGCATGATCGCCGCCCAGGGCGGCGACCCGTCCGCCCCCCTCCCGGTGGCCCGCGAAACCCACCCGGTCCCGGTCCCGACGACGGGCGTCCTCACCCGCCTGGACGCCTACGCGGTGGGCCTGGCGGCCTGGCGCCTGGGCGCGGGCCGCGCCCGCAAGGAGGACCCGGTGCAGGCGGCCGCGGGCGTGGAACTGCACGCGAAGCCGGGCACGTCGGTGACGGCGGGCCAGCCGCTGCTGACGCTGCACACGGACACCCCGGAGCGGATCCCGGAGGCGCTGGCGGCGCTGGAGGGCGCGTACGAGGTGGCCCCGCCGGGCACGACGGTGGACCGCACCCCGCTGATCCTGGACCGGCTGGACTGACCCGGGGCGCCCCGGACACGGTGGTGACCGTTCCCATCGGCTCCCCCGTGCAGGGGGCGGCGGTCGCCGTGGACTGCACGTCCCTGACGGCCCGGCTCCCGCCCGCCGTGCGCGGGGGCCGGGGCCGGGGCTGCCGCTTCTAGAAGCGCCGCGTGATCAGCGCGCGCTTGACCTCCTGGATCGCCTTCGTGACCTCGATCCCCCGGGGGCAGGCGTCCGTGCAGTTGAACGTCGTGCGGCAGCGCCACACGCCGTCCTTGTCGTTCAGGATCTCCAGGCGCTGCTCCCCCGCCTCGTCCCTGCTGTCGAAGATGAACCGGTGCGCGTTCACGATCGCCGCCGGGCCGAAGTACTGGCCGTCGTTCCAGAACACCGGGCAGGAACTCGTGCACGCCGCGCACAGGATGCACTTCGTCGTGTCGTCGAACCGCTCCCGGTCCTCCGCGGACTGGAGGCGCTCCCGGGTGGGCTCGTTGCCGTGGGCCACCAGGAACGGCATCACGTCGCGGTACGCCTGGAAGAACGGCTCCATGTCGACGATCAGGTCCTTCTGCACCGTCAGGCCCTTTATCGGCTCCACGGTGATCGGCTTCTCCGGCGCGATGTCCTTGATCAGGGTCTTGCACGCCAGCCGGTTGCGGCCGTTGATGCGCATCGCGTCGGAGCCGCAGATGCCATGGGCGCAGGAGCGGCGGAACGTCAGGGTGCCGTCCATGTCCCACTTGATCTTGTGGAGGGCGTCGAGGACCCGCTCCTTGGGGTCGATCTCGACCGGGAAGTCCTCCCAGTACGACTCCGCCGCCGCCTCCGGGTTGAACCGGCGGATGCGGAACGTCGCGGTGATGTACGGGGAGGGCGCCGCGCCCGCGGCGTCCGCCTCGGCCTTGTCCATGACGGGGGTTGCCATCAGTACTTACGCTCCATCGGCTGGTAGCGGGTCTGCACGACCGGCTTGTAGTCGAGCCGGACGGTCTCCGTGCCGTCGTCGCCGACCTCGCGGTACGCCATGGTGTGGCGCATGAAGTTGACGTCGTCGCGGTTCGGGTAGTCCTCGCGGTAGTGGCCGCCCCGCGACTCCTTGCGGGCGAGCGCGGAGATCGCCATGACCTCGGCCAGGTCGAGCATGTTGCCCAGCTCGATCGCCTCCAGCAGGTCGGTGTTGAACCGCCGGCCCTTGTCCTGGATGCTCACGTTCTTGTACCGCTCGCGCAGCTCCGCGAGCTTCTCGACCGCCTCCTTGATGGTCTGCTCGGTGCGGAAGACCATCACGTTCTTGTCCATCGTCTCCTGCAGCTCGCGCCGCAGCTCCGCGACCCGCTCCTGCCCGGAGGAGTCCCGCAGCCGTTCCACCTCGCCGACCACGAACGCCGCCGGGTCCTCGGGCAGCTCGACGTGGTCCGCCGTCGCCGTGTACTCCGCCGCGGCGATGCCCGCGCGGCGGCCGAAGACGTTGATGTCGAGCAGCGAGTTGGTGCCCAGCCGGTTGGCGCCGTGTACGGAGACGCAGGCGACCTCGCCGGCCGCGTACAGCCCGGGGACGACGGTGGTGTTGTCCGCGAGCACCTCGCCGCGCACGTTGGTGGGGATGCCGCCCATCGCGTAGTGCGCGGTGGGCTGGATCGGGATCGGGTCGGTGTACGGCTCGATCCCCAGGTACGTGCGCGCGAACTCGGTGATGTCCGGCAGCTTCGCGTCCAGCTGCTCCGGCGGCAGGTGGGTGAGGTCCAGGAAGACGTGGTCGCCCTCGGGGCCGCAGCCGCGGCCCTCGCGGATCTCGGTGTAGATGGCGCGGGAGACGACGTCGCGCGAGGCGAGGTCCTTCATGACGGGCGCGTACTTCTCCATGAAGCGCTCGCCGTCCTTGTTGCGCAGGATGCCGCCCTCGCCGCGCGCGCCCTCGGTCAGGAGGATGCCCATCCGCCAGATGCCCGTCGGGTGGAACTGGAAGAACTCCATGTCCTCCAGCGGCAGCCCGCGGCGGAACACCGACGCCTGCCCGTCGCCGGTCAGGGTGTGGGCGTTCGACGTCACCTTGAAGAACTTGCCGTTGCCGCCGGAGGCGTAGACGACGGCCTTGGCCTGGAAGACGTGGATCTCGCCGGTCGCCAGCTCGTACGCGACCACGCCGGCGGACCGCTTCACCCCGGTCCCGGCGTCCTCGGTGATGAGCTGGTCGAGGACGTAGAACTCGTTGAAGAACTCCACGCCCTCCTTCACGCAGTTCTGGTAGAGCGTCTGGAGGATCATGTGGCCGGTGCGGTCGGCCGCGTAACAGGCGCGCCGCACCGGCGCCTCGCCGTGGTTGCGGGAGTGGCCGCCGAAGCGGCGCTGGTCGATGCGGCCCTGCGGGGTGCGGTTGAAGGGCAGGCCCATCTTCTCCAGGTCGAGGACCGCGTCGATGGCCTCCTTCGCCAGGATCTCGGCGGCGTCCTGGTCGACGAGGTAGTCGCCGCCCTTGACGGTGTCGAAGGTGTGCCACTCCCAGTTGTCCTCCTCGACGTTCGCGAGGGCGGCGGCCATGCCGCCCTGCGCGGCGCCGGTGTGGGAGCGCGTCGGGTACAGCTTGGTCAGCACGGCGGTGCGGCTGCGCTTCGTCGCCTCGATGGCGGCGCGCATGCCGGCGCCGCCCGCGCCGACGATCACGGTGTCGTACTTGTGGATCTGCATGAGGGGAACCTCTTCGCCCGCGTCAGCGGATGTTCGGGTCGAAGGTGAAGATCACCAGCGTGCCCAGGAGGACGGTGAAGACCGTGGCGGCGTACAGCAGCATCTTCAGCCAGAAGCGGGTGCCGTCGCGCTCGGCGTAGTCGTTGATGACCGTGCGCAGCCCGTTGGCGCCGTGCAGCATCGCGAGCCAGAGCATGAGCAGGTCCCAGCCCTGCCAGAACGGGGACGCCCAGCGGCCGGCGACGAAGGCGAAGCTGACCTTGCTGACGCCGCCGTCCAGCACCAGCTGGATCAGCAGGTGGCCGACGACGAGGACCGCGAGCACGATCCCCGACAGCCGCATGAACACCCAGCCGTACAGCTCGAAGTTGGTGCGGGAACGGCCGGTCGACCGGGCGGTGCGCGGCGTGCGGGCGCGCGGGGCCTCGATGAGCGGGGCGGGGTTGTCCGGGGAGTACGCGGCGGAGGAGCCGGTCAGTTCGACATCGGAGGTGGCCATGGTCATCAGCTCCCGAACAGCTCTCGCGCGGCGTGACCGAGCACCGGATAGGCCGCCCCGGCCATGAGCACCGCCCAGATCCCGACCACGGTCCACAGCATCGGCTTCTGCAGCCGGACGCCCTTCGACCAGAAGTCGACGGCGACGACGCGCAGCCCGTTCAGCGCGTGGAAGAGGACCGCGGCGACGAGCCCGTACTCCAGCAGCGACACGATCGGCGTCTTGTACGTGGCCACCACGTCGTCGTACGCCTCGGGAGAGACCCGCACCAGGGCGGTGTCGAGGACGTGGACGAACAGGAAGAAGAAGATGAGGACGCCGGTGACGCGGTGCGCCACCCAGGACCACATGCCTTCCCGGCCGCGGTAGAGCGTTCCAGCCGGCACGGAAAAAACCCTCCGGAAACTGATCGGGGGCCGGCCGTCAGGGCTCGGTACTGCACTGTCGGTCATGACCCGGCCGGGTACGGTCCACCGGCCTTCGCCATCGTAGCGACGGTGCGTCGGCACACCGGTCATGGGGGTGCAGGTGTGATCAATCAGGCACGCGCGTGGCCTAACGCCGCTGGCGGGCGTGGGGATCGGGGCGGTTACGCCCCTTTTCGCCCGGCGGTGCCGGGCCCGCCCGCGCCGGGCGCCTGGGTATCGGCCACGCGCGCCCGCGTGCCGTGGGCGAGTGGGGGTTGCGGATGACCGCACGGCACTGACGGGAGGGAGAGCCGAGGCGGTTACGCTCCCTTGCGCCCGTTGGCGCGGGGCGTCGCCGGGCCCGATGCCAGCAGGCGGGTCAGCCGGCCGCGGGCGAGGCGGCGGAGTTCGTCGGCGGCGACGAGGCGCTCTTCGTCCGGCTCACCGCCCAGGCGGGCGCGGATCGCGGCCAGCGTGCGGTCCAGCCGCTCGCCCTCGGGGCAGCCGTCGAGGCACAGGACGAAGGCGTGGCCGAAGCGGCTCTCGTACGCGGCGTGCGCGGCCCGCAGCGCGGTGCGCTCTGCGGGCCCGGCGCCCGGGGGCAGGGCGGCGGCCTCGTCGCTCAGCGCGCCGGCGACGGCGCCGGGGGCGAGGTCGTAGCTGGCCTCGTCGGCGGCGGCGAGGAGCGCGTCGAGGTCGGGGTACGGGCGGTGGGCGGCGAGCCGGCGGGCCCAGTGGCGGTCGTCGAGGCAGCCGAGGAGGGCGCGCTCGGCGTCGGCGGCGGGCGCGGCGTTGAAGGCGGCGAGGCCGGCGGGGACGGCGGCGCCGGTGGGGACGGCGGCGCCGGTGGGGACGGCGGCGCCGGCGGGCGGGGCCGCGACTCCGGTGCCGGCGGCGCCTTCCGTGCCGGCGGCCGGGGCGGCGTGCGGGGCGGATGCGGGCAGAGCGGTCTCCCTGGTGCGTGGATGGCGTGCCGGGCGCGCGGGCGCGCGCCGGGGACGGCTACGGTCGAACAGCGCTGCGCCACGCTAGTGTCCGGAACCGAACATTCCGGTCGCATCGGCCGGGAGTTCACCCGTACGGGAAGGTTTATCGGAATGAGTCGACAGGAGTCCTGATCGTCCCCACGCTGCGCCCCCACACCCTGTCCGTGGCCGTTCGGGAGGTCCCCACCCCATGCGATTCCCGCCGCGTACGCCCCGCCGCCCGCACCGCTCCCCCGGCGGCCGGCACGCCCGCCTCCCGGCCGCCGGGCCGCTCCGCGCCCTCCGCGGCCCCCGGCGCGCGCTGTACTGGACCGTGGCCGCCGCCCTCGCCGCCGCCGCGGTGCTCCTCGCCCTGCGCCCCGTGATCGACGGCGGCGACGGCGGACCGGAGGGCGGCGCCGCGGCCCAGCGCCCCGCGCACGGCGGCACCGCGTCCGCCCCCACCGCCGACGAGGACGCGGCCGACGACGCGGACCGCCGCACCACCCCGTCCCGGGCCGCCGACCGGCGCAAGCCGCTCCCCGACCCCCGTACCGTCCCCGCCGTCCGCTCCTTCGAGCGCGCCGACGGCACCGGATGGCGGCCCGTCGGGCACGCGCGCGTGGTCGCCGGGGACGGCGAGCTGCTGGACGAGGCCATGCGCCTCGGCGGCGAACTCGGCATGCGCTACGCGGACGACGACGGCAAGGACGGCGGGGGCGGCGGCACCCCCGGACTCGGCCGGCGCGCCGGCGACGTCCTCCTCCGCCTCGACCCCCGCCGCCCCGGCGGCCCCGAGGCGTACCGCATCGACGTCGCCGACGGCCGCGCCACCGTCACCGCCGCCACCGACACCGGCGTCTTCTACGGCACCCGCACCCTCCTCCAGGCCGTACGCGCCGACGGCGGCGTACCGGCCGGGCGCGTCGACGACCGTCCCGACCGCCCGCAGCGCGGGTTCATGGTCGACATCGCCCGCAAGCACTTCAGCGCCGCGTGGCTGTCCGACCGGCTGCGGGAGATGGCCGACCTCAAGCTCAACCAGCTCCACCTCCACCTCTCCGACGACCAGGCATTCCGCGTCGAGAGCGACAGCCACCCCGAGGTGGTCTCCGACCCGCACCTCACCAAGGCGGAGCTGAAGGAGATCGTCGGCCTCGCCGCCGAGCTGCACATCACCGTCATCCCCGAGATCGACTCCCCCGGCCACCTCGGCGCCGTCCTCGACGCCCACCCCGGCCTCCAGCTGAAGACCCCGGAAGGCACCCCGGTGCAGGGCGCGATCGACATCTCGAAGCCCCGCGCGGCCCGGCTCGTGGACGACCTCTTCAAGGAGTACGCGCCCCTCTTCCCCGGCCCGTACTGGCACATCGGCGGCGACGAGTACGTCGCGCTGATGTCGAGCGACCCCGACGCCCGCTACCCGCACCTGGCCGCCGCCGCCCGCGAGCGCCTCGGCGCCGGCGCGACCGTCGCCGACCTCACCGCCTCCTGGCTCAACGAGCGCGCGGACACGGTCAAGAAGCTCGGCAAGAAGGTCAAGGCGTGGAACGACGGCTTCATCCCGGGCGCGAAGATCGGGCCGGACCGGGACCGGGAGGTCGAGTACTGGACGGGCAAGGAGGCGTTCGCGCGCGACCCGCAGGCGTTCCTGGAGGACGGCCGCCGGCTGGTGAACCTCAACGACGAATATCTGTACTACGTACTCGGCGAGCCCAACGACTTCACCTACCCCACGGGCGAGCGGATCTACAAGGAGTGGACACCGGCGGTGCTGCGCGGGACGCGGCCGGTGCCGGAGCGGCTGGCGGGGCCGGAGAAAGTGCTCGGCGCCCGGTTCGCGGTCTGGTGCGACCTGGCGGGGGCGCAGACGCCGCGGGAGGTGGCCCGGGGCGTGAGGCTGCCGCTGGCGGCGCTGGCGCAGAAGGTGTGGGACCCGCGGCGGCCGGAGCTGACGTGGGGGGAGTTCGCGGACCTCGCGGGGACCGTACGGGAAGGGTGACGCGGGCGGAGCGAAGGGCAGACCGGACGGGCACGGCGAAGGGGCCGCCCCGCACCTGCGGGACGGCCCCTCACCGGAGGGTCCGGAGGACCGGAAGGGCCGGCGCCTACGGCGCCAGCTCACCCCCCAGCCGGCCGGCGTTCGGCGTGCCCAGCGCGGACCGGTTGTAGTGCACCGCACCGGACGGCGACACGCCCTGGCTGCCGGCGTCCAGCTGGAGCAGGGTGCCGTCGAAGGAGTTCTCACCCAGCGCGCCGATGACGAGGTCCGTCCGGGCGTACCCGGACAGGTCCGCCAGCACCACCGCCGTGCCGAGCCGGTCACCCGACTCGCTGGCGCCGCCGATTCCGGGGGTGTCCTGGTGGTACATCTTCGGCGAGCCGGACGCCGTCGACAGCCCCGAGGAGGTGCCGTACAGCAGGAGGGACGTGCCCGAGTCGGTGCGCTTGACCCCGTCGCGGGTGGCGTCCTCGCGGTAGACGCCCACGAGGACGTCGGCGCGGCCGTTCATGTCGACGTCGCCGACCGCGACCGAGTAGCCCATCGCGTCGCCGGCCTCGGACGCGCCCGGCACCGAGCCGGAGGACTGGTGGACGACCTGCTTGCCGGTCGTCGTCAGCCCGCTCCGGGAGCCCTTCAGCAGGGTGATCTGGCCGCCGTTGTGGGATCCCGACTCGCTCGTCCAGGGCTGGCCGACGACGAGGTCGGGGTAGCCGTCGCCGGTCACGTCCCCGGTGGCCACGGACCGGCCGCCCGGCACGTCCAAGCCTCCGGTGATATCCAGGCCGGCCGACGTGCCGCGGAACACGTCGAGGTGCGCCTTGCCGTCCGGGTCGCGGTAGGTGAGCGCCGCGTCGTCGTAGCCGTCGAGGTTGAAGTCGCCGACCGCGGCGTCCGGGTGGTCCACCGTCTCGGACGCGAACGAGCCCCCGCGGCGGTTGCCGCCGTCGAGGTCGCGGACGGCCCACTCCCGGGCGCCGACGCCGAGCACCTCGTCGCGGCCGTCGCCGTTGAAGTCGCCGGCGGCGACCGCCGAGCCGAACTTGGCGCCCGCCAGGGGGGAGTCGGCGCCGAGGGTGACGTTGACGCCGGAGTCCAGCCCCGGCCCGTACAGGACGGTGACCACGCCGCTGTCGGCGTTGCCGGCGGCGTCGTCCTTGTTCGGGGCGCCGACGACGAGGTCGGCGATGCCGTCGTCGTTGAAGTCGCCCCACTCGGTGTCCGTGCCCCAGGCGTCGCCGGGCTGGGCCGTGCCGGGCACGCCGGCCCGGTCCTGGGTGAGGACGCGGGTGCCGTCGGCCACCGGGCCGTTCTCGCCGCCGGGGACGACGAAGACCGCGCCGGAACCGGTCTGGCCGCCGCCGTTGGCCCGCGGGATGCCGGCGACGAGGTCGCCGCGGCCGTCGGCGTCGTAGTCCCGGGTGGGCAGCGCGTGCGAGGCGCCGGGGGCGTCGGCCATCTTGCGGATCCGGCCCAGCCGGGAGTGGAGCCGGTCGCCGGGGCAGGCGGTCACGTTGACGTCGGAGTCCGCGCCGTACGGGCGGAAGCGGGCGTCCTTGTGACCGGAGATGTTCCGCATGGTCTGGGGGTCACCCGCGGGGACGAGCTCGTTGTTGTCGTTGTACTTCAGCGGCGTCAGCTCCGAGGTGCCGGACGGGTCCACGCCGTACTGGCCGAGCTTCCAGCCGGCGATGCGCGCGACGGCCTCCAGCGCGGCCGGGGGCGGGTAGCTGTGGGTGTGGTAGTCGCCGAGGATGGCGATGCCGGTGGAGACGCTGTTGAAGTTGAGGGTGTGCGCGCCCTGCACCGCCTGGTCGATGCCGCCGGCGCGGCCCTCGAAGATCCGGCCGCACTTGTCGACGACGAAGTTGTAGCCGATGTCGTTCCAGCCGTTGTCCTGCACGTGGTACAGGAAGTCGGCGCGCACCATGGCGGCGGAGTCGGCGCACGTGTAGTTCACGGCCTCGGCCGTGTGGTGCACGATGGCGGCCTGGACACCGTCGGGGTTGTACGTCGGCGGGTCCTCGACCAGCGACTCGTCGGCGCCCCAGTCGGCGCGGCTGATCACCGGCGGCGCGTCGACGGGCGACTCGGGGCCCGGGCCGGGGTCGGCCTGGGTGACGGCCGCGGCGGGGGCCATGCCGGTGGTGTACGAGGCCGTGTCGAACGAGTCCGTCGCGGACCCGGCGCCGGGAGCGGGCGCCGCCAGCGCCGCCGGCTCCGCGTCCGCCTCCGTACCGGGCTCCGTGCCGACGCCGGCGTCCTGCGCCTCCTCGGCCTCCTCCTGCGTGACGCCCGGGTCGACGAGCGCCACCTTCAGCCCGCCGGGCAGCGGCGTGCTCGTGCCGTCCGCGCGGACGACCCGCGCCTCCACGCCGTCGGACGGGCCCACCCACAGCGGCTCGGTGGCGCCGCGCATGTCCGTCGTGAGGCCGTCGGCGGCGCGTCCCTCGGCGTCCAGCGCGTGCCAGTCGCTCCACTCGCCGGTCTCGGCCGAGCGGGTGCGCACCTGGGCCACGCCGCCGAGGTCACGGCGTTCGTTGCTCCAGGAGATGCCGACCATCGAGAACTGCTCGGTCGAGGTCCGGTCCGACTCCTGCCGGGCACCGCCCCCGGCCAGGTCGACCTTGTGGACCGACGACTCGCGCGGCTCCAGCCCGGCCACGGCCGGGTCGACCGAACCGGAGCCGGTGTCGGTGTCGGCCACGGCGACGGTGACCGCACCGGTGCCGCCGAGCACGACCGCGCCCAGGGTCAGCCAGGCACGTCTGCGCAGGCTCAACGGCCGGTACGCATGGGTTCTTCGCGGACTCAATTCCCGCCCCTTCGCTTCACACGCGTGCGTTCGTGCACACCTGACACACGTACAGCGCCAGCGGGGTCGAAAACGTGTCAGGGCACCCTGATCCGCACAAAGAAGACGGCCGGAGCCGCTACCCCCCACAGGAGCTGCTCCGGCCGTCGGCCTCAGGTGCGGGTGCCCGTTCGCACCCGCTGTAATACTCAGCGCCAGCGGGCCCGGAAATGTCACAGCGGCCCGTCACGGGCCCCGCCGGGGCCGCTCGGCCGCCTCCCGCGGCGGTGCGGACCGGCCCCGGGTGTGTTGCGCAGGACACTCCGCCGCCGTAGCGTGCACATCGCGCCGGACCTCGGCGCACAGGTATTCGTTTCGACGACTCGCTCGACGGTCCGCCCAGATCCGGGGGTGCTCCGCAGATGTGTCCGCGTGTACTGCGTCTCCTGGCGCCACGGACCGACTGACCACCGTGCAGGGGGAATACGCGGAAGACACCGCGCTGTCCGGCGCGGTGCACGCTGCCCAGCGTGGTGACGAGGCAGCGTTCCGCATCGTCTTCCGGACGGTGCACCCTCGCCTGCTCGGATACGTACGCAGCCTCGTCGGCGACGGCGACGCCGAGGACGTGACCTCCGAGGCGTGGCTGCAGATCGCCCGCGACCTCGGCTCGTTCACCGGGGATGCCGACCGCTTCCGCGGCTGGGCGGCCCGGATAGCGCGCAACCGCGCGCTCGACCACGTCCGGATGCGGTCGCGGCGGCCCGTCTCCGGCGGCGACGAGACCCAGCTCGCCGACCGGCCGTCGGACGCGGACACCGCCGAGGAGGCGATCGAGGCGCTCGGTACGGGCCGCACGATGGCCTTCATCGCGCGGCTCCCCCGCGACTACGCCGAGGTCGTGGTGCTGCGCGTGATCATGGGTCTGGACGCCAAGCGCACCGCGGAGGTCCTGGGCAAGAGCCCGGGCGCGGTGCGTACGGCGGCGCACCGCGGCCTCAAGCAGCTGACCGCGCTGATAGAGAGGCCGCAGGAGGAGCGCGGGGACGAGCGCGAAGAGGGGCACGAAGAGGGGGACGTTCCGCCCGGGGAAGGGCAGCAGCCTGGCGGTGTGACGCAATCAGCCGCGCGGACGCTTAAGGAAATGTGATGGTGGACGACCGGTACGGCTGGCTCGACGAAGACGTCGCGGAGCGACTGCTTCGCGGGGAGCCGCTCGACTTCGCGGACGGCTCCGGCCGCCGTGGGCGGCACAGGCGCTGGTCACCGGAGGACCGGGCGGCGGCCGAGCGGCTGGCGGCCGTGCTGGCCCGGGTCGCCGAGTCGGGCCGGCCGGGTGAGAACGGCCGGGTGCCCGGGGAGCAGGCCGCGCTGGCGGCGTTCCGGGCGGCGCAGAAGAGCACCAGCCGGGCGTCGGCCGCCGAGTTCGCCGCCGAGTCGCCCTTCGACGGGCGCCGGGAGCGGCGCCGTTCCGGCGTCGTGCGGCGGCTGAAGTCGCTGCGGCTGAGCGTGGCGGGCGCGGTGGCGGCGTGTGCGCTGGGCGGGGTCGCGGTGGCCTCCGGCACGGGTGTGCTGCCGGCGCCGTCGTTCATCCCGGACAGCGGCGGCAACCGGTCGCCGAGCGTCGGCGTCACGACGTCGGCCGAGACCCCCGGCGACGACGACGGGAACGGGTCCGTCGCGGAGGGCGGCAAGGGGTCGGGCAAGGACGGCAAGGACAAGGACTCCGGCGCGGGCGGCAAGGACACCAAGGGCGCGGGCGGCAGCGTCGGTACGGACCCCGACCTGCCCGGCCGCGGCGTGATCGGCGACATCAACGGCCAGCAGCCGCCGAACAACCCCGACACCGAGGCCGTCCTGGACGAGCTGTGCCGCGACTTCCTCGCCGCCCACTCCGGTACGGGCCCGATGCCCGGCCAGGGCCGGCTGCGGGTGCTGGAACAGGCGGCCGGCGGCCCGGAGGCGGTCCCGGCGTACTGCTCGAACCGGCTGGACGTGAAGACCGGCACCCCCGGCGGCGGCACGGGCGGCGCTGCGGACGGCGGCAGCACGGGCGGCGGCACGGAGGAGCCGAGCAGCCCGAGCCCGTCGAACCCGACATCCCCCGGTACGGACCCGGGCGGCTCCGGCGGCTCGGACGGGGACACCGACGGCGCCGACGGCGGCGACACGGGCGGCGACGGGGAGGAGGGCGGCGACCCCTCGTCGAGCCCGAGCCTCGGCATGTCGGAGTCCCCGCGCGCGCCCACCCCGACGGCGACGTCGACGAACAGCGCGCCGGCCCCGACGACGTCGGCCACGGTCACCGGCTGACGCGTCGGCGCCCCGCGCCGCGGCAACGCGAACCCCGTCCCCCAAACCCACTCCGGCCCGGAGACTTTTGCCCCCGCATGACCGAATCGGGCGACGGCTTACCCGAATCGTCATACAGTTGTACGGGCAAAAGTGAGGGGTGCCCACGTCAAACGTCCCTGATGTCTGGCATGGTGGCACTGTTCTGTTCGATTCCGGATGTGGCTGGGGCAGCGGCCTGACGGAGAGCGCGCGGGGGCGCGGGCACGGTGCACAGTGCCGCAGGCCGATCACGAGGCTCACAAGGTGGGGGAAGTTCACGAACCGGCTGCCGCACGGACGGCGCCGGGAGACAAGGATGCGGACGCGGACCTGCAACCGCTCGTCCGCCGGGCGCAGGCAGGGGACGACGCGGCGTTCACCGCGCTGTACCGGCGGCTCCAGCCCGTACTGCTGGCGTACCTGCGCGGCGTCGTCGGCGACGACGCCGAGGACGTGGCCGCCGACGCCTGGCTGGTGATCGCCCGCGACCTGGGCCGGTTCCGCGGCGACGGCCCGTCGTTCCGCGGCTGGACGGTCACGGTCGCCCGGCGCCGCGCGCTCGACCTGCTGCGCCGCGAACGGCGCCGCCCGCAGGGCGTGCTGCTCGACGAAGGCGTCCACGACCTGCCCGCGGAGCGCGCCGCCGAGGATCACGCGCTGGAGTCCCTGGGCACCCGGCAGGCGCTCACGCTCATCTCCGAGCTGCCCCGCGACCAGGCGGAGGCGGTGCTGCTGCGCACCGTGGCGGGGATGCGCGCCACCGACGCCGGGGAGGTGCTGGGCAAGCGGCCGGGCGCGGTGCGTACCGCCGCCCACCGGGGGCTGCGGCAGCTCGCCGAGCTGGTGACGTCGGCGGCCTGGCGGGAGCGGAGCCTGGAGCGCGCGGCCTTCACGGCGGCCGCGAGCCGCCGGCCCGGCGACGCGGCGAGGCAGGAGGAGCGGCTGAAGCTGGGCCTGGGCGCCTGAGAAGGAAGAGGAGGGGGTGGCGCGGGCGGTGCTGGGGGAACGCAACCCGCCCGCGCCAAATGCGCTGAGCCGCAGGTACGGGGGGAACCCCGGCCGAGCGCTGGGCCGATGACCAGTCGGCACATCACTTACAGCGTCGGCGGCGGAGAAAGTGTCACAGCCACAGCTCAGCCGCTCCGTGCCGTACCGCGGCGCCCGCTCAGCTGTAGACGACCACCTTGTCGCCGACCCGGACGTCCCCGAAGAGCTTCGCGACCTTCCCCTCGTCCCGCACGTTCACGCAGCCGTGCGAGGCGCCGGCGTAGCCGTTCGCGGCGAAGTCCTCGGAGTAGTGGACGGCCTGGCCGCCGCTGAAGAACATCGCGTAGGGCATGGGGGTGTCGTACAGCGTCGAGACGTGGTGCCGGCTCTTCCAGAAGACCTCGAACACGCCCTCGCGGGTCGGCGTGTACTGCGACCCGAAGCGCACGTCCATCGCCGCCAGCACCTCGCCGTCCTTCATCCAGCGCAGGGTGTCGCTGCGCTTGCTCACGCACAGCACCCGTCCCTCGGTACAGCGCGGGTCGGGCTGCTCCATGGTCTGCGAGGTCGGCGGGTACAGCTCGTCGCGCGTCGGCTCGTCCGTACGGGCCAGCAGCCGTTCCCACGTGACGACGTCCGTCTCCCCCGTGCGCGGCAGGCCGCGGTCCTTCTGGAACGCCGAGACGGCGGCGGCGGTGATCGGGCCGTAGTACGCGGTGGGGCCGCGGTCGAAGACGCCCTCCGCGCGCAGCCGGGCCTGGAGCTCCCGTACCCGGTCGCTCTCGTCGCCCTCGGCCATCAGCACGTCGGGCCCCTCGGGCGTCGGGTCGGCGGTCGGCTTCTGGGACGCGGACGCCTCCGACTCCGGCTTCTTCGTCTGCGTTTGCGTCGGCTTCGGTTTCGGCTTCTGCGTCGTCGGCGTGGCCGACGGCTCCGGCCGCACGGACGTCGACGGAGACTCCGAAGCGCCCCCGCCACCGCCGGCCGCGTCCGCCGAGGCCGAACACCCCGCCGCCACGAGCGCCGCCCCCGCGGCCGCGACCGCGACGGCCGTACGTATCGAACGAACTCTCCTGCACACGCTCATATGTACTGGACGCAATTCGTCCACCCCCCGGTTGCCTCCCGTAAGTCCTCGAACGATTCTCTCCCCGGTCACAGGTCGTCCGGAACCCGGAGCGTGCCGTTGCCTGCCGGACACCTTGCGTTTGCCGGGACCCCCTGGAATGGCCCGCCGGCCTGACGGGTGCGCGCGTGCGCGCGCGTTGCCGGGCCGTCCGTGATCGCCGCTGGGAGAGTGTGGGTGTGCACATGAACGGGGTCGGCAAGGGACTCAGGCGGCGCGGGCGGCTGTTGGCGCAGGCGCTCGGCCCCCCGCAGCGCGCCCCCCGGCGCGACTCCGCGCCCGCGCGCGGAGCGGGCGCGGGGCGCCCGGGAGCCCCCGGGGGCTCGGGCGGTTCGGGTGGTTCGGGTGGCTCCGGCGCTTCGGGCGGCTCCGGCGGGGCGCGGGAGGCGTACGTCGCGCCGCGCGCGCCGCGCCTCGTCGAGTCGCCGGTCTTCGTGCTGTCCTCCGTACGCTCCGGGTCCACCCTGCTGCGCGTACTCCTCAACAGCCACCCCGAGATCCGCGCCCCGCACGAGATGCACCTGCGCACGCTGCACGTCCAGCTCACCCGCCCGTACAGCGCCCGGGCCATGGAGGGCCTGGAGCTGGACCGCCGCGAGCTGGAGCACCTGCTGTGGGACCGCGTGCTGCACCGGGAGCTGGAGCGCAGCGGCAAGCGGATCATCGTCGACAAGACACCCGCCAACGCCCTCATCCGCGACCGGCTCGCCGACTGCTGGCCCGGGGCCCGCTTCCTCGTCCTGCTGCGCCACCCGGGCGCCGTCGTCTCCTCCCTCGTCAACCGCCGCAAGGACCCGGACCTCGACGCCATCCACCGCGAGGTCCTCGACTACGGCGAGGCCCTGGAGTCCGCCCGCACGAACCTGGGCGCGGCGGGGCACGTCCTGCGCTACGAGGACCTGACCGCCGAGCCCGCGGAGACCACCCGCGCCCTCTGCGCGTTCCTCGGCGCCGAGTGGACCCCCGGGATGCTCGACTACGGCGAGCACGACCACGGCACCTTCCGCCCGCACATGGGCGACTGGAGCAGCAACATCAAGTCCGGCCGCATCCAGCCCGCGCGCGAGGGCGACCACGCCGAGGGGCTGCCGGACCGGCTCGCGGAGATCGCCGAGCTGTGGGGGTACAAGCCCCCGGCACGGTCCCGGTGAACGGACGCCGCCCGGCCACTGTCAGTTCCGGAAAGTAGGCTTGCCGCTACAGTCCGTACAGGAGTGGGAGAGCTGGGAGTGGGTGCCATGGCACGCCGATCGGAGTCCGGTCTGCCCATCGAGCCGGTGTACGGGCCGGAGGCCCTGGCCGGCTGGGATCCCGCCGTCCGCCTCGGCGCCCCCGGCGCGTACCCGTACACCCGCGGCGTCTACCCGACGATGTACACCGGCCGGCCGTGGACCATGCGCCAGTACGCCGGCTTCGGCACCGCCGCCGAGTCCAACGCCCGCTACCGCGACCTGATCGCCCACGGCACCACCGGCCTGTCCGTCGCCTTCGACCTGCCGACGCAGATGGGCCACGACTCCGACGCGCCCCTCGCGCACGGCGAGGTCGGCAAGGTCGGCGTCGCGGTCGACTCGGTCGACGACATGCGGGTGCTCCTCGACGGCATCCCGCTGGACAGGGTGTCGACGTCGATGACGATCAACGCCCCGGCCGCGCTGCTCCTGCTGCTCTACCAGCTCGTCGCCGAGGAGCAGGGGGTCGCGGGCGCGCAGCTCACCGGGACCGTCCAGAACGACGTGCTGAAGGAGTACATCGCGCGCGGCACGTACATCTTCCCGCCGGCGCCGTCGCTGCGCCTGACCGCCGACATCTTCCGGTACTGCCACGCCGAGATGCCGAGGTGGAACACGATCTCGATCTCCGGCTACCACATGGCGGAGGCGGGCGCGTCGCCCGCGCAGGAGGTCGCGTTCACGCTGGCCGACGGCATCGCGTACGTGCGCGCCGCCGTCGCCGCCGGCATGGACGTGGACGACTTCGCGCCGCGGCTGTCGTTCTTCTTCGTCTCCCGGACCACGGTGCTGGAGGAGGTCGCCAAGTTCCGCGCGGCGCGGCGGATCTGGGCGCGGGTGATGCGCGAGGAGTTCGGCGCGCGCGACCCGAAGTCGCTGATGCTGCGCTTTCACACCCAGACGGCGGGGGTGCAGCTCACCGCGCAGCAGCCCGAGGTGAACCTCGCGCGCGTCACGGTCCAGGCGCTCGCCGCCGTGCTCGGCGGCACGCAGTCGCTGCACACCAACGCGTTCGACGAGGCCATCGCGCTGCCGACGGACAGGTCGGCGCGGCTCGCGCTGCGCACGCAGCAGGTCCTGGCGTACGAGACGGACGTGCCCGCGACGGTGGATCCCTTCGCCGGGTCGTACGTGGTGGAGACGATGACCGACGAGCTGGAGGAGGCGGCGGCCGGGCTGATGCGGCGGGTCGAGGACCGGGGCGGCGCGGTCCGCGCGATCGAGAGCGGCTTCCAGAAGGGCGAGATCGAGCGCAACGCGTACCGGATCGCGCAGGAGACGGAGGCGGGCGAACGGGTGGTGGTGGGCGTCAACCGCTACCGGCTGGCCGAGGAGGAGCCGTACGAGCCACTGCGCGTCGACCCGGCGATCGAGGCGCGGCAGGTGGAGCGGCTGGCCCGGCTGCGCGCGGAGCGCGACGGGGGCGCGGTGGAGGCGGCCCTGACGGAGCTGCGGCGGGCGGCGGGGACCACGGAGAACGTGCTGTATCCGATGAAGCGGGCGCTGGCGGCGCGGGCGACGGTGGGCGAGGTGTGCGGGGCGCTGCGGGCGGTGTGGGGGACGTACGAGCCGGTGAAGGCGTGGTGACCGGGCCGGCCGGGGGCGGCCGGCCCGGTCGGGGTCGTGCGCTTCGGCCGGTTCGGTCCCGTCAGCCGGTCAGCGCGGCGAGTTCCGCGTCGGCGCGTGCGTTGACATGGGCGAGGACGCGGCCGGCGGCGGCCAGGTCCGCGGCAGGTATGCCGTCCCAGATACGGGCGGAGATCGGGGCGGTCTCGGCGGCGACGGCCGCGAGCAGCTCGCGCCCCGCGTCCGTGGGCCGGAGGTGCGGGCCGTCCTCGGCCAGCAGTTCCCTCGTGAGCAGTTCGTCGAGGGTGACGCGGATGTCGGCCGGGTCGGCCTTGAGGTAGCCCCCGACCCGGTCGGCGAGGGCGTCCGGGGTCAGCGGGGCGTCGGCGGTGACGGCGGTGCGCAGGGCGACCTGCTGCTGGAACGTCACACCGTGCCGGTCCAGGATGTGCTCCAGGACGCCGCGGGCGGCGTAGTGGGCGAGGGCGAGGTTGCGGGCGTCGGCGGCGGGTGCGGTGGTGGTCATGGCGTCGTCCTTCGTGGTGTCCGGTCGTCCGGTGGAGAAGGGGCGAGGGGTACGTCGAGCAGGGCGAGCAGCTCGTCGGTGAACGCGCGGGTCCCCGGGCCGTCGAGGCCGCCGAGCGGTTCGAGCAACCGCTCGACCAGCTCCCGCACCACGACGACGGCCCGCCCGGTCACGTCCAGCCCCCTTTCGGTGAGGGCGAGCCGCATGGCCCGCGGGTCCCGCGGATCGCGGGCGCGCTCGACGAGCCCGTCCGCCTCCAGGGCGCGGGCCAGCTTCGAGACGTACAGGGCCTCCATGCCGGTGTGGTCGGCGAGTTGCCGTTGGCTGGGGCGTTCGCCGGCGTGGTGCATGCCGTAGAGGGAGGCGACGAGCGCGTACTTCGCGTGGGTGAGGTCCAGCGGCGCCACGGCGCGGTCGACGGCGACGCGCCACTTGTTGGCGAGCCGCCAGACCAGAAAGCCGGGCGTGGGACCGGCCGGAGCTGCACTCATGGCGTATAGAGTACATGGACATTATGTCCATGGCTACTATTACGGAGGACGGCGTGGCGGTGCCCGGCGGGAGGGGCGTACCGATGCCGGAGCGGCCGCGAGGGGGTCAGCGGCGCGTCGCGCCCCTGTCGAAGGCGAGGCTCCCGTAGAGCCCCAGAAGGGTGGCCACGAACATCGCGATCACCCCGGCGCCCAGGTCGTCGTCCAGCGCCTCCCGGACGACGATGAGGGTGCCGATACAGGCGATGAGCAGCCCGGCCGCGGCGAACGCGCTGACCCGCCCCCAGCGGCGCATCACCTCCGCATCCCTGGCGACCAGGCCGCCGACCCCGCAGAACATGCACAACACCCCGCAGAGCACCAGGGATGTCGCGGCGGCGTTGACGCCGTAGAGCGGCCCGGTGTCCGGATCGGAGAACAGCCTTTGCAGGGTGTCGAGATCCCACAGCGACAGGCCGCCCGCCCACGGCATCATCGTCGACACGAACGCCAGCAGGCCGCCGACCATGAGGAGCAGCGGTCCGGTGACCGTCGCGTCGGAGTTGCGGGGCGGCCCGGGCGGCGGTGGCGCCCAGGGCGGAGGCGGCGGCGCCCAGGGCGGGGGCGGGGACGTCGGGGGCGGGGCGGAACCTCCCGACGCCGGCGGCTCCGTGGGCGGAGGGGCGGGGGGTGGAGCGGGCGGTGCGGGTGGGGTGGGCGATTCGGAGGGGTTCCAGGGCCCGTGGGCATGAGGTGGCTTCTCGGGTGGCTCTGGCGTGTGGGGAGGGTTGCCCATAGGAGACCTCACGAGCCCGCGGCGGCGGTTGTCACACTCCGGTCACCCTCAGTATGGGGCCGATTGGGCAACAATCAACTCCTCTTGCGCTCATGGCCGCTGGCCGCGTCGTTCCACTCGGAACCGGCCGCGCGGGCCCAGACGCGGCTATGGGAGGACCGGTACGCGCAGTGCGAGATCCTCGTCGGGCGCGCCGTGGAGCGGGGCGAACTCCCCCCTGGGCCCACGGACGCGCGAAGCCTGCTGCTCACCGCCACCGCGCCGCTCTACCACCACCTGGTAATCCTCCGCGCCGCCCCCGACCCGCGCCTCCCGGAACAGGCCGCGGAGGCGGCGGTGCTGGCGGCCGCGGCGGGGGCTTTCCGGGGGGACGGGAGGCCCTCCGCGAGGGACGTACGTGAGCGCAGAGGCCCGGCACCCGAGGGATGGGGCGAGGCCGTCGGGCACGATGCGGAGATCTAGCGCGATGCAGGTGGACCCATTGAGGGCTCTGGTCGGATCACAAGGCGAGTGCGGCGCGCAGCCCGGCGGCGACCTTCATCATGGTCTGTGGTGAAAGGGCGCCGCGGTCCTCGTCGAGATCCTCGCGGTAGAGCAGGGCAACGTCGTCGCACAGCACCCGGCCCACGAGTGGGTCGGCCGGGCCGAGCTCGATGATGGTGGCCAGATCGGGCTTGGTGCTGGCGGTCAGGCGGACGGCGAGGCAGTCCCGCAGGGCCCGGTTGCGCGTGTCGTTGGAGACGACCAGCCAAGGCTTGCGGCCGGAACCGATGTCGGCCATGTAGACCCGGCCCCGTACGGGAACAAGAGCGGCCCCCACCGGCGATCAGCCCTTGAGGCGGGCGGCGCGGGCGCGCATGGCGCGGCGGTCAGCGGCGTCCTCGTCCTGGGCGGCGGCCAGTGCGGCGTAGCCGGAGAGCATGACGCGTTCGGTCACGGCCAGGCGACCGGCGGTCAGCAGCGCGTGCAGCGTCTCCGCCTCCGAGGCGTCGTCGTCCAGCAGTATTCCCGCGACATCCCGCAACGCCTCGTGTTCGGCGGTGCCGGGGGTACGGAGGCGGTCCAGAACAGCCTGGTCCTCGCTGGTCAGCGGAACACTCTTGCGGACCTTTACCTTCGTCACGCTTTCCAATATGCATCATTTTATGCGGCACTGCAAGATGCACTCTTTGATGCACCTTGTCGCCGTCTTGTCCCTGCTCCGTGAGTCGACCGCGGCAGGTTTGGGGGCGGTCGCGGGCGGCCCACCGCGGGCGGGGTCCCTTGCACGGGGCTCCGCCCCGGCGGAACTGAACGCGGGGCGCCGCGAGTTGAACAAGGTCGGAGCCTCTCGCCGGAGCGGACCCATACGTGCCGCCCGGCGCCACCACACGCGAAGGGCACGCATGAAGATAGGTTTCGCACTCCCCCAGTTCCACCGCCAGGCCGACGACATCGCCCGGACGGCGACGTTCGCCGCCGCGATCGAGGAGGCCGGCGGCGCCAGCCTCTGGGTGGGGGACCGCAATCTGGCCGCGGTAAACCCCGTCGTGGGCTACGGCGGCCGGGGCAACACCATCCCGGAGGAACTGAACCCCGCCGCCGACCCGTTCGTCCTCCTCGGCGTCGCCGCCTCCGCGACCAGCCGCGTACAGCTCGGCGCCCACGTCCTCGTCGCCCCGCTGTACCCGCCCGTCCAACTGGCCCGGCCCCTCACGACGATCGACCTGATCAGCGGCGGCCGGCTGATTCCCGGCTTCGGCGTCGGCTGGTCCCCCGAGGAGTACCAGGCCGCGGGCCTGGACTTCGCCCGCCGCGGCGCCCGCATGGAAGAACTCCTCGACGCCCTCCACACCATCTGGACCACCGACCCGGCCCAGTACGAGGGCAACCAGCTCTCCATCCCCGCGCACCACTCCCCCCTGAAGCCTGCCCAGCGCCCCCGGCCGCCCTTCTACCTCGGCGCCCTCTCCGAGCGCGCCCTCCGCCGCGTCGCCCGACGCGGCGACGGCTGGCTGCCGCTGGTCGTCGTCCCGAGCTACGTCGACGTGGACGGCCTCATCACCCAGCGCACGATGCTCGACGAACTCGCCCGGCAGGGCGGCCGCGCGCCCGACGACATCGACACCGTGCTGCGGGTGAACATCGACGCGGGCACCAGCACGGAGAAGGTCGCCGACACCGTGAAGGAGGTCCACGAACGTACGGGGATCGACCACTTCATGATCGACTCGATGTACGACGTGGACACCGCCGAGGGCTCCGTGGAGCACGCCCGGCGGATCCTGGAACTGGTGGGGAAGGGCTGAGCGACGGCCAGACGGCTGGAGAACGCCTTCTTGTCGTTCAGTAGCGAACTGGGCACAATGAGTGAGATCGAGGTCGAGGCGGATGAGAGGGGAGCCGGGTGGTGACACCGACATCGGAGCGCACAGCCGCGGCTGATCCGGACCTGCTCACACATTCACCGGACGGCGAATCCCGCGCCCGTCTCGCCCGTGTGGGCGACGTCTTCCCGCTGGACCCGAGCGGGCATATCCTCCGGTCCCTTGAGGAACCCCCGTCGTCCGTACGCCCGTGGGGGCTGCGCTTCGTCCGCCCTGTCACACCGCGTGCGGGTGCTCATGAGGGGCCGTCGCGCGATACGTCCGGCCACCCGGACGGCAACAGCTCGGGTGAGGAAATGACCAGCGATTGAAGCGCTGGCAGGGAAGGACCCGCTTCAGTGCGAGACCCGTCCACGGTGCTGGTCCTCACGCACGATGAGGACCGGACAGCCGAGCGTGTAAGCGCGGAGCTCACAGCCCGGGGCGTCCGGGTGGCGCAGTTCGACGCCGCCGACTTTCCTACCCGGATCGCCCTGGCAGCCGCCTTCGACGGTTCGTCCGCCCACTGGACCGGGCAGTTGACGGGGGTGACGGCCGCGGGGCGCCGACTCGGTGTCGACCTTGCCGATGTGGCAGGTGTGTACTACCGACGCCCGACGCAGTTTCAGCTTGAGCCGGGCATGTCCGGGCCGGAGCAGGTCTTCGCCTACGGCGAAGCCCGTCGCGGGTTCGGCGGGGTGCTGATGGGCCTCGGTTGCACCTGGGTCAACGATCCGGTGCGGGCTGCCGCCTGCGAGTACAAGCCCCTTCAGCTCGCGGCGGCAGCGGCATCCGGGTTACGGGTTCCCGCCTCCGTCATCACCAACGACCCAGAGCACGCCGCCGCCTGGGCACGGGACCTGGGGCGTCCCGTCATCTACAAACCACTCAGCGGGGTGTGGGTGCCCGAGGACAGGCAGATCAAAGTCCTCTACACCAGCGTGATCGACGATCCCGAGACGCTGCGCGAAGGGGGTGTGGAGTTGACGGCCCACCTCTTGCAGGAGTGGGTCGAAAAGTCGCACGAGGCACGGGCAGTGGTCGTCGGCGACCGCGTCTTTACCGTAGCCATCCATGCGGATTCCGCCCGCGGACACGTGGACTGGCGGTCCGACTACGACGCGCTGAGATACGAGAAGTTCGAGCTTCCCGCGGCGGTGCGGAGAGGGCTTGTCGAACTGCACAGGCGCCTCGGTCTCCTCTACGGAGCTTGTGACCTGATCGTCACTCCGGCAGGAGAAGTCGTGTTCCTGGAGGTCAACCAGAACGGCGAGTGGGGCTGGCTGGCCGCCGAGTGCGACCTGCCGATCGCCTCCGCTCTTGCCGACGTTCTGCAAGCGGGGTGCGCGTGAACGGCCGTGACACAGGCATCCAGTGGCGGCCCCGCGCCGCCGCGCTCGCGCAGGCTCTTGCGGATGCCGGCGACATCACCGATCCGGTGTGGCAGGGGGTGGTTTCGCACGTGCCGCGGCATGTCTTCGTGCCGCACTTCGCACACACTCAAGCCACGAACAAAGGCACCCGCTACGAGTTGGTCACCGGCGCGGACCCCGCGCAGCGCGCGGCCTGGCTGGACGGCGTGTACTCCGACACCACACTCCTCACCCAGGTCGAAGGGCGCTCCGTGGAAGAACTCTTCGCCAGCGGCCCCGGTTACGGACGGCACTCCAGTTCCTCTACGGCGCCGAGCCTGATGACCTCGGCGCTGCAAGCCCTCGGCCTCCACGACGGGGACGACGTGTTGGAGGTCGGCACCGGGACCGGCTACAACGCCGCCCTGCTGACCGAGCGGCTTGGCGCCGAGCACGTCACGACCGTGGACATCGACCCGAACCTTGTCGAACGCGCCCGGCAACGGCTCGCCGAGGCCGGGTACCACCCCACCGTCCTCGCCGGAGACGGACGTCTCGGGTCCCCGAAACACGCCCCCTACGACCGCGTGATCTCCACCTTCGGCCTGCCCTACGTGCCCCCGGCCTGGATCGCACAGACCCGGCCGGGAGGCCGCATTCTCACGAACGTCACCGGCCTGATCGGCGGTGCGATGCTGCTCGCCGACGTGCACGACGACGAGCGGGCGAGCGGACGGTTCCTGCCCCGGTGGGCCGGCTTCATGCCCTCCCGGCACCCCCAGCCGGCCGTCGCCCCGTACGCCAGCGAGTACGTCACCGGGCACACGGCCCTGGATCCCGCCCTGCTGGACGATCTCGCCTTCGCCTTCTTCGCCCAACTGCACCTCCCCGGCGTCCGCCGCTACGCGGCCACCCACGAGGACGGCCGGGAACTGGTCGGCGTACGGGCCGCCGACAGCTCGTGGGCCGAGGTGTACGAGCCGGACAGCACTGGCCGTCGTCGCTACCTGGAACAAGGTGGTCCGCGCCGGCTGTGGGATGCCGTCGAGAGTGCGCACCGGGTGTGGGTTGAGCACCACAAGCCCGACTGGACTCGCTTCACGTTCGCGGCCGGGCCAGGACAGCAGGTCGTGACCCTGCGCGCGGACGACGGGTCGGAGGTGGACCGCTGGGAACTACCCCTGGAGGGGGAGGATTTCGCCTGACTTCACAGAGGCGAGGAACGCGGTCCAGGCGGCGGGGGTGAAGGTCAGCTGCGGGCCCTCGGGGTCCTTGGAGTCACGCACCGGGATCGCCGTCGGCGTTGCCTTGACTTCGACGCAGTCGCCGCCGTTTGCTGCGCTGTAGCTGCTCGTGCGCCATTCCGCGGCCACTTCGAGGCAGTTGCCGCCGTTGGACCCGCTGTAGCTGCTCTTGCGCCAAGTGGTGGCCATGCTGCCGATATCCCTTCATGAACTCGCCGATCAGCGCGGCGGATTCGGGGGCAGACAGAGAGTCGGCCCTGAGCACATCATAGGTCTGCGAGTGACGTGTATAGACCTTCAGATCGTCGGTCATGTGCCCGCGTTCAAGGGACTCCGAATAGACCCAGTTGTGCCCATCAGGCAGGTTGATCAGCGACATGGAGGTCGCGGGACGACGCATACCCGGGGAGGCCGAAGGGACGATCTGGATTCGGACGTTGGTTCGTCGCCCGGCGTCGAGCAGGTGCGCGCACTGGGCGTGCATGATCTCCGGTCCACCGATCACCGTTCGAAGACAGCTCTCCTCCAGAAGCACCGAGTAGTGCGGTGGTTGATGCGGAGACATGAAGCGTTGCTGTCGGCTCAGCCGTGCTCGTACCCGCTCATCGATCTCCGCTTCCTCGTCCACCAGCGTGGCGAAGAGCGAACGGGCATAGTCCTCCGTTTGCAGCAGGCCAGGGACCAACTCCATCTGGTACGCCCGCAACGTCACGCACTCCGCGTCCAACTGCGCCCGGTGCTCGAACCAGTCCGGATGCCCCACATCCGGATACCAGTCCACCCTCCCCCACAGCGCCAGCAGCAGCCCGCCCGTGTCCAGGATCTCGTCGCACTTCGCCACGAACACGTCCGGCGGGACACTCCGTCCCGTCTCCACCCTCGCCACATGCGATCTGTCGCACGGAATCTGCCGCGCCAACTCCACCTGCGTCAGCCCCGCCCGCTCCCGGAAGTGCCTCAGCACATCCCCGAACATCACCGCGGTCGTGACCGCACCCTCTCCCGTTGCGTTGCGCCGAGTCATCCGCCAAACCCCCTACGCTCCGGACCCGATCCACTACACACCGTAGCCGACCGGTCCGACAACGCTAGGCGATCGCCCCCGCGTCCAACAGCGCCGCCGCTGTGAAAAGTTCAACTCCCACACGGATCGCGCCCTCGTCCACGTCGAAGTCCCCCTGGTGCAGGTCCCGCGGCAGTCCGGTCTCCCCCACCGCCCGGACGCCCAGCCGTGCCAGCGCGCCCGGCACGTGCTCCAGGTACCAGGAGAAGTCCTCCCCGCCCAGGCTCTGCTCCGTCGTCTCCACGGCTGTAGCTCCCCGCCGCGCCTCCATCGCGCCGGCCAGCAGCTCCGTCATTCCCGGCTCGTTGACCACCGGCGGGACACCGCGGACGTACGTGATCGCCGACTTCGCGCGGTGCATGGACGCGACCTCGTCGACCGCCGCGTGCACCAGGTCCGGGGCGCGGCGCCAGGTGTCCAGGTCGAGGCAGCGGACGGTGCCGGACAGCTCCGCGTGCTGCGGGACGACGTTGCAGGCGTGGCCGGTCTGGAGGCGGCCGAAGGTGATCGCGAGGCCCGCGCGGGCGTCGACGCGGCGGGCGAGCAGGGCCGGGACGTCGGTGGCCACCCGGGCGGCGGCGGTGACCAGGTCGGTGGTCAGGTGGGGGCGGGCGGTGTGGCCGCCGGGGCCGTCGAGGGAGATTTCGAGGCGGTCGCAGGCGGACGTGATGGCGCCCTGGCGCAGGCCGATGCGGCCGACCTCGACGCGGGGGTCGCAGTGCACGCCGACGATGCGGCCCACGCCGTCGAGCACCCCGGCCTCGATCGCGTCGGTCGCGCCGCCCGGCAGGACCTCCTCCGCCGGCTGGAAGATCAGCCGTACGGGCCGGGGCAGCAGCCCCTCGCGGGCCAGCGCGGCGAGCACGATCCCCGCGCCGAGGACGACGGTCGTGTGCACGTCGTGGCCGCAGGCGTGGGCGCGGTCCGGGACGGCGGAGCGGTACGGGACCGTTTTCGTGTCCGGGATCGGGAGCGCGTCGATGTCGGCGCGCAGCGCCAGCATCGGGCCCGGCGGCGGGCCGTCCGGGTCCACGCCGATGTCGCAGACCAGCCCCGTGCCCGCGGGGAGCACCCGGGGCGCGAGGCCCTCCTTCTCCAGCCGCTCCTTGAGGGCCGCGGTGGTACGGAACTCCTGGTTGCCCAGCTCGGGGTGGCTGTGCAGGTCCCGCCGGAACGCGATGAGTTCGGCTTCGAGAGCGGCCGGGAGCGCCCCGGGCAGGGGCGCGTCGGTGCCGGGCTCGGGCTCTGACTCGGGTCGGGCGTTGCGGGACATCACTTGGTTCACACTCTGAAGAGTACGGTGAGCGACGCGGGGCCCGAGAGGCGATCAACAAAATTTCAGTCCCGCGGGTGCATGACCCGTGTGCCCGATGGGTACACTCCTGCGCCCCTCGCCCACAGGGGCCGTCCCTCACACCGACGCCGCCGGCGCCGCCCCGGCCCCGGAGGACCACCCCGTCGCCGTCGCCGGGCCCACCGGCAGCCCGTCGACCCCGCGCCGCTCGCGGGCCGCGCCCGCCACCGACGACAGGAACCCCTGCGCCCGCGGCGACGCCGTGTCCGTCAGCCAGCCCGGGTCGACCTCGCAGACCGCGACCTTCACTCCCGTTCCCGCCAGCGCCAGCGGCAGCGTGTGCACGACCGTGGAGGGGAAGCTGACGATCGTGCGGCCGATCGGCCCGCGGCGGGCGATGATCTCCAGCGGCAGGTCGGGGCGGACGATCTCCAGGCCGGTGTGCTCGTGCAGCTCGCGCAGCTTGTCGGCCTGCTCCCGCCGGTGCGCGAAGTAGCGGGTGGCGCCGTACGTCCGGGTCAGCGACTCCACCGCCGCGAGGTACCGCTCGTGGTCGACGACGCCGGTCTCCACCAGGGACGTGCCGACCAGGTCGGTGGCCGTGCCGACGCTCGGGGGGCCGAAGCGGGAGCGGGTCCAGGCGAACTCGTTCGCCGTCACCTTCAGCCCGGGCGGCGGGTCCTCCACCGGCATCGAGGTGAAGACCTCCACCCGGGTGCCGGAGGCGCCGTCCGCCGCCGTGCCCGGTGTCAGCCGCCGCCGCGCCCGCCGTGCGACCGGCGCGAACAGCATGCCGCGCGCGCCGCCGCCGTGTCCGCTGCGGTGCCAGCGGACGAACCGCTCCCCCCGCGCCAGCTGCGCCGTGAACTCCATCGTCGCCGTGCCGTCGTCCACGACGACGACCTCCCGCGCCTTGACGACGGTCAGCAGCGTCTGCACGTACCGCGAGAACGGGTCGCCGAGCACCACCCTGCGTGCTCGCCGCAGCGGCCGGGCCAGGCCCGTCAGCGTGCGCAGCGGGCCGGCGCCGCCGCGCGCCTCCTGCCAGCGGACCTCCAGGCCGTCGTCCCTCGCCAGCTCCGCCATCCGGCGCAGCTGGCCGCGCGAGAGCGGCTCGGTGGGGGGCAGCACGACCACCGTCAGGGGGATGACGGTGCCGCCCTGGTACGCCCACTCCAGCACGTTGAGCAGCTGGACCGGGCTCTCCACCAGGGCGACTGTCGCGCCGCCGGCGCCGTCTTCGGTCATACCCCGACCGGCTCCTTCTCCGCTCCCGCCGCCTGGGAGGAGCCCGCCGCCTCGGCGGCCTCCGCGACGACGCCCTTGACCCGGCGCAGCTTCTTCATCGGCGCCAGCTCGCTGTCGTAGACCTTCTTCACGCCGTCGCCCAGCGACTCCTCGACCACGCGGATGTCGCGGACGAGCCGCGCGAGGCCCTGCGGCTCGACGGAGGCGGCCTGGTCCGAGCCCCACATCGCGCGGTCCAGGGTGATGTGCCGCTCGACGAAGACGGCGCCGAGGGCGACGGCGGCGAGGGAGGTCTGCAGGCCGGTCTCGTGGCCGGAGTAGCCGATGGGCACGTTCGGGAACTCGGCCTGCAACGTGTGGATCATGCGCAGGTTGAGCTCCTCGGCCTTCGCCGGGTACGTGCTGGTGGCGTGGCAGAGCAGGATGTTGTCACTGCCCAGCACCTCCACCGCGTGCCGGATCTGCTTCGGCGTCGACATGCCCGTGGACAGCACGACGGTGCGGCCAGTGGCGCGCATGGCGCGCAGCAGCTCGTCGTCGGTCAGGGAGGCGGAGGCGACCTTGTGGGCGGGCACGTCGAACTTCTCCAGGAAGGCGACGGCCTCGGGGTCCCAGGGGGAGGCGAACCAGTGGATGCCGCGCTCCTTGCAGTGCGCGTCGATCGCCCCGTACTCCTCCTCGCCGAACTCGACCCGGTGCCGGTAGTCGATGTACTTCATCCGGCCCCAGGGCGTGTCGCGCTCGACGTCCCACTGATCGCGCGGGGTGCAGACCTCGGGCGTGCGCTTCTGGAACTTCACCGCGTCGCAGCCCGCCTCGACGGCGGCGTCGATCAGCGCGATCGCGTTGTCGAGTTCGCCGTTGTGGTTGATGCCGATCTCACCCGTGACGTACACGGGCCGGCCGGGGCCGACGACGCGGTCGCCAAAGGTGCGGAAACGCTGGGTGGAGCTCATGCAGATCTGTTCCTTTACTCTCCGGGGAGATTCACTACGAGGTGAGGGCGGGACCGAGGATCCAGGACGCGATCTCGCGGATCGCCCCGTCGCCTCCGGGGGTGGACGTCACCGCACGCGCCGCGTCCCGCACGATCGCGTGGGCGCCGGCGACCGCCACGGGCCAGCCGACGAGACCGAAGCACGGCAGGTCGTTGACGTCGTTGCCGACGTAGAGCACGCGCTCGGGCGCGATGCCCTCCTCCTCGCACCACTGCTTCAGTGCGACGTCCTTACGGTCGACCCCGTGCAGAACGGGCAGGTGAAGTTTGCGTGCCCGGGCGGCGACGACCGGGTTCTGTTCGGTGGAAAGGATGAGCAGCTTCAGCTCGGCGCGCCGCAGGGCGGCGATACCGAGGCCGTCGCCGCGGTGGACGGCGACGAGTTCGCGGCCGTCGGCGTCGATGTAGACGCGGTCGTCGGTCTGGGTGCCGTCGAAGTCGAGGACGATCGCGTCGACGTCGCGGCGGGTGGGCAGCGAGCCGGGGCCGGGCACGTCGAGGAGGGGGGCGAGGGCGCGGGCGCGGGTCAGGTCGTCCGGCTCGTCGACCTCCAGGACGCGGGCGGCGTCGGTACGGACCGGGGCGGTGCGGCCGAAGAAGCGGTGGCGGTGCTCGCGGAAGCCGGGGGTGCGCATGGCGTAGGCGGCGCCGGTCTCCAGGAGGTCCTGGGGGCGGTCCTGGCGGCGCGGGCGGTACGACTTGTCGTGGTTGACGCCGTAGCCCGCGCCCGCGGCGCGCACGGCGGGGTCGACGGAGGCCCGGCCACCGTACGCGGACGCGGTTGCGGGGGGCGGCGCGGCGCGCCCCCCCGCCACGGCGGCCCCGCCGGCGGGCTCGCCCGCGGCGGGCGCCGCGGAGTGGCGGACCTCGGCGCCGCCTGCGGCGGCGGCCGCGGGGCGGGTGTCGACCAGCGCGCTGTCGCCGGGCGGGGCGACGAACCCCTCAACCGCCGGCGACCCGGCGCGCGGCCCGGTCGCCGCCGCCGTACCGGCGGCACCCGTGGCCGCCGCGACCGCGCGCGGCGGAGCCGCCGCGCCGCGGCGCGCGCTCTCCCCGTCGATCGCCTCGTCGGCCTCGTCCCGCCAGATGAACCCGTGGAACGGCGCCACCGTCAGCGCGCTGTCCGCGCCGTCCTCGTCGAGCACCGCCGCCGTCACGCCGTCGATGTCGGCGCCGGTCAGGAACGGGCTCGTGCACTGCACCAGCAGCACCGCGGCCATCGGCTCCCCGCACCGCTCCTCGTGCGTGTCCAGCGCGTGCAGCACCGCCGCCTCGCTGGACGCGGTGTCGCCGGCGATCTCGGCGGGGCGGCGGACGACCTCGGCGCCGGCCTCGCGGGCGACGGCGGCGATGGTGTCGTCGTCGGTGGAGACCACGACGTCGGTCACCAGCCGCGCCGCGAGGCACTGCCGTACCGCGCGGGCCACCAGCGGCACCCCGCCGACGCGGGCGAGGTTCTTGCCGGGGACGCCCTTGGACCCCCCGCGGGCGGGGATGACCGCGAGCACGCGGGCGGCGGTCTCGGGCTGGGACATGGAGGCTCCTTGGTGATGCGGGGCGGGGCGGGAGGTCACGGCGCCCCCTGGCGGCGGAGGGCGGGGCGGGAGGGCACGGGCCGCCCGCTCACCGCCGGCGGGGCCGCGGCCGCGCGTACGCCGCTCACAGCGCCCCCATCCGGCGGATGACCGGCGCGATCCGCTGCACCCCGCCCCGGTACACGGCGCGCGCGGCCTTGCGCAGCAGCGTGCGGGCCCACCGGCGCACCGGGCCGGGCTCGGCGGCGGCCGCGGCCTGCGGCAGCGGCTCGCCGGTGGGGGCCAGGCCGTGCCGGGCGAGGATCCGCGGCAGGTAGCCGCCGGCGGTCCGCGGGGTGTAGTACGGCGCCAGCGGCGGCAGCTGCGGGTCGGCGACCAGGGTGGTCAGCCGGGCCCGGGCGCGGTCGAAGGCGGCGTCGTACGGCTCGGCGGAGGCCGCGCCGGGGACGCCCTGGCGGGACAGCCACACGGGGTCGGGCTTGGGGAGGTGGCCGGCGTCCAGCTCGTCCCAGGAGGCGAGGCAGCCGGAGCCGAGGAAGTGGTGGTTGCCCAGCGGCTCGCGTACGCCCAGGTCGGTGAGGACGGCGGTGGGGATGCCGCGGTGCAGGGACTCCAGCGCGGCGGTGGAGCTGACGGTGACGAGGAGGTCGGTGCGGTCGAGGACCTCGCCCATGTTCCCGTAGACCAGGCGGCAGTTCGCGGGCAGTCCGCCGGGCAGCTTGCCGGCGAGCTTCTGGTACGGGGCCTCCTCGATGTGCGTCGTGTGCTCGCCCGGCCGGCTGCGCAGCTTGACGAGCACCTCGCGCTCGGGGTGCCGCTCGGCGTGCCGGGCGGCGCGGCGCAGCAGGTACAGGCGGTCCTCGCGGGTGTCCGGCACGGAGGGCTGGACGGCGAAGACGACGGTGTACGGGCGCCCGCCGGCGTCCGTCCCGCCGGCGTCCGTCCCGCCGGGGAGCGGCTCGTACGGCGCGCCGTCGAGGAAGGGCAGCGCGCACTCCACCACGCTGTCCGGGGAGGCGCCGACGCCCTCGTAGACCGCGCGGAAGCGCTCGGCGTCCTGGCGGCTGTTGGCGAGGACGATGTCGGCGCCGTTGCGCAGGAGGAGGCCGTCGGACAGCTTCTCGTACACCACGCCGACGTAGCCGGTGACGACCGCGGGGCGGCGCCGGGCGCCCTGCCAGGCGCGGGCGAGGCCGTGCAGCATCGCCTGCACGGTGCCGCCGACGCAGGACAGGAGCACGACGTCGTAGCGGTCGGGGTCGGCGGCGGCGAGGAACTCGGCGGCCGTGACCTCCCGCATGGCGTCGGCGGCGACGCCGACCTCCGCGAGCTGGCGGGCGGTGGGCGTGGCCCGGCCGTGCAGCAGATACCCGTCGAGCACCGCCTCCGGGGCCATGCGGCGGGCGGTGAGCGCGCCCCATTTCCAGCGGGTGTCCGAGTCGGCGAGTACAGCCGTGCGCAGCTGTGACGGGGGGTCGTTGAGCACGTCGCCGACGCTAGGGAGGCATTGCGCTCGGTGGCCCAACACAGTCCGTACAGATGGTTAACAACACGCCGCCGAACGGCTAACCCGCCCGTTCGGCAGAGGCGTTCACCATTCCGCCGCCCGGCGTTCATGCCGACGTCGGCGCGGGGCAAGCCCCGGACGCGGGCCGGCCTCTAGCATCGCCTGGATGCTGCAACTCTCCGTGATCGTCCCCTTCTACAACGTGCAGGACTTCGCACCCGAAACACTGGCGTCCCTCCGGGCGAACGCCGCGTCGGACACCGAGTTCATCCTGATCGACGACTGCTCGACGGACCGCACCGGCGAGCTGCTGGAGCAGGCCGCGCGCGACCTGCCGGGCGCCGTCCACGTACGCCACGCCCGGAACGGCGGGCTGGCCACCGCCCGCAACACCGGGCTCGACCGGGCCCGCGGCCGGTACGTCACCTTCCTCGACGGCGACGACTGGCTCGCCCCCGGCTACTGCCGCCGGCTGCTGGCCGCCGCCACCGGGCTGGACTGCGACTTCGTCCGCACCGACCACGTGCAGTGCGCCGCCCGCGCCCGCACCGTCCACCGGGTGCCGCACGGCCGCCGCGGCGTCGTCCAGGACCCGCGGGCGGCGATCCTGCCGGCGACGTACAGCACGTCGGTCGACTACGCCTACGCGTGGGCCGGCGTCTACCACCGCCGGCTGCTCGACGACGGCCTGCTGCACTTCCCCGACGGGCTGCGCACCGCCGAGGACCGCCCGTGGATCTGGCGGCTGCACCGCGAGGCCCGCACCTTCGCGGTCGTCGGGCTGCTCGGCGTCTTCTACCGGCGCGGTGTGGCGAACTCCCTCACCCAGATCGGTGACGTCCGGCAGCTCGACTTCCTCCGCGCCTTCGACCAGGTGGTGACGGAGACGGCGGCGGACCGCGACGCGGAGGCGCTGCTGCCGAAGGCCGTCCGCAACTACTGCGCGATCATCGCGCACCATCTGAAGAACAGCGACCGGTTCGAGAAGCCCGTGGCCCGGCGGCTGCGCGAGCGGAGCGGGGAGGCGCTGCGGAGCATGCCGCAGCACGTGCTCGCCGACGCCCTCGACGCCATGGACGCCGACCGCTCCGAACTGCTGCGCCGCCTGCACCGCCCGGCCGTGCCCGGCCCGGGCGACGCACCGCACCGACCGGCGAAGGTGGCCGCCTGATGAACGACCCGTCCCCCACGACGGGCCCCGCGGCCCCCGCCCCCGCGCCGTACCCGCCGCCGAAGCCGCTCCGCTACGCCCCCGGGCGGCACACGCAGGTCTTCCTGGCCTCCACCCTCTACGGCACCGCCACGCTGGCCGCCGCGCTCGACGCCGGCCTCTTCCCCGCCGCGGACCGCCGCCTGCTGCTCATCACCAACAACGCCGCCAACCCCGAGGCCACCCCGGCCGCGGACGAGATGGCCGGCTTCGCGCAGCTGCGCTCCCGCTTCGACGACGTACGCGACTGGAACGATGTCATCCGCCCGCTCCACCCCGGCGCGTGGGAGCCGCGCGCCGAGGACGTCCCACTGTGGGAACGGCACCTGCGGATGCTGTGGGGACTGGGCGACGACCGGCTCACGCTCGTCGTGGAGTCGATCCAGGTCGCCCCGGCGCGGGCGCTGGTCCAGCTCTTCCCCGACGCGGCGCTGCACGTCTACGCCGACGGGCTGATGAGCTACGGGCCCACGCGCAACAAGCTCTCCTCCCTCATCGGCAGCCGCGTCGAGCGGCTGCTCCACCCCGACCTGCTGCCGGGCGTGCGGCCGATGCTGCTGACCGAGTTCGACGTGCCGGCGGAGATCGTGCCGGCGGAGGAGCTGAAGAAGGTCCTGGCCGAGCTGGGCGCCGCGGCCGAACCCACGGGCCCGGACGGCGCGGACGGCCCCGACGGCCCCGACGCTCTCGACGAGGGCTCCTCGCCCGCGCTCCTCCTGGGCCAGTACCTCTCGGCGCTGAACATCCTCACCGCCGACGAGGAGGAGCGGCTGCACGTCGAGATGCTGCGCGGCGCCGCCGGACTGGGCCACCGCGACGTGGTGTTCAAGCCGCACCCGATGGCGCCGGCCCGGGTCTCCCGGCTGCTGGAGGACGAGGCGGACGGCCTCGGCGTGCGGCTCACCGTGCTCGACACCCCGGTGCTGGCGGAGGTGCTGTACGAGCGGCTGCGCCCGGCGCTGGTGGCCGGCGCGTTCTCCACCGCGCTGATGACGGCGTCGACGCTGTACGGGCTGCCGGTGGCGACCATCGGCACCGGAACGCTGCTGGAGCGGCTGACCCCGTACGAGAACAGCAACCGGATCCCCGTCACCATCGCCGACGCGCTGCTGCCGCCCCTGGCGGACCCGGCGGCGGTGCGCGCCTGGCGGGCGCCGACCGCCGAGGAGACGCGGGCGAAGCTGGGCGGGCTGCTGACGGCGGTGGGCTTCACCATGCAGCCGCGGATCCACGCCCGGCTGCGGCCGGACGTGGAACGGTGGCTGGCGGCGGAGCTGGACGCCGACACCTGGCGGTACTTCAAACGGCGCCGGCTGACGGTGGAGGGACTGCCGGGCGGGCTGCCGAAGCGGCTGGCGTTCGTGCCGCGCAGCCCGGCGGTGCGGCGGGTCGCGCGGCGGGCGCGGGCGCTGCGGCGCAGGCTGCGCTGAGACCCGGCGCGGGCGCGGGCGTGGGCGTGGGCGTGGGCGTGGGCGGCAGGGTGCCGGGTACGGGGCGGCCCCGTACCCGGCACCCTGCTCCCCCACCGCTCGGCTACTCCGCCTCGCGCGCCGCGTCCGCCCCTTCCACCGACCGCGCCGCCCGGCCCGCGAGGTCCCGCAGGTACTCCACCAGCTCCACCGGCTCGTGCACCTCGAACTCGCACCCCAGCGACGCCAGTCGCAGCCCCAGCCACTCCAGCGCGTCCGCCTCCGTGACGAACGCGCACCGCCCCTCGTCCAGCCGCTCCAGCCCCACCGCCGCGTCGCCGAGGCGGCGCGCCAGCTCCTTGTACGGCGCGTGGAGCGTCGCCCGGGCGCGGTAGCGCGGCCTGTCCCCGCCCATCCGCGCGGCGACGAACTCCGCCGCGTCCGCCGCCGGCAGCTCGCGGCGCGGCGGGCGGACGCCGGTGGCGAAGGGGCGGGTGATGCGGTCCACGCGGAACATCCGCCAGTCGTCGCGGTCGTTGTCGTACGCGACGAAGTACCAGCGCCGCCCCGCCGCGACCAGCCCGGCCGGCTCCACGAGCCGCTTCGTCTCCGTGCCGTCCGCCGCCCGGTAGCCGAAGCGCAGCCGCTCGCCACCCGCCGCGCCGGCGGCCAGCACCGTCAGCACCTCGGCGTCGATCTGCGGGCCCTGCCAGCGGGTCAGCGGGGTCGTGGCGGTGCCGAGCGACGTGACGCGGCGGCGCAGCCGCGACGGCAGCACCTGCTCCAGCTTCGCCAACGCCCGTACCGACGCCTCCGCCAGGCCCGCGACCGTGTGCCCGGCGGAGCTGCGCAGGCCGACGGCGATGGCGACCGCCTCGTCGTCCTCCAGCAGCAGCGGGGGCATGGCCGCACCGGCGACGAGGCGGTAGCCGCCGAAGGTGCCGCGGGTGGACTCGACCGGGTAGCCGAGGTCGCGGAGCCGCTCGACGTCGCGGCGGACGGTGCGGTCGGAGACGCCGAGGCGGCCGGCCAGCTCGCTGCCGGGCCACTCGCGGGGCGTCTGGAGGAGGGAGAGCAGTTGCAGAAGCCGCTTCGGGGTGTCGGTCGTCATGTTTTCCAGACTGCCTTCTCTTTAGGACATGACCTGTCCTATACGACTTCTAGATTACCCGCATGACCTTCCAGAACGCCTCTGTGGCAGGACCTGACCGCCGACGCTGGATCGCGCTCGCCGTGGTGCTGACGGCCTCGTTCATGGACCTCGTCGACGCGACGATCGTCAACATCGCCATCCCGAGCATCCAGCGGGACACCGGCGCCTCGTTCGGCGCGATCCAGTGGATCACCGCGGGCTACGCGCTCGCCTTCGCCATCGGCCTCATCACCGGCGGCAGACTCGGCGACATCTACGGCCGCAAGCGGATCTTCCTGCTCGGCGTCGGCGGCTTCACCGTCGCCTCGCTGCTGTGCGGCGTCGCCGCCGACCCGGCGATGCTCGTGGGCGCGCGGGTGCTGCAAGGCGCGATGGCGGCGCTGATGGTGCCTCAGGTACTGAGCATCATCCACGTCACGTTCCCCGCGGAGGAACGCGGCAAGGTCTTCGGAATGTTCGGCGCCGTCGCCGGCCTCGGCGCGGTGTCCGGCCCGATGATCGGCGCGCTGCTGACCGACTGGGACCTCTTCGGCCTCGGCTGGCGGCCCATCTTCCTCATCAACCTCCCCGTCGGCATCGCCGGCCTGATCCTCGGCCGCCGCTACATCACCGAGTCGACCGCCCCCGACGCGCTGCGCCTGGACCTGCGCGGGGTGGCGCTCGCCACCGCCGGACTGCTGATGCTGCTCTACCCGATCACCATGGGCCACGAGAACGACTGGCCCACGTGGGGCTTCGTCTCCATGGCCGCGAGCCTGCCGGTGTTCGCCGCCTTCGTCGCGTACCAGAAGCGCAAGAAGCGCGCGGACGGCGCGCCGCTGGTCGAACTGTCGCTGTTCCGCGTCAAGAGCTTCGCCGCGGGCATCGGGGTCCAGCTGGCCTTCAGCACCGGACTGGGCATCTTCTTCCTCGTGTGGACCCTGTACATGCAGCTCGGGCTCGGCTGGAGCGCGCTGCACGCGGGGCTGACCGGCCTGCCGTTCTCGCTCGCCTGCTCGGTGGCCGCGGGCATGTCGGTGCAGAAGCTCACGCCCCGGTTCGGGCGGAAGGTGCTGCACGCGGGCGCGGTGACGATGGCCGCGGGCGCGCTGCTGTACCTGACGGCGGCCGACCGGTACGGCACCGAGATCGCGACCTGGCAGATGGCGCTGCCGCTGACGCTCCTCGGCGGCGGCATGGGCCTGATCTTCGCGCCGCTCACGGACACGGTGCTGAGCGGCGTCCCCCGGCAGCACGCGGGGTCCGCGTCGGGGCTGATCAACACGACGAACCAGCTGGGCATGGCGCTGGGGCTGGGGCTGGTGTCGGTGGTGTTCTTCGGCGCGATGGACGAGCCGGCGGCGGCGCGGGAGGCCGGACCGGCGTTCGCGGGGGCGTTCGAGAACGCGATGTGGTGGGTGACGGCGATCGTGGGCGTGGTGTACGCGCTGGTGTTCGCGCTCCCGAAGCGGGCCGCGGGCGCGGGGGCCGAGGCGGGGCCGGTGGCGGAGCCGGAGCAGGAGCCGGAGCAGGAACTGGTCGCCGTCTGAGGCGAGTCGGGGTTACGGGAACGGGGTGCGGTCCTCCGGGGCGGCGCCCCGTTCCGTGCGGTGGGGCGGGGTGGGGGTGGGGCCCCGGTCCCGCCCCTTCCCGCTTCCTCGGGGGCTCCGCCCCCGAGCCCTCCGCCGGGGCTCCGCCCCCGACCCCGCGAGGGCTTCGCCCCGGAACCCGGTGGGACTCCGCCCACCGAAACCCCCACCGCAGCTCCCCCCTGACCCCGCCCGGGGCTCCGCCCCGGAACCCGGCCGGACACCGCCCACCGAAACCCCCACCGCAGCTCCCCCTGACCCCGCCCGGGGCTCCACCCCGAAACCCGGCCGGACTCCACCCACCGGAACCCCCACCAGAGCCTCCCCACTGACCCCGCGCGGGCTCCGCCCCGGAACCCGGCCGCACTCCACCCACCGAAACCCCCACCGGAACTCCGCCCCCGGACCCGGGGCCGCCTCCGGCGGCGCTACGGCTTGCGGGCGACGCCCCCATACACCGACACCTGCGCGTCGGTGACCGCGTCGGCGCTGCCGACGGCGACCGGCTCGGGACGCCAGCGGGGGAGGCACTGCACGCCCGGCTCCACCAGCTCCAGTCCGTCGAAGAACTCCTCGATCCGCGGCTTGGAGCGCACCCGCATCGTCACGCCGCTCCTGCGGTAGACCGCGGCCACGCCGGCCCACGCCTCGGGGTCGTAGTCCCCGGTCAGGTGGGACAGGGCCAGGTAGCTCCCGGAGGGGAGGGCGTCGAGCAACCGGGCGACGATGCCCGCCGGATCGTCGTCGTCGCCGACGAAGTGCAGGATGGCGACGAGCAGCAGGGCGACGGGCTGGTCGAGGTCCAGCGTCGCGCGCAGCTCGGGGGAGTCGAGGATCGCTCCGGCGTTCCGCAGGTCCGCGTCGACGTACCTCGTCCGCCCTTCGGGGCTGCTGGTCAGCAGGGCCCGGGCGTGGGCGAGCACGATGGGGTCGTTGTCGACGTAGACGACGCGCGCGTCCGGGGCCACGGCCTGGGCGACCTCGTGGACGTTGGGGGACGTCGGCAGGCCGGTGCCGATGTCGAGGAACTGGCGTATCCCGGCCTCGGCGGCCAGGTAGTGCACCGCGCGTCTGAGGAAGGCCCGGTTCTCGCGGGGCGGGATCAGGCTGTGGGGGTTGGCCCGCATGCCCTGCTCGGCCGCTTCGCGGTCGGGGCCGTAGTTGTCCTTGCCGCCCAGGAGGTAGTCGTAGACCCGGGCCGGATGCGGCCGGTCCGCGCCCAGGTCGCGCGCCGACGGCTCGTGGGGGTGCTCGGTCCCGGACATCTCACTCCGTCCGCTGAAGGCCAACGCCCCGAACCTACCGCGCCGTTCGGACACCCGGGCGGGGATGTCCGGTTCCCGCGGGGGTCACCTCGCCTCACCCGTCGTCGCCAACTCCTGCGGGCGCGGCGCGCCGTCCGCGCCGCCGGCGTCGTAGCGCGGCTCCACCGCCAGGTGGGGGAGGCGGCGGTCGAGCCAGGCGGGCAGCCACCAGTTCGCGGCGCCGATCAGGTGCATCAGGGCGGGCACCAGCATCGTGCGGATGACGAAGGCGTCGAGCGCCACCGCGCCCGCCAGGCCGATGCCCGCCATCACGCCCTCCAGGTCGCCGCTCAGCACGAACGCGCGCTGAAGACGCAGATCTTGACGCCTCTCCCGGCTGAAGCGGGGGATTCCTAGCTCACGTCGCCTGACTCCCGGCGGGGGTGCAGGTCTTACACGATCAGCACTAGCCGGGTTGCAGACCAGCCCGGACGAGCATCACGCGGGCGGAATTCTTGTCCCGGAACGAGACAACTCCGCATGCGGTGCACGTATGCGTTCTCTCGGAGAGAGGCAGACGATGCTTGGCTCTCGCATCGCAGTGCGCGCAGTCCATGGTGGTGTGCGCGGGGTGGACAAGGTGCACGGCACGGCCATGCTTACGGGCCATTTCGACCAGCGCGGCCTTGGCCTGGCCGATCGCGGCGTCGGCGGCCTTCCGGGCCATGGTGGTCTTCGCGAGGAACTTCGGCCTGAAGTCCTCGACTGCCAAAGCGTCGTGGTCGCGGACTACGCGCTTTGCCCACTTGCGGGCAGTGTCCTGGCGTTGCCGGGCCACCTTCTTGTGCAGCTTCGCGGCCTGCTTCCGTGCCTTGCGGTAGCCGTTCGACTGCGGCTTTCCCTTCGGGGTGCGGCGCCGGGCCATCATCCGCTGGTAATGCGCGAGGCGCTGCGCGGTCTTTTTCCCGTGCTCGGCGTGGGGAAGGTCGTGGTCGTCGCTGGTGGTGGTCGCGGTCTCCCTGACGCCCCAGTCGATACCGATCACCCGGCCGGTTGCCGGCAGAGCTACGGTGCTGGTGGCCACGACGAAGCTGCAGTACCAGTGTCCGAGGCTGTCTTGGTACACGCGCACCGAGGTGGGCGGCTTGGGCAGCTCACGCGACCACACCACCGTCACCACGATGCCGCCTGCAAGGTGCAGACGGCCGTCTTTGAGGCGGAAACCCCGTTTGGTGTATTCGAGGGTCGGCAGTGCTTCGCGCTTCTTCTTCCATCGGGGCATCCCGGCCCGCTGCCGCATCGGCAGCCCGGCCTTGATGTCCTTGAGCGCCCTGGCGCGGGACTTGCCGAAGTCGCGAATCAGCTGCTGCTGAGGAACGCATGCGCCCTCGCGAAGCCACGGGGTGCGGGCGCGCGCCCCGGTGAGCATCGCCGCAAGTTGCACCGGGCCACACGTCTGCTTCTGGCCCGTCGCCTGGTTGTGCAGGTGGACGGCCCTGGACTTCGCGACGCACTCATTCCAGATCCAGCGGCACCGGTCCCACTCGACTTCGAGCGCGGCCCGCGCAGCAGACGACAGACGCAGCCGATAGGTGAAGCGGGCGTGCCCGTCACCTGCCGGCTGCGCTGCGGTCGTCATACGGGCCAACCTATCCGGGAGGACTGACAGTCGAGACAGATCGATCTTGGTGGGCTTGCTCATCACCCCGCGGCCACTGGGATCCGCCCTGGCGGCGAACCCCAGCCCGTTGCCCTGCTCCGCAGGCGCCTCGTTTCCCACCCGGCTGAAACCGGGCGTATCCACGAAGGAAACCTGATGACCACCGCGGCGACGATCCCGGTCACCTCCGCGAGCCCGCCGGGAGCGCCCTGGACCGCCTGGATCGCCTCGCCGCCCAGCTCGACCTGGAGCCCGTCGACGTCGTCGGCCGCGGCCCGCGCGGTGTCGATGACCTCCTCGATGTTCTCCTTCTCCAGGTTCATGGCCTGCTCGGTGAACGTCACCTGGGCGTACGCGATCCGCCCGTCCCCGCTGATCTGCCGCCCGCCCTCCGGCGCGTACGGGCCGGCGACCCGGCCGACCTGCGGTACGTCGGCGATCCCCGCCAGCGCCTCGGTCATCCGCGCGCGGATCCGCGGGTCCCGTACCGAACCGCCCTCCGGGGCCCGCCAGACGACGCTGTCGGTGTCCCCGGAGGTCTCGGGGAAGGACTCCCGCAGCAGCTCGACGGCCTCGGCGGACTCGGTGCCGGGCAGCTCGAAGTCGTTGGCCCAGCGGCTGCCGGCCGTCTCGGCGGCCACGGCGGTGCCGGCGAGGGCGGCCACCCACAGCAGCAGGACGGCGAAGCGGTGGCGGAAACAGATTCTGGCCAGTGCGGCCACGGCGGGCTCCTCGGCTCCGGGCGTCGCGGGGCTTCAGCGTCGCCGCGCGGGCCGGGGCGTACCCAGGCCCCTCAGGGATCCCGCAGGGGCCTCACAGCGAACCCTCAACCCGGGAGCCGCCCCGCTGCGCGCGCGGGAGCCGGATGGTGACCGCCATGCCCGCCGCCGGCGCGGTGTCGAGCGCGACCTCGCCGTCGTGCGCCTCGACCACCGCCCGCACGATGGACATGCCCAGCCCGCTGCCGCCCGCGGCCCGGGCGCGGCCGGGGTCGGCGCGGAAGAACCGGTCGAAGACGCGGGCCGCGTCCTCCGGGCGCATCCCGGGCCCGGTGTCGGCGATCCGCAGCACGGCCGCGCCGTCCTTGGCGGCGGCGGTCAGGGTGCAGGCGGCGTCCTCGGGGGTGTGGGTGCGTACGTTGGCGAGGAGGTTGCCGACGACCTGGCGCAGCTGCGCCTCGTCGCCGACGACCACGGCGGGGGCCGGGGCGTCGGCGGTCACGGGGCGGTGCGGCTGCTGCGCGCGCAGGTCGGCGGCGGCGTCGCGGACGAGGACGGCGAGGTCGACGGGGGCGCGGTCGCGGGCGGGGTGCTGGTCGAGGCGGGCGAGGGCGAGGAGTTCGTCGACGAGGTGGCTCATGCGCCGGGCCTCGGCGCCGACGCGGGTGAGGGCGCGCTCGGCCTCGGCGTCGTCGAGGATGCCCTTGTCGTAGAGCTGGAGATAGCCGAGGACGGTGGCGAGCGGGGTGCGCAGCTCGTGCGAGGCGTCGGCGAGGAACTGCCGCTGCCGCGCCGCGGCCTCCTCACGGCTGGCCATGGCGCCCTCGACCTGCTGGAGCATGGCGTTGAGCGCGTCGCGCAGCTGCTCGACCTCGCTGCCGCCGGGCGGCGAGGTGTCGACACGGCGCGACAGGTCGCCCTCGGAGATCGCGGACGCGGTCTCCACCATGTCCTCCAGGGGGCGCAGGCGGCGGCGGGCGACGTGCGAGGAGACGACGGCGAGGAGCAGCAGGAGCAGGGCGCCGAAGACCGCCTCGACGACGAACAGCTTGCGGACGGCGTTGCGCACGCCGTCGTAGCGGGTGGTGCTGATGGCGTACGAACCGTCGTCGAGGCGGGCGACGCCGGCGCGGTAGTGGTGGCCGCCGGCCGTGACGCTGGTGAGCTCGCCGGAGTCGGCGAGGGCGCCGGGGTCGTCGACGGCGGCGGCGATGGCGCGGGCGAGGCGGAGGTCGCCGTCGAAGAGCGTGCAGGTGGGGCGGATCCGGCCGGAGGGGTCGAGGAGGACGAAGGGCTCGTCCTTGGCGGAGGCGGTGAAGCCGTGGTCGGGGTTGCCGTCCGGGGCGCCGAAGGCGTCCGCGAGTTGGCACACCCGCTGGAGGGCGTCGGTGCTGAGGGGGGTTTCGGCGAGGGTGTCGCGGCTCTGGCGGACGGTGGCGTCGACCTCGCCGACGAGGAGGGTGTACGTACCGAAGAGGCTGGCGCAGGCGGCGGCGACGAGGCCGACGGCGAGGATGCCGACGTTGGTGACGGACAGCCGGTTGCGCAGGGACCGGGGGAACCGCTTCACGAGGGCGGCCCGGCGGGCTCGGTGGGCTCGATTGGCTCGGTGGCTTCCGTGGCCGGGCCGATGGGGCGGAGGCCGTAGCCGACGCCGCGGCGGGTCTCGATGAGCGGCGGGCCGAGCGGGTCGAGCTTGCGCCGCAGATAACTTATATACGTCTCGACGACCGTGGACTCGACGGCGGTGTCGAACTGCCAGACGCTGCGGAGCAGCTGCTCCTTGGTGAGGATGCGGCCGGCGTTGCGCATGAGGTGGCGCAGCAGGTTGTACTCGGTCGGCGTCAGCTCCACCGGCGCGCCCCCGCGCCGCACGGTGAACGTCGCCTCGTCCAGCTCCACGTCCCCGTGCCGCAGCACCCCGCCACCGTGCCGCGCCCGCCCGCCGCGCGTCCGGCGCAGCACGGCGCGTACGCGGGCGACGACCTCGTCGACGTTGAACGGCTTGGTGATGTAGTCGTCCCCGCCGAGCGCGAGCCCGCCGAGCACGTCGGCGGGCGCGTCGCGGGCGGTCAGGAAGATCACGGCGGGCTCGTCCCCGTACGCCCGCGACTCCCGCAGCTCGCGCAGCTCCCGGCACACCTGCCACCCGCTGCCGTCGGGGAGCATGACGTCGAGGAGGACGAGGTCGGGGGCGTGGGCGCGGGCGAGTTCGAGGGCGCGCCGGGCGGTGGGGGCGGCGTGCACGGCGAAGCCGTGGAAGCGCAGGGTGATCTGCAGGATGTCGGCGATCCCGGGATCGTCCTCGACCACGAGAACGGACTCCGCGGCGGTGGCCCGGTCGGTGGCGCTGCTCATGGGCCCAGTATCGGGGCGGCGCCGGGTTCGCGGCGGGGGCGAGTTTGCGAGTTCCCTGTGAGAAGCGGCGGAGGTGGCCGCGCGTGAGACGGACGGGCCGCCCGGTTTGTGGTCACCCCGCCGGTGTCAGACCCCTCTGCCAGTATCGCCGCATGGGCTTCTTCGACGACTTGGTCCTACCCGAGGAACCGGCCGCGGAGCGGGCCGAGTTGATCAGGCTCGTCCCCCCGGGTGAGGAGGCGGGGACGTATGCGCCGCCGGTCGACTGGTACGCGCCCGCGCTGCTGCCGCAGCTTGCGACGGCCGGGACCGGGCCGCAGGTCAGGGTGGTGGTGACAGGCTGGTCCGTCTGGCCGCGAACGGCCACGCTGCATCTGGCGGTGTTCCGCAGGACGCGCCGGCAAGAAGGGGACGCGGGCCGGCAGTCCGGTCTGCGGGTGGGCATGCTCTTCTCCGACGGCCGCCGGGTCACCTCGCTGGACGGCAAGGTGCCGCGCCTGGTGCGGTACACGACGCCCCAGGGCGAGCAGGTCGACGCGGCCACGGAGCAGGCGACCGGGCTGATCCCGCTGGACCCGGGGTTGCAGCCGAGCCGCCGGTCTCTGTTCAAGACCGACGTCGACCTCTACCTGCCGGAGCTTCCGCCCACAGGCGAGACGCAGTTGGTGGTCGAGTGGCCGGACGAGGCCGTGGCCGAGACCCGCACCGCCGTCGACGCCGCGGCGCTGCACGCCGCCGCGGGGGCGGCGCTGGAGGTCTGGCCGGGACTCGGGCCGGTGGACCACACCGGGCCGGCGGGCACGTTCGCGTCCGTGGAGATCGGCGGCCCGCCCCGGCTCCTGGCCCCGCCGCTGACCCACCACCAGCGTCGGGCGCTGCGCCGGCAGGAAGAGGAACGCCGACGCCATGTCCCGCGGGCCGACTGGGAGGGGGTGCGCTGGCAGGACTGGTCGGACGCCGAGGTGATACGGGCCAGGCTGGACGGAGGCGCCCCACCCGACACGGTCGCCGGCTCGGACGGCGCCACCCCGCTGCACCTCGCGGCCGAACGCGGGTCGGGAGAGGCGGTGGCCGCACTCCTCCCCCACGTCACGCAGGTCGACCCGCACGACGACGACGGGCACACCCCGCTGTGGTTCGCCGCGTGCAGCGTGGACGAGGGCAGCGTCCGCGCGTTGCTCGACGCCGGTGCCGACGCGTGGACGCCGCAGCTGGGGCCCTGGTCACCGGGCCGGCTGCTGCTCACGACGCCCCTCGCGCGGCTGGTGGCGGACCTGCCGGGTGCGGTGTCGCCGCCGGCGGAGGAAGCCGCCGCCTTCCAGGAGGCCGACGCGCTCATCGCGGCCTTCGGCGAGCGAGAAATGTGGATCGAAGGGCTCGGTATCGCCTTCGTACGGGACCTGGACGAGGACGAGGTGATCCGGCGCCTGAGCGCCGACCCCGCCCGGTGCCCGCGGGCAGCGCCGGAGGAGGCGCCCTTCGACCCCTTGGACCACGAGGAGTCGCTTCGCTTCGTGGGCGTCACCGGCGTGCCGGGCGAACCGGGCGGCTGTGTGATCACGCAGGAGGGGTACATGCCCGGCGACAACACCGTGCTGCGGGCGATATCCCGGGAGACCTCCGCGTACGGCATCTACTACAACCCCAAGGGCGGCACGTTCGGCGTGCTCGCCCGTGACGGCGAGATCGCGGACCACGAGGAGATCGGACTGCGGCCGGGCGAGGAGGACCCGCCCTCCCACTGGCACTTCCGCTTCTGGCAGCGCGGGGACGCCTTTCCGTACGGAGCCGACACGCTCGCCTACGGCTGCGCCGCGGCCGGTCTGAAGATCAGCGACGGCCGGCAGGCAGCGGACCACCGCACTCCGCGCCGTTGGGTGGCGCTGCCGCCGGAACTCCGGAGGTGACCCCAGCTCCGCCACCGCGCATGCCCCGACAGGCGGAAGGACGGGACCGCCCACACCGCGTCACCAGGTCGATCCAGTGGTGCGCGGTCAGCGGACCGGGCAGCGGCACTCCGGACGGAAGCGGTGCGGGGAGCAGCCGATGAGGCAGACGGAGAGGAAGCGCCCTCCGGCCAGCCACCAGCCGCCGGCGCGCTGCCAGCCGTATCGCTGGGTGTCATCCCGGCATCGACCCCCGCCCGCCCCATGTATCCCCGGGAGACCTTCCACGTCTACGACGACAGGCTGGTATCCGTGGAGTTGGTGTCGGCGCGGGTCAGAATTGTGCAGCCTGCGGAAATCGCCCTCTATCTCAAGGCGTTCACACAACTCCAGCAGCTCGCCGTCTACGGGGCCGACGCACGGGCCCTGATCCTCAAGGCCATCGAAGCCCTCGACTGAACCCGGAGACTTCGCCGCCCCTCGCCCGCCCACGTGCCCGGAACCACCGGTTCGTTCTGCGTACCGCGGACCCGCGCGAGCACACTGTCGACGGCGGGGCGAAGCGGGCCGCGGCGGCCGGTCGGGGTAGGTCGAGGCTGACGGGCGGCCGGTCGCGGGGTGCGCGCCTACGCGGACGGCGGGGAGGGGCGGCGTCGGCCGGCCGGAGTCTTTCCCGGCCCGGCGCCGACCGCGGGGCGGGCCGGGGCCGCGGTGGGCGGCGATGGGGAGTCGGCGGGGGCAGGGGTGCGGCGGCAGGGTGGTGCCTGCCGACCGGTTCTCGGTCGACGGGGGGTCTGCGTCGGGAGCGGCCGGGGTGAGGGGTGGTCCCGGGCCGGGGTGGTCGGGGCGGTGTCGGGGTGGGCGGTCGTGCGTGTGCGGGCGCGGCGACGGGGTTTGGAGCATTTGTCCCCCTGGACCGGCAGCCCGGCTCTCCAGGAGTGCCGGACTCCGGGCGTGGCCGGCGATAGGCACGGAGCAGGCAGCGATGGGCTCTCGCATCCCGCCCGCACCGCCGGGGCGCCTCAGGGGCGCCGCCGCCCCGCGGCACCGCGGCCACGCGCGGCTCGCCGCCCCCGGAGCGAACGCGCCGCTACCGGTGGAGCGAAACGGATCGTAACCTGCGGTAACCCCCTTGCCGAATCCGGTTAAATCACCCACGGGCGTCGAGTTTCGCCCGCCGACGTGCACGAGGCGGACCTCGGTGCGGGCGGGATCGAGGGCGCATCGCCGTCTGCTCCGTCCTATCGCCGGCCACGCCCGGAGTCCGGCACTCCTGGAGAGCCGGGCTGCGGGCCCCGGGGGGACAAATGCTCCACACCCCGTCGCCGCGCTCCCGCCACGCACGGCCGCCCACCCCGACATCGCCCCCACCACCCGACACCGCTCCACTCACCGTCCCCGGCCGCCCCCGACGCAGACCCCCCGTCGGCCGAGAACGGTCCGGTCGCTGGCACCACCCCGCCGCCGCGCCCCCGTACCCGCTACCGCCCCGCGGCGCCCAGTCGGGCCGCGGCATCGCCGGCCGAGCCGACTCGGCCGGTACCGGCCGCACCCCCGGGCGGGAGGCGACCCCGGCGGCCGGGAGACGGAGGCGGGGCGTGGTGGCCGCGCACCACGCCCGGGGCCACAGACCGCCCCCCGGGGCACGGACGCCCCCGGAGGCCGCAGACCGTTCCCGGGCGCGGCCGCAGCCGGGGCGCTGCCCCGGAGCCGGTTCGGGCTGCGGGCTGCACTCGCTCGGGCGGGGTCCCGCGGCCCGCGGCACCCCGCCCGCGGTACCCCGCGTGATCAGGCGGACAGGACCGCGCGGAGCTGGTCCAGGCCCCAGTCCAGGTCTTCCTTCGTGATCACCAGCGGCGGGGCGATCCGGATCGTCGAGCCGTGGGTGTCCTTCACCAGCACGCCCCGCGCCATCAGCTTCTCCGAGATCTCCCGCCCCGTGCCGTGCGCCGGGTCGATGTCCACGCCCGCCCACAGGCCCCGGCCGCGTACCTCGCGGACCGCGCCCGTGCCGGTCAGCAGGCCCAGCTCGTGGTGCAGGTGCTCGCCGAGTTCCGTGGCGCGCTGCTGGTACTCGCCGGTGCGGAGCATCTCGATGACCTCCAGGCCCACGGCGCACGCCAGGGGGTTGCCGCCGAAGGTGGAGCCGTGTTCGCCGGGGTGGAAGACGCCGAGGATCTCGCGGCTCGCGACGACCGCCGAGAGCGGCACCACGCCGCCGCCGAGGGCCTTGCCGAGGACGTAGACGTCGGGCACGACGTCCTCGTGCTCGCAGGCGAACGTACGGCCCGTGCGGCCCAGGCCGGACTGGATCTCGTCGGCCATGAAGAGGACGTTGCGGGCCGCCGTCAGCTCCCGTACGCCCGCCAGGTAGCCCGGGGGCGGCACCAGCACGCCCGCCTCGCCCTGGATCGGCTCCAGCAGCACGGCGACGGTGTCGTCGTCGACGGCGGCGGTGAGGGCGGCCAGGTCGCCGTACGGGACGATCTCGAAGCCGGGGGTGTACGGACCGTAGTCGGCGCGGGCCTCGGGGTCGGTGGAGAAGGAGACGATGGTGGTCGTACGGCCGTGGAAGTTGTTCTCCGCCACGACGATCTTCGCGCGGCCCTCGGGCACGCCCTTGACCCGGTAGCCCCACTTCCGGGCGGTCTTCACCGCGGTCTCGACGGCCTCCGCGCCCGTGTTCATGGGCAGCACCATGTCCTTGCCGCACAGCTCGGCGAGCCGCGTGCAGAACTCCGCGAAGCGGTCGTGGTGGAAGGCGCGCGAGGTGAGCGTCACCCGGTCCAGCTGGGCGCGGGCGGCGTCGAGGAGGCGGGGGTTGCCGTGGCCGAAGTTGAGGGCCGAGTAGCCGGCGAGCATGTCCAGGTAGCGGTTGCCCTCGACGTCGGTCATCCACGCGCCTTCGGCGGTGGCGACGACCACGGGGAGGGGGTGGTAGTTGTGCGCGCTGTGGGCGTCGGCTGCGGCGATGGCTGCGTCAGTACGCGTCACGGGGTCTCCGTTCCGTTGCGCCGTGAAGGGCGGTGCCGGTGGGGCGGGGGTGGTGCCCCTGTTTCTATCTTCGCTCGGATGCCGCACGAAGGATCCATCACCGCCGGGCGTGCCCGCTAGAGGGGGTCCGTCCCTTGGCGCCCTTGTTCAGATCGGCGTAGAGCTTTCGTCCAGGCCGTCGAACTCCTTCGCGCGCCGGGCGTCGGCGCACGTGGAGATGTCCCGGCAGGCGGCGGCCATGGGCGCACCTGCTGCCAGGAGGTGCCCGAGGACGGACGGGCGGGTCCGGCGGCGGGCGTCGCGGAGAGAGGCGGCGTCGGCGCGCTCCCTTCGGACGGGGCCAGCCGCTAGGGTGGAACCGCGTGCGGCGACTGGCGAACGTGGAACGGACCACGGGGAAGCCGTGCGGAGCAGCAGCCGAGTGGCGCCGCCCGCCTGGGCGCCCCGGGTCCGACGCAGACTCGACCCGGAGGGACATGCCATGACTCCCGCCCACCCCGCCCTCGCGCAGACCGATCCCGAGCTGGCCGCCCTCGTCGCCGCCGAGGAGCAGTTGCAGACGGACACGCTGCGCCTCATCCCCAGCGAGAACTACGTCTCCGCCGCCGTGCTGGAGGCCACCGGCACCGTACTGACCAACAAGTACAGCGAGGGCTACCCCGGCAAGCGCTACTACGAGGGCCAGCAGAACATCGACCCGATCGAGACCCTCGCCGCGGCCCGCGCCAACGCCCTCTTCGGCTCCGACCACGCCAACGTGCAGCCGTACTCCGGCTCCCCCGCCAACCTCGCCGCCTACCTGGCCTTCGCCGAGCCCGGCGACACCGTCATGGGCATGTCCCTGCCGCACGGCGGCCACCTCACCCACGGGTGGAGCGTGTCCGCGACCGGCAAGTGGTTCCGCGGCGTGCAGTACAAGGTGCGGCGCGAGGACGGCCGCGTCGACTTCGACGAGGTACGGGACCTGGCGCGCGCCGAGCGCCCGAAGATCATCCTGTGCGGCGGCACCGCCATCCCGCGCACCATCGACTTCGCCGCCTTCGGCGAGATCGCGCGCGAGGTCGGCGCCGTGCTGGTCGCGGACGTGGCGCACATCGCCGGGCTCATCGCCGGCGGCGCGCACCCCTCGCCCGTACCGCACGCGGACGTGATCACGACGACCACGCACAAGACGCTGCGCGGTCCGCGCGGGGCGATGATCCTGACGCGCGCGGAGCACGCGCGCGCGATCGACCGCGCGGTCTTCCCCGGGTTGCAGGGCGGGCCGCACAACCACACGACGGCGGCCATCGCGGTGGCGCTGCACGAGGCGGCGCAGCCGGGGTTCCGGGACTACGCGGCCGCCGTGGTCGCCAACGCGAAGGCGCTGGCCGCGCAGCTGGCGGAGCGGGGCTTCGAGCTGGTCTCGGGCGGTACGGACAACCACCTGATCCTCGTCGACCTCACGGGCAAGGAGGTGCCGGGGAAGGTGGCCGCGAAGGCGCTGGACCGGGCGGGGCTGGTGGTGAACTACAACACCGTGCCGTACGACCCGCGCAAGCCGTTCGACCCGTCGGGCATCCGGCTCGGGACGCCGTCGCTGACGTCGCGGGGGCTGGGCACGGGGGAGATGGCTCAGGTCGCGGAGTGGATCGACCGCGGGGTCGCGGCGGCGAAGGCGGGCGGGGAGGAAGAGGACGTGGTGCTGAAGGGGATCCGCGGCGAGGTGGCGGAGCTGATGGCCGCCTACCCGGCCCCCGGACTGCCGGTCGCCTGACGGGTCGCCTGACGGCGTCGGTGGGCACCCCTCGGACCCGCGGGGCGCGCGCCTGGCGGCGGGCCTGCGGGGCGCCTGGCGGCGGGCCTGCCGGTCGGCGGGTCGCCCGGGCGGGGCGGCGGGGCGCCTGGCGGCAGGGCGACGGTCGGCGGGTTGCCACGGCTGGGGCGGTGGGTCACCTGGTGCGGCGGTCGGCGGGTCGTCCCGGCGGAGCGCTGGGGGCGGCAGGGCGGCGGTCCGCGAGTTGCCACAGCGGGGGCGGTCGGCGTACCGGGGGCGCCTTGCGGCGGACCGGGCCTTACCCGGTTGCCTGCGCACCCCCCGGCCGGGCGGTCTCCCCGCACTCCCGCCCCAGGGTATGCGCCCCCTCTGACAACGGCGGGCGCGTACGTGCCGAGGCCCGGCCTCGTCAGCCTTCCCGGTCGGGCCTGTCGGTCTGGTCCAGCAGGACGCCGCGGGGCCCCGCGGCCGTCCGGCGGCCGCGCAGGCGGGGGACGGCCGCGGTCAGGAGCGCGCCGGTCGCCAGGCCCGGGAGGGTCCACCACCAGTTCGTGCCGGGGCCCGGGTCCGGGGTGGCGGCCGCGCGGCCGGCGGTGGCCGCATCGCCGTCCGGCGCCGCCGCGGCCTCGGCCTCGGCCGCCTCGGCGGGCGGTCCCGCAGCCGTCCCCCCGGCGCCCCCGGCGCCCCCCGCAGCGCCGTCTCCCCCGTCTTCCTCCTCCGGCGAACCCCCGCCCCCCGGCGGGACCCCCTCCGCGCCGAACTGCCGCGGCACGTACCACCCGCGCTGCTCCTCCGGCTCCTCCGCCACCCCCAGGCGGTCCAGCAGCGACCCCAGCCGCTCCGGGTGCGCCACCCGGCGCCACGTCTCCGTCGCCGCCGTCGCGTCCGCGCCCGCCGCCCTGCTCACCACCGCTCCCCCGCGCGCGTCCGGGTACAGGGTGTCGACGCGCCACACGTGCACGTCGTGCTGGAGCCACGTCACGGTGATCCGCCGGCCGTCCATGCCGCCGAGTTCCGCGTCGGTGCGCAGCGGGTCGAGTCGTTCGCCGGTGTCGCCGATGGCCTTGTCGAGCGCCTTGTAGCCGGGGTCCGTGGCGTACAGCGCGGCGGCGTCGCCGCTGCCGCCGTTGACGAGCAGCGCGCTCGTCGGGCCGCCCGCGGCGGCCGGTCCGGCGAGGCCGAGGCCGAGGCCCACGGCCGCGGCGAGGGCCGAGGCGGCGGTCACGGGGGTGCGCCGGCGGGTGGGTCTGCGCATGTCGTCGCTCCGATCCGGTCGTACGAGCCGGCCCCGCTCTCCGTACGAGCCGGGCTCCGCCCTCCGTACACCGCCGCCCGGCCTCAGGTTCCGCGCGGGGCGGCGGAGTCCGCGATGCGCAGCGCCCGCGGCTTGCCGGGGACGCCTTCGAGCCGGAGGGTCAGGTCGCCGGGGCCCTGCCACAGGAGGGTGGGGCCGGCGGTGCGGACGGTGCGCCGGTACGGGGCGCCGCCCCCCGGCTCGTGGAGGAGCAGCTCCAGGCGGTGCGGCTCGGGGAACCACAGGGCGGTGCCGGTGGCGACCTGCTCCCACTCCGGCGGTACGGGGGACGTCTTGCCGACGAGGGGGTCGAGGGTTCCCCGGAACGCGTCCAGCCGTACGCGCCCGTCCCCCCAGCACAGCGACACCATCCGGCCGTCCGCCGACACGCCCGCCGCGTCCGGCGTGCCCAGCTCGCGCGGCACCGGCGGCCGGAAACCGGCGCGGCGGGCGGCCGCGTCGGGGCTCAGCGCGCCGCAGCCGCCTCCGCCTCCGGGGCCGGCGCCGGGGGTGGCCGGCGTCGCCGACGGCGTGACCCGTACCGCCACCCCACCGAAGTCGAACAGCGACGCCACCCCGGCCCGTACGGGGGGAGCCAGCGCGAGCGCCGCCAGCACCGCCGCCAGTACGGCGAGCAGCACCCGCCGCCGCGCGCGCGCCCAGCGCCGTACCCGCACCCGCCGCCCGGCGACGGGCACCGGCTCCCCCGCGACGCGCTCCGCCACCCCGGCGACGACCCGCTCCACGTCGACCCCGGCACCGGCACCGGCCGCGGCACCCGCGCCAGCCCCGGCACCGGCACCGGCATCGGCTCCAGTCCCGACACCGGCCCCGGTACCGGCACCGGCCCCCGACCGTCCAAGCGCCCGCAGCTCCTCCGCCAGCGCCTCCAGACCGCCCCGCTCGCCCCTCACACCCCGCTCGTCCCGACCGCCCCGCTCGCCCCGCTCACCCACCGGACCCGCCTCCCTCCCCCAGCAGCCGCGCCAGCTCCCGCAGCGCCCGGCTCAGCCGCGACTTCACCGTCCCCCGCGGCACCCCCAGCACCGCCGCCGTCTCCGCCTCGTCCAGGTCCAGCAGGTACCGGTGCACGACCACCTCCCGGTGCCGTTCCCGCAGTGCCCGCAGCGCCGTCAGCAGCTCCTCCCGGCGCTCCGCCGCCAGCACCCGCCCCGCCGGGTCCGCCTCCGGGTCCCCGGCCGCCACCCCCGGAGCGCCGGGTTCCGCCGTGCCTGCCGCGACCGCCGCCGCGCGCGCGTTCGCCGCCCGCCGCCGCGCCGCCGACCGCACTGTGTTCTTGGTCTCATTGGCCACGATCCGCAGCAGCCACGGCCGGAACGCCGCCCCGTCCCGGAAGCCGCCGAGGGCCCGGTACGCCTTGACGAAGGCGTTCTGCACCACGTCCTCCGCGTCCGCGCCCGCGCCCAGCAGCAGCGCGAGCCGGTGGGCGGTCTCCGCGTGCGCGCGCACCAGCTCCGCGTACGCCTCGGCCTCGCCGTTCCGTACGCGCGCGACCAGCCGCGCCTCGCCCGCGGCGCCCCCCTCGCACCCCTCGCCCGCGGCGCCCGCGCCGCCCGCACCGTCCCCGCTGATCGTCGCCCCTCCCCTCGCCGCCCCCGCCCGGGGCCGCCGCACCCTCCTTACACCGCGGGCCCGAAACGCGTTCCGCACCTGAGAGAATGAGCGGCATGGCAGCTCCGACCCGTCCCCCCCGCGTGCTCTCCGGCATCCAGCCCACGGCCGGCTCGTTCCACCTCGGCAACTACCTCGGCGCCGTCCGTCAGTGGGTGGCCCTCCAGGACACGCACGACGCGTTCTACATGGTGGTGGACCTGCACGCGATCACGGTCCCGCAGGACCCGAAGGAGCTGCGCAGCAGCACGCGCCTCGCCGCCGCGCAGCTCCTCGCGGCCGGTCTCGACCCGGACCGCTGCACGCTCTTCGTGCAGAGCCACGTGCCCGAGCACGCGCAGCTCGGCTGGGTGATGAACTGCCTCACGGGCTTCGGCGAGGCGTCCCGCATGACGCAGTTCAAGGACAAGGCCGCCAAGCAGGGCACGGCCAACACCACCGTCGGCCTCTTCACGTACCCCGTCCTGCAGATCGCCGACATCCTGCTCTACCAGGCCGACGCCGTCCCCGTGGGCGAGGACCAGCGCCAGCACATCGAGCTGACCCGCGACCTCGCCGAGCGCTTCAACGCGCGCTACGGCCGGACGTTCACCGTCCCCGCGCCGTACATCCTGAAGGAGACCGCCCGGATCTACGACCTCCAGGACCCGACGGTGAAGATGAGCAAGTCCGCGTCCTCGCCCAAGGGCCTGCTCAACCTGCTCGACGAGCCGAAGTCCTCCGCCAAGAAGATCAAGAGCGCGGTGACCGACACGGACACCGAGATCCGCTACGACCCGGAGGGCAAGCCCGGCGTCAGCAACCTCCTCACCATCTACTCGACGCTCACCCAGGCCACCGTCGCCGAACTGGAGCAGAAGTACGCCGGCAAGGGCTACGGTGCGCTGAAGACCGACCTCGCCGAGGTGGTGACCGAGTGGGTGACGCCGTTCCGCTCCCGTACGCAGGAGTACCTGGACGACCCGGAGACGCTGGACTCGCTGCTGGCCAAGGGCGCGGAGAAGGCGCGTGCGGTCGCGGCGGAGACACTTGCAGAGGCATATGACAAGGTGGGCTTCCTGCCCGCCAAACACTGAGGGCCCGTGAAGGAGACGCTTGTGGGGACCGTGACGGTCGGTGTGTCCATCGCCGTCCCGGAGCCGTACGGCAGCCTGCTGCAGCAGCGCCGGATCGGCTTCGGCGACACCGCGGCCCACGGCATTCCCACGCACATCACGCTGCTGCCGCCGACCGCGGCCGACGCCGGCGAGCTGCCGCGGATCGAGCGGCACCTGGCGCAGGTCGCCGCCCGCGGCGTGCCGTTCCCGATGCGGCTGAGCGGTACGGACACCTTCCGGCCGCTGACGCCGGTCGTCTTCGTGCAGGTGGTGGAGGGTGCGGCGGCCTGCTCCTGGCTGCAGAAGACGGTGCGGGACGCCTCCGGGCCGCTGGCCCGGGATCTTCAGTTCCCGTACCACCCGCACGTGACGATCGCCCACGACATCGACGAGGCCGCGATGGACCGGGCGGCGGCGGAGCTGGCGGACTTCGAGGCGGCGTGGTCGGTCGACGGGTTCTCGCTGTACGAGCAGGACGCGGAGGGCGTGTGGCGGCTCCAGCGGCAGTTCCGCTTCGGCCGGGACCCGGCGCTGGAGGTGCCGGCGCAGACCCGCTCCGAACCGGCCCCGTCGCCGGGCTGAGGCGAGCCCGCCCGCCGCGCGTGCCGCGTCACCTTCCCCTCGCCCCCCACCGATAACCTGACGTTTCCGGGGCATACGCCGGTCGTACGGCCGACAGCCGCCGCCGGCCCGGTGACGGCGGCACGGGGGACGCGACGGCAGGAGTGGGCGTGGAGTGGCTGACCAGGGTGCCCGTCGTGGGTCCGTACGCCGCCCGGCTGCTGCGCACCCGCCCGTACCGGGCCTTCGCGCACCTCCAGGACCGGCACTGGAGCCGGCTCGCCGGCGCCGTGACCTTCAGCAGCTTCGTCGCCCTCTTCCCGCTGCTCACCTCGGCCGCCGCGATCTCCGCGGCGGTGCTGAGCGAGGGCCGGCGCAAGGACGTGGAGGAGTGGATCACCGAGCAGGTGCCCGGCATCTCCGACAAGCTCGACCTCGGCGGCCTCTTCGCCAACGCCGGCACGGTCGGGCTGATCTCCCTGGCCGCGCTCCTCCTCACCGGCATCAACTGGATCAGCACCCTCCGCGACGCCCTGCGCGCGGTGTGGGACCGGTCGGACACCACCGAGAACCTGTTCCTCGGCAAGGGCAAGGACGCACTCATCCTGTTCGGGCTCGGCGGCACGCTGCTCGTCTCGCTCACCGTCTCGATCACGGCGACGACCGCCGCCGACGCCGTCTTCGACCGGCTCGGCATCGAGGACGGCGGTGCGGGCGGCGTGCTGCTGGGGGTGGCCGCGTTCGCGGCGGCCGTCATCGCGGAGCTGCTGCTCCTGGTCTACGTCCTGACCCGGCTGCCCGGCGTGCACCCGCCGCGCCGGCGGGTGCTGGAGGCCGCGCTCGCGGGGGCGGTGGGGATCGAGCTACTCAAGCTTCTTCTCAGCGGATACCTCAGCGGCGTCGCCGGACGGAGCGTCTACGGCGCCTTCGGCGTCCCCGTCGCGCTTGTCCTCTGGATCAACTTCATGGCCCGCCTCCTGCTCTATTGCGCCGCTTGGACGGCCACGCCCGACGAGGTCGGGGAGCGGCCAGCGGCGGTGGATGACGTAGGCGACGATCGCGAGCAGCGCGACTGAGCCGACGGTGATGACGAGCGCGGTGCCGACGCCGCCCTCCTCCTCGCGGGTCGCGACGGGCTCGGTGCCGTCGGACGCGGACGGCTGCTCGCCGGCGCCGGCGGAGCCGGCGGACCCTGCGGACCCGCTGTTCCCACCGTTCTTCCCGTCGGCGTTCTTGCCGGACCCCTCGCCGGTCCCGGCCCCGGTCCCGTCCTCCGGGCGCATACCCTCCGGCGGCACCAGCTCGCCGACCGGCTGCACGGCGGGCGCGGCCTCGAAGCCCCAGTCGAGGAGCTTGGCGGCCTCCTTGTAGACGGCGTTGGACTCGGTCTCGTCGGGGTGCATGACGGTGACGAGCAGCACCCGGCCGTCGCGCTCGGCGACGCCGGTGAAGGTGGCGCCGGCGTTGGTGGTGTTGCCGTTCTTGATGCCGGCGATGCCCTTGTACACGTCCACGTCGACGTCGCCGGTGAGCAGCCGGTTGGTGTTCTGGATCTCGAAGTACTCGCGCTTGCCCTTCTTCCCCTTCCCGCCGGGGAACTTCGCCCGGGGGGTGGAGGCGTACGACCGGAAGTCGGGGTTCTGCATCCCGGCGCGGGCGAGCAGCGTCAGGTCGTACGCGCTGGAGGTCTGCCCCTTTTCGTCGTACCCGTCGGGGCTGACCACGTGCGTGTCCTCGGCGCCCAGCTCGTGCGCGCGGTCGTTCATGTCCTGCACCGTCTTCTCGACGCCGCCGTTCATGTGGGACAGCACGTGCACGGCGTCGTTGCCGGAGCGGAGGAAGACGCCGAGCCACAGCTCGCGGACGGTGTAGGTGAGGTTCTCCTTGATGCCGACGAGGCTGCTGCCCTCGCCCATGCCCTCCAGCTCCTCGGGGGCGACCTTGTGCTTCTCCTCCTTGTTGAAGCGGGGCAGCAGGGTCTCGGCAAAAAGCATCTTCAGCGTGCTGGCCGGGGGCAGCTTCCAGTGCGCGTTGTGCGCGGCGAGCACGGCGCCGCTCTCGGCGTCGGCGACGACCCAGGAGCGGCCGGTGAGCTTCCGCGGCAGCTCGGGGGCTCCGGTACCGAGGTCGACGTGGGTCCCGGGCTGGCCGAGCAGGGTGCCCCCGACGTTCGACATCTGGTCCGGCGGCCGCGGCTTGTCGTCCTGGGCCGCGGCGGGCGCGACGCCTCCGAGCGACAGCAGGGTGGCGGCGGCGGCGAGCGCGGCGCCGCGGATAGTCACATGAGATGTCGACACGTCGCGAACCTACCTGGAGTCGCCGCCGATGTGGACACCGAGGTGCGCTAGTTGGCCGAGGACCGCCCCCGGAAGGGGACCGGTGCCGTACGGGCAGGGGACGGAAGCCCGGTTCCGCGGCGCCCCCGGCGCGGGGCCGAACTGTCCCGCCGACCGGGCGGATTGCCCCGTCCGGCCCGGGGCCGCGCGCATCAACGCGGCCGTGACCGGGGGCTTCGACGACCTCGACGACGAAGACCAGCTTCCTGTTCTTCGTCGTCGAGGTGCCGGAGGTGTAGCGGGTTTACCCCCGCTGCGCCGGCGCATCCGGCGCGTACGGGCGGAGGCGGCGCAGCAGGCGGGCGTCGCCGGTGACGGCCAGGCCGCGGGACGCGGCTTCGGCGGGGTCGATGCGGCCGGCGAGGAGGCCCACGGCCGCGTCGGGGGGGCCGGTGAGGACGAGGTCGGGGGCGGCGGCGCGGCCCGGTTCCATGGTGACGCGGCCCGCGGCCGAGCGGAGGGTCATGGGCTCGTCGTCGCACCGCACCTCGACGGTCAGCTCCGGGCGGGCGGCGTCGACGCCCGGGAAGAGCGCGGCGACGGGGTGGGCGAGCCAGTGGCCGCGAAAGGCGTCGCCGGGCGCCATGCGGTCCATCATCGGGTCCGCCCACCGGCCGATGGCGGCCACGACGTCGCGCAGGCCCTCGCCCCGCTCGGTGAGCCGGTAGTGGTCGTCGGCCTTGGCCACCAGCCCGTTGGCCTGCATCGTGCGCAGCCGTACGGAGAGCAGGTTGGTGGCGACGCCCGGCAGGCCCTGGAGCAGCTCGCCGTAGCGGCGGGGGCCGTGGAGGAGCTCCCGGACGATCAGCAGCAGCCAGCGGTCGCCGATCGCGTCGAGACCGCGCGCCAGCGCGCAGTAGTGCCCGTACGATTTCACATCCTCAAGCGTAGCAACTTTATTTTTTCAAGCTTCAGCACTATCGTTTCGAGAGTCAGGCGACGAGAAGAGAAAGAGGCACGCCATGCCCGTCATCTACATCGACGGCCCGCGAGGGCTGTCCCAGAACGCCAAGAAGAAGCTGGTCGAGGAGGTGACGCGGGCGGCCGACGAGGCGTACCGCGTGCCCGACGTGCGGATCTGGCTGCGCGAGACCCCCGCCGACGGCTACGCCCAGGACGGCGTCCTGGGCGCCCGGGTCCGGCCGGTGGTGACGCTGGAGGTCCCCGAGCTGTCGGGCATCGAGGCGAAACGCACCCTGGTCGCGCGCATCAACGCGGCCGTGACCGGGGCCTACGGCGACCACGCCGACACCGAGCACACCATGGTGTTCCTGAACGGCTACCCGCTTGAGCAGGTCGGGCTGGCCGGCCGGATGCAGTCCGACCGGCCCGAGATGGTCAAGCTCGCCGAGCAGCTCGCCGGCTGAGCGGTACGGGGCGGCCACCCCGCGCCCCGCGGGGCCGGCCCGCGAACCCCGGACGCTGCCCGGCGCGCGGAGGTGCGAGGCTAGGCGCATGCACCTCTCGCGCCGCGCTTCCTGGTTCCTGCTCGCCTTCGGCGGGTGGTCCTGGTTCGTCTGGATCACGTTCGTCCGGAATCTGTGGAAGGACTCCAGCGGGCTGGCCTTCGAGGACGGGGACCCCACGGGGTACTTCTGGGTGCACCTCACCCTGGCCGTGGCGTCCTTCGCGTTCGGGACGGCGATCGGGTGGCTGGGGCTGCGGGGCGTACGGGCGTCGCGGCGGGACGGCGGCGCGGCGGGCGGGGACGGCGCGGAGACGCGCGCGACGGCCGGGGCGGGGAGGTAGGCCGTGGTGGCGGTGTTCGTGCTGGTCCTGATCGCGATGGTGCTGCTCGTCGCCGCGGCGCACTGGTACGTGTGGCGGCGGCTGGTCCGCGACACCATGCGGCGCGGCGGCTGGCCGCGGCGGCTGGGGACGTCGGCGGTGGTGCTGCTGCCGCTGCTGGCGGTGGCGACGATGATCTCGGAGCGGGCCGAGGCGCCGATGGCGGTGCAGCGGGCGCTGGGATGGCCGGGGCTGATGTGGCTGGCGTTGCTGCTGTATCTGCTGCTGGGGCTCGCGGTGGGCGAGGTGGTCCGGCCGGTGCTGCTGCGGGTGCTGGAGCGGCGGGCACAGCGGCAGGCGGCGGGCGCGGCGGCGGGCGGTGCGGTTCGTACGGGCGGTGCCGCCGGGGCGGCTCCGGTGGCCGAGGCGGAGCGCGAGGCGGCCGTCGCGGCGCTCGCGCAGCAGGTGGCGGTGACGGAGGCGGCGGACGGCGAGCCGGTCGGGGGCGGCGGTGGTGCCGGTGGCTCCGGCGGTACGGGGACGGGGGCGCCGCTGCGGCTGGCGCCGGTCACCGGGCACGTGGACGGCGGCGGCGCGGAGGGCGCCGGTGCGCAGGGCGCCGGTGCGGGGCCGGGCGGCGGGGTGCAGGGCTCCGGTTCGGGGCCGGGCTCCGGTGTGGCGGAAGGCCCCGGCGTCGGCGGCCGTGCGGAGCCGGCCGCCGCCGACGTGTCCCGGCGGCTCTTCGTCGCCCGTACCGTCGCCGTCGGCGCCACCGCCGTCGCCGCCGGCACCGTGGCGTACGGGGCGTACGGCGTGCTGGGCCGCGCGCCCCAGGTGAAGAACGTCACCGTCCCCCTGACCAAGCTCCCCGCGAGCGCCGACGGCTACCGCATCGCCGTCGTCAGCGACATCCACCTCGGCCCCGTCCTCGGCCGCCGCCACACCCAGCGGATCGTCGACACCATCAACGCCCAGCGCCCCGACCTCGTCGCCATCGTCGGCGACCTCGTCGACGGGACGGTCGACCACCTGGGTTCGGCCGCCGAGCCGCTCGGGCAGCTGAACGCGCGCGACGGCTCGTACTACGTGACCGGCAACCACGAGTACTTCGCCGGCGCCTCCGGCGCCGCCGAATGGATCGACCACCTCCGCGAACTCGGCCTGCACCCGCTCGAAAACGCCCGTACCGAACTGCCCGGCTTCGACCTCGCCGGCGTCAACGACGTCTCCGGTGAGGACGTCGGCGAGGGCCCCGACTTCGCGCGCGCCCTCGGCGACCGCGACCCCTCCCGCGCCTCGGTGCTCCTGGCCCACCAGCCGGTCGTCATCCACGACGCCGTGGACCACGGCGTCGACCTCCAGCTGTCCGGGCACACCCACGGCGGGCAGCTGTGGCCCGTCACGTACATCGCCAAGGCGGCGAACCCGACGCTGGCTGGGCTGGAGCGGTACGGGGACACGCAGCTGTACGTCACCCGCGGCGCGGGCGCGTGGGGGCCGCCGGTGCGGGTGGGCGCGCGGTCGGACATCACGATGGTGCGGCTGGCGTCGCCGCGGGCCTGACCGCCCGCCCCTTACGTCTCCGCCTCCAGCACCCGGCACAGCGCCGCCAGCGCCCCCGGATACAGGTGCTCCGGCGGCGTGCCGTACCCCACCACCAGCGCCTCCCCCTCCGGCCCCGGCACCTCCCCCGGCGGCGCCGGCGCCGTGAAGTCGGCGCCCTCCTCCCACGCGCCCTTCCCGTACTCGTACGCCCCCAGCCGGGCCACCGCCAGCCCCTCCCGCGCCGCCCGCGCCAGCACCCGCCCCTCGGTGCCCGGCGGCAGCCGCACGACGGCGTGCAGCCCCGCCGCGATCCCGGTCACCGTCACCCGCGGCGCCCGCCGCGCCAGCTCGGCGACGAGGCGGTCGCGGCGGCGCCGGTAGCGCTGGCGGGCCGCGCGTACGTGGCGGTCGTAGCCGCCGGACTCGACGAACTCCGCCAGCGTCAGCTGGTCCACCACCCCCGGCGGCGTACGGCTCAGCGCCTGCACCGCGTGCACCGCGCGCAGCAGCCGCCCCGGCAGCACCATCCAGCCCAGCCGCAGCGCGGGCGACAGGCTCTTGCTGACCGTGCCCAGGTGCGCCACGTGCTCCGGGTCGAGCGACTGCAGCGCCCCCACCGGCTGCCGGTCGTAGCGGAACTCCCCGTCGTAGTCGTCCTCCAGCACCACCCCGCCCGCCGCCCGCGCCCAGTCGACGGCCGCCGCCCGCCGCTCCGGGGCGAGCGGGACGCCGGTGGGGAACTGGTGCGCCGGGGTGAGGAGGACGGCGTGCGCCCCGGTGGCGGGCAGCGCGGCGGTGGCGACGCACCCGTCGTCGTACGGCAGCGGCACCGTCCGCAGCCCGGCGTCGGCGAGGAGGCGGCGGTGCAGCCCCAGCCCGTACGGCTCGACCGCGACCCGCCGCGCCCCCTCCGCCCGCAGCACCTCCGCCAGCAGCCGCAGCCCGCTGGTGAACCCGGCGCACACCACGATCCGCTCCGGCTCCGCGTACACGCCGCGGGCCCGCGCCAGATACCCGGCCAGCGCCCGCCGCAGCTCCACCCGGCCGCCCGGCCCCTGGTGGCCGAAGGCCGCCGAGGGCGCCGCCGTCAGCGCCCGCCGCGCCGCGGCGGCCCACGCGGCGCGCGGGAAGCGGGCGGAGTCGGGGGCGCCGGGCAGCAGGTTGTACGTCGCCCGCCGGTCCAGCGGGTGCGGCGGCGGCTCCGGCACCCGCGCGGCGGCCGCCCCCGTCCGGCGCGGCCGGGCGCGGGCGGCGACGCGGGTGCCGGAGCCCTGCCGGGCGGTCAGCCAGCCCTCGGCGACCAGCTCGGCGTACGCGTCGGCCACCGTGTTCCGCGCCACGCCCAGGTCCGCGGCCAGCGCCCGGGACGACGGCAGCCGGGTGCCGGGCGCCAGCCGGCCCGTACGCACCGCCTCGCGCAGCGCCCGGATCAGCGCGGCACCGGTGCCGCGGGTGCCGCCGCGTACGTCGAGGTGCAGGTCCAGGGAGCGCTGGAAGTCCCGCAGCTCCCTGGAAGTGGCCCATGAATCCGCCATGGAAATGGACCATACATCTGGGATATGACGATCTAGCGTGGGAGTCATGACACAGCGCCTCAACATCGCCGCACTCGTCCCCGACGTCCAGCGCGCCCTCATCAGGCTGGAGCAGGCGGCGAAGAAGGACCTCGACCCCGTCGTCTTCGAGCTGGTGAAGCTCCGCGCCTCCCAGATCAACCACTGCGCGTACTGCATCGACATGCACTCCAAGGACGCGCGCGCCGCCGGCGAGTCCGAGCAGCGCCTCCACCTCCTGTGCGCCTGGGAGGAGGTGCCGCACCTCTACACCGAGAAGGAGCAGGCCGCGCTGGCCCTCACCGAGGCGGTGACGGTGCTGACGGACGGCTTCGTCCCGGACGCGGTGTACGAGCGCGCGGCGAAGCACTTCGCGGAGCCGGAGCTGGCCCGGCTCATCAGCGTGCTGATCGCGATCAACTCCTGGAACCGCTGGTGCGTCACCAGCCGGATGGAGGCCGGGCACTACCAGCCGAGCGCCGCCGGGCAGCCGGAGTGACGGCGGCGGAGGACGACGGCGGCCCGGCGGGCGGGCAGGGGGTCGCGGACTTCCGCGCCCTGCACCACGGCCGGGACCCGGCCGACCCGCTGGTCCTGCCCGGCCCGTGGGACGCCGCGAGCGCGCGCGCCTTCGCCGACGTGGGCTTCCCGGCGCTCGCCACCCCGAGCGCCGGTGTCGCCAAGTCCCTCGGCTACGGAGACGGCCAGGCCACCCCGGTCGACGAGATGTTCGCGGCCATCGCCCGCATCGCCCGCGCCGTCACCGTCCCCGTCACCGCGGACATCGAGGCGGGGTACGGCCTGCCGCCCCGCGAACTGGTCGAACGGCTCCTGGCGACGGGCGCGGTGGGCTGCAACCTGGAGGACACCGTCCACCCCGGCAAGACCCTCGGGGACGCGGGCCGGCAGGCCGACTTCCTCGCCGCGGTACGCGCCGAAGCGGGCGACCGGCTCTTCGTCAACGCCCGCATCGACACCTTCGTACGCGGCGTGCCCGACCCGGCGCCGGCCATCGAACGCGGCCGCCTGTACGCGGCGGCCGGCGCGGACGCCGTGTACCCGATCATGGCGCCGCCGCGGCACCTGCGGCTGCTGGCCGACGAGATCGGCCTGCCGGTCAACGCCATGGCGACACCGGACGGCCCGGGCCCGCAGGAGCTGGGCACGCTGGGGGCGAGCCGGGTGACATTCGGGGGCGGGCTGCTGGATCGGACGCTGGTGGCGGTACAGCAGCTGGCGACGGAGCTGCGGACGGCGGGCGCGGACGGAGGCTGAGGACGAGGCTGAGACTGAGGACGAGGACGCCGCGTCTGCGGGGCGCCCGGTGGGGACCGGCCCGCCGGGCTCAGGCCCCGTCATCCGGCGCCGGGCACTCCGCCTCGACGCAGAACGACGCCGTCATCTCGTCGACGACCTCCCGCTGCAACGGCCAGCTCGACTCCGGCCCCGACGCGAGGAGGGCGTACATCCTTCCGTCCCCCGTCTCCCGGTCGTGCAGCAGCACGCGACGCGGGCCGAACTGCTCATCGACGTAGGAGTAGTCGTACTCGGCCGCGGTGTGCAGATCCACCAGGTCGTTGAGCCGGTAGCCGTCGGCCTCCTGCTTGGTCTCCTCGATGATCTGCACGGCCTCGAACGGGCTGACCTGCTCGGTCACCTCGTAGACCTGGATAAACGCCCCGCCGCCCACCGGCTCTTCGTAGAACACGGACACGCCGTCGACGCGGCGCTGCCAGTCCTCGGGCACGGCGAGGGAGTAGTCGTCCTCGGTGGCGAGCGCGTAGCCGGGCGGGAGGGCCGACTCCGAGGCGGACGGCGACGGCGGCTCGGAGGACGGCGGCGGTTCGGGGTCGTCCGCCGACGGCTCCGGCTCCGCCGAGACGCTGCTCTGCGGCTTCGCCGTCTCGTCGCCGTCGTCGTCGCCGAACAGCAGCCAGCCGCCGGCGCCGAGCGCGCCCGCGACGACCACGGCGAGCCCCACCACCGCGGCGACGACCCCGTTGCGCGGGGACCGGTCCGCGGGCTCGGTGCCGAGTTCGAAGCCGCCGGGGTACGGGGTGTAGGCGGCGTACGGGTCGTGCGCCTCGCCGCCCCCGGTGCCGGGGGGCGGCCCGGGCGGCGGGGGTACGGGTTCGTGCACCGCCGGGTACGCGGCCGCCGGCGGCGGGGTGGCGTGCTGCGTCGGCAACTCGGCCGCCGGAGTCCCCGCACCGGGCCCGCGCGCCGCGCCCGGGTCGTACGCGGTGGGCGGCGGCGCCGAAGCCCCGGGGTCTGCCGACCAGTCGGGCGCGGTGAGCGGCGGCGCCGGAAACCCGGTGCCTGCGGGCGGCCCGGCGGGAGCAGGCGGCCCGGCGGGGGCAGAGGGCTCGGCAGGCGCAGGCGGCTCGGTGGGGGCGGGCGGCTCGGTGGGGGCGGGCGGCTCGGTGGGGGCGGGCGGCTCGGTGGGGGCGGGCGGCTGAGCGGCGGCGGACAGTTCGGCGGGGATGGACAGCTGGGCGGGTCCCGGCGGGCTGCCGGGGGCGGGGGCCGGGGGTTCGGCGGGGGCGGGCGGCTCGGGCGCGGCCCACGCGGGCCCCCCGGCCGACGCCTCCGGACCGCGGTCCTCCCACCACTCCCGCACCGCCCCCGACGCCGGTCCGGCGTCGGGACCGGCGTCCGAGGGCTCGTCGACGGCGTCCCGGGCGGCTACGTCGGCCGGGGTGTCCGCCATGGCGTCGGGGCCTTCGGCCCGGGCGTCGTCCGACGCGGCGGTCGGCGGCGTGTCCGCGGAAGGGGAACCGGAGTCGGGCGTCCTGTCTGCCGGTGCCTGGCCCTCCGGCGCCTCGTCCTCCGGCACCTCGTGCTCGGGGGCTTCGTGCCCGGGGACCTCGTGCCCGGGGACCTCGTGCTCGGGGGCTTCGTCCTCGGGGACTTCGTCCTGCGGAGCCTCCTCCTCGGGAGCCTCACCGCCCTCCTCCGCCGCCTCTTCGGCCGTCCCGTCCGACGACGACACCGCCGCCTCGTCGGGGACGGAGTCCTGGACCTCCCCCTCCGGGGACTCGGCGTCCGCGTCGGCCGGGGCGTCCGGCGGGTCACCCGGCGTCCCGCCCTCCGCAGGCCCGTCCGGCTCCCCCGGGGACGACCCCTCCGGCCCGGAGGGCTCCGGGCCCGGGGCCGTTGGCCCGGTGTCCGGCAGCGGCGGCGGCTGGGCGGGCGGGGCCGGGGGCGGCGGTGGAGGGGCGGTCGGGGGCGGCGGGACCGCGGGGCCCTGCCGCCATTGCTGCGCGTCCTCGTCCCAGTACGACCCGCTCATGCTCCACTCCCCTGTCCCCCACCCGGCTCTCAGCCGAGCAGCCGGCCGATCGACTCCACCGCTGCCGCCGCCGCGGCACTGCCCGTGCCGATGAGGGCGGTTGCGCGGGCAACCCGGCCCGCAGCGCACGGAGACTCGTCACCGGCGCCTCCGCGTCCGCCGGCACACCGAACCGTACCGAGGAGTCGACGGCCCGCGCCCGCGCCCGCGGCCCCTGGGCCACGGCGCCGCCCGACATCGTGCCGATACCGGTCCCTCCGGGCAAGGGCGGCGGCACCGACAGCCCCGCGGCACCCGGCGCCGGAACTCCGGGCCGGCGCCGGCGGGCCGCGGGACAGCCGCCGTCGAGACATCCTCACCGTGCGGCAACCGGGCCCCCGGATCCGCTTTTTGACCTGCACGACTTCGCGGTCAGGGGCGACCGTACGCGCTACGGGCGATAGACCTGCCGCCCCTTGTACTGCCCGCAGTGCGGGCAGGCGGTGTGCGACGGCTTCGGCTCGCCGCACACCGCGTTCGGGCACGGCGTCAGCGCGGGCGCGGAGACCCGGCCGCGCCACTGCGCGCGGTGGTGGCGGACCCGGGCCCGCGACTTCTTCCTGAACATCGAGCTGGACACGCTGGTTCCCTTCCTCCGGTGGACGTTCGCTGCGGTGGTGCGGCGAACGCGGGCGGGGGATCCCGCCCGACCAGGGGCCGGAGAACCAGGGCGGTGTCGGGGTGCACCCGCGGGCGCACGTGGGTACGCGCGCGGGCGCGTAGAGAAGGGGGCTGAGGCACGGGGACGTCCCGGAGACATGATCGGTCGAGCAGGGCAGGCCGAAGCAGCCCCGCGGACGGCGGGGCCGGGGCGGGGCAGCTAGTGCGCCTCGGGTGTGTCGACCGGCTCGGAGACCATGCGCCCGACCGTAGGGACGGAGTCCGTACGGCCGCAACCGAATAAGCCCCGCACACACGGCCGCGGCGGGCCCTCCCTGGGGAGAGCCCGCCGCGGCGGTGGCCGGTGGCGTCTGGACGACGCCCGTGCGCTCAGACCAGACCGAGGGCGCGCACCGCCTCGCGCTCCTCCGCCAGCTCCTTCACGGAGGCGTCGATGCGGGCCCGCGAGAAGTCGTTGACCGCCAGCCCCTGCACGATCTCGTACGAGCCGTCCGCGCAGGTCACCGGGTACGAGGAGATGAGGCCCTCCGGCACGCCGTACGAGCCGTCCGACGGGATGCCCATCGACACCCAGTCGCCCTGCGGGGTGCCGTTGACCCACGAGTGGACGTGGTCCACCGCGGCGTTGGCGGCCGAGGCCGCCGAGGAGGCGCCGCGGGCCTCGATGATCGCCGCGCCCCGCTTGGCGACGGTGGGGATGAACTCGTCGGCGAGCCACTTCTCGTCGTTCACGACCTCGGCGGCGTTCTTCCCGGCGATCTCGGCGTGGAAGACGTCCGGGTACTGGGTCGCGGAGTGGTTGCCCCAGATCGTGAGCTTCTTGATGTCGCCGACCGCGGCGCCGGTCTTCTTCGCCAGCTGCGACAGCGCGCGGTTGTGGTCGAGGCGGGTCATCGCGGTGAACCGCTCGGCGGGCACGTCCGGCGCGGCGGCGCGGGCGATGAGCGCGTTGGTGTTGGCGGGGTTGCCGACGACGAGGACCTTGACGTCGTCCGCGGCGTGGTCGTTGATGGCCTTGCCCTGCGGCTTGAAGATGCCGCCGTTGGCCTCCAGCAGGTCGCCGCGCTCCATGCCCTTGGTGCGCGGGCGGGCGCCGACGAGCAGCGCGACGTTGGCGCCGTCGAAGGCGACGTTCGGGTCGTCGCTGATGTCGATGCCGCGCAGCAGCGGGAACGCGCAGTCGTCGAGCTCCATGGCGGTGCCCTCGGCGGCGCCGAGGGCGGGGGTGATCTCCAGCAGCCGCAGCCTGACCGGTACGTCCGGGCCGAGGAGCTGGCCGGAGGCGACACGGAAGAGCAGCGCGTAGCCGATCTGCCCGGCCGCGCCGGTGACGGTGACGGTGACGGGGCTGTCGGGAGTGCGGGTCATGGTGATCTCTCCGATAGGGGGCGCGACATTCGGGCTGGCGGGGCCCGGGCGGCCAAGGGCAGCCGTGCCCCCGGAGGCCAATCTATCCGACTGGCACGGAGTGCCGGTGGGCGGCCGGTGTGGGTCCGCTCACGGTGGCGTGCCCGTCGTGCAGTCCGCGGTGCCGTCGGGGAGCGCGGCGCAGGCCCGCACGTCGGCCAGCCGTTCGGCCGGGACCATCGCGGTGAAGCCCTCGCTGGTGCCGGCGGACGCGTCCTCGCGGACGGGCTCCTCGCCCGGTGCTTCGGCGAGGGCGGTGACGGTCGAGCCGGGCGCGGCGGCGGTGATGCGGGCCCACGCGGCCCGGCAGGGCTTGCTGTAGCGGATCTCCAGAAGCATGTCGCCGACGTAGATCTCCTTGGTCGTACGGGCGAAGTCGCCGCCGCAGCCCATCTCGTCGGGGTCCCGGCCCGTGCAGTCGGCGCCCCGGCACTCCACGCCCTCGGGTAGCGGCTCGGAGCCGGATCCGGGCCCGGATCCGGAGGCGGACCCGGACGGCGAGCCGGGCGCCGAGCCGGCGGGGCCGGTGTCGGTGTCGGGCGGCGGGCCGCCGCGCGGGTCCTGCTCCTCGACGCCGGGGTCGGTGATCAGGCCGTGGGCGACGTAGACGGCTCCGGCGCAGCTGCCGGTGAGGAGGAGGGTGACGAGGCCGGCGAGGAGGACGCGGCGCAGCGGCCAGCTCTTCGCGGGGGGCGGGGCCGCGGTGGCGGTGGTGGAGACCACGGGGATACGGGACGTCGCGGCCGGATCGCGGGCCGGATCCGGATCCTGCTCCTGCTCCGGCTCCCGGGCGGGGGCGGGGGCGGGGCGGGAGACGGCGCGGAGCTTGGCGGTCTCGTCGTCGCGGGAAGGGGCGTCGGCCGCGCCGGTGCGGCCGGAGCCTTCGCCGGTCCCGTCCGTACCGGCCCCGGTCCCGGCGTCGCCGCCCGTGCCCGCGCCCGTGCCCGCGCCTGTCCGCCGTCTGCCCGGCGGCTCCTCGCCGCGCCCCTCCGGCGGCGGCGGGGGGCCGGGGCGTACCGCTGAACGCTCGGCCGCGTCGGGGCGTACGGGACGTTCGGGATACGCGGCGCCCGCGGGCCGCTCCGGCGCCGCACCGGGCCGCCCGGGCCCGGGCCCGGGTATCTCCTCCGGTGGCGGTATCGCCGCCGCGCCGGACACGTCCTCGCCGCGTCTCCGGCCCCGGCCCAGGACGCCCCGCAGCCCCCGCCCCGGCCGCCCGCCCGGCGCCGCACCCGCGTCGTCGTCCACGTCCTGCTCGGACCCCGGCTCGGCCGCCCGCAGGGCCCGCAGCGCCGCCTCGTTCCGCAGCTCGGCCCGGCTCCAGGCGCGGTCGGCCGCGCCCCACTCGGCCATCAGCTGCTCGTCCCGCGCGTCCGTCACCTCCGCGAACGCGACCACCGACTCCCGCGACGGCATGAGCCGCCCGCCCAGGTAGCGCTCCCACGACGACCTGCTGTAGCCGGTGCGGTCCGCGATCTCCGACACGGTCAGGCCGCTGCGGTCGACCAGCCGGCGCAGGTGCTCGGCGAACTCCCGTATCTGCGGGTCGAGCTCTTCCGGCAGCTCCTTCCAGCGAGGCATCGCTACTCCCTCGTTCCCCCTTGGTCCCCGTGACGCGCTCCCGCTCCAGCATGGCACCTGCCAGCACGAACGTGGAGAACCCGGGTACGGACCGGCCCCCCGGCCGGCCTCTCCGCCGGCCCCGGACGGCCCGCCGTGCGCGGTCAGCGCACGGAGAAGTGGACGACGTCCTCCACGAACGGCAGGTCGAGCCACGGGTTCGGCATCGCGACCAGCGCCAGCAGCACGATCGCCAGCCCCAGCACCCCGAACGTCACGATGTCGGTGAACCGGGACCGCACCGCCAGCATCCCCACCTCCGGCACCACCCCCCGCAGCACCCCGCCGACGAGCAGCGACCCGCCGACGACCAGCGTGCCCTCGCGGAACGGGCCCGCGGCCACCGTGACGAACCCGGCCGCCGCTATCGCCAGCACCAGGAGTATCGGCCACTGCCGCACCGGCGGCGGCGCGTGGCCGGACGCGGCCCGGCCGCCGCCCTCGGGGCGTACCGTGCCGCGGGTCGGGAACGCCGTGCGCCGGGCCATCAGCGCGCCGCCGGCGAGGCCGTGCCCGTCCCCGACGCGCCCGTACCGGACGCCCCGCTCGCCCCCGGTGCCGCGCCCGCCGCGGCCTCGGCCGCCTCCACGACGTTGAACAGCAGCATCGCGCGCGTCATCGGCCCGACCCCGCCCGGGTTCGGCGACAGCCAGCCGGCGACGTCCGCGACGCCCGGGTGCACGTCGCCGACGATCTTGCCGTGCTCGTCGCGGCTGACGCCGACGTCGAGCACGGCGGCGCCCGGACGGACGTCCGCCGGCTTGATCAGGTGCGGCGAGCCGGCCGCGGCCACGACGACGTCGGCCTGCCGCAGGTGGGCGGCGAGGTCGCGGGTGCCGGTGTGGCACTGGGTGACCGTGGCGTTCTCCGACTTGCGGGTCAGCAGCAGCGGCAGCGACCGCCCGATGGTGACGCCGCGCCCGACGACCACGACGTGCGCCCCGTTCAGCTCCACCCCGAACTGCCGCAGCAGGCGGATGCAGCCGTTGGGCGTGCAGGGCAGCGGCGCGGGCTCGTTCAGCACGAGCCGGCCGAGGTTGGTGGGGTGCAGCCCGTCCGCGTCCTTGGCCGGGTCGATGAGCTCCAGCACCCGGTTCTCGTCGATGTGCCGCGGCAGCGGCAGCTGCACGATGTAGCCGGTGCAGGCCGGGTCCTCGTTCAGCTCCCGGACGACCGCCTCGACCTGCTCCTGCGTGGCGGTCGCGGGCAGTTCGCGCTGGAGGGAGGCGATGCCGATCTCGGCGCAGTCGCGGTGCTTGCCCGCGACGTACTTCTGGCTGCCCGGGTCGTCCCCGACCAGGAGGGTTCCCAGACCGGGTGAGACACCCCGGCCCTTGAGCGCCTGCACGCGCGTGGCAAGCTCGGACTTGATCGCGGCCGCGGTGGCCCTGCCGTCGAGAATCTGGGCGGTCATGGGCCCCATCCTCCCCGATGCGGCGGGTAACAGACCAATCAGCCGGTCTGGACAGCCGTCCTCGGGCCAGGTCAGTGTGTCAGTACCTCAAACCGCGGAAGAAGGGCACCGTGAGCCTCCCCGACCAGAACAACCCCTACGGCGGGCCCCAGGGCCAGCAGCAAGAGAAGCCGGCCGAGCAGGCACCGCAGCAGGCGCCATACCCGCCCCAGCAGGCGCCGCAGCAGGCGCAACAGCCGTACGGCTACCCGCAGTACCCCGGCGCCGGCCAGCCCTACCCCGCGTACCCCGGCGGCCCCGGCCCGTACGGCGCGGTCGACCACCCGACGAGCATCCCGGGCAAGGCGACCGCCGCCCGCATCATGATGTTCATCTCGGGCGGGCTGCAGGCCCTGCTCTCGATCCTGCTGCTCATCGGCGTCGCCGCGGACCCGGACGCCATCGAGGACGGCTTCAGCGAAGGCTCGGGCGTCGACGTCCCCGCCGGGGCCGTGGCCGCCGTCGCCGGCCTCTACCTCGTGCACGCGGCCCTGGGCATCGCCCTCGCCTCGCTGTTCGGCAAGGGCCGGCGCGCCGTGCGCGTCTGCACCTTCGTGTGGCTGAGCTTCCTCATCCTCTTCGGCGTGCTGGGGCTCCCCATCGGCATCATCTGGATCACGCTCGGCATCATCTCCATCGTGATGGTCGCCGGCAGCGACTCCGGACGCTGGTTCTCCCGGCCCCGCCCGTGACGTGATCCCCGTCTCGTGCGAAGGGAGCCCCGCCGGCGCCGGCGGGGCTCCCTTCGTACGTACCGGCCCTCTCAGTGATAGAAGTGCCGCGCGCCCGTGAGGTACATGGTCACGCCCGCCTTCCGCGCCGCCTCGACCACCTGCTCGTCGCGGATCGACCCGCCCGGCTGCACCACGGCCCGTACCCCCGCGTCGAGCAGCACGTCAAGCCCGTCGGGGAAGGGGAAGAAGGCGTCCGAGGCGGCGTACGCCCCGGCCGCGCGCTCCACGCCCGCGCGCTGCACCGCGAGCTTCGCCGAGTCGACGCGGTTGACCTGCCCCATGCCGACGCCGACGGTCGCGCCGTCCTTCGCCAGCAGGATCGCGTTGGACTTCACCGCGCGGCACGCCCGCCAGGCGAACGCCAGGTCCGCCAGCCCCGCCGCGTCCAGCGGCTCGCCCACGGCCAGCGTCCAGGCGGCCGGGTCGTCGCCCGCGGCCTGGAACACGTCCCGCTCCTGCACCAGCAGCCCGCCGTCGACCGGCCGGAGCTCCCGCGCGCGCTGCGGCGCACCGGGGCTCGCCAGGATGCGGATGTTCTTCTTGCGCGTCAGCGCCTCCAGCGCCCCGTCCTCGTACGACGGCGCGACGATGACCTCGGTAAAGATGTCGGCGACCTGCTCGGCCAGCTCCTTGGACACCGGCCGGTTGACGGCGATCACGCCGCCGTACGCGGACACCGGGTCGCACGCGTGCGCCTTGCGGTGCGCCGCGGCGACGTCGTCGGCGACGGCGATGCCGCAGGGGTTTGCGTGCTTGATGATCGCGACGCAGGGACGCTCGTGGTCGTACGCGGCGCGCCGGGCGGCCTCGGTGTCGACGTAGTTGTTGTACGACATCTCCTTGCCGTGCAGCTGCTCGGCGCCGGGCAGGCCGGTGCCGGAGCCGTCGGTGTAGAGGGCGGCGGCCTGGTGCGGGTTCTCGCCGTAGCGCAGGGGGTGCAGGCGGGTGTACGCGGCGCCGAGGAAGTCCGGCGGGCCGTCGTCGGCGGGCGCGCACTCCTCGGCGAACCAGTTGGCCACCGCCACGTCGTACGCCGCCGTGTGCTGGAACGCCTCCGCCGCGAGCCGCCGGCGCTGCGCCAGGTCGAAGCCGCCGTCGGCGACCGCCTTCAGCACCTCGTCGTAGCGCGCGGGGTTGACGACCACCGCGACCGACGGGTGGTTCTTCGCCGCGCCCCGGACCATCGACGGGCCGCCGATGTCGATCTGCTCCACGCACTCGTCGGGCGAGGCGCCGGAGGCGACGGTCTCGGCGAACGGGTAGAGGTTGCTCACCAGCAGCTCGAACGGCTCGACGCCCAACTCCGCGAGCTGGCGCCGGTGGTCGTCCAGGCGGAGGTCGGCGAGGAGGCCGGCGTGCACGCGCGGGTGCAGGGTCTTGACCCGGCCGTCCAGGCACTCGGGGAAGCCGGTCAGCTCCTCGACCTGCGTCACCGGCACCCCGGCCGCGGCGATGCGGGCGGCCGTCGAGCCGGTGGAGACGAGCGCGACCCCGGCCTCGTGCAACCCGCGGGCCAGCTCCTCCAGGCCCGTCTTGTCGTAGACGCTGATGAGCGCGCGGTGGACCGGCCGCTGCGCGCCGGACCCTGACGACTCTGTATGACTCACCGAATTACTCACCGAAGCGAACCTTTCGATCCTCGACGCGGTAGCCGTCCCGGGCCAGCCGGCCCACGACGTCGACGAGCAGCCGGCGTTCGACTGCCTTGATGCGCTCGTGGAGCGCCTCGCCCCCGTCCCGGTGGTCCTCCTCGCGGACCTCGACCGCGCCCTGCGCGATGATCGGGCCGGTGTCGACGCCTTCGTCGACGAAGTGGACGGTGCACCCGGTGACCTTGACGCCGTGCGCGAGCGCGTCGCGTACGGCGTGGGCGCCGGGAAAGCTGGGAAGCAGCGCGGGGTGGGTGTTGACGAACCGGCCGCCGAAGCGCGCCAGGAACTCCTTCCCCACGATCTTCATGAACCCGGCCGAGACGACGAGGTCCGGCTCGTACGCGGCCGTCGCCTCGGCCAGCGCCCGGTCCCACTCGGCGCGGGTGGCGAAGTCCGGGACGCGGCACACGAACGTCGGCAGCCCGGCGCGCTCGGCGCGCAGCAGCCCGGCCGCGCCGGCGTCGGCGGTGCGGTCGGCGCCCACGGCGACGACCTCGGCGCCGTAGGCGTCCGCGCCGCGTGCGGCGACGGCGTCGAGCAGGGCCTGCAAGTTCGTACCGGAGCCGGAGACGAGCACGACGATGCGGGCGGGCGCATGCGGAACCACGGCGGATCTCTCTTCGGCGGGCGATTGTGCGTCCGTACGAGCCGCGAGACCCTGGGGTACCAGGGGGCCCGGGGAGGGGCGACGGACGTCTGCCACCATACCGGGCGTCCCCTGACGGGGCCGCGGCAGGCCGGGCGGGGTAGCGTCTCCGGTAGCAAGTACGCGCGCCCGCGTACGCGCCCCGGCCGAGCGGGCAGACGACCTGAGGAGACGACGCCGTCCAGATGCAGCCGGACCGACGCCGCAGCGCGGCCCTCCGACGCCCCGTCCCCGCATCGGCCGGGGCCCCCTCGCAGCAGCGCGCGCAGTCGCGCGGGCGGTTCGGCGCGCCCCGGGACGTGCGCGTGCCCGGGCAGGGCGGCGTCGCGTACCGCGACGCCCGGCCGCCGTCGGACGCGGACGCCGCGGCGGCACCGGCGCCGCCGCCGGAGGGCGGCGGACCGGGGGCGCCGAGCGGACCGGGCGCACCGGGGCAGCCGCAGGGGCAGCCGCCGTACGGGCCGGGGCCTTACGGCGCGCCGCCGCCCGGCGCACCGCCTTACGGTGGCTCGCCTTACGGGGCGCCGCCTCACGGTGCGCCGCCGCAGGGGATGCCGCAGTACGGGCCGGGACCGCAGGGCGCGCCGCCGCAGCAGCCCCGCGACGCGCCCGGGGGCGGCGGCCACGACGGCGGCCAGGGCGGTCAGGACGGTCAGGGCGGTCAGGGCAACGGCGGCCAGGGCAACGGGCAGAACGGCGGCCAGGACCAGCCGCCGCCCCCGTGGGGCAACCAGTGGAGCCCCCAGCAGCCGCCGCCCGGCCACGGCAGTTGGGGCGGCGGCGACCCGGGCCAGCAGGGCCCCGGCGGGCCGCAGGGCCCCGGGCCCGGCCCGGGTGGCTCGGGCGGGTCGGGCGACGAGCCGGGCTCCGGCAAGAACAACGGCCGCGGCGACGGCCCCCGCGGCAATCTGCGCTGGGACCCGACCGACCCCGTGCAGCGGCGCTCGCGGTACGCGCTGCTCGCCGGCATGTGGGGCTTCTTCTTCGCCCTGTTCAACTGGTGGCCGCTGGCGCTGCTCCTCGGCGCGCTGGCGCTCTACTGGGGCATCGACGCGCTGCGCGGCAAGTCCGGCGGACAGGACAACGCCGCCGCGAACAACGCCCGGAACAACGGCGGCACCGACGCCTTCGGCCAGCCCGTCCAGCGCCAGGGGAAGGGCACCCGGCAGCACACCACGACGGCGATCACGGGCATCGTGGCGGCGGGCATCACGCTGTCCATCGTGCTCGCCGGGTTCGCGGTGCAGATCGCGTACCGGGACTACTTCAGCTGCCGCAGCGACGCGCTCACCGAGACGTCGAAGGACAAGTGCAGCGACGAACTGCCCAAGCCGCTGCGGACGTTCTTCGAACGCGACTGACGCGCGGGCGGCCCGCCGCGGGCGCCCCGGGCGGGCGGCGGGCACCGGCGTGGGCCGGTACGGGGCGCGGTCGGACCGCGAGGCCGGGTCAGGGCGCGCGCCGCGGCGGGCGGATCCCGGACACGAGGCCGGCGGGACCGCGCACGTGGGCGGTCCCGGCAGGACCACGAAAGTGAGCCGGACCCGGCAGCGTCACGCACGCGAGCAAGCCCCAGGCGGGACCGTCGGTACGGGGCACGGGGCGTAGCCCGGGCGCGCGGGGCGGGCCCGGCGTCAGTCGCCGCCCGGCTCCTCCTGCCACTCCTCCGCCAGCCGCGAGCGCGGCTCCCACAGCGGCCAGCCCTGCCGGCCCCACCGCCACCGCCGCCCCCGGACGGGCGCCCCGGGCGCCGCCACCGCACCACGTCCCCCGCACTCCCGCCCCAGGGTAGGCCGCCCCGCCGACACCAGCGGGTCCGCGCCGCGCAGCCGCACGGCCCGTACGACGAGCGCCACCGGCACCCCGATCACCGCCGTCCACGCCACCGCCGCCCCGCCGGCCTGCCACCACACCGGCCCGAACTCCGCCAGCGTCCGGGTACCGAGCGGGCCACCGGCGAGCCACGCCAGCGCCGCCGTGCCCGCGCCGCAGGCGAGCGCCGCCGAGGCCGTCACCCACACCGTCGGCCACCACCGCCAGCTCGGCCCCCGCTCCCCCGCCACCGGCGCCGCCGCCCGCCCCGCGAAGCACCCGACGACGACCCCCGCCACCGCCGGCACCGCCGCGGCGGCCCAGGTCAGCGGCCCGCCGGGGCCCTCCCCCGGCACCGCGGCGAGCAGCGGGAAGACGGGCTGCACGGGGTAGTCGGCGGCGCCCAGCGGCGCCACCGCGCTCCCGGCCCCGACGGTGAAGCCGGGCCCGAGCCCGTACGCCGCCGCCCACACCGCGGCGTTCGGCAGCAGCGCGAGGGCGAGGAGGAAGACGCCGAACCGGCCGGAGACCGTCCCGGAGAGGGACAGGAAGTGCTCCTGCGCGACGGCCGCGTGCGTGACCAGCGCGATCCCGCACAGCAGCGCACCCCCGCCGACCAGCGCGACGACCCCAGCCGCACCGGCCCGGGCGACGGCCTCCGCGCGCGGCGCCGCCCCGGCCCGCGCGTCAGCCGCCGCCGGCCGCCGCCGGCGGGGCAGCAGCACGGCGGGCGTCCCGGCCGCGGACCACACCCCGGCGGCGGTGGCCGCCGACACCGTCAGCGGCACCACGACCGCGGCGCTGAGCGGCGCGGCGTGCAGCGGCCCACCGAGGGCGTACCCGGTCACGGTGGCGGCGACGGCCAGATAGCCGCAGGCCACCCACGCGCCGGTGGCGAGCGGCGCGAGCTGCGGCCGGCCGTCCTGCGGGGTGAGCGCGTCGCGCGCGGTGCGGTGCAGCAGGAAGACGGGCAGCGCCGTGAGCAGCAGCGGCGTGAGGCCGACGGGCGCGGGCACGCCGGTGCGGGTCTCGGTGCGTACGAGATCGGCGCCGTGGGCGAGCAGCCACAGGTCGGCGACGACGCGCAGGGCCCCGCCCGGGCCGCTGTCGGGGTACGGGGACGTGATCCACAGCAGCAGCACGAGCACGGCGAGAAACCCCAGGCCGAGGCCGGCGGCGAGGAACCCACCGGCCAGCGCGGCGGCCACGGCGGCGCCGCGGGCGCCCCGGGCCTGGCGCCGGGGTGACAACGACGGGGCGAGGTCGGTCAATTGGCTCACGGCCGCCATGGTGCCAAATACACCCGTTTCGCCCTGGTAACGAGCGAATGCCCGTCGTGTTGGCCACGATGCTGCTATGGACCCTGACATAGCGCCGCCGGTGCCGATCGGGCCGCGGGAGCGACGCCGGAGGCGGCGCGGGCGAAGACGGGGGCGGGAGCGGCCGGCGGAGCAGGCGGACACGCAGGAGATACCGCTGGTGAGCGGGGGGACCGGGCCGGCGCGGGCCCAGGCTGCCGGGGATGGGGCTGCCGGGGCCGGGGTGTACGGGCCGGGCGTCTCCGGCGGCGCGCCGCCCGGGACCGGGGTGACCGGAGCCGCGGCCTCCCCGGGCACGGGCTCCGGCGGCGGCACGCCCCGTCGCCGCCCGGCCCGGGGCGGGGCACACCGGGTCGGGGCGTACGGGAGCCGCGCCTACCGGGCCGGGCGCCGCGCCGCCGCCGCACGGAACTCCGCGGCCGCCGCCGACGCCACGGCCGCAGCCGCGCAGGCCGCGTACGACGCGCTCTACCAGCGCTGCGCCGCCGACGTCACCCGGCACACGTACCTCCTCACCGGCGACCACGCCCTCACCCGCGAGGCCGTCGAACACGCCTTCCACCTCGCCTGGGAGCGCTGGCCCGAGGTGGCCTCCGACCGGGATCCGCCGGGGTGGGTGCGGGCCGCCGCGTTCGCCTACGTGCAGGAGCCGTGGGAGTGGCTGCGCGCCCGGGGACGCCGGCGGCGGCGCGGGATCCGGAGGCGGGGCGCGGGCGCGGAGTCCCCGGAGGGGTACGGCGACGGGCCGGACGGCGAGGCGGACGGCGAGGCGGCGGACCGGCGGCTGTTCGCGGCGCTGCTGGCGCTGCCGGAGTCGTACCGCAGCGCCGTCGTCGTCTACGACGTCGTCGGGCTGGACCTGCCCGAGGCAGCCGCCGAGCTGGAGGCCACCACCCTGGCCGCCGCGGCCCGGCTGACGCACGCGCACGAGGCGCTGGCCGCGGCCGTACCGGAGCTGGGGCGGCTCCCGGCGGCCGAACGGGCGGAGGCGCTGCGCGCCGGGCTGCGGCGGTTCGCCGCCACGCAGCCGATACGCACCCTGCCCCCCGGCGCCGCACGCCACCGCAGCGAGCGCCGTACGGACCGGCAGCTGCGCCGCTACGCCCTGCTCGCCGCCGCCCTCTTCCTCGCCGCCGCGGCCGTCAGCGTCCTGGGCGAGGACCACACCCGCGACCGGACCGCACCCCCGTGGCCGGGCGTCCGGGCCGGTCAGCCACCCGCGGCGGGTACGGGGACGCCACCGGCAGCGAGCACCGCCGCGCCGGCCGCGCCGGGCACCGCCCCACCGCGCGGCACCCGGCCCGGCGGACAGCCCGGGGGCGACCGCCACCACCGGGCACACGCCGCGCCGGGCGCGGGCGCGCCGCCCGCACCGGCCGCTCCGGCCCGTCCGGTCCGTCCACCGCCTGCCGCCCCGGACTAGCGGGACCGGGCTGGCGGGACCGGACTGGCAGGATCGGACTGGCGGGACCGGGCGGGCGGGACCGGCCGCACGGGCTGCCCGGGACGGACCGCGCCCGCCCGGTCGGCGCCCGCCGCCGGCGGCCACCCGAACCACCCGTTCGGGCGACCCGGCCGCGGCCCTCCGTGCTGACGCGCGAAAGCGGGCCCACCCCCCAAGGGGCGGACCCGCTCTCGGTGCCGTTCGCGGCGAGCCGCGGGGGGCGTCAGCTCGTCAGCAGCTCGCGGGCCAGCCGCGCCGTCTCCGACGGCGTCTTGCCGACCTTCACGCCCGCGGCCTCCAGCGCCTCCTTCTTCGCCTGGGCCGTGCCCGACGAACCGGAGACGATCGCACCGGCGTGGCCCATCGTCTTGCCCTCGGGCGCGGTGAAGCCGGCGACGTAGCCGACGACCGGCTTCGTCACGTTGGCCTTGATGTAGTCCGCGGCCCGCTCCTCGGCGTCGCCGCCGATCTCGCCGATCATCACGATCAGGTCGGTGTCGGCGTCGGCCTCGAAGGCTTCGAGGGCGTCGATGTGGGTGGTGCCGATGACCGGGTCGCCGCCGATGCCGACGCAGGTGGAGAAGCCGAGGTCACGCAGCTCGTACATCATCTGGTACGTCAGCGTGCCGGACTTCGACACCAGGCCGATCCGCCCCGGCTTGGTGATGTCCGCGGGGATGATGCCCGCGTTGGACTGGCCGGGGGTGATCAGGCCCGGGCAGTTGGGGCCCACGATGCGCGTCTTGTTGCCCTTCGCGCCCGCGTACGCCCAGAAGGCGGCGGTGTCGTGGACCGCGATGCCCTCGGTGATGACCACCGCGAGCGGGATCTCGGCGTCGATCGCCTCGACCACCGCGGACTTCGTGAACTTCTCCGGCACGAAGATGACGGAGACGTCCGCGCCGGTGGCGTCGACGGCCTCCCGCACCGATCCGAAGACCGGGACCTCGGTGCCGTCGAAGTCGACCTGCTGGCCCGCCTTGCGGGGGTTGACCCCGCCGACGACGTTGGTGCCGGACGCGAGCATCCGCCGCGTGTGCTTCTGGCCCTCCGAGCCGGTCATGCCCTGGACGATGACCTTGGAGTCCTTGGTGAGGAAGATAGCCATGGTTTTCTTCTGTCCTCTGTCCTTACTTGGCGGCCAGCTCGGCGGCGCGGTCGGCGGCGCCGTCCATGGTGTCCACCTGCTCGACGAGCGGGTGGTTCGCGTCGCTGAGGATCTTGCGGCCCAGCTCGGCGTTGTTGCCGTCGAGGCGCACGACCAGCGGCTTCGTGACGTCCTCGCCCTTGTTCTTGAGCAGCGCGAGAGCCTGCACGATGCCGTTGGCGACCTCGTCGCAGGCGGTGATGCCGCCGAAGACGTTGACGAAGACGGACCGGACGTCCGGGTCGCCGAGGATGATCTCCAGGCCGTTGGCCATCACGTCGGCGGAGGCGCCGCCGCCGATGTCGAGGAAGTTGGCGGGCTTGACGGCGCCGTGCCGCTCGCCCGCGTACGCGACGACGTCGAGGGTGGACATGACCAGGCCCGCGCCGTTGCCGATGATGCCGACCTGGCCGTCGAGCTTCACGTAGTTGAGGCCCTTGGCCTTGGCCGCGGCCTCCAGCGGGTTGGCGGCGGCCTTGTCCTCGAACGCGCCGTGGTCGGGCTGGCGGAACTCGGCGTTCGCGTCCAGCGACACCTTGCCGTCCAGCGCCAGCACGGTCCCGTCGGCGGTCTTGACCAGCGGGTTGACCTCGACCAGGAGGGCGTCCTCCTTGACGAAGACGGTCCAGAGGGTCTGCAGGACCTGGGCGACCTGGTCGGCGATCTCCGCGGGGAAGCGGGCGGCCTCGACGATCTCGCGGGCCTTGGCCTCGGTCACGCCGTCGTTCGCGTCCACGGGGATCCGGGCCAGCGCCTCCGGCTTCGTGGCCGCGACCTCCTCGATGTCCATGCCGCCCTCGACGGACGCCATGGCGAGGAAGGTGCGGTTGGCGCGGTCGAGGAGGTACGACACGTAGTACTCGTCGGCGATCTCGGCGGTCTGCGCGAGCATCACCTTGTGGACCGTGTGGCCCTTGATGTCCATGCCCAGAATCTGGCCGGCCTTCTCGACGGCGTCGTCCGGGTCGGACGCGAGCTTCACGCCGCCCGCCTTGCCCCGGCCGCCGGTCTTGACCTGGGCCTTGACGACGGCGCGACCGCCGAGCTCCGCGGTCACCTGGCGCGCCGCCTCGGGCGTGTCGATGACTTCGCCGGCCAGCACCGGTACACCATGCTTGGCGAAGAGATCCCTCGCCTGGTACTCGAACAGATCCACGCGCGTCCGTCCCTTGTGATTCAGTCGTGTCGCGTTGTAATGGCAGGGTCGTCTTGCAGATTAGCCCTGCCCGACAGCGCGGCCTAAATCCGGGGTCACACCGGCGCGGTGAGAACGGTCACAGGTGCGGCCCGGGCGTCCGCGGGGTACGGATGGACCACGGAGGACTGCGCTCCGGCCCCTCTCCCACGCCCCCTTCTCCGCCTCTCCGGCCCGTACGCCCCCCTCCCTCCGTCTCCGCTCACGCCTCCGCCGGGGCGGGCAGCGGGCGGCCTTCGAGGGCGGCGGCCATCACCTCCGGGAACAGCTCGGGCGTGCAGGCGAAGGCGGGCGCGCCGAGGGCGGCGAGCGCGGCGGCGTGGTCCCGGTCGTACGCGGGCGCGCCCTCGTCGGAGAGCGCGAGCAGCGCGACGAACTGCACGCCGGACGCCTTCATCGCCGCGACCCGCTTCAGCATCTCCTGACGTATGCCGCCCTCGTACAGGTCGCTGATGAGCACGACCACGGTGTCGGCGGGGCGGGTGATGCGCTGCTGGCAGTAGGCGAGCGCCCGGTTGATGTCCGTACCGCCGCCGAGCTGGGTGCCGAAGAGGACGTCCACGGGGTCGCTGAGCTGGTCGGTGAGGTCGACGACGGCGGTGTCGAAGGCGACGAGCCGGGTGGCGAGGGAGCGCATGGAGGCGAGGACGGCGCCGAAGACGGACGCGTAGACGACGGAGGCGGCCATCGAGCCGGACTGGTCGATGGCGAGGACGACCTCCTTGCGGACGGAGCGGGCGGCGCGCGCGTAGCCGACGAGGCGCTCGGGGACGACGGTGCGGTGCTCGGGGAGGTAGTGCTTGAGGTTGGCGCGGATGGTGCGGTCCCAGTCGATGTCGCGGTGCCGGGGGCGCTGGACGCGGGCGGCGCGGTCGAGGGCGCCGGTGAGGGTGGCGCGGGTGCGGGCGGCGAGCTTGCGCTCCAGGTCGTCGGTGACCTGGCGGACGACGGCGCGGGCCGTCTCGCGGGCCTCGTCGGGCATGGCCTTGGCGAGGGAGAGCAGCGTGCCGACGAGGTGCACGTCGGGCTCGACGGCGGCGAGCATCTCGGGCTCCAGGAGGAGCGAGGCGATGCCGAGCCGGTCGATCGCGTCGCGCTGCATGACCTGGACGACGGGGGTGGGGAAGTACGTCCGCACGTCGCCGAGCCACCGCGCCACCTGCGGCGCGGAGCCGCCGAGCCCGGCGCGGCGGCGGCTGCCGCCGCCGGCGGGGCCGTCGGGGGAGCCGTAGAGCGCGGCCAGCGTGCGGTCCATACCGGCGTCGTCCCCGTCCAGCGCCCGCCCGGTCCCGTCCCCGCCCCCCTCGCCCCCGAGAACGAGCCGCCAGCGCCGCAGCCGCTCCCCGGCGACGCCGCCGAGCGCGGGTTCGGCGGCGTCGCTCCGCGAGGCGGCGGAGGCAGGCGGGCCGGGGCTCGCGGTGGCCGCGCGGGTGGGGGCGGCGGCCGCCGGGGCGCCGGGGGCGGCGGAGAACGCGGGGCCGGGGGTGGCGGTGGCCGCGTGGGTGGGGGCCGCGGGTACCGGGGCGGGCGAGGGCGCGGGGGCCGGGGTGGAGTCGCCGGGGCCGGGCGAGTACACACCCGCGGCGGAATCCGCCGACGCGGTCCGCGGGCCCGGCGCAGGGCCGGGGGTGGCGGTGGCCGCGTGGGCGGCGGGCGCGGGCGCGGGGATCGGGGCGGGGTCGCCGGGGCCGGGCGGGTGCACACCCGCGGCGGAATCCGCCGGCGCGGTCTTCGGGCCCGGCGCGGGGGCGGGGGTGGGTCGGAGACCGGGGGGCGGGCTGGGCATCGGGGTCTCCTCGTACGGGGTCGGGGGGTGCTGCGGACCGTCTGCGGCGGCGGGCGGGGTCACCGGGGTGCCTCCTTCGTGCCGAGCAGCGCTCGGATCGTGGGCAGGACGGCCTCGGCGCGGGCCGCGTCGACCTCGTCGGCGAAGCCGGGCAGGCCGTCCGGCTCGGCCGGGCCCGCGGCGGTGGCCCCGCGGCGCACCAGCTCGCCGATCGCCCGGCGGGCCCCCGGCTCGTACTCGGCAAACGTCCGCCGCAGCAGCGGCAGCACGTCCGTGAAGGCGTCGCCGGCCAGCCCGGTCAGCCAGCCGTCGACGAGCGCGAGCAGCCTCTCGTCGTGCACGAGGAGCATGCCGCCGTCGCCGCCGAGGAAGCCCTCGACCCACGCGGCGGCGTCCGCGGGCGGCACCGCGTGGGACAGCGCGAGGCCCATGGCCCGCTCCGCCTCCTCGGCCGGCATCCGGCCGCCGTCGAGGAGCAGCCGCACCGCCCGCCCGCGGATGAGTCCGGGCACGGCGTCCCGGCTGGCCAGCACCCGCAGCGCGGCGGCCCACCGCCCGCGCAGCGAATCCGCCCCGCCCGGCACCGGACTTCCCCCCGGAACGGCACCGCTCGCCGCGTCCCCGCCGCGCCCGGCGCCCTCACCGGCGCCTCCTCCGCTCTCCTCTTCTTCCGGGCCGCCCCGCGGCGCGTCGCCCGCGTCCAGCAGGGCCACCGCGCCGTGCACCGCGTCGACGTGGGTGCGCATCTCCTGCGCCCCGTCCGCGTCGAGCCCCGCGCACGCGCCGGGGAGGCCGACGAAGATCCGGTCGGCCAGCCCCGTGGCGACCTCCGCCAGCGCCGCCGTCTCCGTGCCGCGGACGTCGCCGTAGCGGACGGACCGGGCCAGCGCGGGGAGCGCCTGCGCCAGGTGGCCGACGTCCGTGTCGAGCGCCGCGCGGTCGGCGAGCGCCCGCATCGCGACCGGCAGCGCGTCGGACAGCTCGGCGAGCAGGCACTGCTCGGCCAGCGCCGTCACCGCCGCCAGCGAACCGGCCTGCGCCGCCTCGTATTCGGCCTTCGCGGTGGCCGCCGCGACCACCGTCGTGCCCCAGAGCGCCGCCTCGACCACCCGCACGGACAGGTCCGGCTCCCACCGCAGGCTCCACGTCTCGCGGAACGTGCCCGTGCTCGCCCGCGAGGCCGCGGGCACGCCCCAGTCGACGCCGAGGAGCCGCAGCCGGTGCAGCAGGCGGCTGCGCCCCGCGTCGGTCTCCTTGCGCAGGTCGAGCTGAAGCTCGCGCTCCTCGGCCGCCGGCTTGAGGCGCAGCGCCTTCTGGGTGCGCGCCAGGTCCCGCTGGAGCGGCACGGCGGGCGCCGAGTCCGGCACCTCGCCGAGCGCGTCGCCCACGACGAGCCGGTCCGCGACGAGCGCCAGCGGCACCTCGGAGCCGTCGCACATCACGGCCCGTACGGCGTCCAGCGTCTCGGCGAGCCCGGCGAGGGGGCGGCCCCGCATCGTCGCCAGCGCGGTGGCGAGCCGGACGGCCTCGATGACGTGCGCCGAGGAGACGATCCGGCCCTCGCCGCGCAGCAGGTCCGCGACCTTGATCAACCAGCGCTCGATGGGCCGGTCCGGGGCCTCGAAGAGGTGCGCGTACCAGCCCGGGGAGTCGATACCCGCGCCGTAGCCGCTGTGCCGCGCCAGCCGCCGGTGGGTCCACGGCACCCAGGCCACCTCGGTCTTGACCTTGGGCAGGCCCTTGAGCAGGCGGCGGTCGGCGGTGGCGGTGGTACGGGTCCGCAGCGCGGGCACGTGCCAGGCGCCGCACACGACGGCGACCTGCCCGCCGAACTCGCGCCGCGCCTCCCGCAGCCGCAGCCGCATGTGCGCCTCGCGCACCAGGTCCCGGTCGTGCCCGCCGTCGCCGTACCGCTCGCGCAGCACGCCCATCGCCTCGTCCAGCGCGGCGAACGGTGCGGCCACGTCACCGCCTGCGGCGGGCCCGCCCGGACCGTGGGGAGCGGCGGTGGCGGAGGAGCCGCGGGCGGCGGGGGCACCTCCCGGGTCGCCCCGGTGCGGGTCGCGGCGGCCCGAGCCGGCGTCGCCGCCGCCGTCGCCCCCGCCGGGGGCAGGGGCACCGCCCGCGCCGTCCACGCCACCGGGCGCCCCGGGGGCCACGGGTGCCCCGAGGGCCGCGGGTGCCCCGGGAGCCGCAGGTGTCCCGGGGGTCGCGGGTGCCCCAGGGGCCGCAGGTGCCCCCGGAGCCGCGGGTGCGCCGGGGGCCGCGGGTGCGCCGGGAGCCACGGGTGCGCCGGGAGCCGCGGTGCCGGTACCCGTCCCCGGCGGCCCCTCCCCCGGGGCGGCCGGGTCGGTACGGGGCGGCATGCGGTGCTCGACCGCGTCCTCCCACCACCTCTCGGGGTCGTCGTACCCGGCGGCCTGCGCGAGGACCGCGAGCGGGTCGAGGCGCACCGCCTCCGGGCCCGGCACCCGTCCTCCTTCGCCCGCCTCTCCGGGCTCTCCGGGCTCTCCGGGCTCGTCCGCGTCCGGTTCGCCTGCCGCGCCCGGGGCACCGGGAGCCGGTCGGCCGGCGTCGGCCATCGCGAGGGTGTGGGCGGCGGGGAGGTCGATGAAGCGGACCGGGACGCCGTGGCGCAGCGCCCAGCGGATCGCGACCCACTCCGGCGAGAAGTGCGCCAGCGGCCAGAAGCCCGCCCGCGCCGGCTCGTCCACGGCGTGAGCCAGCAGCGCGACCGGCGGCCGCATGTCCTCGTCACCCGCCAGCCCGACGATGGCGTCCGCCTCCGGCGGGCCCTCGATGAGCACGGCCCGCGGCCGGTACGCGTCCAGCGCCGCGGCCACGCCGCGCGCCGAGCCCGGGCCGTGGTGCCGCACGCCGAGCAGTAACGGCTCGACGGCCGCACCCGCCGCCCCGCCCGGACGCACCTCCTCCGCACCGGCCACGACCCGATCCCCCTCGCCCACGACTCCGGCTCCCCCGGCCACGTACTCCGCGGCCCCGTACTCCCTGCCCCCGTGCTCCGCGCCGGCGAACTCCCCGCGCGCGGACGCCCCGTCCGCGGACCGTCCGTCGGCGTGCGCCCCGCCCGCGTCCGCTACCCGCGTGCCCGCGCCGCCGCCGTCCTTCTCCCCCGCCCGCACCGCACCTCTTTCTCTTACGCTCCGCGGCCCCGCGGCCCGGCGCGGCCCCGCCGCGCCGCGCGAGGTCACGCCGTGACCTCGCGGCACGCGCGGTAGAGGTCCTTCCAGCCCTCGCGCTCGCGCACGACCGTCTCCAGATACTCCTGCCAGACCACGCTGTCGGCCGCCGGATCGCGGACGACCGCGCTCTGGATGCCCGCCGCCACGTCGCTCGCCCGCAGCACCCCGTCGCCGAAGTGCGCCGCCAGCGCGAGGCCGCCGGTGACCACGGATATCGCCTCGGCCGTCGACAGCGTCCCGGACGGGGACTTCACCTTCGTCCGGCCGTCGGCCGTCTCCCCGTCGCGCAGCTCGCGGAAGACCGTGACGACCCGGCGGATCTCGTCGACCGCCTCCGGGACCGGCGGCAGCTGGAGCGTGGCGCCGATCTGCGCCACGCGCTGCGTGACGATGCCGACCTCGTCCTCCGGCGACGCCGGCAGCGGCAGCACCACCGTGTTGAAGCGGCGGCGCAGCGCGCTGGACAGCTCGTTGACCCCCCGGTCGCGATCATTGGCGGTCGCGATCACGTTGAACCCCCGGACCGCCTGGATCTCTTCGCCCAGCTCCGCGACGGGCAGGGTCTTCTCCGACAGGATCGTGATGAGCGAGTCCTGCACGTCCGCCGGGATCCGGGTCAGCTCCTCGACCCGCGCCGTCATGCCCTCCGCCATCGCCCGCATCACCGGGCTGGGCACCAGGGCCTCCCGGCTGGGGCCGGCGGCGAGCAGCTGCGCATAGTTCCACCCGTACCGGATCGCCTCCTCCGGCGTCCCCGCCGTCCCCTGCACCAGCAGCGTGGAATCACCGCTGACGGCGGCGGCCAGGTGCTCCGAGACCCAGGTCTTCGCGGTGCCGGGCACGCCGAGCAGCAGCAGCGCCCGGTCCGTGGCCAACGTGGCCACCGCGACCTCCACGATCCGGCGCGGGCCGACGTACTTGGGCGTGATCGCCGTGCCGTCCGGGAGCGTGCCGCCCAGCAGATACGTGGACACCGCCCACGGCGACAGCCGCCAGCGCGGCGGCCGCGGCCGGTCGTCCGCGGCGGCGAGGGCCGCCAACTCGTGCGCGAAGGCGTCCTCGGCGTGCGGCCGCAGGGCCGCGTCCGCGCCCGGGGGCTCCGCGGATCCCGCGGACCCTGCGGACCCGGCGGAACGCCCCGCCTCAGCGGTGCCCCCGGCGGCCGCGCCTGCCCCTGTCGTGGTCGTCATCGTCCCCTCCTCGCCGACTCGGTCGCAGCCGCCGCGACTGCCGCCCCGACGCCTGCGGAAACCACCTTGCCGTACACCACTGACACCGCCGCCGGGCCTGTGGATAACGCAGGTCAGAGACGTTGTCAGTGCCGGGCCGTAGCGTCGTGGGCATGGAGGGGCAGAGCGAGCGGTGGAGCACGGATCAGGTGTGGGGGCTGGCCCCTGACGCCTCGTCACGGACGGCCGCGGGCAAGCTCGCGGCGGCCGGGCCGTGGGCGGAGTCCGGGGCCGCGGGCGACCTGGTGTGGGGGCTGTGCCGCGGCAGCGGCAGCCGGCCGTATCAGACGGCGGTGGATCTCCAGGGCCCGGCGTACAAGTGCAGTTGTCCGAGCCGGAAGTTCCCCTGCAAGCACGCGCTGGGGCTGCTGCTGCGCTGGGCCGGGGGCGAGGTGCCCGAGGTCCCGCGGGAGGGACGGGAGAGAGGGGAGAGAGGGGACACCGGCCCGGTGCCGGAGTGGGCGGCCGAGTGGCTGGCGAGCCGCCGGGAGAAGGCGGAGCGGACGGCGGCGACCGCCGCCCCCGCGGCGGAGCGGGCCCCCGACCCGGCGGCGGCCGCCGAGGCCCGGCGCCGGGCGGAGCAGCGGCTCCAGCGGATCGCCTCGGGGGCGACGGAGCTGGAGCAGCGGCTGACGGACCTGCTGCGGGACGGGCTCGCGGCGGCGCCGCGGGGCGCGGTGTGGGAGGAGACGGCGGCGCGCATGGTCGACGCGCAGGCGCCGGGGCTCGCGGCCCGGGTGCGCGAGCTGGGGTCGCTGCCGGCCTCGGGCCCCGGCTGGCCGGCCCGGCTGCTCGCCGAGTGCAGCCTGACGCACCTGCTGGACCAGGGCTTTCTACGGCTGTCGGAGCTGCCGGAGCCGCTGGCGGCGACGGTCCGGGCGCGGGTGGGCCTCACGGTCGACGCCGCCGGGCTGCTGCGCGGCGGCACGCTCCGGGACAGCTGGCTGGTGCTGGCCCAGGAGGACGCCGACGACGGCAAGTTGGTCACGCGCCGCATCTGGCTCCACGGCGCGCGCACCGACCGGATGGCGCTGCTGCTGGTCTACGGGGCGGCGGGCCGGGCGCCGGAGCAGTCGTTGCCGACGGGGCTGGTGCTCGACGCGGAGCTGGCGTACTACCCGGGCGCGTATCCGCTGCGCGCGGCGCTGGGCACGGTCCACGCGGGCCCGCGGTCCCCGGCCGGGGGCGCGGACGGCCCGGAGCGCGCGGTCCCGCCGGGGGCCGGGATCGCGGCGGCGGCCGCGGCGTACGGGGCGGCGCTGGCGGCGGATCCGTGGCTGGAGGGGATACCGGTGGTGCTCGCGGATGTGGTGCCCGTGCCGGAAGAAGGGGACGACGGCTGGCAGTTGGCCCAGCGGACGGGCGACGGCGCCCTGCCGCTCCACCCGGCCGCGGCGCGGGGCCCGGGCGTGTGGCAGCTCCTCGCGGTGTCGGGCGGCGGCCCGGTCACGGTCTTCGGCGAGTTCGGCCACGCGGGTTTCCGCCCGCTGACGACGTGGTCCGCGGGCACGGCGGTGCCCCTCACGGGCGCCGCGGGAGCGGGGGCGGCGGCGCCGGTCGCGGCGGGGAAGGGAGGGGGCACGTGGCGGTGACGACGGTGCGGGGGCGGTCGCGGCGAAGCCGAAGTGCCCGTCCGGGACGGGCGGGACGGGACGGGCAGCAGACGCGCACCGCGCGGCGGGCGGTATCGGGGTGTGCGGCCTGCCGGACAGGACCGGCGCGCACGCTCGGCGGACGGCCTCGCAGCGCGCGGCGGGCGGTGCCGGGGGGTGCGGCGTGGGGTGCGCCTCCGTCCCCTCGGAAACCAGCAGAACGAGGCGGGCAGCGGGCACCCGGCGCACGCGGCGGCCCCGGACAGGACCGGCGCGCGCGCTCCGCGCGGCGGGCGGTATCGGGGGACACGGCGTGCCGCGTACCGGCCGCCCCGCGGGGGGCGGCGGACCCGGGCGGACAACACACGCGGAAGGCGCGCACCGCACCCGGAGGGGACCGGCGCGTGGGCTGGTCGGCCGCGGCGGTGCCGCAGGCGCACGTGGAGGGGGTCGTATGACGGTTGACGTGCAGGACATGCAGGACGTGCGGGACCCGGGCGGCGGTTGGGCGGAGCTGGTCGCGGCCGCCGTGGTCGGGGCCGGGCGGCGGGGCGTCGACGAGCGCGCGCTGCTCGACGCCGCCGCGGCGGCGACCGTGCGGCGGCGTGCCGGGGCGCTGCCCGCCCCGGCGCGCGCGCTGCCCGAGCCCGCCGCGCACGATCCCCGGCCCCGGCTGCCCGCCGCCGCGCGGCGGCGGCTCGCCGCGCTGCTCGCCGACCGTTCCGGCCCCGGCGGTGGGAGTCGCCGCGGACCGACCCCCGACCTGGCCGAGCTGATACCGGAGTGGCTGCGGTACGCCGTCGAGTGCGGCTACCAGGCGCCGCCCGAGCTGCTGCCCGCGCTGCTCGACGCCGCCCGCGCCCGCGTCGACCTGCGCCCGCACGCGCTCGCCCTCGCCGGGCCGCGCGGGCTGTGGCTCGCCGAGCGGGCGCCGCAGTGGGCGCCGCTGCTGCGCGACGGCGCGGCCGGGCCCGCGCTGCCCGACCCGCGCGACGCGGCCGCCGTCCGCGCGCTCTGGGAGGAGGGGCCGCGGGCCGGCGGGCCGGGGACCAGCCAGGTGCGCGGCGCGCTCTTCGCGGAGGTGCGCCGGGCCGATCCCGCCGGTGCTGTCGAGCTGCTGGCGTCGACGTGGGCGAGCGAGAAGGCCGAGGACCGGCTGGCGTTCGTGGAGTTGCTGCGCACGGGGCTGTCCCGCGCCGACGAGCCGTTCTTGGAAGAGGCCCTCGGCGACCGCAGCCGCGGCGTACGGGCCGCCGCCGCGGACCTCCTCGCCGGGCTCGCCGGCTCCGCGCTGGCCGGGCGGATGGCCGCGCGGGTGCGGTCGCTGGTGGTGCTCGACCGCAGCGAGGAGCCGCCGGTGGTCGCGGTGGAGGCGCCGTACGAGTGCGACGCGGCCATGCAGCGGGACGGGGTGGTGGCCAAGCCGCCGGCGGGCATGGGCGAGCGGTCGTGGTGGTTCGGGCAGGTGGTCGCGGCGGCGCCGCTGGCGGTGTGGTCGGAGGTCTTCGACGGCCGGACGCCGGAGGAGGTCATCGCGCTGCCGGTCGCGGACGGCTGGCGGCCGGACCTGCTCGCCGCCTGGAGCCGCGCCGCCGCCCGGCAGCACGACGCCGCGTGGGCCCGTGCCCTCCTCGGCACCGCCCCCGCCGCGCCGGACGAGCCGCCCGGCTTCACCGCCGGCCCGCCGGGCGCCGTGCCCTCCCCCGGTGCCGCCGTGGCCACCGGCACCGCCGCCGGGGCCGGCGAGCAGATACCCGGGCGGGACCCGGCGCGGCTGCTCACCGCGCTGCCCGCGGCGGAACGGGCCGCGTGGGTGGCCGAGTTCATCTCGGCGCACGGGCTGTCGGAGGCGTTCCGGCTCCTCGGCGCCTGCGCCGTGCCGTGGCCCGAGGAGCTGGGCCGGGCCGTGGTCGACGCCCTGGAGATCGCGCGGGACGGCGGCAGCTATCCGTGGAGCTTCAGCGGCGTGATGGGGCTCGCGGAGCGCTGTCTCGACCCCTCGTACGCGATCCGTCTCGAACCGCTCGCCGCGATGCACGAGGAGGCGGAGGAGAGTTCGCCCGGCGCCGCCGGGTACTGGTCGGAGGCGTTCCAGCGGCTGGTGGCCACGCTGCGGATACGTGCCGCGATGCGCGACGAGCTGGCCGCGCCCCCCGCCCTGCGCCCCTGACCGAGGCGGGAGGGGGCGGGCGGGGATCGTGCCCGCGGCGTGGTGCAGGGCAGCGCCCGCACGCGGTGGGGCTGTCCGGCGCCCCGGCGCCGTCACCGCGCCCGGCGCGGCGGGGAAGCGGCTGCCGCTGCGCGGCGCGCGCCCGTTGGCCGGACGGCCCAGAGGCCCCCGCCACCTGCGAAGTCGTAGCCTCGGGCCGGTGACACCACAGTGCGGACGCGACCCGAGCGGGCGGGTCGGTGTCGCACGCGCCGCATCCGGTGGCACCGACCGGGCCACGCCTTCGCGGGCAGCCGTCGCGGGTTCAGGCCGTCGGCGGGCATACGATCCCGCCGCCGCCCGCAGGGTTCACGCGCCCGCCGGCTCGCGCACGTGCGCCCGTACCCACTCCACCACCTCGGTCGTCGCCGCGCCCGGCGTGAAGATCTCCGCCACGCCCAGCTCCTTCAGCCGCGGGATGTCGTCGTCCGGGATGATCCCGCCGCCGAACAGCTTGATGTCCAGCGCGTCCCGCTCCCGCAGCAGCTCCACGACCTTCTCGAAGAGCGTCATGTGCGCCCCGGAGAGAATGGACAGGCCGATCGCCTCGGCGTCCTCCTGGATCGCGGTGTCGACGATCTGCTCGGGCGTCTGGTGCAGGCCCGTGTAGATGACCTCCATCCCGGCGTCGCGCAGCGCCCGCGCGATGACCTTGGCGCCGCGGTCGTGGCCGTCGAGCCCCGGCTTGGCCACCACCACGCGGATCGGACCGGTGCCACTCATCGCTGCCTCCATCGCGCGGTCCCGCGCGTTCGTGAGAGTCCTTCGAGGTGTGAACGAACGTTATCCCCAGGATCCCGCACCCCGGCGGAACGCAACCTCCGGGGAGGGGGAAATCACACGGTCGGCCACCGGCAAAACGGACAGCTCTGGCCCCGGCCCTACCCTCGGGTACTCGAAAAATCGGGCAAGTGCCCCGAACGCACCCCGGTGAAACCAAGGAAAGATTGTCGAGCCGTGGGACGCCGGGTACAGTCGCGCAAGTCTCCTGCCCCCGAGGCGAAAGAGAAGTGGTGAACGACCGTCCCCCGTCGGGCTTCCCCACCCCCACCCCGACCTCTCCCGCCGGCGACGCCTCCGCCCTTGGAAGCCTCGACGGCTACGGGTACGGCTACGACACCCCCGGCCACGGCGGCGGTTCCGGCGAAGAGCCGCTCCATTACGGCTACCAGACCTACGACGGGTACGACGCGAGCCACACCGGCGCGTACGACGCCACCGGCGCGTACGACGCCACCGGCTACGAGGCCGGCGGCTACCTGACGCCCGGCTCCGCCCCGTCCTGGGACACCGGCACGCAGTCCGCCGACTTCGGCGCGTACGACGCGAACGGCCTGTACGGCACGGCCGATCCCTACGCCGCCGACTCCCACGCCTCCGGCGGCTACGACGTCTCCGCCCTCTGGTCGCAGGGCGCCGGCGACACCCCGGCCGCCGGCATTCCGCGGCAGGGCGGCCCGGCCGACGACTACGACTACGGCTACCCCTCGGCGGGCGCCCCGGCCGCGCAGTGGAACACCACCGGCGAGTGGTCCGGCTGGGACACGGGCACGCAGTACGAGACGACGCAGTACGAGACGACGCGGCACGAGACCGCGCAGTACGAGACGACGCAGTACGAAACCGCGCAGTACGAGGCCGCGCAGCCCGAGTCCGCGCAGTACGAGTCGGCGCACTACGAAACCGCGCAGTACGACTCGACGTCCGGCTGGGGGGACACCGGGCACCACGACGCCGCGGCGTACGCGGACGTGGCCACCGACGCGACGGGGTATCCCGACGCCACGGTGTACACCGAAGCGACCGCGTACCCCGGGGCGTTCGCCGCCACCGCCACGGCCACCGCCACCGCGGCGTACGCCGAACAGGCCGCCGACCCCGAGTCGACCGCCGCCTGGAACTTCGCCGAGCTGGAAGCGCTCGACGCCCACGACGACCCCGCCGCACCGGGTGTCCCCGAGACGCCCGAAGGCATCGACGGCCCCGACGCCGCGGACCCCGAGCCCGCGGCCGGCGCCGCCGGCGCCCCCGTCGGCCGCCCCGTACGCTCCAGCCGCCGCCGCTGTCCCAAGCGCTCCGCGCTGCTCACCGTCGCCGTGCCGTCCATCGCCGTCGTCGGCGTGGCCGGCGTCGCCGCCGCGTCCGTCACCGGCACCGGTTCCGACGGCGCCGAGGACGACGGCAAGACGACGCAGGCGGCCCCGGACGCCGGTTCCGCCACGGCCTCGAAGGCCAACGCCGCGCTCGACACGCAGCTCCGCGGCGTCACCGAGGACGCCGACGACTTCGCCGACCGCGCGAGCCGCACCCAGGAGCGCATCGACCTCAAGGAGAAGCAGGAGGCCGAGCGGAAGCGGGAGGCGGAGGAGGCCGCGCGCAAGGAGGCGCTGCGCCCGAAGTTCGCGGTCCCCGTCGCCGAGCCGGGCCTCAGCGCGTACTACGGCCAGGCCGGCGTCAACTGGGCTTCCGTGCACACCGGCATCGACTTCCCCGTCTCGTACGGCACCGAGGTGATGGCGGCCACCGACGGCACGGTCACCACCCGCTACGACTACTCGTACGGGAACATGCTCGTCCTGACGGCCCCCGACGGCACCGAGACGTGGTACGCCCACCTCGACAGCTACGCCGTGACCACCGGCCCCGTGCAGGCCGGCGACGTCATCGCCTACTCGGGCAACTCCGGCAACTCCATGGGTCCGCACCTGCACTTCGAGGTGCGCCCCTACGGCGGCTCCACCGTCGACCCGCTCGCGTGGTTGCAGGAGAAGGGCTTCAACCCCCAGTAGGCCCGCGCGGGCGGCGTCGGTGAGCCGCGGCGGCGGCCGCCGCCGCGGGCCCGTCCTACAGCTTCTCCACCGGCGCGTACCGCAGCAGCAGCTTCTTCGCCCGCCCGTCGCCGAAGTCGATGGTCGCCTGCGCGTTCGCCCCCGACCCGGACACCTCCACCACCGTCCCCATCCCGAACTGGTCGTGCGTCACCCGGTCCCCCACCGACAGCGCGACCACCGGCCGCTCCGTCGCCCGCCCGGTCGCGAAGCCGGACGGCCCCTGGCGGGTACGGGCCGCGGCCCCCGACGGCGACGTGCCCGAAGACGCCAGCGCCGCCACCGCGGACTCCATCGGCGACCGTCCTCCACCGCCGCCGCCCCGCGTGGCCGCGGAGCCGGTGCGCCGCCACTCCAGATACGCCGGCGGGATCTCGTCCAGGAAGCGCGACGGCGGGTTGTACGACGGCTGGCCCCACGAACTGCGCATCACCGAACGCGTCAGGTAGAGCCGCTCCTGCGCGCGCGTGATGCCCACGTACGCCAGCCGCCGCTCCTCCTCCAGCTCCTTGACGTCGCCGAGGGCCCGCATGTGCGGGAAGACGCCGTCCTCCATGCCGCTGAGGAACACCACCGGGAACTCCAGTCCCTTGGCGGTGTGCAGCGTCATCAGCGTTATGACGCCGGAGCCGTCCGTCTCCTCCTCCGGGATCTCGTCGCTGTCGGCGACGAGCGCGACCCGCTCCAGGAAGTCGGCGAGCGTCCCCGGGCCCTCCTCGCCGCGCTCCTGCTCGAACTCCAGGGCCACGGCGGCCAGCTCCTGCAGGTTCTCGATCCGGGTCTCGTCCTGCGGGTCGGTCGACGCCTGGAGCTCGGCGAGATAGCCGGTCCGCTCCAGCACCGCCTCCAGCACCGTGGCCGGTCCGGCGCCGGACTCGACGACCGTACGGAGCTCCTCCATCAGCGTGTTGAACCGCTTGACGGCGTTCACCGAGCGGGACGCCATCCCGTACGCCTCGTCGACGCGCACGAGCGCCTGCGGGAACGAGATCCGCTCGCGCTGCGCCAGCGCCTCGATCATCGCCTCGGCGCGGTCGCCGATGCCGCGCTTGGGCACGTTCATGATGCGGCGCAGCGGTACGGAGTCCTCGGGGTTGGCGAGCACGCGCAGGTACGCGAGGACGTCGCGGACCTCCCGGCGCTCGTAGAACCGGACGCCGCCGACGACCTTGTACGGCAGGCCGACGCGGATGAAGACCTCCTCGAAGACCCGGGACTGGGCGTTGGTGCGGTAGAAGACGGCGACGTCGCCGGCGCGGGCGTCGCCCGCGTCCGACAGCCGGTCGATCTCGTCGGCGACGAACTGCGCCTCGTCGTGCTCGGTGTCGGCGACGTAGCCGACGATGCGGGCGCCGGCGCCCGCGTCCGTCCACAGGTTCTTGGGGCGGCGGGAGGAGTTGCGCTCGATGACGGCGTTGGCGGCGTTGAGGATCGTCTGGGTGGAGCGGTAGTTCTGCTCCAGCAGGATCGTGCGCGCCTCGGGGTAGTCCTCCTCGAACTGCAAGATGTTGCGGATGGTGGCGCCGCGGAAGGCGTAGATCGACTGGTCGGCGTCGCCGACGACGCACAGCTCGGCGGGGTCCTCCTCGGTGCCGACCAGCTCGCGCACCAGCGTGTACTGCGCGTGGTTCGTGTCCTGGTACTCGTCGACGAGGACGTGCCGGAAGCGGCGGCGGTAGTGCTCTGCGACGTCCGGGAACGCCTGGAGCAGGTTCACGGTCGTCATGATCAGGTCGTCGAAGTCCAGCGCGTTGGCCTCGCGCAGCCGGGACTGGTACATCGCGTACGCCTCGGCGAGCGTCTTCTCGTAGCCGTCGGCGGCCTGGGAGGCCCAGCTCTCCTCGTCGACCAGCTCGTTCTTCAGGCCGGAGATCCTGGCGCTGAACGCCTTGGGCGGGTAGCGCTTCGGGTCGAGGTCCAGGTCCCGGCAGACGAGGGACATCAGCCGGCGCGAGTCGGCGGCGTCGTAGATCGAGAACGAGGACGTGAAGCCCAGCTTCTTCGACTCGCGGCGCAGGATGCGCACGCAGGCGCTGTGGAACGTGGAGACCCACATCGCGTTCGCGCGGGCGCCGACCAGCTCCTCGACCCGCTCCTTCATCTCGCCCGCGGCCTTGTTCGTGAACGTGATCGCGAGGATCTGGCCGGGGTGCGCGCGCCGCTTGGCCAGCAGGTACGCGATCCGGTGGGTGAGCACCCGGGTCTTGCCGGAGCCGGCGCCGGCGACGATCAGCAGGGGCGAGCCGGTGTGCTCCACGGCGGCGCGCTGCTGCTCGTTCAGCCCGGTGAGCAGCGCTTCCGGGTCCGTGACGGGGCGGGGCGCGCCGTCGCGGTAGTACGGCTCGGGGACGCTCGCGGCGAGGGCGGGGTGACTGTCGTCGAAGAGGCTGCTCATCGTCCACAGAGTCTAGGGCGCCCCACCGACAGCCCGTTCCCGTATCCCCGCCCCCGCCCGCTGCCGCGCACCGCGCCGCGCCACCCGCCGCGCACCCGGTCGCGCATCCCGGCCCGGGATCCGGGATGTCCGGGATGGACGGAACGACTCCCTCAGATCACAAAATGGTTTCGGGCAAATCGAACATCAGGCTTCACAGCAGTCCCACCGAGTGGCTACCGTGCACGGCACTGCCTGGACGGAAGGAGTGGCCTGCCTTGGCTTCCCACCGAAAGCCGCGCACCCGGATCATGGAGTCGCCGGCGGGGCGGCGTACCGCGGTCGGCGTCGGCTCCGCGGCACTGGCCTCGGCGACGCTCCTCAGCCAGGAGGCCGGCGCGGCCCCGGCCGAGCGGTCGATCGAAGAGGTGCAGAAGGAGGTCGACCACCTCTACCACGAGGCGGAGCGCGCCACCGAGCGCTACAACGGCGCCAAGGAGCGTACGGCGCAGCAGCGCACCCGCGTCGAGGAGCAGCTCGACGAGGTGGCCGAGGAGACCGCGCGGCTCAACGAGTCGCGGCGCGAGCTGGGCCGCATCGCCGCCGCCCAGTACCGCAACGGCGGCATCACGCCCACCGCGACGTTCATGCTCGCCCCCGACCCGCAGACCTACTTCGACCAGGCGCACCTCATGGAGCGGCTGACGAACCACGAGCAGGCCGCGGTCGACCGGTTCCAGGCGCGGCAGGCCAAGGCCGCGAAGAAGCGCGCGGAGGCGCAGGAGAGCCTGCGGACCCTCACCGAGTCGCAGGAGCAGCTCCGGGACTCCAAGAAGGAGGTCCAGACGAAGCTGTCCGACGCGCGTCAGGTGCTGGACCGCCTCACCGAGGCGGAGAAGAAGCGGCTCGCGGAGCTGGAGCGCAAGCGCGAGGAGGAGGCGCGGCGCAAGGCCGAGGAGGCCGCGCGGCAGGCGGAGCGGCAGCGGCAGGCGGAGCAGGAGCGCCGGGAGCAGCAGCAGCGCGAAGAGGAACAGCAGGAGCAGGAGGAGGAGCAGCAGGACCCGCCGCCGGACACCGGTGCCACGAAGGCGGACAAGGTGCTGTCGTTCGCCGAGGCCCAGCTGGGCAAGCCCTACGTGTGGGGGGCGACCGGCCCGGACTCGTTCGACTGCTCCGGCCTCACCCAGGCCGCCTGGCGGGAGGCCGGCATCTCCCTGCCGCGCACGACCTACGACCAGGTCAACGCCGGCACGCAGGTGGCCAAGGCGGATCTGCAGCCGGGTGACCTCGTCTTCTTCTACGACGACATCAGCCACGTCGGGATCTACGTGGGCAACGGGCAGATGATCCACGCCTCCAAGCCGGGCGACGACGTGAAGTACGAGTCGATCGACTACATGCCGTTCCACAGCGGCGTGCGCCCGGCCTGAGGGACCGCCCGGGGCCGGGGCAGACCGGGCCGGGCCGTTGCCCGGCCGGTCTCAGGTCCAGGTGGTGGCGATGACGATGTTCGACATGGTCAGCAGTCCGATCGCGGCGAAGTAGCCCTTGGGGACGCGCTCCTCGTTCCTCTTGATGAAGACCATGACGAGGATCACTATCAGGATCACGCCCTTGACGCCGAGCTTCGCCTGGTTCAGCTCCACGTCGTCGGCCTCGTTGAGCCCGGAGAGGATGAAGCCGGTGACGAGCATGACCAGGGCGCCGTGCACCATCGCGGGCACGACCCGCACGTCGCCGGTGCTCATCGACTTCATCTGGGTGAGCCAGCCGCCGAGGAGCGAGGCGATCCCGATGATGTGCGACGCGACGAAGAGGTTGATGAGTACATCCATGGCACGCGAGCGTAGCGATCCGTAACAGGCCCCGCCCACGGGGGTGACCACTTCAGCAGCATCGGTCGCAGACGCCAACCCGCGGCTCACTTCAGCGTGTTCGGTCGATCACAATACGTCATCATCGACCGGTGCCGACAAGTCTCCGTCATCCCCTCGTGCTGTGCCGCCGCCCCGGCCTAATTTCTCGGCGGCGGCCCGCTCCCCCGTGCGGGCCGCCACCTGACTGCGAGGAAGGGGTGAACGCCCGCGTGGCGTCGCACAGTAAGGCCACGGCCCGTACCGCCGGGGCGATCGCGCTCGTCGGCGCCGCCACCGCCGGCGCCCTCGGCGGTCTCGCCCACGCCGACCCGCGGCCGGCGCCCGCGGAGGTCCAGGCCCGGGTGGACCGGCTGCACCACGAGGCCGAGCAGGCCGTCGAGAAGTACAACGGCGTCGCCGAGAAGGCCGACCGCGCCGAACGGGACCTGGACGACCTCCGCGACGAGGCCGCCCGCAGGACCGCCCGGCTGAACGACGCCCGCGACGCCCTCGGCGCGTTCGCCACCGCCCAGTACCGCAGCGGCACCGCCGACCCCACCGTGCAACTCGCCCTGTCCGCCGAGCCGGAGGACTACCTGCGGCAGGCGGCGCTGCTGGAGCGGGTCGGCAGCCGGCGGGCCGCCGCGCTCACCGACGTCGGGCGGCAGCTGCGGGAGGTGCGGCAGGTGCGCGCGGAGGCCGACGAGCGGCTGGCGGAGCTGAAGTCCGCGCGTGCGGAGCTGAAGCGGCGCAAGAGCGCGATCAACGACAAGCTCGCCGAGGCCCGCCGGCTGCTCGCCACCCTCACCGCCGGGCAGCGGGAGTCGGTCCTCGGCGCGGACGGCCACGGCGCCGCGGCCGGGGCGGCCGGCGCGGACGGCCGGGCGGGCCGCGACGCCGCGCGCGGGCCGGTGCAGGCGCCCAACGCCCGCGCCGCGCGGGCCGTGTCGTACGCCCGGAGCGCGGTCGGCAGCCCGTACGTCTGGGGCGCCACCGGCCCCGGCTCCTTCGACTGCTCCGGCCTGACCCAGGCCGCCTGGGGCGCCGCGGGCGTCTCCCTGCCCCGTACGACCTACACCCAGGCCGCGGCGGGCACCGCCGTCCCGCGCTCCGCGCTGGCGCCCGGGGACCTGGTCTTCTACTACCCGGGCCGCACCCACGTCGGCATCTACGCGGGCGGCGGGCAGATCATCCACGCGCCCCGCCCGGGCGCCACCGTGCGCTACGCCCCGGTGGACGCCATGCCGTTCGCGACCGCGGTACGCCCCGCGTGACCGCGGGCGCCCGCGAGGCCGCGGGCGCGGGCACGCGCGCGTGAGGCGCGCACGCGGCGGGGGTGCGTCACACCAGCCGGCGGGCCGTCGCCCAGCGCGTCAGCTCGTGCCGGTTCGACAGCTGCAACTTGCGCAGCACCGCCGACACGTGCGACTCGACGGTCTTGACGGAGATGTACAGCTGCTTCGCGACCTCCTTGTACGCGTACCCCCGGGCGATCAGCCGCAGCACCTCCCGCTCCCGCTGCGTCAGCCGGTCCAGGTCCTCGTCCACCGGCGGCGCGTCCGTCGACGCGAAGGCGTCGAGGACGAAGCCGGCGAGCCGCGGCGAGAACACCGCGTCGCCGTCGGAGACCCGGAAGATCGCGCCGACGAGGTCGGTGCCGGTGATGGTCTTCGTCACGTACCCCCGGGCGCCGCCGCGGATGACGCCGATGACGTCCTCGGCCGCGTCCGACACCGACAGCGCCAGAAAGCGCACCGGCGCCTCGCCGCTCGGCGACTCCCCCATCAGCCCCGAGCAGCGCCGCAGCACCTCCACGCCGCCGCCGCCCGGCAGGTGCACGTCGAGAAGGACGACCTCGGGGCGGGTGGCGGTGATGACCGTCACCGCCTGCTCCACGTCCGCCGCCTCGCCGACGACCTCGACGCCGGTCTCGTCCGTCACGCCGATCTCCGCCTGCACCCCGGCCCGGAACATGCGGTGGTCGTCGACGAGCACGACCCGTACCCGACGGCCCTCCCCGGGGCCCGCGCCACTCGCCGGCGTCCCGCCCGCCGCGTCGTCCGTCATCGTCCGCTCCTCACTGCGCCCGGCGCGCCCCGCGCGCCCACCGCGTCCGCGCCGTCCGCGTACGCCCGCGCGCCCTCACTCGGCGCGCTCCATCTCCAGCTCCACCTCGGTGCCCCCGCCCGCCGGCGTGCGCAGCCGGGCGGTGCCGCCGTTGCGCTCCATCCTGCCGATGATGGACTCGCGTACGCCCATTCTGTCGGCCGGGACCGCCTCCGGGTCGAAGCCGGGACCGCGGTCCTTCACCGAGATGAACACCTGCCGGCCCTCGACCTCCGCGAAGACCTGCACCGGCCCCGCCTCGCCACCGTACTTGGCCGCGTTGACCATCGCCTCCCGCGCCGCCTGCAACTGCGCCCCGAGCCGGTCGTCCAGCGGGCAGTCGCCGACGCACACCACCTCGACCGGCACCCCGTGGTGGTCCTCCACCTCCGCCGCCGTCCGGCGCACCCCCTCGGCGAGCGTGCCGGGTCCCGCCTCGCCGTCCTCGCCGTCCTTCCCGGTGCCCTGCGGCTTGTACAGCCAGGTGCGCAGCTCCCGCTCCTGCGCGCGGGCCAGCTTGCGCACCTCGCCGGCGTTGTCGGCGTTGCGCTGGATGAGGGTGAGGGTGTGCAGCACGGAGTCGTGGACGTGGGCGGCGACCTCGGCGCGCTCCTGCGCGCGGATGCGCATCAGCCGCTCCTCGGAGAGGTCCTGCACCATCCGTACGAGCCAGGGGCCGGCCAGCAGCGCGACCCCCACCAGCACGGCGAGCGACGCCTGCACGACGGCGCCGATGTGCCGCGTCGAGCCCTGGATGACGAAGATCGCGCTGACCCCCGCCCCGACCAGCAGCACCCCGGCGGCGCCGCGCGCGAACGGCAGGAACTTCGTCCCCCGCGTGACCGCCGCCCACTTCGCCCGCCGGGCGTTGTCCGCCTGCCGCCACACCAGCGCCACCCCGGCGCCGATGAGCAGCAGCGGCCACACGAACGCGTTGGAGCGGCCCAGGTCGAGGCTGCCGGCGAAGATGCCGGCGCCGACGAGCAGCGCGAGCAGGGCGAGCAGCTGGCCCTTGTCGGGCTTGCGGAGCCGCTTGCGCCCGTCGGCGTCGACGTCCACGAGCGGCTTCTCGGCGCGGCCGCCCTGGCCGAGCGGGACGACGAACCAGAACACGGCGTACAGCAGCACGCCCAGGCCGTTGGCCATGAGCAGGCCGAGGAAGACGATCCGCACCCACGACACGGGCAGCCCCAGGTGCCCGGCGAGACCGCGCGCGACCCCGCCGAGCCAGCGCCCGTCCGCGCTGCGGTACAGCCGCCGGACAGGCCGCTCGTACGGGTCGCCGGGCGCGGCGGCGCCCTCGGGGGCGGGCGCGGTGGCGGCTGCGGTCATGTCATGCATCGTCACACGGGTGGGGCGGCCCTGGCATCAGGGTTGACCCCCCATCGGCCCCCGGAGGATTTCAGGGTGGGCTCGGGGTAGTCCCGCCTGCCGCCCCGCGGCGGCGTCCGCCACCATGGACCCATGACGGACACGAGCCCCGGCGCGGGCCCCGGCGCGCGGGACGAGCCGCCCGGCGGGGCCGGCGGCGGCCCGTCCGGACGGCCCGGACCGGACTCCGCCGACGGCACCGGCACCGACACCGGCACCGGCGCCGGTGCTCCCGCGCGCCCGCGGCTGCGGCGCAGCCGCCGCTACAAGGTCGTCGGCGGCGTCTGCGGCGGCCTCGGCCAGTACTTCGGCATGGACCCCGTCATCTTCCGCATCGTGCTCGGCGTGCTCACCGCCACCGGCGGCCTCGGCCTCGTCGCGTACGGCTTCGCCTGGCTGCTGATGCCGCTCGACGGCGAGGACGACAGCGAGGGCCGCCGGCTGCTGTCCGGCCGGGTCGAGGGCTCTGCGCTGACGGCGCTGCTGTTCGCCGTCGTCGGCTGCGGCCTGTTCCTCTCCGTACTGAACACCACCGACACCCACTTCTTCGCCGCCCTGCTCATCCTCTGCCTCGGCGGCGCCGCCTACTGGTCCCACCACCGCCGCGCCGCCGAGGAGCTGGCCGCCGACGGCGTCCCCGTGGACGACGCCACCGCCCACGCCGTCGCCGACGCCCCGCCGGAGACCACGCCGCCCCCCGTGCCGTACTCCCCGTCGTGGTGGCGCGACCCGCTCACCAAGGACGGCGACTTCCCGCCGTACCTCTGGGGTCCGGAGGGCGCCGCCGACGGCATGGTCCCGCCCGAGAGCCCGTCCGGCCCGGACGGCGGGGGGACGAAGAAGGCGCCGGCCGGCGGCGGGCGCCGCCGGAGCGAGCACGAGGCCGCCGGCATCGGCGGCTGGACGTTCCTCGCCGCCGCGGCCACCTGCGCGACCCTCGTCGCCGCCACCTGGGGCGCGGAGCCGCTGGGCACCACGCTGGCGCTCGGCCTCGGCGGCGCCCTCGCCGTCTTCGGCGCCGGGTTCACGCTCAGCGCCTGGTTCGGCCGCACCGGCGGCGGCACCGCCTTCTGGGCGCTGCTGACGACCGTCCTGCTGGCCGGCGCGCTCTGGCTGCCGGACACCATCACCGCCGACTGGGGCGAGCGGACCTGGCGCCCGGCCGCGGTCCAGGACGTACGCGAGCGGTACGAGCTGGGCAGCGGTGAGGCGATGCTCGACCTCAGCCGGCTGAAGGTGGCGGAGGGCCGGACGGTCGAGACCACGGCCCAGGTGGGCCTGGGCCAGCTGGAGGTACGGGTCCCCGACGACGTACGGGTCGAGGTACGCGGCCGGGTCGACCTCGGCGACCTCCAGTTCCCGCCCACCACCCGCACCGACCCGCCGGAGGACGGCGGCGGCGACATCGACGTGTCGCCGGGGCAGGAGCGCAGGACGGTGCTGGAGCCGGCGGCCGGGCGGGCGGACGGCTCCGGGGGGACGATGGTGCTGGACCTGACGGTCTCGGTCGGTCAGCTGGAGGTCCGGCGTGCGACGCCATAGGTTCGAACCCGCGAAGCTGGTCGCGGGCCTGGTGCTGCTCTGCGGCGCGCTCTTCGGGCTGCTCGACGCGGCCGACGCGCTGCGCCAGCCGAACTGGGTGCCGCTGGTCGTGGTGCCGCCGGGGCTGGCGCTGGCGGCGCTCGTCGCCGCCGTCGGCTACGCCGCGCGCCGCGCACGCCGGCGCGCCCGGGAGGCGCGCGCGGCGGGGCCGCGGAGGGCGGGCGCGGGTACGGACCCGGGCACCGGCCCGGGTGCGGACCTGGGCACGGACCCGGGGGCGGACCTGGGCGCGTTGCCGATGGACGAGTTGCGCGGGACGTACGACGCGCGTTTCGGCGGGCCCGCCGGGGAGGCGGACCCCGAGGACGTGGCGGACGGGAGCGGGAGAACCGGCGGGTCGGGGCGCTGAGGCGCAGGGGCGGCGGGGTTGCCGGGGCGGCGGGGCGCTAGGAGAAGAGCTGCCGGCCCTTCCGGCGGCGGCGGACGGCGAGCACCGAGTCCAGCGACCAGTAGGGCGCGCCGGCCAGGGCCAGCGCCGTCCACGCCATCATGTACGGCAGGTCCTGCCCGTAGTAGTACGGATCCGCCGACCAGCTCATCGTGAACCACAGCGTCATCGAGATCAGCACCCCGCCGACCGCCGCGAGCCGCGCCCACAGCCCGGCGAGCGTGCCGAGCCCCACCGCGATCTCGCCCAGCGAGATGGCGATCCCGAACTCCGTCGGCGCCTTCTGCGCCAGGTCCACCAGCGCCGGAATCGCCACGTCGGGGAGGGTGTCGAGGATGTCGTGCAGGGAGCCGGGGCCGCTGGCGTCGAGGAACGCGTCGTCGGTGAGCTTGTCGATGCCGGCGTAGACGAAGGTGACGCCGAGGAAGATCCGCAGGGGCAGCAGCGCGAACCGGGCGGCGGCGGCGCGGATGCCGCCCGGCGGATCTCCCTGCGGCACCCTCCCGAGTACACCGGTGCCGGACGCTTGGTCCTGTGCCATGTGTTGTCCGCCTCTCCTGCCGTAGACCGTGCCGGTGATCGTCCCGGCGCCGATACTTCATGTGTGGGAGGGGATACGTAAAGCGTTTCGTGAACGCTCAACCGGATCGGGTCGTTCGCGGCCGCCCGGGTCGACGGCCCGTTCGGCGGTTCAGTCGACGATGTCGAGCAGGTACGGGGCGGACTCCGCGCCCCCGGCGGTGACGACCCTCAGCTCCGTACGCCCCGGCTCGACGTCCACCGGCACCGGCACCGTCAGCCGGGTCGCCGTCGGGTTGGCGAAGCCGCCCGCGACCGGCACCAGCGGCACGTGGACGTGGACGGCGCCGATCCGCACGACGACCCGCGCCAGCAGCTCCGGCGCCTCGGCCCCGGCGGGCACGAAGCCGGTGCCGCGCACCTCGACGTCGTCGCCGGTGCGGATCGCGGTGTGCAGGTCGCCGGGCTCGCGCACCCGGACGACGGACAGCACCGCGGGCCGTCCGCCGTCGACGAGCCGCGCCGTCAGGTGCACCGCCGCGCTCACCGCGACCAGCGCGGCGACGCCCCACGGCAGGCCCGGCAGCTGCTCGGGCCGGCGGCCGAGCTGCACCAGGGCGAAGAGCAGCGCGGCGGCGGAGACGACGGCGTACTGGATGTCGACGGCGGCGGCGCGGCCGGCGTCGTCGGTGAGCAGGTCGGCGGCGCGGGGGCGGGGGGCGCGGGTCTTGGTGAGGCCGCCGGAGCGCAGCCGGTACGCCACGACGGCGCGGGCGCCGAGCGCGGCGGCCCAGGCGACGGCGACGGTGACGACGAGCCCGGCGGCGCCACCGCTGGCGCCGGCGTCCGGCCCCGTGCCCGTACCGGATCCGGACCCGGAGCCGGACCAGCCGAGGCCGTCGAGGAGCCGGTCGCGGGCGGCGGAGCCGTCGGCGAGGGCCAGGGCGAGGGCGAGGTGCAGCAGGGCGTAGCCGGCGAGCAGCGTCCACGCGCCGGCCACCGCCCGGCCGGTCGAGAGCCGCCCGTCCTCGCCGACGACGGGGGCGAGGAGCCCCCCGCGGGCGCGGTTCAGCCACGCCGCGCCGGCCAGCAGCCCGGCGGTCAGCACGGCGGCGAGCAGCGCGGCGGTACGGGCCCGGGTCCAGCCGGGTCCGAGGGCGGTGAGCCCGACGACGAGGAGGAGGGCGAGGAGGCCGCCGCCTATGACGTACAGGCTGCGCCGCCAGAGCGCGGCCGGCCACGTCCCGCCGGCGGCCGCGGCGCCGCGCTCGGCGGAGCGGGTCAGCTCGTCGGAGACCCACTGGCGGGAGGCGCCGGGCGAGTGCGCGACCCCGGCGGGCACGCCCTCGCCGGCGGCGAAGCCGTCGCGGCGGCGGGCGAACTCGCGGGCCGGGTCGGGGGGTACGGAGGCGAAGCCGGAGCCGGGCGCGGCCGGGGCGCCGGAGTCCGCCGCCGCTTCGGCCGTGCCGCCGCCGGTCTGCGGGCCGCCGCCCGTACCGCGCGCGGCACCCGGTCCCGTACCGCTGCCCCCGCGCTGCACCGGCACCTCGGCGCCGCCGCCGGCCGCGTCCCCGGCCGCCCGGGCGCCGGCCGATTCGCTCTCCGCACCCGCGTGCCCCTCCGGCCCGCCGGCCGCAGGCGCACCCGCCGCGCCGGCCGCGGGCGCGCCCGTGTCGTCGCCCCCCGCGTCCACCGCCACCTCGTGCCCCCTTGACCGCAAGCCGTACCTGTGCATGCCGTGCATGTGATGAGAGAGCGCATTCTGCCCTACCGCCGCCCCGGCGGGGCGGCCGGGCCGCTCACTCCCACTCGATGGTGCCCGGCGGCTTCGACGTGACGTCGAGAACCACGCGGTTGACCTCCGGCACCTCGTTCGTGATCCGCGTCGAGATCCGCGCCAGCACCTCGTACGGCAGCCGCGACCAGTCCGCCGTCATCGCGTCCTCCGACGACACCGGCCGCAGCACCACCGGGTGCCCGTACGTCCGGCCGTCGCCCTGCACGCCCACCGACCGCACGTCGGCGAGGAGCACCACCGGGCACTGCCAGATGTCGCGGTCGAGACCCGCCGCCGTCAGCTCCTCGCGGGCGATGGCGTCCGCCTCACGCAGCAGGTCGAGCCGGTCCCTCGTGACCTCACCGACGATCCGGATGCCGAGCCCCGGGCCGGGGAACGGCTGCCGGTGCACCATCGCCTCGGGCAGCCCCAGCTCCCTGCCGACCATCCGGACCTCGTCCTTGAACAGCCGCCGCAGCGGCTCGACCAGCTCGAAGTCCAGGTCCTCGGGGAGCCCGCCGACGTTGTGGTGCGACTTGATGTTCGCCGTGCCGGTGCCGCCGCCGGACTCCACGACGTCCGGGTAGAGCGTGCCCTGGACGAGGAACCGCACCGCCTCGCCGGACCTCCCGGCCGCGGCGACGATCTCGGACTGCGCCTGCTCGAAGACCCGGATGAACTCCCGGCCGATGATCTTCCGCTTCTCCTCCGGGTCGGACACCCCGGCCAGCGCCGCGAGGAAGCGCTCGGCCGCGTCCACGACCCGCAGCTGCACACCCGTCGCCGCCACGAAGTCCTTCTCGACCTGCTCGGACTCGCCCTTGCGCATCAGCCCGTGGTCGACGTACACACACGTCAGCCGGTCCCCGATGGCCCGCTGCACGAGCGCCGCCGCCACCGCCGAATCCACCCCGCCGGACAGCGCGCAGATCGCCTGCGCGTCCCCGACCTGCGCGCGGACGGCCGCGACGGACTCCTCCACGACACTCGCCGTCGTCCACGCGGGGGCGAGGCCGGCGCCGCGGTAGAGGAAGTGCTCCAGGACGAGCTGGCCGTGGGTGGAGTGCATGACCTCGGGGTGGTGCTGCACGCCGTACAGCTTCCGCTCGTCGTCCTCGAAGGCCGCGACCGGCACACCCTCGGTGGCCGCGGTGACGGTGAAGCCCTCGGGGGCGGCGGAACAGGCGTCGCCGTGCGACATCCAGACGTCCTGCCGCCGCGGAGTGCCCTCGAAGAGGGTCGAGTCGGGGCGGGAGACGGTCAGCTCCGTACGCCCGTACTCGCGCTGCCCGTTGTTGTCGACGGTGCCGCCGAGGGCCTGGGCCATGAGCTGGAACCCGTAGCACATCCCGAAGACGGGCACGCCCGCGGTGAAGATCGCCGGGTCGATGCCGGGAGCGTTCTCCGCGTACACCGACGAGGGACCGCCGGAGAGGATGATCGCCTTGGGGTTCTTCGCGAGGATCTCCGGCACCGGCATCGTGGACGGCACGATCTCGCTGTAGATCCGGGCCTCGCGCACGCGACGCGCGATGAGCTGGGCGTACTGGGCACCGAAGTCCACGACGAGAACGGTGTCGGGGGTCGCTGAGGTCACTGCTGCGGCCTTCCGGCGGTGGGAGGGGAGATACCGCCGAGTCTATCCGCTGCCCCTCCCCGCCGCGGCGTCTCACCATCCGGGCCGGCGTTGTCCACGGCGGGACGCCGGTGAATACTGGGGCCCATGCGCACGCAGAGCTTCCTCTTTACCTATGGCAACCGGCCCGTCCGGCTGCCATGGTCGTGCGCTTGAGCTGACAGACAAGCGACTTCCCAGGCGCCCCGGGCCGACAGGCCCGGGGCGCGCTGCGTTGTCGCCGCCGGGCGGCGGCTCCGGGGCCCGTATCCCAGGAGAGACGAGATGAACGCAACCCAGGCGGGCGACAGGACCGGCGCGCACACGGACGAGGCGGCCACGGAGATCACCGGCGCCCGCGAACGGATCGACGACCTCGACGGCCGGATCATCGCGCTGGTGCAGGAACGGATGGCGGTCTCGTCCCGCATCCAGCAGGCCCGCATCGCCTCCGGCGGCCGCCGGGTGAACCTCGCCCGCGAGATGGAGATCCTCGCCCGCTACCGCGACCACCTGGGCCGCCCGGGCACGACGCTGGCGATGACCCTGCTGGAGCTGTGCCGCGGCCGGGCGTGACGGACGGCAAGCCACGGCGCCGGGGCGCGGCGGCGCGGGGGCGGGATGCCCCGGGCGCGGGGACGGGATGCTCCGGCGCGGGGGCGGGTCCGGAGCACCGGGACCCGCCCCGAACGTGGCCCGTGGCCCGTGGCCCGGGGCCCGTGGCCCCGTCACGCAACCGCCCCCTCCCCCCAGCCCGCCGCGCGGCCCCACCCCGCCCCCTCCGCCGCGGCGGCGCAGCGTCCGGCGCTCCCGGCTCAGTCGCCGGCGCCGGGTTCCACGACCCACTCGGCGCGCAGCCCGCTCACCGAGGCGATCATGTCGAAGTCGCCGTCGTAGTGCAGGACCGTGGCCCGGTGCCGCTCGGCGGTTGCCGCGATGAGGACGTCGGCCAGTGACAGGGCCCGGTGGAAGCCCGCGTTCAGGGCGAGGCCCTGGATCTCAAGGGCCCGCTCGAACTCCTCGTCGTTGCAGGGCAGGTAGTCGAAGCCACGGAGCAGCGTGCGCAGCCGCAGCGCCTCGGGCTTGCCGCGTGCCGAGTACAGCACCTCGTACTCGGTCGGCGCGCACACGGCGAGGAGCCCGTCGCGGTCCAGCGCATCCAGCCGCGCCCGCACCGCCGGCTTGCCCCGGCGGGCCAGCGCGGACTTGTCCATGAGGTAGCGCCCCTTCACGCCGCCGAGGCCCCGCCTCCGCGCTTGAGGGAGCCGTCCGGATTCCGCGGCCCGGTCTGCGACCGGATCTCTGCGAAGGCGTCCTCGAACTCACCCTCGTCGATGGCGTCGAACAGTTCCCGGCGCAGCCGCAGCTTCACCCCTTCCTCCATGGCCGCCCGTACCGCGGCGGCCTTGGTCTTCACCCCGTATACGCGCATCGCCTGCTCGACGATCTCTTCGTCAAGATCGATCACAGTCCTGGCCATCAGTCGTCCTCCACATCCCGACAACCCGTCAATGATATCGATTCAGGCTTGGAAACGACATCGAAATCTGGCCCGCCGAGCGATGCGACGCACGGATGCGGACAGCTGGCCTCCGGGCGGGACCCCGATCACCGGCGTGCCGGTGTCCGCACCCGCCGAGCCCGGCCGAGGGCCGTCACCCGACCGCGCTCTCGCCCGGCACCACGGGACCCACCGGCTCGACGACCACCGCCCACACCGCCTTGCCCACCCCGCCGCGCTCGACCACACCCCACCGCGCCGCCAGCGCCTCGACCACGACCAGGCCGAAGCCGCCCGCCCCGCCCGGCACCCGCCGTACCGGCCACACGCCGGAGGCGTCGTGCACCTCGATACGCACCCCGCGGTCCTGCCGGACGAAGCGCGTCTGAATCTCCCGCCCCGGCGGCACGCGGGCATGAACG
>NZ_JBMDLF010000010.1:0-345132 GCF_048656465.1 Streptomyces sp. MAR4 CNX-425 | reverse complement strand
TGGTGGAATTCCCCGCGGGCCACGGCCGCGACGAACGCCTGCCACGCCTCGGGGGTCGCGGTCAGGACAGGACCGGAGCCCCGCTGCTTACTGTCCCGCACGGCAACCGCCTCGCGGCGGAACGCCACCTCGACGCAGTCGCCGTTGCCGTTGCTGTAACTGGACGTGAACCACGGGTCGCCGAACTCCCCGCGGGCCACGCCCGCGACGAACGTCTGCCACGCCTCGGGCGTGGCGGTCAGGACGGGACCCGTGCCGCGCTGCTTACTGTCCCGCATGGCGACCGCACCATGACCGAAGGCCACCTCCACGCAGTTGCCGTTCCCGTTGCTGTAACTGGACTTGAACCACGCTGCGCTGTGCAGCTCACCCTTTCTCATGACTCCCTGCCACTTCAGCCAGCAGACGCTTCGACGCCTGCTCATCGTGTGCTGCTTCACAGATTCCCCGGAACGCCCGTTCGTACCGCTCGATCTCGTGCGGCTTGTCGAGGTACAGGCCCCCCGTGTAGCCGTCAGCGTAGACCGTGGGCGGCTCCGACTCACTGCCGTCGCCGTTGAGCGGAAAGCGCAGCAGTACGAACGCGCCGGTGAGAACCCCGGGGTGGGTGCCCGCGGCGAACGGCACAACCCGGATGGTGACGTTCGGCCGTTCGGCGATGTATACCAGATGCGCCAGCTGTTCCGTCATCACCTCGCGCCCACCGATCGGCCGACGTAGGACCGCCTCGCTCAGCACCACCTCGAACTCCAGCGGCCTCGTGGCCCGGGTCAGCAGCGCCTGCCGGTCAATACGCAGCCGCACCCGGCCGTCGAGGTCATCGTCACTGATGTCCGGCAGGTGCATCCGCGTGATGGCACTCGCGTAGCGCGCGGTCTGGAGCAGCCCAGGCACGAGGTCGCTCTCGTAAGTGGACGACCTCCACGCCGCGTCCTCCAGGCCCACGTACACGTCGAACCCCTCAGGGATCACGTCGCCGTACGCATGCCACCATCCGCGGGCCTTCGTCTCCTTGGCCAGCCCCATCAGGGCCTCGGTCATGTCCGCCGAGGCCCCGTAAACCGTGCACATCGCCTTGACGTCCAGGCTGCGCATCGGACCCTGCCCGGTCTCGATGCGCCACATCTTGGCCTCGGACCACTCCATCTCACGCGCGGCGGCCCGCACGGTCAGCCGTGCCTGGTTGCGTAAGTCCCGCAGGTACCGGCCGAGTTGGCGGCGCGGCACGGTCGATCCGTTGACCTTCTCCCTCATGTCTCCCCCAGTCCCGAGCCCTTTCTGACGGACTCTCATATCCGCGATGAAAGCAACGCCGTCTCCGCCACACAAGACAAGTCATATGTTCGACGACTCACGCGAGTGGGTTCCGTCGTGAAGTCTTGCAGCGCTTGACACCACCCCAGCACGCTGAAGACCTGTCGCTGTGCGTAGCGAAACCACCACGCATCAGTGGCCCTGGGTGATCAATTCCCAAGCTCGCGACCACGGAAGGGGCCCACGCATGCCCTCGAACAAGGACACCACCCCGGCTCCACCCCGCCCCCCACTCGGCACGCGCGTCCGTTCCGACACGTTCAGGCACAGCAGAGCTTCGGTTCGTCGAGCCCGCGTCTTCGCCTCCCGGGTCCTCGCGGACTGGTCCGCGCCTGTCAACGCGGACGACGTCCGCGTCTGCGTCTCCGAAATGTGCACCAACGCCCTGCTGCACGGCGGCCGGCCGGGACGGCTCTTCCTCGTACGCCTGTCACTGTCCGAGACCGCTCTGACCGTCGAGGTCCACGACGGCAGCTCCGCCGCACCCCGACCACGCAGCGCCGCGGAAGGCGACGAGTCCGGCCGCGGCCTGCTCGTCGTCGCCGCACTCTCCGACCGCTGGGGCATGCGTTCACGCGACGGGATCGGCAAGCTCGTCTACGCCGAGTTCGACGTCCCGGCCCGCTGAACCAACACCACCGGATCGCCACCCGCCGACCGCCCTGCGCTGGACTACCATGCACCTGAGGATTACGGGTCAGAAGCGGCGACGACGCAGAGAGGCAGCCTCTACTTCCCATGCCTGAAGGTCTCTACCAAGTCCCAATGCCCGCTGCTCAACCAATGATCAGCGTCGAGCTGGACGACGCCGGTTTCAGCACCGACGTCGAGACCGAGGACATCGGCGAGCGGATCGACAACCCCTTCGACCCCGATCTGATCGAGGTCCAGACACGTAACCCCACGGTCGCTCTGCTCCTCAACCGGATCCGGCGCAACACCATCGACCTCGCCCCGGACTTCCAACGTCGTGCAGGAATCTGGACACGGCAGGCGCAGAGCCGTCTCATCGAGTCGTTGCTGCTGCGGATCACCCTGCCCACCCTGTACGCCGCCGAAGGCGACGAGGATGTTTGGGCCGTCGTGGACGGAGTGCAGCGGCTGACAACCATCGCCCGGTTCGTGGCGCCCGAGGCAATCGGAGCAGATCCGTTGCGCCTGACCGGCCTGGAATATCTCGTTGACTACAACGGCTACGCTTTCAACGATCTGCCAGGCCGCCTCCAAACTCGCATCGAGGAGACGGAACTGGTAGTCCTCCTCATCCGGCGCGGAACCCCGGAAGAGGTCAAGTTCAACATCTTTGCACGCATCAACACCGGCGGCAGACCTCTCACCCGTCAGGAACTTCGGCACGCCCTCATCCCGGGCCAGGCCCGCGAGTTCCTCGCCGACCTCGCCCGCTCGGAAGAATTCCAAAGGGCGACTGCAGAGAGCGTGTCGCCGGAGCGAATGTCGGACAGGGAGATGTGTCTCCGGTTTCTTGCCTTCTCTCTCACCCCCCCGGAGAAATACAAGGGACAGGATTTCGACGGCTTCCTGCGCAGAGCGATGCACTCACTCAACGGCCTTGATCTGCTTGAACTCAGAAATCTTGGCCGTGCGTTCAAGGGGGCCATGAACGCCAGCGAGGCGGTGTTCGGGCAGCACGCTTTCCGGAAGCGATTCCGCGACAGCTCCCGCCGCAACCCGGTCAACAAAGCTCTCTTCGAGGCGCAGGCCGTCACCCTCTCTCACTATCCGGAGGATCAGATTCGCACCCTTGCGGCGAGGCAGGTCCAGGTGGCGAACGGATTCGTTCGGCTCATGGAGAACACGAACTTCTTCAACGCCGTATCCGCAGGGACAGGAGACGCTGGCAAGGTCAGACTCCGTTTCCAAATGCTGGACAAGATGCTCCAGGAGGTGCTGAAGGATGCTTGAGCGCATCGGCATCACCAACTTCAAAGCCTTCGCCCTACAGGACATCGAACTGGCGCCCTTTACCCTCCTCACCGGACTCAACTCATCCGGCAAGAGCACAGTCCTGCAGACCCTAGCCCTGCTCCGCCAGTCACACGAGGCCGGACTCCTGGACGAGGCAGACGACTCCGGCGGCTTCCACCTCAACGGTGAACTCGTTCAGCTCGGCACCGGCCAGGACGTACGCCACGAGTCGTACACCGAAGACAACCCCGATATCACGCTCGCGGTCGTCAAGGGCGGAACCCGCTACGCATGGCGCGCCCGGTACGGCCGCGAGGACGACCTTCTCCTCCTCCTCGAAGCCCCGGTGGCCCCCGCCTTTCGAGCCATCCGCGACCTGCCAGCCCTCTTCGGTCAAGGTTTCCAATATCTCAAGGCTGACCGCATCGTCCCCGACGTCAGCTACCCTCGCTCCCACGACGCGGCTGTCCGCCGTGGCTTCCTCGGTGCCCGGGGTGAGCACACAGTCAACTTCCTGCGCGCGCACCAGGACGACAGTGTCCGCGCCGAGTCACTACAGTTGCCGGGGGAAACCTCCACGTCGCTCCGCGAAGCGACGGACTATTGGATGCAGCGACTTTGTCCCGGTGTGAACATCGAGACGGTCGGCATCGAAGGCACCGACAGCGTCCGCCTCAGCTACGGCTTCGGCTCAGGCGTATCGGCGTCCAACCGCTACCGGCCGACCAACGTCGGCTTCGGTCTCACGTACGCCCTGCCGATCGTCGTCGCCTGCGTGTCCGCCCAGCCCGGCTCGCTGATCCTGCTGGAGAACCCCGAGGCCCACCTCCACCCCCAGGGGCAGACCTGGCTTGCTTACCTCGCCGTCGCCGCCGTCTCCGCAGGCGCGCAGGTCATCTTGGAGACGCACTCCGACCACGTACTCAACGGGCTGCGCATCGCCGTCAAAGACGCCCGCATCCCGGCTTCGTCGACCGCCGTGCACTTTTTCCGCCGCAACGGGCAGACCGCCGAGGTCGTCAGCCCCGGTATGGGAGCGGACGGAATGCTCTCCGACTGGCCGAAGGGCTTCTTCGACGAGTGGGAGAACTCCTTGGAGCAGCTCCTCGACTGACACCCGATGCTCCCTGGAGCCGGGCTAACTTGATCATCTGACGACGCAATGGGGGCGTAGTGCCGCTGCCGCTGTTTCTCAACGAGTTGTCCTGCGCTTCAGCGGCAGGCCCAAGAGCCATCGACGACGCAATGGAAACTTTCGTGGACACGCTCAAGCACCTCAGCTCCTGGCAGAGCCTGTCCTTGACGACACAAAGCCCTCTGCCCAGCGCCGAACTCGCCCGCGGATATGTCTACCAGCAGTGGGTACATGCATCACCGCGGAACCGTGACCGGCACCGTTATCTGCTGGCCCTGCGCAACCGGCGCTCCCCCTTCGACCCCGTACTCGAAGAGGCCGGGCACCAACCGTCGGAGATCGAGTATCTGCATGACGGCCTGCTTGCGAAGGGCATCGGCGCAGCCCATCTCATGGGCGGTCTTGCCATCAGTCTCCCCGTGACGCCGAAATGGGCGGCATCGTGGCTCGACGTCGACATTCAGCGTCTCGGTGAGGAAGACATCGAATACGACAAGGATCGTGTCCGTCACTGCTCCACCCCGGGTGAGGCTGACAAACACGAGCCCTGGGTGCGGAGCACCGGCCTCCACGCTCTCACGAATCCGGCGGAGCTTCTCAGCGCCTGGGACGAGTTCTTCCCCTCCCTGGAACGGCTGCCGCGCTTCGACCGCGATCTCCTGCAACTCGATCCGAAGTGGTTCCGGCCTGTTCGCGAGCTTCTCTCGGAACTTCAAGCGACGGCTGCTAAACACTGGGACCTCGACCGTTCCCCTGAGCCCGACTGGCAGAACCCTCACATCACCCCGGAGTCCCAGAGCCGACGCCACCTCTGCACCTTCGCAGATCCCGCGTCTGACGGTGAGTCCCACATCTTCACCTGGCACGGACGCATCACGCCGGGCAAAGGACGGTTGTATTTCCGCCTGGTGCCCGAACGGAAGGTCTTTCGTCTCGCCTACGTCGGCACCAAACCGGGAAGTGACCGCGAGTCCTGACCACGGCGGTCCGCTCACGCTCCCGGACTCAAAGCACCGACTGTGAGGCGCCGGCCAAGGGCCGGACGGGAACACCCGCTTCAGGCAGGGGGGCCTTCACTCGTCCTTGCTGCCGAAGGCGAGGGCGAAGTACTTCACGTCGTCGCGGTCGCTGATGAGGTCGTGGGCCAGGTAGAAGCGGCCGTGCTCGAATTTGTACGGCACCTGGTCGCTGTACGTCATCGTCGACTCGGTCTCCGCCGTGTCGTTCGGCAGCTCCAGCCAGATTTCTTCCTTGGCCGAGCGCGGGTTGATCGCGACGATCTCGCCGCCGGTGTCGTACGTCCCCCGCCGGTACGCGATGATCTTGCCGTCCTCCATCCGCAGCGGGACCATCGTCCGCTTCTCACCGGCGTCGTACTTCTTCTTCGGCTTGCCCGTGTCGAGGTCGAAGGCGACGATCTCGTTCGTGTCGCCGTACTCGCTCTTGCCCTGGTGCTCGCGCGACGGCAGGTACATCGTGTCGCCGTCGACCGCCACCGTCGTGCAGGACTCGGCGCCGTCGGAGTAGTCGCAGCCGGGCTTGTAGCGCGGGCCCGCGGACTCGGTGCCCAGGGATATCTTCGAGCGCAGCTCGCCGCCGTCGAGGGCGAAGATGTCGGTCTCGGTGGTCCTGCCCGCGCCGATGGTGATCACCGGTGGCTCGACGGAGAGCACCTGCACGCTCTGCACGCCGTCCGGTACGTCGTACGACCAGTAGATGCCGCCGGTGGCCGGGTCGACCTTCTGGACCTTCATGTCCTCGTCGATCGAGCCGCAGAAGACCAGGCCGAGCAGGTTCGTGCCGTCGCTGGCGTAGTCGTGGTCCTTGCACTCGGTGGTGGTCTTGGTCTTCCAGACCGGGTCGCCGCCGGAGAGGGGGAACGCGGCGGAGCCGGAGAGGCCGGAGGCGATGACCATGTCACCGGCGATGGTGACGTGGTCGAACCTCACGTTCTCGTCGGCGCTGGGCACGTGCTGCTGCCACAGCTTCTCGCCGGTGTCGACGTCGAAGACCACGATCTCGGAGCACGGCGCGTACCCGTCGTCGGGGCCGGAGACCTTGCCGTCCTGCACCAGCATGGCCGCCTTGCCGTCGTCGGTGACGACCCGGGAGCCGCCGCAGACCAGGCCGTCGGTGGGCAGGTCCCAGGTCTCCTTGCCGGTCGTGGTGTCGAAGCCCTTCACCGAGTTCACCAGGGCCTTGGCGTAGACCTTCTCGGTCGCCCACTGGCCGGAGGCCGGCCACGTCACGCCCTCCTCGACCTCCGGGTACGGCACGCCGAACAGCAACTCGCCGTCGGGGCTCGCGGGCTTGCTCTCGTTGACGGGCTTCGCGTCACCACCCCCACCGCCGCCGCCGGCCTGGGTGTCGCCGTCGTCGCCGGTGAGGAACCAGCCCGTACCACCGGCGCCCAGGAGGATCGCCACCACGGCGGCGATGACCGCCCACACCGGGACGAGCTTCTGCGCCGCGGGACCGGCGGGCTTGTCGGGCAGGCCCGGGACCTGCGCCTGGGGATAGCCGCCGGAGTCCGGCAGGACCGGCTGCGCGAAGCTGTACTGCTGCTGCGGCTGCGGCGGTTCCGGCTGGACCTGGGGCTGCGGCTGCGGCTGGGACTGGGGCTGGGGGTAGCCGTACGGGGACTGCTCCGGCGGGGCGCCGAAGCCGCCGGGCGGCGTGGGCGGCGCGGACGGCGGCGGGGTCTGCGGATATCCGTAGCCGGGCTGCTGCGGGTCCTCGGGCGGCGGCGGCCCGAAGCCACCGGACGGCGGCTGGCCCGGCGGCGGTGGCGGCTGCGACATGTCCCTGTCCCCCCGGATGGATGTGCGTACGAGCTCTGGTCGCGTGGCCTATTTCTACCACCCGCGGCCGACAGCCGCCCCCGGCCTCTTGCCACTCCCGGCAATGGCCGCCGCGCTCAGCCCGCCTCCGCCGACTCCGCCAGCTCCAGCCAGCGCAGCTCCAGCTCCTCGCGCTCGGCCACCAGCCCACGCAGCCGTGTGTCCAGCTCAGCGACCCGTTCGAAGTCCGTCGCGTGCTCGGCGATCGCGGCGTGCAGCTCGCTCTCCTTGCCGCCGATCCGGTCCAGCTGCCGCTCGATGCGCTGTAGTTCCTTTTTCGCCGCGCGGGCGTCCGCCGCGGACAGCCCGGCGGCCTGCCCCGCCGGTGCCTTCGACGGTGCCTTCGGCTGCGGCCGCGCACCGGTCGTGGCCTGCGGCGTCTGCGTCTCGCGGATACGGGCCCGCCGGCGCAGGTACTCCTCGATCCCGCCCGGCAGCATCCGCAGCGTGCCGTCGCCCAGCAGCGCGTGCACCGTGTCCGTCGTCCGCTCGATGAAGTACCGGTCGTGGCTGATGACCACGAGCGTCCCCGGCCAGCCGTCGAGCAGGTCCTCCAGCTGGGTCAGGGTCTCGATGTCCAGGTCGTTGGTGGGCTCGTCGAGGAACAGCACGTTCGGCTCGTCCATCAGCAGCCGGAGCAGTTGCAGCCGCCGCCGCTCCCCGCCGGACAGGTCGCCCACCGGCGTCCACTGCTTCTCGCGCCCGAAGCCGAACTGCTCGCACAGCTGCGAGGCGGTCATCTCCCGCCCCTTGCCGAGGTCGACGCGCTGCCGTACCCGCTCGACCGACTCCAGCAGCCGCCAGGCCGGGTCCAGCTCGGTGACCTCCTGCGAGAGGTACGCCAGCCGCACCGTCCGCCCGGCGACGATCCGCCCGGCGGCCGGCTGCCGCTCGCCGCCGGAGCGGGCGGCGTCCGCGAGCGTACGCAGCAGGGAGGTCTTGCCGGCGCCGTTGACGCCGAGGAGCCCGACGCGGTCGCCGGGGCCGAGCTGCCAGGTCAGCCCCTTCAGCAGCACCCTGCCGTCGGCGCCGTCCCCGGCCCGTACGGTGACGTCCTCCAGGTCGAACACCGTCTTGCCCAGGCGGGAGTTCGCGAACTTCATCAGCTCGGCGGAGTCGCGGGGCGGCGGCACGTCGGCGATGAGGGCGTTGGCGGCCTCGACGCGGAAGCGGGGCTTGCTGGTACGGGCCGGGGCGCCGCGGCGCAGCCAGGCCAGCTCCTTGCGTACGAGGTTCTGCCGCTTGGCCTCCTCGGTGGCGGCGATACGGGCGCGCTCGGCGCGGGCGAAGACGTAGTCGGAGTAGCCGCCGTCGTACTCGTGGACGGCGCCGCGCTGGACGTCCCACATGCGGGTGCAGACCTGGTCGAGGAACCAGCGGTCGTGGGTGACGACGACGAGCGCGGCGCGGCGGTTGCGCAGGTGGTCGGCGAGCCAGGCGATGCCCTCGACGTCGAGGTGGTTCGTCGGCTCGTCGAGGACGACGAGGCCGGGGCTGCCGATGAGCAGCTTGGCGAGCGCGATGCGGCGGCGCTCGCCGCCGGAGAGCGGGCCGATGACGGTGTCCAGGCCGTGGTCGAAGCCGGGCAGGTCGAGGCCGCCGAAGAGGCCCGTGAGCACGTCGCGGACGCGGGCGTCGCCCGCCCACTCGTGGTCGGCCATGTCGCCGACGACCTCGTGCCGGACGGTGGCGGCGGGGTCGAGGGTGTCGCCCTGGGTGAGGACGCCGAGGGTCAGGCCGCCGGTGTGGGTGACGCGGCCGGCGTCGGGGTCTTCGAGCTTGGCGAGGAGGCGGACGAGGGTGGTCTTGCCGTCGCCGTTGCGGCCGACGACGCCGATGCGGTCGCCGGCGGCGACGCCGAGGGAGATGCCGTCGAGGAGGGCGCGGGTGCCGTAGACCTTGTCGACGGCTTCCAGATTGACCAGGTTGGCGGCGGCCATGGCGGTGCGGTGCTCCTCGCGGGGTCGGGGGTTCCTCGGCGGCCTCCAGGGTAGTTCGCGGCGCCGGCCGCGTTCAGCGCACCACCTCGGCGCCCGGCGCCGGGGCCTGCGCCACGCGGGCCTGGCGGCACGTGCCCGACGACTCCAGCGCCGCGGCGATCTCCGCCGCCGCGGCCTCGTCCGCCGCCAGGAACGCGCACGTCGGGCCCGAGCCCGAGACCAGCGCCGCGAGGGCGCCGGCGGCGGTGCCCGCGCCCAGGGTGTCCGCCAGCGGCGGGCGCAGGGAGAGGGCCGCGGGCTGGAGGTCGTTGCCGCCGGCGATGGCCGCCAGGGCGGCGGCCAGGGTCGCCGGGTCGCCGGAGCCGAGGGCGTCCAGCACCGCGGGCGACGGGTCCGGCTCCGGTACGGAGCGGTCCGCCGCGAGGCGGTCGAACTCTCTGTAGACCGCCGGCGTCGACAGCCCGCCGTCGGCCACCGCGAAGACCCAGTGCAGCGGGCCCTTCGCCGACAGCGCCGTCAGCCGCTCGCCCCGCCCGCGTCCCAGCGCCGCCCCGCCGACCAGGCTGAACGGCACGTCGCTGCCGAGCTCCGCGCAGACGCCCAGCAGCTCCTCGGTGCCGGACCCGGTGCCCCACAGCTCGTCGCAGGCGAGCAGCGCACCCGCGCCGTCGGCGCTGCCGCCGGCCATGCCGCCGGCGACGGGGATGTCCTTGGCGATGTGGAGGTGGACGTTCGGCCGCCGGCCGTGCCGGGCCGCGAGCAGCTGCGCGGCGCGGGCGGCGAGGTTCGTGGTGTCGGTGGGTACGGCGGCGGCGTCGCGGCCGGAGACGGTGACGCGCAGGTCGTCGGCCTCGGTGGCGGTGACCTCGTCGTAGAGGCCGACGGCGAGGAAGACGTTGGCGAGGTCGTGGAAGCCGTCGGGGCGCGGCGGGCCCACGGCGAGCTGCACGTTGACCTTGGCGGGTACGCGGACGGTGACGCTCCGCGCGGCGGCGGGACCGGCCGCGGAGCGCTCCGCGGACGGGGTCGATCCGGATGTCACGGCGTGCTGCTCCTCGTGGTCGCGGTCCGGTGCCGGGACTCCGCGATCCGCGCGAAGTCCTCGATGGTCAGCGACTCGCCGCGGGCCTGCGGCGAGACTCCCGCGGCGCGCAGCGCCGCCTCGGCGGCCGGCGCCGAGCCGGCCCAGCCGGTGAGCGCGGCGCGCAGCGTCTTGCGGCGCTGGGCGAAGGCGGCGTCGACGGCCGCGAAGACCTCGGTCCGCGTGGCGGTGGTCGCGGGCGGCTCGCGGCGGGTCAGGGAGACGAGCCCGGAGTCGACGTTCGGCGCGGGCCAGAAGACGTTGCGGCCGATGGCGCCGGCCCGCCGGACGTCCGCGTACCAGGCGGCCTTCAGCGACGGCACGCCGTAGACCTTCGACCCGGGGGCGGCGGCGAGCCGGTCGGCGACCTCGGCCTGCACCATGACCAGGGTGCGGGCGACGCCGGGGAAGGTGGCCAGCATGTGCAGCAGCACGGGCACGGCGACGTTGTACGGCAGGTTGGCCACCAGCGCCGTCGGCGGCGGGCCGGGCAGCTCGGTGACGCCGAGCGCGTCGGCGTGCACGAGCGCGAAGTGCTCCGCGCGCCGCGGCAGCCGGGCCCGTACGGTCGCGGGGAGGGCGGCGGCGAGGGCGTCGTCGATCTCGACGGCGGTGACGTGGGCGGCGGTCTGGAGCAGGGCGAGGGTGAGCGAGCCGAGGCCGGGGCCGATCTCGACGACGACGTCGTCCGGGCGCACGCCCGCGGCGCGCACGATGCGGCGCACGGTGTTGGGGTCGATGACGAAGTTCTGCCCGCGCTGCTTGGTGGGGCGTACGCCGAGGGCCGCCGCCAGCTCGCGGACGTCCGCGGGGCCGAGCAGCGGGTCCGGCTCGCCGGTGGTGGCGCTCACCGCTCCAGGTTATGCCCTCGGTCTTGGTGGACTCCTGGCGCGGCGGGGACGGCCGGGCCGGCGGGGGCGCCGGCGGCGGGCCCGTAGCCGAACGCGCGCGCGGTGTTCGCCGCGGTCGCCGCCGCCAGCTCGTCCGGGTCCGCGCCGCGCGCCGCGGCCATCGCGCGGAGCGTGAGGGGGATCAGGTACGGCGCGTTGGGGCGGCCCCGGTACGGCATGGGCGTCAGGAACGGCGCGTCCGTCTCGACGAGCAGCAGCTCGGCGGGCGCGACGGCGACCGCCTCGCGCAGCCGCCCCGCGTTCTTGAAGGTCACGTTTCCCGCGAAGGACATGAAGTAGCCGTTTTCCGCGCAGGTTTCCGCCATGGCCGCGTCCCCGGAATAGCAGTGGAATACGACCCGCTCCGGCGGACCCTCTTCCCGGAGAATGCGCAACACGTCGTCGTGCGCCTCCCGATCGTGAATGACGAGGGCTTTTTGCCGGCGTTTTGCGATCTCGATATGGCGGCGGAAGGAGTGCTGCTGCGCGGCGACGCCCTCCGGTCCCGTCCGGTAGTAGTCGAGGCCGGTCTCACCGACCCCGAGCACCTGCGGCAGCGCGGCGAGCGCGTCGATCTCGTCGACGGCCGCGTCCAGGGCGGCCAGGGCGTCCGGGCCGTCCAAGCCATCCGGGCGGTCCTGGCCGGCGGCGAGCCGCGGGGCCTCGTTGGGGTGCAGGGCGACCGTCGCCCACACCGCCTCGTGCGCGGCGGCGGTCTCCGCGGACCACCGGGAGCGCTTCAGGTCGCAGCCCACCTGGATGAGGGTGGTGACGCCCGCCCGGGCGGCGGCGGCCACGGCGTCGGCGACGGTGCCGTCCTGCATGTCGAGGTGGGTGTGCGAGTCCGCCGCGGGGTGGCCGAGCGGCTCGGGCGGCGGCGGCGCGGCCTTCGCGTCCGCGCCGCCGGTGGTGTGCTGAGCCATGCCGGGGACTCTACTGGCCGGGTACGACACCGCCGCGCGGGGCGGCGCCCCGGGCCCCCGCGCGGTCAGCCGCGGCGCGAGCGCTGGCGCACCGACTCGACGGACCGGACCTGGCCGGCGCGCATGATGCGGACGACGTGCTCGCCGCAGTTCAGGCAGGTGGGCCGGGTGAGCGGCGAGGGCACCCGTTCCCCGCCGGTGTGGTACGTGACGAAGGGCCGGCCCTTCGCGTCGACGTGGTGGTGGATCTCGTAGCTCTGCTCCCAGCCGTGCCCGCACATCATGCAGGCGAAGGCGTAGGACTCGGTCACTGGCTCGGGCTCGGACATGGGCAGCTCCTCTTGTCCAGGAGGGACAAGTCGCCGAAAGGCATCCTCTATTCCAGTGGACACCCATTCGGCGCAGTGTGCAGCCGCCCATACCATCAATTGAAGGAGTTTTTGTCCGGCTACTCTGAGTTGTTTGCCGAGTTTTTCGCGGCCACCACCGCATCGAAGACCTCGCGCTTGGGTAGGCCGGCGTCCCGGGCGACCGCGGCGATGGCCTCCTTGCGCGCCTGGCCCGCCTCCTCACGGACGGTGACCCGCCGGGCCAGCTCCGTGGCGTCCGGCCGCTCCCGGTCCGCCGCGGGCGCGCCCTCCACCACCACCGTGATCTCGCCGCGCACGCCGTCGGCCGCCCAGCCCGCCAGCTCCTTCAGCGGGCCGCGCCTGACCTCCTCGTACGTCTTGGTCAGCTCCCGGCACACGGCGGCCCTGCGGTCCTCGCCGAAGACCTCGGCCATCGCCGCCAGGCTGTCGGCGAGCCGGTGCGGTGCCTCGAAGTACACCAGGGTGCGCCGCTCGTCCGCCGCCTCGCGCAGCCGCCCCAGCCGCTCCCCCGGCTTGCGCGGCAGGAAGCCCTCGAAGCAGAACCGGTCGACCGGCAGCGCGGAGACCGCGAGCGCCGCCAGCACCGCGGACGGGCCGGGCGCGGCGGTGACGGAGACGCCGCGGCGCACGGCGGCGGCGACCAGGCGGTAGCCGGGGTCGGAGACCGACGGCATGCCGGCGTCGGTGACGAGCAGCACGCGGGCGCCGCCGGCCAGCTCCTCGACGAGGTCGGGGGTGCGGGCCGCCTCGTTGCCCTCGAAGTACGACACGACGCGGGCCGTCGGCTGCACGCCGAGCGCCTGCGCCAGCCGGCGCAGCCGGCGGGTGTCCTCGGCGGCGATGACGTCGGCGGCGGCCAGCTCGGCCGCCAGCCGCGGCGGGGCGTCCGCGGGGTCGCCGATGGGGGTGCCTGCCAGTACGAGGAGTCCGCTCACGTCCCCATCCTGGCGGATGGCCGGTGCGCCCCGCGAGGACGGGGGCCGGGTGCGGGGACGGGCGGGCCGCGGCGGGGCGGCGGGCAGCGGGGCGTACGCGCGCGTACGGGGCGGGGCGACCGGTCCGGATCGGGCCGCCGGTGCCGGGCGCGGGCCAGCCTAGGATGGGCCCCCGTGAGCAGTGACACCGCGACGCAGCCCGCGCAGAGCCGCTCCGCTCCCGCCCCCGCGTGGCAGCGGCGGCTCCGCGCGTTCGGGTACGTGCCCCGGCGCGAACCCGGCGTCACGGAGCGTCTCGTGCCGCCGTACCGGCGCTCCGGGGCGCGGCTGCTGCGGGTGGCCGGGCTGCCCGCGGCGGCTGCCGTGCGGATGGCGCGGCTGGGCGCGTGGGGCGGGCCGCTGCTGGTGGCGCTCCTCGCCGGCGTGCTGCGGTTCGTGAACCTGGGCAGCCCGCGCGCGGTGATATTCGACGAGACGTACTACGCGAAGGACGCCTGGTCGCTGCTGCAGCTCGGCTACGAGGGCAGCTGGCCCAAGGACGCCAACGACAAGCTCCTCGACGACCCGCAGGTCATCCCGCTCAGCGACGACCCCGGGTATGTCGTCCACCCGCCCGTCGGCAAGTGGATGATCGGCCTCGGCGAGTGGACGTTCGGCCTGGACCCCTTCGGGTGGCGGTTCGTCGTCGCCCTGCTCGGCACGCTCTCCGTACTGATGCTGTGCCGCATCGGCCGCCGGCTGTTCCGCTCGACGCTGCTCGGCTGCCTGGCGGGGCTGCTGATGGCGGTGGACGGGCTGCACTTCGTGATGAGCCGCACCGCGCTGCTCGACCTCGTGCTGATGTTCTGGGTGCTGGCGGCGTTCGGCTGTCTGCTCGTCGACCGGGACCGCGCGCGTGAACGGCTGGCCGGCGCGCTCCCCGAGGGCCGGCCCGACGACGCGGTGGCCTCCACGCTGCGGCTGGGGGCGCGGCCGTGGCGGCTCGCCGCCGGGGTCTGCCTGGGGCTGGCGCTGGGCACCAAGTGGAACGCGCTGTTCGTCCTCGCCGCGTTCGGCCTGCTGACGGTGCTGTGGGACGCGGGCGCGCGCCGTACGGCCGGCTCCCGCCGCCCGTACACGCGCGCGCTGCGCCTCGACGTCGTGCCGGCGTTCTTCTCGACGGTGCCGGTGGCCGCGGCGGTCTACGTCGCCTCCTGGACCGGCTGGTTCGCCTCCGACAACGGCTACTTCCGCGGCTGGGCCGAGGACCGCGACACCGCGTTCCCGTTCATCCCGGACGCGGTGCGCAGCCTGTGGCACTACCACGCGGTGGTCTACCGGTTCCACGTCAACCTCGACTCCGGCCACACCTACGACTCCAACCCGTGGAGCTGGCCGGTGGTGGGGCGGCCCGTGTCGTACTTCTGGGAGGACCCGCCGCCCGGCCAGGACGGCTGCCCCGCCGACGCGACGGAGAACTGCGCCCGCGAGGTCCTGGCGCTGGGCACCCCGCTGCTGTGGTGGCTGGGCATCGCGGCCGTCGTCTACGCCCTCTACCGCTGGGGCCTGCGGCGCGACTGGCGCGCGGGCGCGATCCTGTGCGGCGCGGCGGCCGGGTGGGTGCCGTGGCTCTTCTACCAGGAGCGCACGATCTTCCTCTTCTACGCCGTCGTCTTCCTGCCGTTCCTGTGCCTGGCGGTGACGATGATGCTCGGCGCGCTGGCCCGTGCCGGCACCGCCGCCCTCACCGGCGCCCCTCCACCGGGGGCGGCCACGTCCGTCGCGCCCGCGGACGGCTCCGGCCCCGCCCCGGCCACCGAATGGCGCAGAGCGGCGGGCGTGGTCGCGGCGGGGGTGCTCGTCCTGCTCGTGATCTGGAACTTCATCTATTTCTGGCCGATCTACACCGGCGAGACCCTGACCCGCGACGCGTGGGAAGCGCGTATGTGGCTGGACAGTTGGATCTGAGCGGGCCCGCCGCGGGTGGGCGCGGGCGCGGCGGGTGGCTTAGTGTGCTTGACGCAGGGTCGTAAGCGTCACCGGGCGGGCAAAGGGAGCACGGCAGATGGCGGGTAGCCACCGGCGCAGACATGCCGGCCCGAACGCGTCGGCGAGATCGGCGCGCACCCGGATCGCGGTGATCGTCGGCGCCGGGGCCGCGGTCGTCGGCGCCGCCGGGTTCGGCGCGTACAGCCTGCTCGGCGAGGACGAACCGCAGAACAGCGGCAACGCGCTGACCGCGCCCGGCTCACCTGATCCGGTGAAGACCGGGCCGCCCAGCCGCAAGGAGGCGGCCAGGGCCGCCGGCGACTTCCTCACCGCCTGGGCCGGCGGCCGGACCGAGATCGCGGCCGGGATGACGGACGACCGGAAGGCGGCGCTGGCCGGGCTCACCTCCTACCGGGAAGACGCGGGCGTCGGGAAGGTCAAGCTCACCCCCGGCAAGCCGAAGGGCACCGAGGTGCCGTTCAGCGTCGACGCCGAGGTGACCTTCAAGGAGCTGGTCAAGCCCTGGGCGTACAACTCCGCCCTGGAGGTCGTACGGGACCGGAAGTCGGGCGACGTCGAGATCGTCTGGGACCCGTCCGTCCTGCACCCCAAGCTCGGCGAGGGCGAGCGGCTGCGCACCGGCCCGAAGGACGCCCCGCCGGTGAAGGCCGTCGACCGCAACGGCGTCGAGCTCGACCCCGAGAAGTACCCCTCGCTCGCGCCCGTCGTCGCCAACCTGGGCGAGCGCTACGGCGCCAAGGCCGGCGGCACCCCGGGCGTCAAGGTGTGGACGGAGAGCGCCGAGCCGGCCGACGCGCACGACGAGGGCGGCAAGAAGAAGAAGGACGACGAGAAGGCGGGCACGCCCGAGACGCTTCTGGAGCTCTCCGAGGCGAAGCCCGGCACGCTGAAGACGACGCTGGACGCGAAGGTGCAGAAGACCGCCGAGGAGGTCGTCTCCCGGCACAGCGGCGCGGCGCTGGTGGCGCTGAAGCCGAGCAGCGGCGAGATACTCGCGGTCGCCAACCAGGCCGGCAACGGCTTCAACACCGCGCTTCAGGGCTCGTCGGCGCCGGGCTCCACGATGAAGGTCGTCACGGCCTCGATGCTCATGGACAAGGGCCTGGCGGCGCCGGGCGCGCCGCACCCGTGCCCGCGCTACAAGGCGTACGGCGGCTGGGAGTTCGAGAACGTCGGCGACGATTCGTTCACGATCCAGGGCGGCACGTTCACGGAGTCGTTCACGGCCTCCTGCAACACCGCGTTCATCTCGATGGCGGAGAAGCTGGAGGACGACGACCTGACGCAGCACGCGCGCGACGTCTTCGGCATCGGGCTCAACTGGCAGACGGGCGTGACCACCTTCGACGGCGCGGTGCCGGTGCAGTCCGACGCGCAGATGGCGTCGTCGCTGATCGGCCAGGGCGGGGTGCGGATGAACCCGCTGACGATGGCGTCGGTGTCGGCGACCGTGAAGTCCGGGGTGTTCAAGCAGCCCTACCTGGTGCCGCAGGAGCTGGACGGGCGGCAGTTCGCGGCCGCGCCGCGGACGATGAAGCCGGAGACCGCGCAGTCGCTCCGGGAGCTGATGGCCGCGACCGCGTCGTACGGGACGGCGGCGGAGGCGATGAGCGGCCTGACCGGGGACGTGGGCGCGAAGACGGGCTCGGCCGAGGTGGGCGGGCAGGAGAACACGAACGCCTGGTTCACCGGGTACCGCGGGGACGTGGCGGCGGCGGCCATGGTGCCGAACATCGGGCACGGCGGGGAGTTCGCGGGGCCGCTGGTGAAGGACGTGCTGGCGGCGCACGGGTAGCGGCGGACCCGGAGCGGGCCGGGGCGCGGGGCCGGGGGCGGAGGGCCGCCGTACGGCCGTCCCGGCGGCCGGAATCGGCTCGCACGGCCCGTACATCTGACGTTAACGTCGCCCCCATGACGACACCCGACGCCGCACACCCGCTCTTCGCCGCCGCCCTCGCCGAACTCGGCCTGAGCGTCCCGGTACGCCGCTTTCCCGCCGCCACCCGCACCGCGGGGCAGGCGGCGGAGGCCATCGGCTGCGAGCTGAGCCAGATCGTCAAGTCCCTGGTCTTCACGGCGGACGGCGCGCCGGTCCTCGTCCTGATGGACGGCGCCTCGCGGGTGGACACCGAGCGGGTACGCGCCGAGCTGGGCGCCGGCGCCGTGCGCCGGGCGGACGCGGCCGTCGTACGGGAGGCCACCGGGTACGCCATCGGCGGCGTACCGCCCTTCGGGCATGTGACGCGGATGACGGTGCTCGCCGACCGCGGGCTCCTCGACCACGGCGAGGTCTGGGCCGCCGCGGGCGACCCGCACACGGTCTTCCCCATGGCGCCGAAGGACCTCGTCGGGCACGCGCGCGGAAGGGTCGCCGACGTGGCCGAGGGACGTGACGTGCGCGAGGAGCGCGGGGTGGGCGAGCAGGGGGTGTGACGCCCCTCATAGCGGCGGCGGTCCTCGCGGCCGCCGTGATGCACGCCTCGTGGAACGCCATAGCGCACGGCGTCAAGGACAAGCTGGTCGTCTTCGCGCTCATCGGCGTCGGCGACGTGCTGATCGCGGGGGCCGCGGTGTTCTTCGTGCCGTTCCCGGCGGCCGGCGCCTGGCCCTGGCTGCTCGCCTCGGTCGCCATCCACCTCGTCTACATGACGCTGCTCATGCAGTCGTTCCGGCTCGGCGACTTCGGGCAGGTCTACCCGATCGCCCGCGGCACGGCCCCGCTGGTCGTCGCGGCCGTCGCGCACTTCTTCCTCGACGAGCGGCTGGGCCTGTGGCAGACGGGGGGCGTGGTGCTGGCGTGCGCCGGCCTGAGCGGCATCGCGCTGTGGGGCCTGCGCGGCGCGGACGCCCGGCCGCACTGGCCGGCGCTGGCGGCGGCGTTCGCGACGGGGCTGTCCATCGCGGCGTACACCGTCGTCGACGGCGTCGGCGTCCGCGCGTCCGGCAGCTCGCTGGGCTACACGGCGTGGCTGGTGCTGCTGATGGGCCCGTGGATCCCGCTGGCGGCGCTGGTGCGGCGCGGGCCGGGGACGGTGCGCGAGCTGCGGCCGGTGGCGGTGCGCGGGCTGCTGGGCGGGGCGGTCTCCGTCTCGGCGTACGGGCTGGTGCTCTGGGCGCAGACGCGCGCCCCGCTGGCGCCGATAGCGGCGCTGCGGGAGTCGAGCATCGTGGTGGGGGCGGCGATCGGGGCGGTGTTCCTCAAGGAGCGGTTCGGCGGGCCGCGCGTGGTGGGAGCGTGCCTGATGGTGGCGGGGATCGCGCTGGTGCTGCTGTCGGCGTAGCCCGCGGGCGTGCCGGGGGTGCCCGGGGCTACCAGGGCAGGGGGCCGTCCGCGTCGAAATAGCCCCCTGTGGGGTCGTCTGGCCCGGCCTGCGCCATGCGGACGATGATCTCGGCGCCCTGGGCGACGGTCTGGACGCCGGTGTTCCCGTTGAGGTCGGTCCTGGTGAAGCCGGGCTCCACCGCGTTGATCCGCATGTCCGGGAACGCCTTCGCGAACTGCACGGTGATCATGTTGACCGCGGTCTTCGACGCCGGGTACGCGACGCCCGGGTAGCCGTGGGCCGGGGTGCCGGCGGTGGTGGCCCGGGTCAGGGAGGCCAGGCCGCTGCTGAGGTTGACCACGACCGGGGCCGGGGACCGCCGCAGCAGCGGCAGGAAGGCGTGGGTGACCCGGACGGTGCCGAAGACGTTCGTCTCGAAGACCTGCCGCATCATGTCGGCGGTGACGTCGGCGGCGCCGATCACGCCGTTGTCCTCGTCCCTCCCCTCGATGCCGGCGTTGTTGACCAGCACGTCCAGCCCGCCTTCAGCCTCGACGGCCGCGGCCGCCGCCGCGACGGAGGCGTCGTCGGTGACGTCGAGCAGTACGGCCCGCGCGCCCAGCCGCTCGGCGGCCCGGCGGCCGCGCTCGGCGTCCCGGCTGCCGGCGTAGACGGTGTGCCCCGCGGCGATGAGCCGGCGGGCGGTCTCGTAGCCGAGGCCCTTGTTCGCTCCGGTGATCAGTGTTCTCGTCATGCCTCCACCCTGCGCCGGGCCCTGGCGGACAGCCAGCCGTCCGCTCTTCCTGGGACCGGCGGTACCAGGCGGTGCGGCCGGCGCGCGGTGCACACTGGCGGGTATGGCGACGACGGAATTCGGCCGGGCGGTGCGTCGCTGGCGCGACCGGACCCCGCCCGCGGCGGCCGGGCTCCCGGCCGGCGCGCCCCGGCGCACGCCCGGGCTGCGCCGCGAGGAGCTGGCCATGCTCGCCGGGATGTCCGCCGACTACGTCACCCGGCTCGAACAGGGCCGCGCCACCCGCCCCTCGTCCCAGATCGTCGAGGCCCTGGCCAGGGCCCTGCGGCTGTCGGGGGACGAGCGCGCCCACCTCTTCCGGCTGGCCGGGCTCGCGCCGCCGGGCCCGCAGACGGTGCCGGGGTTCATCACGCCGAGCGTGCAGCGGCTGCTCGACAGGCTGACGGGGACGCCCATGGCGGTCTACGACGCGTCCTGGACCCTCCTTCTGGCCAACGGGCCGTACGCGGCCCTGATGGGGGATCCGTCCGGCCGGCGCGGCGACGAACGGAACGCCGTGTGGCGCCACTTCCTCGGCCCCGGCGGCCGGGCCCGCCACACGCCCCGCTCGCTGCGCGACTTCGAGACCGCGCTCGTCTCCGACCTGCGCGCGGCGGCGGGCCGTTACCCGGCCGACCGGCGGCTGCGGCGGCTGATCGCGGAGCTGCGGGCGGGCAGCGACCGGTTCGCCGCGCTGTGGGACACCGGCGCCGTCGGCTCGCACGAGGCCGCGCGCAAGACCATCGACCATCCGCAGGCCGGCGCCGTGACGCTGGACTGCGACATCCTCAGCGTGGCGGGCAGCGACCTCCGGATCATGGTCTACACGGCCGAACCGGGCACCGAGGACGCCGAACGCCTGGCCCTGCTGACCGTGCTCGGCACCCAGACGCTCGCGGATTGAGCCCGGATCCGTCACCGGTGTAGCCGCGGGGTCCCCGGGGCGTGACAAGTACGCAACAGGGCTTATCCACAGGGGTTTTTTCGGCGGGCGATCCCCTTCAGGATGGAATCTCCGCAACTCAGGCAACGGGGGATCACGATGGCAGTAGTCGACCAAGGGCCCGCAGGGCAGCCGGCGCCGGAGCCGCCGGCGTCGGACCGGCATGCGCCGCGGCGCCATCTCGGCGCGTATCTGACCGCGGCGGTGCTGCTGACGGCCCTGGGCCGCATGGTGATCGTCTGGATCTACTACGACTTCGACTACGTGAGCAGCGACGTCGAGGACTTCTTCAAGGCGCTGTACGACCCGCGCGTGCTGCTGGACCCCGAGCTGTTCAGTCCGTACATCTGGGCGTTCACGGTGGCGCTGCTGGTGACGGGGCTGGTCGCGGCGCTGAACCGGCGGGCGGCGCGGGGGGCCGCGCTGCTGTGCGGGTTCGTGATGTTCGCCACCGCCGGACGCGAGCTGATCGGCCTGGCGTCGAGCGACCAGTTCCGCCAGTGGTACATCGGCGGCAATGACCTGGAGTTCGCGATCATCGCCAGCTGGGTGATGGTGCTGCTGTTCTCGGCGACCGTCGTCGTGCTGATGCTCCGGGCCGGGGACCGGCCGGCGGGCGGCCCGGCGGCCCTGCCGCCGCAGGGGTCGCAGCTGTACGCCCTCGCCGGCGGCCTGATGCTGCTGCTCGGCCTCGCGCTCGTCGGCTGGATCGTGCGCATGCTGACCCGGGACGTCGGGCCCGATGCCGGGTCGTACTTCAAGGGGCTGGTGGACGCCGGCGAGTCGCCCTTCCCGATCCTGGCCGGCTCCACGGAGTACTGGGAGGCGGTGTTCGCGGTGTCGATACTGGTGGTGGGCGTGCTGGCGCTGATGCGCCTGCCGGTGGCGCGCGGTGCGGCGATCACCGTCCTCGGGGTCTACCTCTACATCAACGTCCGCCGCATGATCGGCATGACGATCACCGACTACCCGAACGAGGCCCCTGACGAGAGGACCGCGCCCGTCCTCGGCTGGGACGGGTACACGGAAACCACGGAGGGCATGCTCGTCCTCGCCACCTACGTCGGCGGCTCGCTGATAGCCGTCGCGGTGATCGCGATGATGCTGCGCGCGCCGGAGGCGCAGGCCGGGGCGTACGTGCCGCCGGCGCCGGGCGGTCCCGTGCCGCCGAAGCATGCGCCGCCGCCGGCGCCGATCGCCGTGGCGCAGATGCCGCCGCCCCCGGCGAGCCCGCCGCCGGCCCCGGGGCCGGGTCCGTCGGGTCCGGGACCCATCGGCTGAGGACGGCGGCCCCGGGGCCGGGTTCAGACCGGGCGTACCGTGTCGCCGAGGCGTACGGTGCCGGGGACCAGGATGTCGGCGCCCACGCCGATGCACATCCCGCGGTCCGCGGTCAGCGTCTTGAGCACCCGGCGGTCCTCCGGCAGGTCGCGCTGCGCCATCGTCGTCATCACGCAGCGCTTCATGCGGTGGGTGACCCGCAGCCGCACCTCGTCCCCGACCGCGACCTCGCGGCCCACCCAGTCCTCCTCGATCCAGGGTTCGTCGGTGTCCAGCAGGACGTTCTTGCGGAAGCGGAGGGCGTCGGCGGGTTCGGTGTCGCCGAGGATGTCGCCGAGCGCGTGCAGGGAGGCGGTGCCGATGAGCGTCAGACCGCACTCGTCGAAGTGCGAAACGGCGTCCTCGCGGGCCAGCCGCACGTCCGCGCCGAGGAGTTCGGCGAGGTGGGCGTCGTCGCGCAGGTCCGAGCCGTCCGGGGTGACGACGCGCGGGCGCCCGGCCCCCTCGGCGGAGGCGGAGGAGGAGTCGGCGGAGGGGGCGGAGGGGTAGGAGGCGGAGAAGTGGAGCAGGCCCGCGGTGCGGCGGAAGCGGCGGGAGTTCTTGCCGCTGCCGAGTTTGCCGTCGGCGTACGTGACCGCCCAGAGGCGGTCGCCGACCGTGCCGCGCTCGTCGACGACGAGCTCCGGCAGCTGTTCGCCGAGCATGGACTTGACCGGGAAGCGTCGGAGTGTGGCGACCGTGGCGTCGGACGGGGCCGGGTAGGGCGCCGGAGCCGGTGTCGCGGGCGGTATCTCGGGCATGCCCCGGACCCTATGCCCGGCCCCGGCCCAAGCCGAAGGGTATTTCCCGGCGGGGTGCGGCCGGGCCGCAGCCCGACTTGCCGTGCCCCGTTACGCCCCGAAACATGGAGATTGTGACAGCCGGCTCCGACACCCCCGACCTCCCCGGCACCGCGGACGCCCCCGGCCGCGCCGCCGCGGCCGACCCCGGCCTGCCCTACCTCCGCTTCCCCCACCTCCACGGCGACCTGCTCTGCTTCGCCGCCGAGGACGACCTGTGGCTCGCCCCGCTCCCCTCCCCCGGCGCCAAGCCCGAGCGGGGCTGGCGGCTGACCGTCGACCGCACCCGCGTGGGCCACCCGCGGTTCTCGCCGGACGGCAGGTCCATCGCGTTCACCAGCTGGCGCAGCCTCGACGCCGAGGTCCACGTCGTGCCCGCGGAGGGCGGCGGCGCCCGCCGGCTGACGTACTGGGGCAGCCTCGACACCCGGGTGTGCGGCTGGACGCCGCCCGGCGGCGGCGAGGACGGGGCGCCGCAGATCCTCGCGGTGTCGTCGCACGGCCAGCCGCTCTCGTACCACACCTGGTCCTACCTGGTGCCGACCGACGGCTCCCCCGGCCGCCGGCTGCCCTGGGGCCCGGTCGACGACATCGCCGTCGCCGAGCTCGACGGCCACCGCAGGACCCTCCTGCTCACCGGCCGCCCGCCGCACGAGCCCGCCGCCTGGAAGCGGTACCGCGGCGGCGCCACCGGCCGCATCTACCTGCACGGCGAGCGGCTGCTCCCGGACATCGGCGGGCACGTGGAGTGCGTGATGTTCGTCGGTACACCCCCGGCGACCCGCATCGCGTTCCTCTCCGACCACGAGGGCACCGGAAACCTCTACTCCTGCCTGCCCGACGGCTCCGACCTGCGCCGGCACAGCGACCACGCCGAGTTCTACGCCAGGAACGCGGCCACCGACGGCCAGCGCGTGGTCTACCAGTGCGCCGGCGAGCTGTGGCTCGCCGAGGACTTCGGCCCCGCCGGCCGGCCGCGCCGCCTCGACGTCCGGCTCGGCAGCCCGCGGGCCGGCCGGCGCCCGTACCAGGTGGCCGCGCAGAACAACGTCCAGGCGCTCACGGTCGACACCACCGGGCGGGCCAGCGCGGTCGCGGTGCGCGGCGCGCTGTACTGGCTGACCCACCGGGACGGCCCGGCGCGCACGATCACCGAGACCCCGGGGGTGCGGATCAGGCTGCCGGAGATGCTCGGGGACACCAATCGCGTCGCGTACGTCACGGACGCCTACGGCGACGACGCCGTCGAGATCGCCGACCTGCCGCGCACCGGCGCCGTCGGCGAGCCGCAGCGGCTGGCGGCGGGCCGGCTGGGCCGGGTGGTGGCGCTGGTGCCGGCGCCGGACGGCCGGCACCTCGCGATCGCCTCGCACGACGGGCGGCTGCTGCTGGTGCGGGTGCCGGAGCGGGTGCACGCGGACGAGCGGATGTCAGCGGAGGTCGCGGAGCAGTTCGCGGAGGCGGTACGGGCCGCGGAGGAGCTGTCGCCGGCGGAGGCGGCGGGCGAGTGCCAGGTCACCGAGCTGATCCGGTCGGTCAACGGGCCCGTGCGCGACCTGGCGTTCTCGCCCGACTCGCGGTGGGTCGCCTGGGCGCACCCGGGCATCGGCCGCTCGCTGCGGCAGATCAAGATCGCCCGGATCGCGGACCGGTTGATCGTGGACGTCACGGACGGCCGGTTCGAGGACGAGGAGCCGGTGTTCACCCGGGACGGGCGCTATCTGGCGTTCCTGTCGTGGCGCGGCTTCGACCCGGTGTACGACGTGCACACCGGCGACCTGTCGTTCCCGCTGGGGTCCCGCCCGTACCTCGTACCGCTGCATCCCGCGACGCCCTCGCCGTTCGCGCTGTCCGCGGAGGGCCGCCCGGCGGCCGGCGGGATGGACCCGGCCGGGCCGCCGGCGCCGGATCCGGCGGGCGGGGGTTCCACGGTGCTGGTGGATCCGGAGGGGCTGGAGAGCCGGGTGACGCCGTTTCCGGTGCCGGCGTCGAAGTACTCCGCGCTGCTGCCGGTGGCGGGCGGCGGGCTGGTGTGGCTGCGCTGGCCGATCTCGGGCGCGCTGGGCGAGACGTTCGCCAACCCGGCGGACACCTCGGGCCGGCCGACGCTGGAGTACTTCGACATCTCCACCGCCCGGCTCACCGAACTGACGTCGGCGGTCACGGAGATCGCGGTGAGCGGCGACGGCACCCGGCTGGTGGTCAACGACGGCGGTTCGCTGCGCGCGATGCCGGTGAACGACCGGGCGGACCCGGACGCCACGGTCTACATCGACCTGCGGCGCGTGCTGCACACGGCGGACCCGGTCGCCGAGTGGCACCAGGCGTACGCCGAGGCGGGCCGGATCGTCCGGGCGTACTTCTGGGAGCCGCACATGTGCGGCATCGACTGGGACGCGGTGCTGGCGCGGTACCGGCCGCTGCTGGACCGGGTGGCGTCGCCGGACGAGTTCGCCGACCTGCTGCGCGAGGTGCTGGGCGAGCTGGGCACGTCGCACGCGTACGTCACGGCCGCGCGCCGCAACGAGGGCCCGCCGCACTACCAGCGGCCCATCGGCTTCCTCGGGGTGAACTTCGTCCGCACCCGCGACGGCCTCGGCTGGGCGCTGGCCCGCATTCTGCCCGGCGACTCCTCCGACACCCGGGCCCGCTCCCCGCTCGCGGGCACCGGCATCCCGGAGGGGTCGGTGCTCACCCACGTCGACGGCCGCGCGGTCGACCCGGTCACGGGCCCGTACCCGCTGCTGGCGGGGGCGGGCGGGACGACGGTGGAGCTGACGTTCGCGATCGAGGGCAACCAGGGCCGGCTGCGCCGGGTGGCGGTGGTGCCGCTGGTGGACGACCGGCCGCTGCGGTACCAGGACTGGGTGGCGGCGCGGCGCGCGGTGGTGCACGAGCTGAGCGGCGGGCGCTGCGGCTATCTGCACATCCCGGATCTGGTCGCGAGCGGGTGGGCGCAGTTCAACCGCGACGTGCGGATGGAGATGAACCGCGAGTCGCTGATCGTGGACGTTCGGGGCAACGCGGGCGGCCACATCAGCGAGTTGGTGCTGGAGAAGCTGACCCGGCCGATCATGGGCTGGGACATGACGCGCAACGCGCAGCCCGTCTCGTACACCTCGACCGCGCCGCGCGGCCCGATGGTGGCGCTGGCCGACGAGGCCACGTCGTCGGACGGGGACATGATCACGGCGGCGTTCAAGCTGCTGGGCCTCGGCCCGGTGGTGGGGCTGCGGACGTGGGGCGGGGTGGTCGGCACGACGGGCCGGCACCGGCTGGGCGACGGCACGGTGATCACGGTGCCGATGAACGCGGCCTGGTTCGACGAGTACGGCTGGGACGTGGAGAACAACGGCGTCCCGCCCGACGTGGTCGCCGAGCGCACGCCGCTGGACTGGGCGGAGGGCCGGACGTCCGAGCTGGACGTCGCGGTCGCCACCGCGCTGGAGTTGCTGCGCGCGCGCCCGGCGGCGGTGCCGCCGGACTACACCGACGTGCCGGACCGGCGCCGGCCGCCGCTGCCGCCCCGCCCGTAGCGAGTTGGCCCGAAATGCGGCATTTAGCCATCTATGTAAGCCTGAGGAGGGCCCGAACACCCTCTCTCACTAGGAGTGATGAACAGAATGGGCGCATTCGACAAGGCGAAGGACATGGCCAGCGACGCGGCCGACAAGGCCAAGGAGGCCGCGCAGAAGGGACGCGAGCAGGGCCAGCAGGGCCGTGAGCGCGGCCAGGAGTCCGGCCAGGACGCTTCGGAGCGCGCCCAGCAGGGCGCGGAGGAGAACCGCAACCGCGGGCAGCAGCAGGACGAGCACGAGCACGAGCAGGACCAGCCCTGACCCGGGGCGGTTGAGGCACGTACGAGGGGCGCACCCGTCGCGGGTGCGCCCCTTCGCCGCTGTCCTGCGCCGGGGGCGGCAGGCACGCGAACGGACCTACGGCGTACGGGCGGTTACCCGCCGCGCCGTACGCACCCGGCCCCCGCCCTCCGCTACGCGCCCCGCGTCTCCCGCGCCCGCTCGTCCGCCGCGCCGCCCGCGCCCACCAGGCCGCCGCGCGCCTCCCGCGTCGCCGCGAGCCGCGGCGCCAGCTTGCGCATCTCCCGCCGCCCCAGCGGCCCGGTGACGACCGACGGCAGCGCGCCGCGCACCGACTGCATGCCGCGCAGCCACCACTGCCCGTAGACGTGCGGCGCCCGCCGCTCGATCCCCGCGACCAGCCGCTCCACGGCGGGCGCCAGCGGATACGTCCGGTTCGCCGGCCACGGCAGCCGCGCCCGCATGTCCCGCAGCACCTCGTCCCGGTCGGCGCCGCGCACCATGTCGGTGTCCGTCCAGCTGAGATAGCCGACGCCGACGTCCACCCCCAGATGGCCGACCTCGCCGCGCAGACAGTGCGCGAACGCCTCGACGCCGGACTTCGACGCGCAGTACGCCGCCATCAGCGGCGCGGGCGTGATCGCGGCGAGCGAGGCGATCTGGAGGTGGTAGCCGCGCGTCCGGCCCAGCGCGGGCAGGAAGGCGCGGGCGGTGGCGACGCTGCCGAGCAGGTTGACCTCGATGACGCGGTCGAAGGAGCGCGCGTCGGAGTCGAGGAACGGGCCGCCGAGGGCGACGCCCGCGTTCGCGACGACGACGTCGACCCCGCCGAAGCGCTCCTCGACGGCGGCGGCGACGCCGGCCATCGCGTCGTGGTCGGTGACGTCCGCGTACCAGTGAGCGGCCTCGCCCGGCAGCGAACCGGCGACCTTCTTCAGCTCGTCCGGCTCCAGCCCGACCAGCGCGAGCCGCGCCCCGCGCGCCGCCAGCCGGCGCGCCAGCAGCGCGCCGACGCCGCGGGCGGCGCCGGTGACGACGACGGTCCGGCCCGCAAGTCCCTGCCCGCGCCTCATGCGCCCGCCTCCTCCTTCTCGACGACCGTCCCGGCGGTCCCGGCGGTTTCCTCGGTTCCGGCGGTTTCCTCGGTTCCGGCGGTTTCCTCGGTTCCGGCGGCCCCGGCGGGTTTCCCGCCGTCCCCTTCAGCCTGCGCCGCCGCCGGCGCCGCCGCCAGGTGGTCGCGTACGAGGTCGCGCAGTACCCCGGCCACCGCGTACGGCGCCTCGATCGGCGTCATGTGGCCCAGCCCGTCCAGCTCGGTGAACCCCGCGCAGTCCGGCAGCAGCCCGGCGATCTTCCGCGCCAGCCGCACCGGCGTGAGCCGGTCGGCCGTGCCGTGCACCACCGCGGCCGGCACCGGCATCCGCGCCACCTCGGCGTCCAGGTCCAGCGTCGCCAGCACCCGCCCCCACGAGCCGCGCGGCTTCCGCGGGGTGGCGAAGACGATACGGGCGCTCGCCTCGATCTGCGCCGGGGTGGCGCCGCGGCCCAGGATCGCCGGGCCCAGCACCTTCTTCGACAGCGGCGTCACCGGCCCCATCGGCAGCCGCGACACCAGCAGCGCCCGCTGCGCCGCGGAGCGCAGCGCCCGGGCCCGCAGCGGCACCACCCGCGACTCGGGCACCAGGTGCGCGCTGCCCGTGCTGCACAGCAGCACGGCGGCGGCCCGGTCGCGCAGGTACGGCCGGCCGGCGGCGGCCATCAGCGTCATGCCGCCCATCGAGTGCCCGCCGATCACGACCTTCTCGCCGGGGGCCAGCGCCGCGTCGAGCACGGCGCCGAGGTCGTCGGCGAGGGTGGCGGTGTGGTACGAGCCGTCGCCGCCGGCCGGGCTGCGGCCGTGGCCGCGCTGGTCGTACGCGAGGACGCGGTGGTCGGGCGCGAGCTGCCGGATCACCGGCGCCCAGAAGGCGGTCGAGCAGCACCAGCCGTGCGCGAGGACGACGGCGGGCGCGTCCGTCGCGCCGTGCTCCTCGACGTGCAGCCGGGTGCCGTCGGCGGAGACGGCGGTCAGCTCGCGCCGGGGCACGGGCGGGGCGTACGGGCCGGAGGTGACGTGCATGAGCCGGGTCACCGGACGGCCTCCGCGCTCCGGCGTGCGCCGGCGGCGGCGGTGCCGGCGGGCTTTGCGCCGCCGGGCCTCAACACCTCGTACTCCTCCATGTGCACCTTCCTCGTCACCTTCCGGAACTCGCTCGTCGTGCCCGGCCAGACGGTCGTGTTGCGCCCGTTGGCGTCGAGATACCAGCTGTCGCAGCCGCCGGTGTTCCACACCGTGCGCTTCATCCGCTCCTGCACCCGCGCGTTCCAGTTGCGGACCGCCGCCGGCCGCGCGTCGAGCGCGACCCGGCCGCCGGGGCCGCCGAGCCGGTCGAGGTGGCGTACGAAGTCGGCCAGGTAGTTCAGCTGCGCCTCGATGATGAGGATCATCGAGCTGTTCCCGAGGCCGGTGTTGGGGCCGATGATCGTCAGCAGGTTGGGGAAGCCGGCCGCGCTCGCGCCGCGCAGCGCCTCCATGCCGCCGCCCCACGCCTCCGCGAGCGTCGTGCCGTCGCGGCCCTTGATGCGGTCGGCGATGGGCAGGTCGGTGACGTGGAACCCGGTGCCGAAGATGATCGCGTCGGCCTCGGTCTCCGTGCCGTCGGCGGCCACGAGGGTCGAACCGCGCACCTCGGTGAGACCCGACGCGACGACGTCGACGTTGGGCTGGGCGAGCGCCGGATAGTAGTCGTTCGACAGCAGGATCCGCTTGCAGCCGATGCGGTAGTCGGGTATGAGCTTGCGGCGCAGCCCGGGGTCCTTGATCGCCCGGCCCATGTTCCGCCTGGCCAGCCCCTCCACGAACCCCAGCTCGCCCGGGTGCTTGGTGAACGCCTGCACCTGGAGCTCGCGGATGCCCCACAGGATGCCGCGGCGCAGCTTGGTGGTGGCGGGGACGCGGGTGTGCAGCCAGCGCTCCGGGGCGCTGATGGCGCGGTCCACGCGCGGCAGCACCCACGGCGGGGTGCGCTGGAAGACCGTGAGCCGGGAGACCTCCGGCTGGATGGACGGCACGATCTGGATGGCGGAGGCGCCGGTGCCGACCACGGCGACGCGCTTGCCGCCGAGCGGCACGCCGTGGTCCCAGCGCGCGGAGTGGAAGACCTCGCCGGAGAAGGTGTCGAGGCCGGGGATGTCCGGGACCTTGGGGTCGGACAGCGGGCCGGTGGCGGAGACCACGACGTCGGCGGTGAGTTCGCCGTGCTTGGTCTCGATCTCCCAGTGCAGCTCGTCGTCGTCCCAGCGGATGCTCCGTACCTCGTGGTCGAAGCGGATGTGCTGCCGTACGCCGAAGATGTCGGCGACCTGCTCCAGGTAGTCGCGGATGTGCTCCTGGCCGGAGAAGGTGCGCGGCCACTCGGCGTGCGGCGCGAAGGAGAACGAGTACAGGTGGGACGGGACGTCGCAGGCGCAGCCGGGATAGCTGTTGTCCCGCCACGTGCCGCCGAGCGCGCTCGCGCGCTCCAGTACGGCGAAGTCCGTGATCCCCTCGCGGCGCAGCCGTACGGCGGCGCCGAGGCCGCCGAATCCGGAACCGATCACCGCCACCCTGACGTGTTCGCGCGTCATCGCCGTCTTCCTCCCAGGAGTGGAGTCGCGATTGCGCCAGCATTCACTGGCACGATGAGAGAGTAGGCCCTCTTCTTACCGATGGGTAGGGGGCCGGCGTGATCGACTTCCGCCCGCGGGCGGGGTGTCGGTGCGAGGTCCTACCCTGGTGGCCGGGGCGAACGGCGACGGCCGGCGAGGACGGCGGGGCCGACGGGGCCGGCGGAGAGCGGGCGCAGCACCGACGAGGACCGGCACAAGACCGGTGGAGGACCGGCGGAGGGACAGCGGGTGGGACGCGAATACCGGACGGAGGAGCTGGCCGAGCGCGCCGGCATCACCGTCCGCACGCTGCGCTTCTACCGCGAGCGCAAGCTCCTCCAGCCGCCGCGCCGCGAGGGCCGCATCGCCTGGTACGGGGAGGCGCACCTGTCCCGGCTGCGGACGATCGCCGCGCTGCTGGACCGGGGGCACACGCTCGGCGGCATAGCCGAGCTGATCGCCGCCTTCGAGAGCGGCCGGGACGTGCGCGGCGCGGCCGAGCTGCTCGGCCTGGAGGAGTCGCCGGCGCGGCCGTGGTCGGAGGAGACCCCCGTGCGCATCACGCCGGAGGAGCTGGCCGACCGGTTCGCGGGCGAGGTCTCCCCGGAGAACCTGGAGACGTCCATCGACATGGGCTATGTCGCCGTGGAGGGCGAGGAGTTCATCCACGTCAGCCGGCGGCTGCTGGACGCCTCGTCGAAGCTGGTGGAGAAGGGCGTGCCGCTGGCCGCGGTGCTCGCGGCGGGCCGCGAGGTGCGCGCGCACGCCGACGACCTCGCCGAGCTGTTCACCGCGCTCATACGCGAGCACGTGCTGGCCGACGTCCTGCGGACGCCGCCCGCGGAGCTGACGGCGGAGCAGGCGGAGCGGCTGACGGACGCGCTGGAGCAGCTGCGGCCGGTGTCGATGCAGGTGCTGGAGGCGGAGGTGGCGATGGCGATGGACCGGCGGGTGCGCAGGGAGTTCGAGGAGTGGAAGCGCACGCGCGCCGGGTCCACCGCCGAGGAGCCGGGCGACTGACCCGCCGGGCCGCGTCCCCGGGGCCGCCTCACGGGGCTTCTTCACGGGGCCGCCTCACCGGGAGGGCGTCGCCGGGAGGGCGTCGCCGCGACTACGTCACCGGGACTCCGGCACCCACCAGCGCGCCTTGTAGATCCCGCCGTCCGGGAGCACGTACGCGCCCTCCGGGTTGTGCGCCGACACGGTCGTCGTCCACCACGACTTCTCCAGCCCCGGCTCCGGCACGGTGGTGACGACCCGCCCGCTCCCGCGCACGTCGCTGACGGCCTTCACGCTGCGCCGGCTGATCTGCGCGGCCCCGGCGTAGTCCTCGCGGAACGCGCGCCCGGCGATGTCGTACTGGAACACGCCGTAGCCCGTGGTGACCCACAGCCGCCCGGGGCGGCCCACGACCGGGCTGAGGTCGTGCCCGCTGGCCGAGCGGCCCTCCGGGTGCGGCAGCGCGGCGGTGTGCACGCGGGTGAGCGTGGGCGCGGCGGCGGTGCCGCCGACCCGCAGGGCGATCAGCTCGTCGTGGCCTATCGCCCACAGCACGCGGCGCCGGTTGTCCCACTGCAACCCGTGCGCGTCGGAGAAGCGGTACTCGGCGTACGTGTCGCTGGCCGGCCCCTGCGAGGCGGTGTAGAGGCGGATGGTGTCGCCGGTGCTGCCGGCGACGGCGACGTTGCCGTCGGGGAGCAGCTCGATGCTGTGCGGGTTGACCGTGTCAGTGCCGCCGGCCAGGGCGCCGGCCCAGTAGCGGCGGCCGGTGGGCACCTCGACGACGGCGGCGAAGCCGAAGGAGGCGGTGGTGAGCAGGTACGTACGGCCCCGGCGGCGGCGGGCCTTGGCCTCGTCGACGTACGTCCAGCTGGCCTCCGGCTCCAGGTCCGCGTACCGCTCGTCGCCCTCCGGCGAGAACGCCCACCGCACGGCGTCCGGCGACTCCCAAGGCAGGCGGGAGTCGAGGACGAGCACGCGGCGGGACTTCTGGTCGGTGACGGCGACGGGCGGGGTCGGCTTCCCGCCGGCCGCGTGCGCGGTGGCGGCGGGAAGTGCGGCGGCCGCGCCCGCGCCGAGCGCGGTGAGCAGGGCCGTGCGACGGGTGGGTCTGCCGGTCATGGGCACTCCTGATCGGGTTGCTCTGATCAACATCTTTCGCACAGTGCCACGTGGGGCGACGGGAAGTAAGCCCTTGCGATGGACGGTTGGTGAATTCTCCGGATCTGTCGCACCCGGTGACCGTTGTCGGTGCCCGCCTCTACGATGGCGGACGTGACCAGAGACACGGTGGCGGAGCCCGCCGCGGAAGAACCGGTGGAGAAGCGCCTGGAGTCCCACCGCGTCGAGCTGACCGGGTACTGCTACCGGATGCTCGGCTCCGCCTTCGAGGCGGAGGACGCGGTCCAGGAGACGATGGTGCGCGCCTGGAAGGGCTTCGAGCGCTTCGAGGGCCGCGCGTCCATGCGCTCCTGGCTGTACCGGATCGCGACGAACGTCTGCTTCGACATGCACGGCAGCCCGCAGCGCCGCGCCCGCCCGATGGACCTGTCCTCGCCCGGCTCCGCGAGCACGCCGCCGGAGGCCGCCCTCGGCGCGGCCCTCCCGGAGGCCACGTGGCTGGAGCCCATGCCGGACACGAAGGTGCTGCCCCAGGGCGGCGACCCCGCCGAGGTGGCGGCCCAGCGCGACTCGGTGCGGCTCGCCTTCGTCGCCGCGCTTCAGCACCTCCCGCCGCGGCAGCGCGTGGTGCTGATCCTGCGGGACGTGCTGGCGTGGAAGGCGAGCGAGGTGAGCGAGCTGCTGGAGACGTCCGTGGCCTCGGTGAACAGCGCGCTGCAACGCGCCCGCGCCACCCTGGCCGCGGAGGCCCCGGCCGACACCGAGCCGGCCGCGCCGCTGGACGAGGACCAACGGCGCTTCCTGGAGCGGTACGTGGCCGCCTTCGAGCGGTACGACCTGGACGCGCTCACGGCGCTGATGCGTGAGGACATCGTCCTGTCCATGCCCCCGCTGCCGCTGTGGCTCCAGGGCCACGAGGACATCCGCACCTGGTTCCTCGGCACCGGCGCGGTCTGCCGCGGCTCCCGGCTGGTCCCCTGCTCGGCGAACGGCATGCCGGCCTTCGCGCAGTACCACCCGGACCCGGAGGGCGGTCACCGCGCCTGGGCGCTTCAGGTCCTGGAGATCAAGGACGGCAAGGTCACCGGGCTGAACAACTTCCTCGGCGTGGACCGGCTGTTCCCGCTCTTCGGCCTGCCGCTGCGGCTGGAGGACTGAAGAAGAGGCGTGACGGGGTTCCCGCCGGTGCCCGCCCGGCGAGGACCCCGCTAGGGCCCGTCCGGCGAGGACCCCGCCCGGGTCTGCAACAGCGTGCGCTCCTGCGCGTTCCGCGTCAGCTCCGCGGCCCGCGCGAACTCCGCCCGCGCCTCCGCCGTCCGCCCCAGCCGCCGCAGCAGGTCGCCGCGCACGCTCGGCAGCAGGTGGTAGTCCTTCAGCGCCGGCTCGTCCGCGAGCGCGTCCACCCGCCGCAGCGCGTCCTCCGGCCCGTACGCCATCGACACCGCCACCGCCCGGTTCAGCTCCACCACCGGCGACGGCGCCACCCGCGCCAGCGCCTCGTACAGCCGGACGATCTGCTTCCAGTCCGTGTCCTCCGCCCGCGGCGCCCGCGCGTGGCAGGCGGCGATCGCCGCCTGGAGCGCGTACGGCCCGGGCCCCGGCGCACCGGCCGCGACGTGCGCCTGGGCCCGCGCCAGCGCCGCGAAGCCGCGGCGGATCAGCAGCTGGTCCCACCGCCGGCGGTTCTGCTCCAGCAGCAGCACCGGCGCGCCGTCCGGCCCGGTGCGCGCGCCCGCCCGCGACGCCTGGATCTCCAGCAGCGCCGCCAGCCCGTGCACCTCCGGCTCCTGCGGCATCAGCCCGGCCAGCACCCGCGCCAGCCGCAGCGCGTCCTCGCACAGCGCCGGGCGCATCCAGTCGTCGCCGGCGGTCGCCGAGTAGCCCTCGTTGAAGACCAGGTAGATGACCTCCAGCACCGACTCCAGCCGCTCCGCCCGCTCCGGGCCCTGCGGCTGCTCGAACGGCACCTCCGCCTTCGCCAGCGTCCGCTTGGCGCGGACGATGCGCTGCGCCACCGTCGACTCCGGCACCAGGAACGCGCGCGCGATCTCGTCCGTCGTCAGCCCGCCGAGCAGCCGCAGCGTGAGCGCCACCCGCGCGGGCGTGGTCAGCACCGGGTGGCAGGCGGTGAAGACCAGCCGCAGCAGGTCGTCCTCGATGTCGTCGTCGAGGACCGCGGCGAGTTCCGCCTCGCCGTCCGGCCGGCGGCTCTCCAGGTCGTGCCCGATCTCCGCCAGCTTGCGGGCGTAGCGCTCCTTACGGCGTACGAGGTCGACGGCGCGCCGCCGCGCCGTGGCCATGAGCCAGGCGCCGGGGTTGTCCGGCACGCCCGCCTCGGGCCACTGCTCCAGGGCGGCGACCAGCGCGTCCTGCGCCAGCTCCTCCGCCACGCCGACGTCGCGCACGATACGGGCCACGCCCGCGATGATGCGCGCGGACTCGATCCGCCAGACCGCGGTCACGGCGCGGTCGGTGGCCCGCCGGGCGCGGGCGTCCTGCGAAGCCGTCACAGCCCCACATCAGAACAGCCCGGCCCGGCCCGAGGCAACTCGTGACGGCCCTGACCTGGGCCGTCACGGTCGGCTACGCCTCCTCGATCTCCCGCAGCTCGACGGTGATGACCCATTCCTCACCGTGCACCCTCAGGAAGCGGCTGGCCCACTCCAGGGCCTCTTCCCTGGACTTGACCTGGGCGATCAGGTAGCCGCCGACCAGTTCCTTGGACTCGGTGAACGGCCCGTCCACCACGGAGAGCTTCCCGCGGTCGCTGGTGACCCGGACGGCCTCCTCCGCCGGCCTCAGCCCGGCGGTGTCCAGCAGCACGCCGGCCTTGGTCATCTCCTCCAGCAGCTTGCCCATCTCGTCCATGATCTCCTGGCTGGGCATCCCCTCCCGGGGGCTGCGCTCCAGGTCCGGCTCGATCAGCATCATGTAGCGCATCGCGCGTCTCCTCGGTCTCCTCGGGGCGGCCGTGTGCCGTCCTTCTGCCCATGCGTCGAACGACACCCTGCCGGATCGACATGCCCGCGAAGATTTTTTACGAGGGGGTCAGCGTGGCACGAACTCGACCCGGAACATCCGGGGCCAGTACTTGCCGGTGAGCAGGAACTCGCCGGCGGCGCCGGGGACGGCGGCGATCCCGTTGAGCTGGAGCGCGGCGCGCTCCTCGGCGGGCCGGAGCAGGCCGGCGGCGTCGATGTCGGCGGTGACGTCGCCGGTGGCGGGGTCGATGCGGACGAGGGTGTCGGTCTGGTAGACGTTCGCGTAGACGCTGCCGTCGCCGGTGCACTCCAGCTCGTTGAGCCGGTCGACGGGGACGCCGGCGCGGGTGACGTCCACGTGGCCGGTGGGCTCGAACGTCTCCGGGTCGCGGAACGTGAGCCGGGAGCTGCCGTCGCTCATGACGAGCCGGCCGCCGGCACCGCCGGTGCCGGGGTCGTGGCAGAGGCCCCAGCCCTCACCCTCGTAGCGCACCCGGCGCAGCTCCTTGAGGGTCTCCGCGTCGCGCTCGATGGCGATGCCGTTCTGCCAGGTGAGCTGCCAGAGGCGGGGGCCGACGAGGGTCAGGCCCTCGCCGAAGAGCGGGGCGGGCAGGTCGCGGCGGACGGTGGGTTCGCCGCCGGCGGGGCCGCGGCGTACGGAGGAGCTGCCCTCCAGGCCGGTGCCCTCGTAGAGGACGTCCCCGCGCAGCTCCAGGCCCTGCGTGAACGCCTCGGGGTCGTGCGGCAGGCGCTCCAGCACCCGTACCCTCAGCTCCGGAACGCCCGCATCCGTGGGCTCCGGGCCCGGCCCGCTCGCTCCCCCGCCGGTGACGCCCTCACTGGCTACGCCCCCACTGGCCGCCGCCTCGGGTTCCCCCGTCGAGCACGCGGCCAGCGCCACGGCGAGGAGGGCGGTGGCGGTCACGGCGATGCGGCGCATGGGGCCACCTTGGCACAGCGTGCGCGCAGCAGGTCGCGGGTGCCGTCCCGGTGTCGGAGGCGGGGCCCCCGGAATCCGCGGAATCCCCGGATTCCGCGGCGGTCGGGGGTACGGGGCCGGGGTCGCCGGCGGGCGGGGCCGGGGCGGCTCCGCCGGCGGCTAACGCCGAGCAGGCGGCGAGGTGCGGCGCGAGCGCGGCGCCGCCGGTGGCGACGGCGCCGGCGGCGATGAGCGCCGCCACCGCGGGCGACGGGCCCGCGGGGGCGGCGTTCTCCGGCGCCGGGACCCGGGTGGCGGGGGTCTCGGGCGCCGGGGTTCGGGGGGCGGGGGTGTCGGGCGTCCGGGTCCGGGGCGCGGAGGGCTCGGGCACCCGGGGCTCGGGCGCCGGGGTCCCGGCTGCCGTGGTCCCGGCGGCGCGGGTGCGGGCGGCGGCCGGATCCCGGGGCCCCTCCCAGCTCTCGGCGTCCCAGCTCTCGGCGTCCCAGGTCTCGGCGTCCCGGCTCCCGGCGTCCCGGCTCCCGGGCGCACCGGTGCCGGTGCCGGCGGCCGGCGTCCCGTCGTACAGCGCCGCCGCGGCCGCCACGCCCGCGTGGTACGCGGGCGAGGGCGCGGGTACGGCGGCGGGCGGAACCCCGGGCCCGGCCGGGGCCGGGGTGACCGGATCGGAGGGCGCGGCGGGCGCGGGCACCCTGCCGCTGACCGGCGCGGCGGGCTCGCCCGAGGGCGCGGCGGGCCCGGTGGCCGGCTGCGCACCGGCCGCCGCCTCGTCCGCCGGCGCCTCGCCGGGCGCGGCCGCCGCGTCCGTCGGGGCCTGCAACGTCAGCTGTATCAGCCCGGCCGACGCGACCGCCCCCGCCGCGATGGCGAGCAGGGCGCCCAACGCCCCGTACCGCACGGTCTCGCCCAGCGCCGTGACGCCCACCGCCGCCGCGATCACCGGGTTGACCACCGTCAGCGTCGCCAGCGGCGCCGACAGCCCCGCGCCGCGGTACGCCGCCTGCGACAGCAGCAGCCCGGCCGGGGCGAGGATCGCGACCATGCCGATCGCCAGCGGGTCGGTGAAGTCCGCGGTGACGTCCTTGGTGTACACCGACGCCATGCCGAACGCCGCGCCCGAGCCCACCGCCAGCGTCACGCTGCGGGCCGCCGGGCGCCGTACCCGCAGGGCCGCCAGGGTCAGCACGCCGAGCACGGCGACCGTGGCCACGGCCAGCGCCAGGGCGGTCGTCCCGCCCAGCGCCCGGCCCGCCCCGGGGTCGACCAGCGCCAGCAGCACCACCAGGCCCACGGTGGACAGCAGCGCCCCGCGCCAGCCGGCCCGCCCGGCGCGCCGGCCGAGGAACACCGCGGCCATCGGCAGCGCGAAGACGATGGTCAGCGCGCCGAGCGGCTGGACCAGGCTCAGCGGCCCGTACGCGAGGGCCACCACGTGCAGCAGCGCGCCGGAGGCGTTGAGGACGACGGAGGCCCACCAGCTGCCGCGGTGCAGCGGCGCGAACGAGCCGCCCGCGCCGTCGGCGTCGGTGGTGGTGGCCGCGACGCGCTCCTGGACGAGGGCGGCGCCGGCATAGGCCACCGCCGACACCAGCGACAGCAGCACCGACAGCATGAGTGGGCTCATATAGCAACGATCCCGCGATCGCCGACGAAAGTCGTCATCCTGGCGGATGCTCTGGGTCGTACTGCCGGAGCAGTACGACCCCCCGGGAAGATGCCTCCCGGGTCTTATTCACGGCTCCGGGTTTCTCCCCCGGGGCAGGTCAGGGTCGGCTCGGGGGCACGCACGGGGGGCGTACGGAAACGTCCGCGCGCCGGCGCTCAGGGCCAGGTGTAGAAGCCCTGTCCCGCTTTGCGCCCCAGCTCGCCCCGCGCGACCTTCGCGCGCAGCAGCTCCGGCGGCGCGAACCGGTCCCCCAGCGTCCGGCACAGGTGCTCGGCGATGGCCAGCCGGACGTCGAGACCGACCAGGTCGGTGAGGCGCAGCGGGCCCATCGGGTGCTTGTAGCCCAGCCGCATCGCGGCGTCGATGTCCGCGGGCGCCGCCACGCCCTCCTCGGCCATGCGGATCGCCTCCAGCCCCAGCGCCACGCCGAGCCTGCTGCTGGCGAAGCCGGGCGAGTCCCGTACGACGACCGCGGTCTTGCCGAGCGTACGCGTCCAGCCGTGCGCCGCCGCCAGCGCCGCGGGCCCGGTCTCGGCCGCGGTGACCAGCTCGACCAGCTCGGAGGCGGGTACGGGGTTGAAGAAGTGCATGCCGAGGAAGCGGCCGGGCCGGGCGAGGGCGGCGGCCAGCTCGGTGACGGACAGCGAGCTGGTGTTCGTGGCCAGCACCGCGTCCGGGCCCACCGCCCGCTCGGCGGCGGCGAGCACCCGCGCCTTCAGCGCGGCGTCCTCCGGCACCGCCTCCACCACCAGCTCCGGCTCCGGCCCCGCCGCCAGCTCCTCGACCGACCGCACGGCCCGTACCCGCGACCGGACCTCCTCCGGGTCCGTACCGGCCGCCAGCCGGCCCCGCTCGGCGGCCCGCCGCAGCCCGCCCGCGACCCGCTCCAGCGCCGCCGCCGCGTCCGCGCCGCTCTCCACGATCACGACGCGCGACCCGGCGGTCGCGAACGACTGCGCGATCCCGGCGCCCATCCGGCCGCCGCCGACGACCGCCACGGCGCGGGGCGCGGGCGCAGCGGGCGCGTCCGGCTCGTCGGGCGCGTCGGGCGGTGTGCTGTGCTCCGTCATCTCGTACGTCCTGTCATACCTCTTGACTGGGGTCCGGCCGCTCCGCAAGCTAACCGAATGATCGGTCGGGCCACAAGGGGAGCCGGGTGGAGCAGCACATGACCTCGCCGCACGACGGCACGACGGTGCACGACGGCACGACGGTGTTCGCGGCCGACGCCGCCGCCCGGCACCACGGCATCGCCCTGCTGGCGGCCGGGCCGGGCACCGCGACGCTGCGGATGGCGGTCACCGCGGAGATGGCCAACGGCCACGGCATCGCCCACGGCGGCTACGTCTTCCTCCTCGCCGACACCGCCTTCGCCTGCGCCTGCAACAGCCGCGGCGTCGCCGTCGCGGCGGGCGCCGACATCACGTACGCCGCGCCCGCGCACGTCGGCGACGTGCTGGTGGCGCGGGCGGAGGAGCGGGTGCGCTTCGGCCGCAACGGGGTGTACGACGTGAGCGTCACCCGCGGCGCCGAGGTGATCGCGGAGTTCCGGGGCCGGAGCCGTATCGTCCGCGACCCGGCGACCGGCGCGAACGGCGCGACCGGCAAGACCGGCGCGGACCGCCCAGAGGAGCCGGCATGAGCGGCACGAAGCCCGGCGGCCCCGCGCCCCTCCTCGACGCCGGTGAGCGCATGACCCCGGCCGACCTCCGCACGTACCAGCTCGACCGCCTCCGCGCGACGCTCCGCCGCGCCTACGACCACGTCCCCCTCTACCGCCGCAGGTTCGACGCCGCCGGCGTCACCCCCGACGACTGCCGCACGCTCGCCGACCTCGCCCGCTTCCCCTTCACCACCAAGGACGACCTCCGCGAGGACTACCCCTTCGGCATGTTCGCCGTCCCCGTCGCCGACGTCCGCCGGCTGCACGCCTCCAGCGGCACCACCGGCCGCCCCACCGTCGTCGGCTACACCGCCGCCGACCTCGACACCTGGTCCGGCCTCGTCGCCCGCTCCCTCCGCGCCGCCGGCGGCCGGCCCGGCCACCGGGTGCACGTCGCGTACGGCTACGGCCTGTTCACCGGCGGCCTCGGCGCCCACTACGGCGCCGAGCGGCTCGGCTGCACCGTCATCCCCGCCTCCGGCGGGATGACCGAGCGGCAGGTGCGGCTGATCCGGGACTTCGAGCCCGAGGTCATCATGGTCACGCCCTCCTACATGCTCACGATCCTCGACGAGTTCGAGCGCCAGGGCGTCGACCCGCGCACCTCCTCGCTGCGCGTCGGCATCTTCGGCGCCGAGCCGTGGACGGAGGAGATGCGCCGCGAGATCGAGGAGCGGGCCGGGCTGGACGCGGTGGACATCTACGGGCTCTCCGAGGTGATCGGGCCCGGCGTCGCGCAGGAGTGCGTGGAGACCAAGGACGGGCTGCACGTGTGGGAGGACCACTTCCTGCCGGAGGTGGTGGACCCGGACACCGGCGAGGTGGTGCCGGCGGGCGAGGGCGGCGAGCTGGTGTTCACGTCGCTGACGAAGGAGGCCGTACCCGTCGTCCGCTACCGCACCCGCGACCTCAGCCGGCTGCTGCCGGGGACGGCGCGGCCCGCGTTCCGGCGGATGGAGAAGGTCACCGGCCGCTGCGACGACATGATCATCCTGCGGGGCGTCAACGTCTTCCCGAGCCAGATAGAGGAGATCGTGCTGCGCACCCCGGGCGTGGCCCCGCACTTCCAGCTGCGGCTGACCCGGCGGGGCCGGCTCGACCGGATGACGGTACGGGCCGAGGCCCGGCCCGGAGCGCCGGTGGAGCAGCGGGCGGCGGCGGGCGAGGCGATCGCGCGGCGGGTGCGGGAGAGCGTGGGGGTGGGCGTGGAGGTGGAGGTCGTGGCGCCGGAGACGCTGGAGCGGTCGGTGGGCAAGATCCGCCGGGTGGTGGACGAGCGGGAGGGATAGCGGGCGGGGCGGCGGCGGCCGCTCAGCGCGCCGCGGCGTCCTCCCGCCGGCCGTCCTCCCGCCGCCCGTCCTCCCGCTGGCCGCGGGTCTGCGCGACGACCCGCAGCGGCTTGGCGAAGCAGCGGCTCTCCGGCTCGAAGCGGTAGTAGCCGAACTTCTCCGTCGGCTCGTACCCCTCCGACAGGTACAGCCCTATGGCCTCCGGCTGCCTGGTGCCTGTCTCCAGCACCATCCGCGTCCGCCCCGCGGTCCGCGCGCTCTCCTCCAGCTCCCGCAGTATCCGCCGGGCCAGCCCGCGCCCGCGCGCCTCCGGGACGACGTACATCCGCTTCAGCTCCGCGTCGCCGGCCAGGTGCCCCTCGGGCGTCGCGTCCATGGCCCGCCAGCCGCCGGTGGCGAGCGGGGTGCCGTCGGCGTCGTACGCCAGCAGGTACAGCCCGCGCGGCGGCGCGAACTGGAGCGGGTCCATCACCGTGTGGTCCCCCTCGCCGTACCGCTCGGCGTACTCGATCTGGACGCGGCCGTTGAGCGCGACCGCGTCGGGGTGGTCGTAGGGCACGGCGACGATCTGCATGACGGCCATGGTACGAAGCCGGCCGCCGGCGCCGGACCGGGTGTCCCGGAGCGGGTGAGCGGTCTCCGGGACCGCGAGGGGGGTCAGCGGCGATACTTTGGGACCGTGGAGGAGAACAAAGGTCTGAACGTCACGCCCGTCATCGCCGCCGCGACGGACCCGGCCGCTCTGCCCGGCCTCGTACCGTCGCCGCCTGAGGACTCGGAGGGGAAGAAGGACAAAGACGAAACGACCGCGACCGACGCGGAGGGAAGCGAGGAGACGGAGTCCGCCCCGGAGGACGCCGAGGAGACCGGGGCCGCCGAGGGCCCGGCGGGGGCCGAGGAGGACTCGGAGGAGGCCACGGCGGACCCGGACGGCTCGAAGGACTCGAAGGGTTCGAAGGACTCGGAGGACTCGGAAGCCGCCGGAGCCGACGACGGCGACGGCGACTCCCCGGTCTTCGAGGCCGCCGACCGCCGCGGCTCCGTCACCGTGGACAGCACCGGCGTCCGCTTCCAGCTGGACGACACCGAGGCCGAGTTCGCCTGGTCCGAGATCGGCGCCGTCGAGTACAAGACCTCCCGGTTCGGCCGCCGCCTCGTCCTCAGCGTCCACGACAGCCGCGGCATCTGCCCGGCCGAGGTGGAGGCCCCGGACAAGGCGACGCTCAAGGGCTGGGCGGTCGACCTGGAGTCGGCGCTCGACGCCTACTTCGAGGAGACGTCGCCGTAGCCGCCCCCGTCCGCTGGCCGACACGCGCCCCCGGCCGGAGAGGGGTCGGGGTGCGTACGGGATCGCACTAGTCCGGCAGCGTTACCGCCACCGCGTTGAAGGTCGTGTCCGGTTCCTGCGGGGAGTTGAAGCGGGCGTTGACCAGGTAGAGGCGGTTGCCGAAGCGGGCCGCCGTGGTGGGGACGTCGAAGCGGGGGTCGGTGATCGTGTGGCGCAGGGTGGCGGTGCGGACGGCGCGGTCCAGGCGGAAGGCCGTCACCAGGTTGTTGCGGTTCTGGACCACGTACAGGGTGTGCCCCACGCGGGTCAGGCCGTCGCCGTTGACGACGTCCGCCGCGCCGCGCAGGGCGATCTCCGTGGCGTGGCCGGTCCGCAGGTCGACGCGGTACAGGCGGCCGGGGGTACTGCTGGCCACGATGACGCCGCGGCGGTCGGGGGTCTCGACGATGCCGTTGGCGTTGAAGGCGTCCGGGGTCTGGACCCAGTCGCCGGAGAGCGGGAGGGTGCGGACCTCGCCGCGGCGGCCGCGGGGGACGCCGTACAGGACGGCCGCGTGGGAGTCGGTGAACCAGGCGGTACGGCCCAGGAGGACGGTGTCGTTGACGAAGTGCCCGGCCGGGGGCGCGAGCCGGTGGGTGGCGACCACGGTGCCGGTACGGGCGTCGACGACGCTCGCCGTGCCGCCGGTGCCGCCGGCGACGTAGAGGAGGCCGTCGCGGTCGACCTTCAGGCCGAGCGCCGCCGTGCCGGGGGCGCCGGCGTGGACGACCCGGCCCGCGCCGGTGCGCAGGTCGGCCCGGAAGATCGCGCCGTTGGCGCGGGAGCCCATGTAGGCGTAGGGGCGGCGGCCGATGGTGATGCCCTCGGGGAGCCAGCCGTCGGGCAGCGGGAACTCGGTGGGCCAGGCGCCGGCGGTACGGGACGTACCGTACGCGGTGCCGGTGCCCGCGCCGGCGAGCGTGGCGGCACCGGCGGCGGCGAGGAGCGTACGGCGGGAGAGGCTGCGGTTCGGAGCCATCGTTGCGGCCTTCCGTGACAGGGGGACGGCGGGGGGCTGCGCACCTGCGGTAACTCTGCAAACTCTCGGCAGAACGGATCGCCCGCGTCCCGGAGTTCCCTCCGGGCCCCGGCCCGCGCCCCCTGAGAAGATGGCCCCATGCCGACCCCGGACGCCTCACCCCAGCGCAGCGCCCCCATCGGCGTCCGCGACGTCGCCGCGCTGGCGCGGGTGTCACCCACCACGGTCTCCAACGTGCTGTCCGGCAACCGGCCCGTCAGCGCGGCCACCCGCGAGCGCGTGCACTGGGCCATCGACCAGCTCGGCTACCGCCCCAACCTCTCCGCCCGCAGCCTGCGGCTGCGCCGCGCCGGCCTGATCGCCGTCGCCGTACCCGAGATCGACATCCCGTACTTCGCCGAGCTGACCCGGCACGTCGTCCAGGCCGCCCGCGAGGCCGGCTACACCGTGCTCATCGACCAGACCGAGGGCCGCCTCGAAGCCGAGCGCTTCGTGCTCAGCGGCATGAACCCGGGCACGGTCGACGGCATCCTGTTCAGCCCGCTCGGCATCGAACGGCACGAGTTCGACAGCCGCCGCGGCGGCACCCCGCTGGTGCTCCTCGGCGAGCGCATCACCGGCGCCGGCGTCGACCACGTGGCCATCGACAACGTCGCCGCGGCCGCCGACGCCACCGCGTACCTCCTCGGCCGCGGCCGCCGCCGCGTCGCCGCGCTCGGGCACCAGGAGCCGCGCGGCGGCGGTACGGCGCCGCGGCGGACCGAGGGCTACCGCCGGGCGCTGCGGGCCGCGGGGGTGCGGTACGACCCGTCGCTGGTCGTCCACACGCCCTCGTACCACCGCCGCGACGGCGCCCTGGCCATGGCCACGGCCCTGGACCGCGGCGCCCGGCCGGACGCCGTCTTCTGCTACACCGACCTGCTCGCGCTCGGCGCGATCCACACGCTGCACGAACGCGGGCTGCGGGTGCCGGAGGACGTGGCGGTGATCGGCATCGACGACATCGACGACGGCCGGTACAGCAACCCGACGCTGACGACGGTCGCGCCGGACAAGACGGAGATCGCGCGGACGGCGCTGGGGCTGCTGCTGGACCGGATCGCGGACGGGGGGCGCGCGGCGCGGCAGGTGGTGGCGGGGCACCGGCTGGAGGTCAGGCGGAGCGCGTGAGGAGGAGCGCGTGAGGAGGAGCACGCGCGCGTGAACCCCCTCCCGCGTCCGGTTCCTGCGCCCGGCTCCTACGCCCCGTCCTCGAACGCCGCCGGCCGCAGCTGCGCCGCCCGTACCCGCCGCACGTCCAGCTTCTCCGACCGGTCGAACCGGTAGACGCCGTTCTGCTCCTGGAAGACGTCCGTCAGCTGCGTGTAGCAGTACCCGAACATGTCCGGGTCCCCCAGCAGCACCCCCGTCAGCCCGGCGAAGCGCTCGTGGAACTCCTCCTCGTCGCGCGGCCGCTGCCCGTACCCCCACGACACCTGCCGGTCCTCCCCCGCGGACTCCGCCTCCTCGGGGTTCCACCAGATGCCGCCGAACTCGCTGCAGAAGTAGGGCTGCCCGCCGTACGGCAGCGACCAGGTCTGGCCGGCGGCCTCGTCCTGCGGGTTGACGAAGGGCGTGCCGGCGCGCAGCCCCGCCATCAGCCCGGCGAAGACCTCCGGGTCCTGTTCGTAGCAGTGCGAGTCGTAGACGTCGGTCTCCGGTACGCGGTGGGCGTAGCCGGAGGCGTCGAGGACCGGCCGGGAGGTGTCGGCGGCCTTGGTGGCGAGGAACATCGCGCGCGTGACGTCGTCGAGGACGCTCTGCCGGTCGGTCAGCACCTGCCGCGTCTCGTTGAGCGGGCACCAGCCGACGAGGGCGGGGTGGGAGTAATCGCGTTCGACGGCCTCCAGCCACTGCGCGACGAAGCCGGCGGTGGGCCGCTGGTTGTCGGGCCCGACCGGGCCGCCGGTGGCGGCGCCCCAGTCGCCGAACTCGCCCCAGACCAGGTAGCCGAGGCGGTCGGCGTGGTGCAGGAAGCGTTCCTCGAAGACCTTCTGGTGCAGCCGGGCGCCGTTGAAGCCGGCGACGAGGGAGAGTTCGATGTCGCGGACGAGGGCGGCGTCGTCGGGGGCGGTCATGAGGCCGTCGGGGTACCAGCCCTGGTCGAGCACGAGCCGCTGGAAGACGGGCTTGCCGTTGATCAGGATCCGCTTGCCGTCGACCGTGACCGCGCGCAGACCGGCCGTGCAGACGGCACGGTCGGTCACGGTGCCGTCAGGACCGGTCAGCTCCAGCGTCAGTTCGTACAGATGCGGGTCCTCGGGCGACCAGGGGCGGCGCCGGTCCGCCGGCACGGGCAGCACCAGGCGCGGCGCGAGGTCGAGGTCCGCCGCGACCTCCGCCTCCGCGACGGTGCCGTGCGCGTCGCGCAGCTCGGCCCGGACCCGGTGACCGGCGCGGGACCCGGCGAGCGGGACCTCGGCGTGGAAGCAGCCGGCGGCCAGGTCGGGGGTGATGCGGGGGCGCCGGAGGTGGGTGTCCGGGACGGGCTCCAGCCAGACGGTCTGCCAGATGCCGGTGGTGCGGGTGTAGAAGCAGGCGTGGTTCCCGTACGCGGTCGACTGCTTGCCCCGCGCCTGCGGCCCCCGCGCGGCGTCCCGCGCCCGTACGACGACGACGGCGTCCTCGCCGGCCCGTACGACGTCGCCGAGGTCGGCGCTGAAGGGGGTGAACCCGCCGCTGTGCCGGACGACTTCGCGGCCGTTGACCCACACCGTCGCGTCGTGGTCGACGGCCCCGAAGTGCAGCACGGGCCGCCGCCCGGCCCACTCGGCGGGGATGCGCACGGTGCGGCGGTACCAGACGGCGTGGTGGAAGTCGGTGTCCCCGATCCCGGACAGCTCCGACTCGGGACAGAACGGCACGACGATGCGCTCGGGCAGCCCGGCGGCCCCGACGAGCCCGCGCTCCAGCCCGCTGTCGCCGGGGTCGCGGGCGAACTCCCAGGTGCCGTTGAGGTTGAGCCAGTCCGCGCGGACGAAGCTGGGCCGGGGGTACTCGGGCCGGGGCGTGCCGGCGGGGGCGGGCGGGGCGTACGAATCGGGCATGGCGGAGTTCTCCTGAAGGAGGACGTCGGGTCGGGACGGGGTGCCGTCCCTGCCATCCCAGCATCTTGATGCAACGTTGTAAACCACGCGCCCGGACCACTGCCCCCTCGCCCACGTAACGTTAAAATCCCGCCACGGCCTCCAGCTCGACGGCCGTCGGGCGGAGGCGGGCAGCCGGTGGGGCAGGACGCCGCGTTCGGTGGTTTCCAGGGGGCCAGTCGTGCTCGGCGCGCACGCCGCCTCTTGTTCGACGGGGGCCGGTGGTGCTCAGGGCGCGGCTTCTTCCGCATTCCCCACGACGGTGACCCGCCCGCCGTCGCCGGGATCGGGGTCGGGCAGGACCGACTCCGGGTCGACGAGGTACACCTCGTGACCGTCCAGCGTCAGCCGGCGCGTGACCTCCAGCAGCATGCGCCGCGCCACGTCGTCGATCGCGTGGACCCGCGTGAGGTCGAAGGCCACCCTGGCCTCCGCGGGCGCGGTGTCCAACGTCTCCCGGACGACTCTCTCGGCGCCGGCGAAGCCGATGCCGCCCTGCAACTGGAAGACGCGGACCGCGCCCGGCCCGCCGCCGAGGACGTGGTTGGACCGTACGACCGCACGCGCCGCCGCCGGGACCTCCATGACGTGCATCCCCATGTCGGAGGAGAACCGCTCGAAGAGCGACACCCCGCGGACGCTGTTCCCGTGGGGGTCCAGCCGCGGCGAGAACGTGGCGATGCCGATCTGCCCGGGGAGCGCGCCGATCAGGCCCCCGGCCACGCCGCTCTTCGCCGGGATGCCGACCTGCGTCGCCCAGTCGCCGGCCGCGTCGTACATGCCGCAGGTGAACATGACGCTCAGCACCTGACGCACCACCGGTTCGCGCACCACCTGCTCGCCCGTGAGGGGGTTCACCCCGCGGTTGGCCAGCGTCGCGGCCATCAGGGCCAGGTCCCGCGCGGTGACGAGCACGGAGCACTGGCGGGTGTAGCCGTCGACGACCGCCCTCGGGTCCTCGGTGAGGATGCCGTGGCTGCGGAGCATGTGCGCGATGGCGAGGTTGCGGTGGGCGTGCTCCATCTCCGAGGCGCACACCGCCTCGTCGGTCGTCAGGCGGCGGCCGGCGAACGCCGAAAGGCCGCGGACGACGCGCTCCACGCGCTCCGCCGGCGTCGCGCCCGCCGGGCCGGCGAGCGCGTGGACGGTGATCGCACCGGCGTTGATCATGGGGTTGAGGGGCCGCCCGGTGCCGCTTTCGAGGGAGACCTCGTTGAACGCCTCCCCCGACGGCTCGACCCCCACCTTGGCGAGCACCGGGTCGAAGCCGCGGTCGGCGAGCGCCAGCGCGTACGCGAACGGCTTGGAGATCGACTGGATCGTGAACGCGGTGCCGGTGTCGCCGGCGCCGTAGACCTCGCCGTCGACGGTGGCGACGACCGCGGCGAGGCGCTCGGGGTCCGCCGTCGCCAGCTCGGGGATGTACGCGGCCGGGTGGCCGGAGGAGTCCGGCTCGACGTCGCCGAGCGCCTCGGTCAGATAGTCGGGAATGATCGACCGCATGGGTCGTCCTCCGTGGTCACGGGCGCTCCGTGAGCGCGGCCGGGGCGGGGGCCGCGGTGAGGGTGCGCAGCCGGTCGGCGCCGACGTTGGCGCCGAAGGCGGGCGTGCCGGGTTCGAGGCGGGCACCGGCCGCGAGGCCGCCGATGGGGAGCGGGTCGAAGCCGAGCGAGTCGACCAGGGCGGACACGGCGGCGAGGTCCCCGGGGGCGTCCCCGGCCAGCGCGATCGCCTTGCGCCCGGGGGTCCCGGCCGGGCGGGCGCCGTCTTCGAGGTCGTGGTACCCCATGTGGTTGAGGGCCTTCACGACGCGCGCGCCCGTCAGGAACCGCTGCACGAACTCGCTGGAGGAGCTGCCGGGCGGAAGGACCGCCTCGCGCGGGCCGTCGACCTCCCACCAGTGGTTCATCGCGTCAACGACCAGCTTCCCCGCCAGCTGAGGGCGCGGGAGTCCGCCGTACTTGCCGAGCGGGAGGGCGAGGATCACCACGTCGGCGGCGTCCGCGGCCCTGTCCGGCCACACGGCGGTCGCGCCGGGGGTGAGGACCTCGGTGGTCAGCGCGATCTTCGCCGGATCGCCGGAGCCGGAGACCAGGACCCGGTAGCCGGCGGCGACCGCCAGCCGCGCCAGGACGGTGCCGGCCTTCCCGGCGCCCAGGATCCCGACGGTGGACACGGGGGCGGTCACCGGGTCGCCCCGGCGGTGGCGGCGGGCTCTTCGGCGAGCAGCTCGCGGACCCGGGGGATGACCCGGGTGCCGTAGAGCTCGACGGCACGCAGCCGGGCGGTGGCGGAGACGGTGCCGGCGGCGGAGTAGATGAGGTCGAAGCGGCCGGCGTCGAGCGTCCGTATCGCCCGGGCGACCTTGCTCGCGACGGTCTCCACCGAGCCGACGTACAGCGATCCGTGCGCCACCTCGGCGTCGAACTCCTCCCGGCGCAGCGGCGGCCAGCCGCGCAGCGCCCCGATGCGGTCGCGGGTCTCCTTGTACCCGGGGTAGAACAGCTCCTTCGCCTCGTCGTCGGTGGCGGCGACGAACCCGGGCGAGTGCATCCCGACCGGCCGCGCGGCGGTGCCGAGCTGCTCGCTCGCCCGCCGGTACAGGTCGACGTACGGGGCGAACCGGTCGGGGGCGCCGCCGATGATGGCGAGCATGAGCCGGAACCCGTAGCGGGCGGTGCGGATCACGGACTGCGGCGACCCGCCGACACCCACCCAGGTGTCGAGGCGCCCGGACTCGGTCTTCGGGTACACGTCGGCGTCGTGCAGGGCGGCGCGGGTGGTGCCCTCCCAGGTGACCGGCTTCTCGTCCAGCAGCCGGTGGAACAGGTCGATCTTCTCCTCGAACAGCACCTCGTAGTCCTGGAGGTCGTACCCGAACAGCGGGAACGACTCGGTGAACGACCCCCGCCCGAGGATCACCTCGGCGCGGCCGCCGGAGAGCGCGTCGACGGTCGCGAAGCGCTGGAACACCCGCACCGGGTCGTCCGAGGACAGCACCGTCACACCCGAGGCGAGCCGGATCCGCCGGGTCGCGGTCGCGATGCCGGCGAGCACGGTCTCGGGGCTGGAGATCGCGAACTCCGGCCGGTGGTGCTCGCCCAGCGCGACCACGTCGACGCCGGCCTGGTCGGCGAGCACCGCCTCGTCCACGGCGGCGCGGATGGCCTGCGCGTACGAGACGATCTCGCCGCGGTCGTCACGGGGCCGGTCCCCGAAGCTGTCTATGCCGAATTCGATCTGCGAAGCATCCATCATTCACATTCCTTGGGACTTGCCGCGTACTGTCGTGCCCGCCGCCGGTATTCCGGCGCCGCCGGTCCTCGCCGCGGAGCTAGCCGAGGAAGGTGCGCAGGGCCGCGTTGACCTCGTCCGCGTGCGTCCAGAGCAGCCCGTGCGGGGCGCCCTCGACCTCCACGTACCGCGCGTCGGGCAGGGCCTGCCGGAAGCGGCGGGCGGTGGCGTCGATGGGCAGGATCTTGTCGGCCGTGCCGTGCAGGATCAGCACCGGCTTGCCGCTGTCGCGGACGGCTTCGACGTCGGCGCGGAAGTCCTCGATCCAGGCCGGGACGACCGCGTAGGCCGCCACGGGCGCGCTCGCCGTCGCCACGTTCCAGCTCGCGGTGACGGCCTCCTGGCTGATCCGGCTGCCGAGGTTCGCCTCCAGGTCGTAGAAGTCCGAGAAGAACTGCGTGTACCAGGCATACCGGTCGTCCTTCGCCGCCGCCTCGATGCCGTCGAAGACCTCCTGCGGCACGCCCTCGGGGTTGTCGTCCCGGGCGACGAGGAAAGGCTCCAGCGAGGCCAGGAACGCGAGCCTGGCCACCCTCTCGTGCCCGAACCGGGAGACGTAGCGGGCCAGCTCACCCGTGCCCATCGAGAAGCCCACCAGGGCGGCGTCCCGGAGGTCGAGCGTCTCCAGCACGGTGTTCAGGTCCGCGGCGAAGGTGTCGTAGTCGTAGCCGGAGTCCACCTTCGACGACCTGCCGAAGCCGCGGCGGTCGTAGGTGACGACGCGGTGTCCGGCGGCCAGGAGCTCCCGCGTCTGGCGCTCCCAGCTGTGACCGTTCAGCGGGTATCCGTGGATGAGGACGACGGGCCGGCCCGTGCCCTGGTCCTCGTAGTAGAGCTCGACGGGGGTGTTGTTCTCTTCCCCCACGGTGATGTACCCCATGTGCTCGTCCTCTCTGCGTGGCTCTGTACCTGTCGTGGGCGTGACCTACGGGGTGGGCCGGTCCGGCGCCGCCGCCCCGCCGTCCTTGAGTTCGTACTGCAACGCGCCCGAGGGACAGCGCCGCACCACTTCGGCGACGCGCTCGGCGCCGGCGCCGTCCGGCCTGACCCACGGGCGCTCGCCGGGGTCGAAGACCTCCGGCAGGCCGGTGACGCACTCGGCTGCGTGCCGGCAGCGCGCGACCTCGAACGTCACGGTTATCGACCGGCCCTCGTACGTCTTCTTCACGGTTCCGCTGCTCATCTCGGCCTCCGTCGCCGCCGTGCCCGGTGTTCAGTCGCTGACGCTGCTGCGGGACTGGTACAGCAGGTCCTGGTAGTCGGGGTGCCGGGCGATCCAGCCCGCGAAGAACGGGCAGGTCGCCAGCACCCGCAGGCCGCCGGCGCGCGCGTCGTCGAGGGCGGTACGGGCCAGGGCGGACCCGACCCCCCGGCCCTCGTACTCGGGGGCGACCTCGGTGTGCAGGAACGCGACGAGCTCCGGCGTGCGGAGGTAGTCCGCGAAGCCCGCGACCCCGGACTCTCCGTCGACGCGGGCTTCGTACCGCTTGGCCTCGGGAACGTCACTCACTTCTACGGCCACCGTGTTCTCCGTTCGTCTTCCGCATGGGTTGTTTCGTTCACGGGCGCGGCCATTCCCCACAAGAATGGGATTTCGCCGGGAATCGGCGTCGCCGGACACGGGCGATCACGGCGAAGTAGCCCGGATACAGGAGCGCCGGTGACACCGGCAGGCGTGGTCAGGAGGCGTCGGCGGCACTCCCGGCGAGGAGCTGCGTCTCCCAGGCGAAGGCCACACCGGAGGCACCGCCGTGCTGCGCCTGGACCTCGGCGACGCCCGGGACGGTCTTCTCCCGGGCCCAGTCGCGCTGCCACTCGCCCATGACGGCCAGCCAGGTGATCGGCACCACGCCCGCCTGGACCATGCGCTGCACCGCCATGTCGTGCGCCTCCGCCGAGACGCCGCCCGAGGCGTCGGTGACGACGAAGACCTCGAAGCCCTCCCCCGCCGCCTGCAGGGCCGGCATCGCCACACAGATCTCCGTCCACAGACCGGCGATGATCAGCTTCCGGCGCCCGGTCGCCTTCACGGCGTCCACGACGCGCTCGTCCTGCCAGGTGTTGATGAACGTCCTGTCGATGGGCTTCTGCTCCGGGAACACGTCCCGGACCCCCTGGATGAGCAGCCCGCCGCGCTCCTCCAGGACCGTCGTCAGCACGGTCGGGACGTCGAACACCTTGGCGGCCTTGGCGAGTCCGACGACGTTGTTGACGACCATCGTCGGCTCGTGGCTGTGCAGGTTGGCGAACTGGAACGGCTGGTGGTCGATCAGTGCGAGGACGCTCTCCTCGGGCGTCAGCAGTGCGGTGAGTCCGGTCCTGCTCTCGGCGCTCATCGGATTCCCCTCCTGGAGCCGGCGCATCTAGTTGACGCATCATCTACACTAGAAGCCGATCGTTGAAACGTCAACCAGAAGGGAAGCGGCCGCCCCCGGGGGATGGATGGGCGGTCGGCGATCTCGCTACGCTCAGCCCATGGACGCAACGCCCCGCTGGCTGACCGCCGAGGAGGCCGCGGCCTGGGACGGCTTCATCCGCATGCAGGAGAAGCTCATCGGCCGTCTCTCCCGCCGGGTCCAGGCCGACTCCGCGATGTCCGCCGCCGACTACACCGTGCTGGTCAAGCTCACCGAATCCGGCGGGCGGATCCGCTTCATGGACCTGGCGAAGCTGGTGGAGTGGGAGAAGAGCCGCATGTCCCACCAGGTCGGGCGGATGGTGAAACGCGGGCTGGTGGCCAAGGAGGAGTGCCCCGACGACGGCCGCGGCGCGTTCATCGTCGCCACCCCCGCCGGCCACAGGGCGATCGAGGAAGCCGCGCCCCTCCACGTCGAACACGTCCGCCGGCTGTTCATCGACGCCCTCACCCGGGAGGACCTCGCCGCGGTCGCCCGGATCTCGAACCGCGTCCTCGCGCATATGGAGAAGCAGCCCGACTGACGGACCGGCCCGGCCGCGCCGCGGGCCCGGCCGCGCCGCGGGCCTTCACGGCGTGGCAAGTTCATTGTACGGTCGTCAACTATGATGGACAGTGCGTTCGCCTCCACGAGCGGCGGGGTGGCCCGTACCGTCAGGGCGCACCGCGAGGCCCGCGGCTGGTCCCTCGGCACGCTGGCGAACCGGACCGGCCTGTCGAAGACCCTGCTGTCGACGCTCGAATCCGGCGCCGGCAACCCGTCGCTGGAGACGATGTGGCGCCTCGCCCGCGCCTTCGACATCACGCTCGGCACGCTGCTCGGCGAGGAGAACCTGCCGCAGACCCGCCTCCTCCGGGCCGGCGACGGCCCGTCGATGACATCCGAGAGCGGCCTCGCGGCGCGTCTGATCCTCGCCGAGGGCCGCAGCCACCGCACCGAGGTCTACGACGTCCGCGTCCAGCCCGGCACCCCGTACACCAGCCTGCACCCGCCCGGCACCGAGGAACTCGTGTACTGCACCGAGGGCACGCTGGAGGCCGGCCCGCAGGGCCAGGAGGCGGAACTGTCGCCCGGCGACGCCCTCTGGTTCCCGGGCGACGTGACCCACCGGTACTTCTCCCACGCAGGGGCCCGCGTGCTCTCCGTCATGAGCTATCCGCCCGCGCGGTACGGCGGCGCGGACGACAACCCGGAGACAGACCGGACAGCCAGCCAACGAGGCGGCTGAAGCACCGCCCGACCCGACCCGGAGGTGGTTCGTGAACGACACCCGGCACACACCCGACAAGCGCGTCATCCACACCCCGAACGCGGTACTCCCCGTCGGCCCGTTCCCCCAGGCCGTCCAGGCCGGCGACTTCCTGTTCATCTCCGGCACGGTCCCCTACGACTCGGCTCGCGAACAGGTCGTCGAGGGCGGCGTCGAAGAACAGACGGCGCACGTCATGGGCAGCCTCCGGGCGATACTCGAAGCGGCCGGCGGCACCCTGGACGACCTCGTGAAGGTCACGGTCCACATGAAGGACGTCGACGACTGGGCCAGGATGAACGCGGTCTACGAGACGTTCTTCGGCGACTACCTCCCGGCCCGGATGACGATGCAGTCCCCACCCCCGCTGGGCTTCCTCGTCGACATCGACGCCGTCGCCCACCTCCCCGGACGGTGAGACCGGCTGTCCCGTCACAGGCCCGAAGCGCCGTGCTCCGCGAGCAGGCGACGCCTCACGACTTCTCGGTGGCGAAGCTGATGACCGCCGTGCCGTCCTCGATCCCCAGCACACCGAAATCGATGATCTCCGTGTTGACGTTGCCGAAGCTGCCGCCCTCGGGTCCGATTCCCACCTGAATGAAGCCGGAGGTCAACGCGAGCGTCACCTCACTCTTGCTCACCTCGGCGACCCTCACCCCGCCGATGTCCGCGTCGAAGGGGATGTCGGTGCCCGCCGTCACCGCGACCTCGCACTTACCGTCGGCGCAGGCACCGACATCCGTCCCGTCCGCCGCGTCCTCCGGAGCGAGGGGGGTGAACTCGGGGGACGGAGAGCCGGTTTCGGGGGTGGCGGAGGGGGACGTCGAAGCCGACTTCCCGTCCGTGGGAGACGGCGACACGGTGGCGGTGTCGCCGTCGCCGGGCTCTGCCGCGTCGTCGGTGTCCGAGCCGCAGCCGGCCAGCACGGCCGCCGCGACCACCCCGATCACGGCGGCGGACAACCCGGCACGGCTGGAGCGTACGAGCGACCTCATGGGGGGGACTCCGTTCCGCAGGAAGGTTCACGGTCTTCCCCGGGTTGTAGCGGACCGCCCCCGGGAGGGGTCCCGTCCGATGGCCCGGGTTCGGACTCGCGTAGCGGTTACGGCGCGGGAGGTCAGGGCGGGGAGGCGGATGTCGACACCCTCACCCGCGGCGGCGCGGACGTGGGGGGGGGGAGCCCGGCAAGTACACCTCCCGCCGTGGAGAGCGCCTGCTCAAGTACGTTGAGGGCGGACGGCTGATCCGTTCGGTGAGCCTCCAGGGCATCTACCGACTCGCGGCCGACCGACTCCGCGTTGGTTCGCCACGACGGCCCGGGAGGGAGTTCGTAATGACCTTCGATGACATCAAGGCCGCCTTCTGGAGCGGCGGCACATACGGTGTTCAACCTGCCTTGACCCAGGCGGCCGTCGTCGACGCGGAACAAGCCCTCGGGCTGAGGCTCCCGGCATCGCTGCTGGATCTGCTGCGTGTGCAGAACGGGGGCGGTGTCACGGCCGACCGGGATGCCTTTCCGACCGATCACCCAACCTCGTGGAGCGAAGACCACATCCCGTTCACCGAATTGATGGGCATCGGCACCGGCGGGCACGGCTTGTCGCTGTTGGAGACGCCGTACCTGGTGAAGGAGTGGGGACTGCCGTCTCCGGTCGTGCTGCTGTCCGGTGACGGCCACTACTGGATCGGGCTCGACTACCGGGCCAACGGCGCGTGGGGGGAACCGTCGGTGACCTGGTTCGACACCGACTCCGGTGCAGAACTACCGCTCGCGGCGGACTTCCGAACATTCGTGGAGGGCCTTCAGCCCATGGCCCGGTTCGGCGGCCAGCCGTAGAGGCGCCCCCTGAAGAACCCGGTCAGTTCATGGTCGCGCCGGCACCGCCCGCACGCGGGGCGGCTCCGCCTCGATCAGCGGATACGCGTACCAACGGTCCGCATCCTCGTCGTCGCTGTCCTGGACTCCGAGTTCGACCGTCTCCCAGTCGGTCTCGTCGAAGGGATACCCGACGTAGCCTGACAGCAGCTCCAGGAAACCGCGCAGGTTGCTCCGCCAGATCCACCCCGACACAGGCTCTGCCACCCCAGGCTCCTCCCGACGCCAGGGGCAGCATCGCAGAACCGGCGAGTCGTCCTCAGTTCACCGGTGGCGGTCGCCCGGTGGTCGGGTCGCGCGGGCTGTCGGTGGCGACGAAGTATCCGTGGTCGTGGCTGGGGCCGAGGCACCTGAACTGCGTCTGCGGGCCGACACTCTGATGTCCGCCTGCGCCGCTCTGAGGTGCTGCTGAGCAACGATCGCAGCCCCGGGCGGCCTCTCCCGTGAGGGCGTGTCCGCCATCAGCGTGGCGCGTTGAAGATCCCCCGCAGACGGAGTGATCGTCCCCCGCGTGTGGCTCGTTCGGCTACTTTGAAGCGTGAGTGGTCGGCAGCGGGAGGGCGGACGTGGCGAGCGGGCTGCGGTGGATAGCGACCGCGTACGACTTGGGCTACACCTTCACGCTGTGTGAGGCCATCGAGCCGCGGGAGTTGCTGGTACGGCTGGGCGCGGAGCCGCAGCACATTCACGAGCTGACCGATGACGCGGTCGCCGAACTCCAGCTGCGACCGGAGGACGGCCACCTCGGTGACCTGGAGTTTCTCGACTGGGAGGACGAGGCGTTGGTGGCGCGGCTCACGGCGGCGGGGTTCCTCTCCCACCCGGAGGTGCTCGTCCGCGCCGGCCAGGTCCCCGGCTGGGCCTACGCCATCGAGAACATCTCCAGCCGCGCCACTGCCTACCTGGCGGCGTTGTCACGCGGCACGCGCGCGTACACGGTGTTCCGCGGCGTCAACGGCGAGCACCAGGTCGGCTACGCCCGTGACGGCCAGGTGCTGGCCTATTACGAACCGGACATGCCGCATTTGGGAGGCGTGGGCGCACAGGAAGGAGTGCCGGGCTTCGTCTACTCCGGCCCGGAACTCCCCGACGTCGCTTTCCTACGCTTCCTTGAGGACGAGTACGGGATCTACCTCGCTTGGGAGAACACCCGGGCCCCGCTGCCCACCGCGGCCTTCGCACACACCTACTCCTAGTACGCCAGTGACGGTTTGCTATTCCTGCTGGTCAGTGGCTGGTATCGTGGGGAAGCCGGATCGGGCGACGCTTGATTCGGTGGCCAGGGTCTTCAGATCGCAGCGGCCTCCGGGAGGCAGTTCTCCGCGGAGCAGCCCCGGTCCATCGAGGCCCGGATGGCTCCTTCGTTCTTCTGCCGCTGCCGTTTACTGATTTTGGCCATGTGGCTCCTCGTCGCCGGTCGCAGCGTCGATCCGTGTGATCACGTCTCGTCTTCCCCTCCGAGGGCATGACCTCGCCGCCCAGGGTCGCGCCTCGCGCGGGACCCCTCCCCGGCCCGGGGCCGTACGCTCCCGCCATGTTCTCAGGACCAGGAGCGATCGGGTACGGCGCACGAGCAGGCCGGTTACACCGCGCAGCGCTGGCGGCGGCCTTGCTGCTTACGGCGGCGGCTGGGTGCAGCAGCGGGGGCAGCGCCGAGGACGGGGGCGGGAACGAAGACAGGGGGAAGAAAGACGGGGCCTCGGAATCCACTGCACCGCGCCCGGCGCACTGGCGCCTCGACTACGTCAGTACGTCCCCGAACACGAGCGTGTACGACGTGGCCGCCGCCTCCCGGGACGAGGGCTGGGCATTTGGACGGGAGATCGGGAAGAACGAGTACTTCATACTGCGCCGCCATGGCGCCACCTGGGAGCGCGCCGAGACGCTGCATTCAGAGAAGGGCACGGAGTTCGCCAATACCCAGATGGACGCCTCCGGACCCGCCAACGTATGGATGTTCGCCAGCGAGTTCGAGTCAGCGGGCGAGGACACGCTCACGCGCAGCATCGCGCTGCGCTGGGACGGAAGCGGCTGGCAGCCGGTGCCCGTCGACTTCAGCGTGCTGGACACTGCCGTTCTGGCGCCCGACGACGTGTGGGTGCTGGAGGCGACGGAGAGCCCCGTCGCCCGCCACTGGGACGGGACCCGCTGGACCCGCCACCGGCTGCCCGGCCCGGCCGCCGCGCTGTCCGCGAGCGGCCCGGACGACATCTGGGCAGTGGGCTCGCGCACGGGACAACCCGCGATCTCGCACTTCGACGGGGAGGAGTGGCGGACGGTCACGGCGCCCGAACAGGACGGGCAAGCCGAACTGACGGAGGTGGTCGCAGGCTCACGGGAGGACGCCTGGGCGTTCGGCTCGCGCCGCAGCACCGCGGACGGGGCCGGGTCCGCACCGCGCGGCAGCGCGTTCGCGCTGCACTGGGACGGTACGCGCTGGCGCGAGGCCCCCGAGGCCCTGGACCGCTCGACGGACATCCGCCCGTTCCCCACGATGGCGGCGGCCCCGGACGGCGCAGGCGGGTTCGTGCTGGGCGGCGGGCAGCACCACACCACTGACGATGGGGCGCACCGGATCGAGGGACCAAAGCAGATCACCGGCCGCTCCGCCAAGGGTGCGAAGGTTGACCAGCGCCGGCCCTTCGAACCGAGCGAGCTGCAACTCGTGCCCGGCACCCGCGAGATCTGGGCCGTCGGCGACGTCAGCCTCGCACACAGCGGCAAGGCGGGCTCCAAACGCGGCGTGGTCGCCTCCTACTCAGGTCCCGAGAGGTACCACCGCTGAACGCGGTCCTCGCACGGCAGGAACGGGTCCACCGCCACACTGCCCGACGGGGAAAGCGAAGTGTCCCGGTGAAGCCTCGGATGTGCCCGGCCGTGCTGACGTGCAGCGGTTGGCGAGGGCGTTGACGGAGCGGCCGGCGGGCCCGGCACGTCCGCGCCGCCGCCGGCCGGCTGCGCGGGCGCAGGCCCGTCGCGCTGCTGCTGGCCGCGGCCGTGCTGGCGGCCGCGGGCACCTGGGTCGTACGGGCGCTCACCGGGCCCGACGGCACGTCGGTCACCGCGTACTTCGACTCCGGCGTCGGCCTCTACGAGGGCTCGGAGCTCAAGATCCTCGGCGTCACGGTCGGCAGCGTGGACTCCGTCGAACCCGAGGGCGAGCGGGTGCGCGTCGAGCTGACCCTCGACGACGGCGTGCCCGCGCCCGCGGACGTCCAGGCGACGAGGGTTTTCTCGCTACGCCTCAGCGCGTCCGATGAGTTTGTGGCTCCCGGCCGGTCCAAGCTCGTGACATCCGAGGAAAGGACACCACCATGTCGGAGCTTCTCGTCGACTTCATCACCTCCCTCGACGGCTACGCGTCAGGAGAGGGATGGCCCGGGTTCTGGGGCCTGGAGGGCCCGGAGTACCTCGCGTGGCTCGGCGAGCAGCCCGAGGTCACCTACCTGATGGGAGCGAACACCTACCGCCTGATGTCGGGCTTCGCCGCCGGCGAGGTCCCGAAGGGCCAGGACGAGTTCAGGCCCGAAGAGGAGGAGTCCGTCGACGAGCTCACGCAGGCGTCCAAGGTGGTGTTCTCCTCTTCACTGAAGGAGCCGCTGGCATGGGCCAACTCCACGCTCGTCCGCGACGACGCCGTCGAGGCGGTCCGCACCATGAAGGCGAGTGGCTCGGGGCTCCTCAGCACGATCGGCAGCCTCAGCCTGTGCCGGTCCCTGCTACGAGCCGGACTCGTCGACCGCTTCCGGGTCGTGATGTTCCCGGTGATCACCGGGGCCACCGGCGCAGAACGCATCTACGACGGCTATCCGGACGTCGCCCTCGAAATGACCGAGCACCGCACCTTCGACGGCCGCACCCAGATGGTCGAGTACAAGCCCAGCGTGCTCACGCACCCGCCGCTCGGCGCCCCTGCATGACGTTCGGCGTCGACGCAGCGGTGCCTGGCTTCTACTACTGCCGCGAGGACCTGACAGACGTCGCCTTTCTCCGCTTCCCTGAGCGCAAACACGGCATACACGTCTCGTGGGAAGGGCTCCAGGCTCCGCTGCCCACCGCCGCTGAACAGGGACCTGACGACCGCGGCGCGATCCGTGTCCAGTGCCCGGCCCCCGGCCCGTCCCCTTCGGTCAACTGCGCCCGCCGCGAGCGTCTGCGGCCCCGCAACCCCGCCACGCTGCCCGCATGAATCGTCGACCTCAGCACGCCCACGACCCGAGCCACCCGCGGGGCGGCCCGACCCACCATTCAGATCCCCGAATCCGAACACTTCGCGCCGCCGCCTGAGAAGACGCTGCCCAAGGTGTGCCGCGCGGGTTCCATCACCGTGCCCGCGGATGCCGATGAGCCGAAGCTCAGGAGTTGTCACCTGCGGAGTCGAGTGAGCTGGCGAAGTGGAACCGTCGAAGCACTCTGGTTGTCACCAACGAGGCATTCGGCTTGTCACATGCGCTCATTCGTCACTCTTCCTGTCACCAGAAACGAAGATCGGGAGCCGGTGGCTCTGCCGTCACCACGGCGCGGAGAGCCTGGAGGAAAGCCGGGTGCTACTGGCCCTGGACTTCGCCGGCGACGTGGTCGACGCCGTCTCGCAGCCGCTGAAGATCTCCTTCGCGACCTGTGGGAAACGCCGCTCCCACACCCCCGACTACCTCGCGGTGACCTTGCCGCGGAGTCTGGCTGATCGACGTACGCCTGGAGTCCCTGATCAAGGACTCGGACCGGGAGTCGTTCGCGGCGGCCGCCGAGGTCGCCGCCGCCTGCGGCTGGCGCTACGCGGTGGCCGCCCGCTGGCGCGAGCACGCCTTCGCGGGCCTGGACGCGATGGCGTCGCGGCGCCGTCTGAGGTCTGATCCGCTGGGGCTTCGGCCGGTTGGCTTCGTTCACTTCAAGCGGCAGCGTTTGTTCAGCAGTCTGGGAGGCAGTTGGTGATCCACTGGCTCGCTGATGTTCACGAGAAATGAAGGCAGTCTGGTGTCCGAGCGTCTGGGATGATCGGGGAGGACTTCGGGTCCGTGAGGGAAGGAACAGCGTGATGGCGATCAGAGGATGGAGCCCGGAGAGGATGGCCCGCGTTGAAGCGCTTGTCGACGAGTGCCGGCCGTTGTTGGCCGTGGACGGGGGGATGGCTTCCGTGCAGCGGCTGCTGAGTGAGCGCCAGGTCGAGGTGCTCGATGCGGTGGTGATCACGCATGAACTGCTGGGGGCGGGTCCCACGTCGCTCGCGGAGGCGAAGACCATCGTTTTGACGAGCCCAGGCAGAGGGCGTGAGCTGAGGGCGCACGAGCAGTTCATGGACGACTTGGAGCAGAACGGTGCTTTCGGCCAGTGACAATCAGTTGGTCGGCGCCCCGCCACCCGTGAAGGGTGGCGGGTTGCGAGGCAGCTGTCAGACGGCCTTGGCTGGTGCTTCGGCCCGGGCCCGGGTGGAGGCGAGCCCGACTTCGACCCCTGCTCACCACACATCGCACCCGACCCAGCACTACGCGCCATCTGGACGCGGGAGCGACACAACGTGCTCCACTGGCTCCGCAAAGCGGACCACCAGCCCTACTACGGAGCCCTCAAGCCACTGCTCGAAGACCACGCCCAGCACCTGGCCAAGGCAATCGGCCACCGTCAGTGGCGACATGCACAATGCGTTCACGAGTCACGATGACAGGCCCGGTGACGTGCTGTTGCTGGAGTGCCCGTTCACTGAGGCCGCCGTCACCGGGGTCACCCGTTACTACGTATCCGTGCGGTGGCCGTGGTTGGAAGTGGACCCGCAGGCCGAGAGCATCAGGTGGAACGGCCAGACGGCGCTTCCCACGCCCGCGGCCCACGAGTGGCAGATCTTCCGAACGGAACCCGCGGAGACCGCACTGAAGCCGGGGGATACCTGCCTGGTGGGTATCCCCACAACCGTGGTGCACGTCCAGGCGGTCCACCGCTTTGATCCGCCCCTGGTCACCGGCATGCTGCCCCGGCCCGCGTCCTACCTCGAGGTCCTGCCGCAGGGTGAGACCCATGATCCTTCCCTTGAGGACCAGGGCTACACGATTGATCCGATCGGCGGCGAACCCATACGCATCGAGCTGTCCTTCCGTCCGTACGCCTTCCTCGAACTGGGCGATGAGGTTGCTGACCGGAATGGACGCGCCTGGAGGTTCGACGCGGCCTGGGACTGGCACCCTTTCGACGGTGAGCAGTTGGGCACTCCGACCTGGCCGCTGACGTTGATCACCCGCCATGGTGAGCCGACACCGAAGGAAGCCGAAGAGGTCGCCCGGGCAACAGCGGTCGGCAGCCACGCGGACGAACTGGAGCGGTGGAGCGGACTCACTCGCGCGCGACCAGCCGCCCAGCAGCAGTAGCCTCGCGGGACTCTACTGGCTGCGCTTCGGGCCACGTGGGTGCTCAGATCCGGTGCCCGCGGGTCAGCCACCGTGGAGGGCCCACTCGTCGAGGCCGCCATAGATGTGCGCTTCGAGACATTGCGGGGCGTCAAGGCCCACAGCCTCACCTCGGTAGAGGGCGATGAGGGAGTCTTTGCCCCGCCACCACGAGTCGGTCACGCCCTGTACTTCGGGCACCGGCTCGAATTCGCCGAGATCTAGCGCGTCGACGGCCTTGCGCGTGACCCTTGTGACGGTAGTGGCCCAGCGGCGGGCATGAGCGGCGAGCGCCAGGGATTCCACCCATCCGTCAGTACTGGCATGCAGGGGCGTCCAGCGGTAGGCGTCGATACCGAACGTACCGTCGGGGCCGATCATGAAGTTGTAGGCCATGGACACCCTGCAGTCTCCTGCCGGAAGGACCAGCCTTCTGTGGGCATCTCCTCAGGGCAGTCGGCTTCCAGAATGCGCGGACCGCCCTCGTAGAACGGGGCCGGCGGGAGGGCGAGGCCGCCCCAGCGGTCCTGGAAGGCAGTGGTGCGTTCGATCCCCTCAGCGGGGATCCCGCGCTCGATCCACGCGTCGCAGTATCGCCGGATGTCCTGCCGGCGAACGCGGATGCCCTCCGTCTCATTGAACCGCTGAGCCCTGCGGCTCAGGCCGGCAGGCGCGACCGGGACGGGCGATACGGGCTGGTCAGCCATTACTGCTGCTCGCCGTCTCCGGCGTGGAGCACGGCCGACGCAATCTCTCGCACGCGCTCCAGGCTGATTCCTGTGTGTTGCTCGACGGCGAGGGGATGGTTGGTGGGCTCCAGCTCAATGAAGGGGCGCTCGCCGACCGGGCGGGTATGGACGTGCGTCTTCAGGTTGAGTGTCGTCGTCGGGTACACCGCAAGATCGGTGGTGAGCCAGCCGAAATACGGCTTCTCGGCCTCGCGGCCGGGCCTGTCCCACAGATCTGAAGCCCGGGAAAAGCTCTCTCGGCTGAGCGAGACCCAGACACCCCAGGAAAACACCTCGTCACTGCCGATGACCGGTATCTCGATCAGGCCCTTGACGAAGTAGTGCTGACCGCGGACCACGCACTGGTCCGTAGAGAGCAAGCAGTCGTCGGCGTCGGCGAAGGCCGGATCCCACACGGCGGGGGCCTCGGCCGTGTAGTTCATCGGCAGCTCAGGGTGCTGGGCCCCGCAGCACGAGCAGGTGAACCCGAGATCACCGGTCATGGTGCCGAAGCCTAGCGACGGCCCCCGGTAGTACCTCGGTCGGGCGTCCGGCTTGCCTGAGGTGCGGGGCCAGCCAGCGTGTGCAAGGGCCAAATATCGCGTTTCAGTCACAGCAGACGGCCAACGGCAAGTCTCGTAGGTGACAACAAGCCTGCCTACGTGACAACTATCTTGCGTCGGCTCAGCCGAAGGGGCCGACTGGCGCTTGGCCAAGTACCGCCAGGACGTCCAAGTACATGCACACGTTCTGGATCAAGACCTACCGGCCCATCCGCAGCCACAACGAAGGCGCCAACAGACGCGTCAAGAGCGGGGAACTCGACATCGGCGACCGCAAACGCCGGCCGGCACGCCGGCCAGGTCACCCAGGCGCTTCTCCTCGCGGTCATGCTCACGATCGCCAACCCGACCGTCCTGGAAACCTGGCTCCTGGAACGCGGCGGGCCCGGCGACCTCACCACCGCCGACTTCGACGCGAGCGGCCCACTGCCACCACGCACCGCCCCCGGCGGCACCGGCACGCAGACCTCTCGACGTACCCGGAAACGGCAAGATCCCGCCCGATCGAAGGGATCGGCGGGATCTCGTGAACCGTCTACGAGCCAACTCGTGAACGGCCTGTGGGTGGACCTGTGGGGATTTGAACCCCAGACCCCCTCGATGCGAACGAGGTGCGCTACCGGACTGCGCTACAGGCCCTCACAACGGAAAGAACCTTAGCATCCCGGCCCCCTGGCCTGGAAATCGGTTCCTGCCGTGAGACGGGGGCGCGGGGGCGGGCTATTCGTTGGCGGCGCGGCGGCGGGGTGGGTCGGCGTACTGGTCGAAGAGGGGGGTGCGGTTGGTGGGGCGGCGGCGGGGGGTGTCGGGGGGCTCGGCGGGGTCGGTGGGTGGGGTCTCCGGCGCCGGGGGGCGGGGTTCGGCGGTGCTGGAGCGGGCCGAGCTCCAGGTGTCCGGGGCGTCGAGGTCCAGGCCGCGGGGGGCGCGGGGGGCCACGGGGGCGGTCACGTAGGTGGGCAGCGGGACCGGTACGGGGTCCCAGCCGGCGTCCGCGGGGCGGTCGCGCTCGCGCTGCTGGTCGACCCACTCGGCGTGGTCGGTCTGCTCCACCAGCGCCCGGCGGTCCGCCTCGTACGCCGCCGCGGGGGCGTCGAAGGGGGCCGTGGCGGAGGGGTCGTCGTCGGTGTCGTGTGCCGGGTGTCCGTCGCCGCCGTGGCGTTCGGCGCGCCCGTCCTCGGCGGCGGCGTCGTGGTCCGGTGCGGCCGTCTCCGGTCCGGTGCGGCGCCGGGGCGCGGGGGCGTTGACGCCGCCCTCGCGCAGTCGGCGGGCCGCCGCTTCGCCGCGGGCCGGGTCGGCGGTGAACGTGCGGCGGCGGCGCTCCTGGGTGCGTACGCGGACGACGTACGCCGTGAGCAGCAGCCCCGGGACCGCGACGGCCCACAGGAGGCGCGGCCCGCCGACCGAGGCCGCGACGGCGCCCGCGGTGAGGGCCACGAAGAGCAGCGTGAGCGTGCGCCGGCGGCGTGCGAGGACCCGGGCGCGGGCCCGGCGTTCCGCGGCGGCCTGCGGCGACTGGTTCCGGGCCGGGGCCGCGGGGGGCGCGGGGTCGGGGGCCGGGGGTGCCGGGTCGGCTTCGGGGGGGCGGGGGGGCGGGTTCGCGCCCTCGGGTGCGTCGGTGCGCCCCCGGGGCTCCTCGGGCTCGTCGTCCACGCGCGCCTTCGCCGCCGCGCCGCGGCGCGGCGCGGGGGCGGCGGCGCGGGGATCGGTCACGGGCACGGCAGCGGCCCGGACGTCGACCACGCCGCCTGCGGCGGGCGCGGCGTCCGGGCTGTCGTCGTCGCCTCCGGCGTCCTCTCCGGAGCCGTCCCGGTCCCGGGTACGGTCCGCTCCGCCCCGTCCGGTCAGCAGCCGGATGGCTGTGCTGAAGCGTTCCGTCGGACGGGCTTCGTTCAGCTCGTCCTGCCTACGGAGCCACATCGGCACCAGGTAGGCGGCCCAGGCCCCGACGATCATTGCGTAGATGAGGCCGCTGCTGCTCACGCCTTACACGTTAGAGGCCGCGGCGTCAGCGCATGGGCCAATTGGCTCGGTGTGTCGCACCATCTGGCTGATATCTCGACCTTTTCTTCTGACTTTTTACGGCCCTCTCTCGAATATTTGTTTTATTTCTCCGAGTGGCGGAGCCCGCGCCACCTGGTGATCAGCCCTTCCGGCACTTCCTCGGTGGTCAGCACGTACACCAGGTGGTCGCGCCAGGCGCCGTCGATGTGCAGGTAGCGCGGGCGCACACCTTCTTCACGAAAACCCAGCTTTTCCACCACACGGCGGCTCGGCATGTTCTCCGGCCGGATACAGACTTCGATGCGGTGCAGCCCGACCGTCCGGAAACAGTGGTCCACGGCAAGCGCCACGGAGGTGGGCATCACGCCGCGGCCCGCGTAATCCCGGTCGATCCAGTAACCGACGTGTCCGGAACGCATCGAGCCCCACGTGATACCCGCCACGGTCAGCTGCCCGCACAGCGTGCCCTCGTACTCGATGACGAAGGGCAGCATCCGGCCCGCGCTCGCCTCGCTGCGCAGATGCCGGACCATCTGCCGGAACGTGGGGCGGCGGGTGTGCGGGGTGCCGGGGGGCGGGGGCGGGACGGTGGCCTCCCAGGGGCGCAGCCAGTCGCGGTTGCGCTTGTTGATCTCCCGCCAGGCGCGCTGGTCGCGCGCGCGGATGGGGCGGAGGGTCACCGGTCCCTCCGCCAGCGTCGCGGGCCAGGACGCGCTCAGTGGGCACCGCCGGAGTGTCTGGGGGGCTCGCCGCCCGCCGGGCTCGGGCCGGGCCCGGCGTCCTGTCCGCGCGCGTGGTCGCCGCCGTGCACCTGGTCGACCGCGTGCGGCAGCAGCCGCGCCAGCACCGCGAGCCCGTCGCGTACGCCGCCGGACGAGCCCGGGAGGTTGACGATGACGGTACGGTCCGCGACCCCGGCGAGGCCGCGGGAGAGCGCGGCGGTGGGCACCTTCCCGTACCCGTACGCCCGGATCGCCTCCGATACGCCCGGCAGTTGCCTGTCGAGCACCCGGGCGGTCATCTCGGGCGTGCGGTCGGTGGGCGAGATGCCCGTGCCGCCGGTGGTCAGGACGACGGCGTAGCCGGCGGCGACCGCCTCGCGCAGCGCCGCCTCCACCGGCTCGCCGTCCGGCACCACCCGCGGGCCGTCGGCGGCGAAGCCCATCTCCGCCAGGCCGGCGACGAGCAGCGGGCCGCCCGTGTCCTCGTACACCCCGGCCGCCGCCCGGTTGGACACCGTGACCGCCAGGGCCCTCACGACCGGCTCCAGTCGCCGGACTTGCCGCCGCTCTTCGCCTCGACCCGCACGTCGGTGACGACCGCCTCCTTGTCGACGGCCTTGACCATGTCGACCACCGTGAGGGCCGCCACCGACACGGCGGTCAGCGCTTCCATCTCCACCCCGGTACGGTCCGTGGTGCGCACGGTCGCCGTGATCTCCACCGCGTCGTCCGCGACGCCGAGGTCGACGGTCACGCCGGAGAGGGCGAGCGGGTGGCAGAGCGGGATCAGCTCGGGGGTGCGCTTCGCGCCCATGATGCCGGCGATCCGGGCGGTGGCCAGGGCGTCGCCCTTCGGCAGCGTCTCGCCGGACGGGGTGCCGCGGAGCAGTTCGACGACGCGCGGCGAGACCAGGACGCGCCCGGACGCGCGGGCGGTGCGTGCCGTGACGTCCTTGGCGGAGACGTCGACCATGCGGGCGGCGCCCGTGTCGTCGAGGTGGGTCAGGCGGCTGTGCTGGCTCTGCTGGCTCATGGTGTCAGGAGCTCCCGGGGTGAATGCGCGCGGAGCCACCGTACCTCCAGGGCCCGGCGTTCGGCTCCGCGCGTTTCCCGGCAGCGGGCTCAGTCGAGGAGGACGACGTCGACGGACTCCCCCGGCGCCACCTCCGTGGTCTCCTCCGGTACGACGACGAGCGCGTTGGCCCGCGCCAGCGCCGCGATCAGGTGTGAGCCGGCGCCGCCCACGGGGGCGACCCGCGCGCCGCCGTCCGCGCCGCCGTCCGCCGGCTCCCCCGCCTCGTACCAGCCGCGGAGGAACTGCCGCCGGCCCGCCGGCGACGTCAGCGGCTCGTCGGCGGCCAGCCGGGCCCGTACCACCGGGCGGTGCACCGGCTCCACGCCCGTCAGCCTGCGGATCACGGGCCGTACGAACATCTCGAAAGAGATGTACGCGCTGACCGGGTTGCCCGGGAGGGCGAACAGCGGGGTGCGGTCCGCGCCGATGCGGCCGAAGCCCTGCGGCTTGCCCGGCTGCATCGCCAGCCGGCGGAACTCCACGCCGCCGCCCGCCTCGCCGTCCAGCTCGGCCAGCGCCTCCTTCACCACGTCGTACGCGCCGACGCTGACGCCGCCGCTGGTGACCAGCGCGTCGGCGCGGATCAGCTGGTCCTCGACGGTGGCGCGGAGGGTCTCGGCGTCGTCGGCGACGGCGCCCACGCGGTAGGCGATGGCGCCGGCGTCGCGGGCGGCGGCGGTCAGCGCGTAGCTGTTGGAGTCGTGGATACGGCCCGGGGTGAGCCGCTCGCCGGGGGGCACCAGCTCGCTGCCGGTGGACAGCACGACGACCCGCGGGCGCGGGCGGACCCGCACCGTGCCGCGGCCGATGGCGGCGAGCAGCCCGATCTGCGCCGGGCCGAGCACCGTGCCGGCGCGCAGCACCAGGTCGCCGGCGAGCACGTCGCTGCCGCGCGCGCGTACGTGCCGGCCGGTGCCGGCGGGGGCGTAGATCCGCACCTCGCCGCCGGCGCCGGCGGGCGACTCGCTGTGCGGGCGCATGGCGTCGACCCGGCCGCGGCCCGCGCCGCCGTCGGTCCACTCCACGGGGACGACGGCCTGCGTGCCGGGCGGCAGCGGGGCGCCGGTCATGATGCGGGCGGCCTCGCCGGCGCCGACGTGCGGCAGGTCGGCGCCGCCGCCCGCGGGGACGTCGCCGACGACGCGCAGGACGGCGGGGAACTCGTCGCTCGCGCGCTCGACGTCGACCGTGCGGACCGCGTACCCGTCCATGGAGCTGTTGTCGAAGGGCGGGAGGGCGACGGCGGCGGTGACGTCCTCGACGAGGACGCAGCCCTGGGCGTCGAGCAGCTGCATCTCCAGCGGCTCCAGGGGACGGATCTGCCGCAGTATGTCGTCGAGGTGCTCCTCGACGGACCACACTCCGTCGGGCCGGCGCCCGGCCGGCACGCCGGCGCCGGGCTCACGGGCCCCGCCGCCGGTCCCCGGCTCCCCCGCCTCCCGCACGTCCGCCTCCCGCACGCCCTCCACGTCCACCACGCCCTTCACGCCCTCCGCGGCCTCGCTCAATCCGCCATCTCCTCCGCGACGTACTTCCGCAGCCACGCGCGCATGTCCGCGCCGAGGTCCTCGCGCTCGCACGCGAGGCGGACGGTGGCGCGGAGGTAGTCGCCGCGGTCGCCGGTGTCGTACCGCCGGCCCTTGAACACCACGCCGTACACCGGGCTCCGCAGCTCCTCCTCCGTCGCCAGCCGTTGCAGCGCGTCGGTGAGCTGGATCTCGTTCCCCCGGCCGGGCTCCGTCGTGCGCAGCACGCCGAAGACCGCGGGGTCCAGCACGTACCGCCCGATGACCGCGTAGTTGCTGGGGGCGTCGGCGACGGCGGGCTTCTCCACGAGGTCCGTGACGCGCACGACGTCGCTGTCCGCGGTGGTCTCCACGGCCGCGCAGCCGTAGAGGTGGATCTGCTCCGGGTCGACCTCCATCAGCGCGATGACGCTGCCGCCGTGGTCGGCCCGGGCGCGCACCATGCGGGCGAGCAGCGGGTCGCGCGGGTCGATGAGGTCGTCGCCGAGGAGGACGGCGAACGGCTGGTCGCCGACGTGCTCGGCGGCGCACAGCACCGCGTGGCCGAGGCCGCGGGGGTCGCCCTGGCGGACGTAGTGGATGTTGGCCAGGTCGTTGGACTCGGCGACCTTGGCCAGGCGAGCCTCGTCGCCCTTCTTGCGGAGGGCCTCTTCCAGCTCGTGATTGCGGTCGAAGTGGTCTTCCAGCGGGCGCTTGTTCCGCCCGGTGATCATGAGAACGTCGGTGAGTCCGGCCGAGACGGCCTCCTCGACGACGTACTGGATCGCGGGCTTGTCGACCACCGGCAGCATCTCTTTCGGCGTCGCCTTGGTCGCCGGCAGGAAGCGGGTCCCGAGGCCGGCGGCCGGGATGACAGCCTTGGTGATCCGAGTACGCGAAGAATCCATGTTCAGCACCATAAGGGTAGGTACGGACAAGTGGGCAGCAGCGACCAGGCCGGAAAGGCGGCGTTGCGCCGCACCCTACTCGCGGCGCGGGCCGCGGTGCCGCCGGGTGAGGCGGAGGCGGCGGGGCGGCGGCTGGCGCGGCGGGCGCTGGAGCTGCCCGAACTGGCGGCGGCGCGGACGGTGGCGGCGTACGTGTCGGTGGGGCGCGAGCCGGCGACGCGCGAGCTGCTGGAGGAGCTGCGCGGGCGGGGCACGGCGGTGCTGCTGCCGGTGCTGCTGGCGGACGGGGACCTGGACTGGGCGGAGTACGGCGGTCCGGACACGCTGCGGGCCGCCGGGCGCGGGCTGCTGGAGCCGGCCGGGCCGCGGCTGGGCCCGGCGGCCGTGCGACGGGCGGGGGCGGTGCTGCTGCCGGGGCTCGCGGTGGACGGCCGGGGGATGCGGCTGGGGCGGGGCGGCGGGTCGTACGACCGGGTGCTGGCGCGGCTGGCGGCGGACCCGGACGCGGACGGGGACGCGGACGCGGGCGGCGCCGCGCTCGTCGTGCTCCTCTACGACGGCGAGGTGCTCGGCCACGTACCCGCCGAGCCCCACGACCGCCCCGTGACCGCCGCCGTCACACCCTCCGCGGTGCACCGCTTCCCGCGCGCGTAGCGCGGCGGCGTCCGTCCCGTACGGCCGTCAGGGCGACAGCGTCATCGTGTCGCCGGTCGCTTCCTCGACGGCCTTGTCCGAGAACGGCCACTCGTACAGCTCGCCCTTCGCCCACGCCGTCGTCTGGTCGGTGTAGTTCGGGTGGAAGGCGTGCCCCGAGGCGCCGGAGAGGTTGACCCAGCCGGAGCCGTCGAAGTCAGCCATGTCCACCACCATCCGCATCGACGGCACCCACAGGACGTCGTATCCGCCCGCCGCGTTCCAGCCGGTCGCGTTGACGGCGGCCTCGCCGCCGCTGAGGTTCCACGGGCCGCGGTTCAGCAGCCACTGCACGACGCCGGGGCCGTCGGTGCCCAGCGTCTGGTTGCGCAGCATCAGCTGGTGCAGCCGGCCCCACGACCAGGTGTCGATGTCCTTGCCCAGCTCGGCCGTCAGCTCCCAGCGGGCGTCGACCATGGCGTGTTCGAGGAGGTCGTCGCGGTTCTCGTCGAGCGGCTTGCCTTTTCTGTCGGTGGTCTTCCACCAGCGGTTGTCCTCGTCCTTGAGGATGCTCCGTACGACCTCGAACCACCGGTCCCCGCCGTCCGGCTGGGCGGCGTCCGCGTCGCGCTTGCCGCACTCGCGCACGGTGGCGGGGCCGTCCGGGTCGGCCGCGGGGTTGGCGGGGGGCACCCGCAGGCACTCGCCCTCCGGGCGCAGCTCCTTGGGCATCTTGTCGCCGAAGGCGAGCTTGAGGATGTTGCGGTAGACACCGTTGAAGTACGCGGCGGCGGAGGAGTCGGTGTCCTGGCTGTAGTCCCAGTCCTTCAGCAGGCCCTGGGCCTCGCGCACCATCGGGTCGTCGAGCTCGATCTTCAGCAGCAGCGGGGTGAGCAGCTCGGCGATCTCGCTGTGGTTGTCGAGCTGCATGGTGCGCATGTCGTCCGGGGAGATCTTCCCGCCGTCCTTGATCTTGCTCTCGATGAGGTCGGCGATGCGCTGGCTGCGGGTGCCGTAGCCGGGGTCGGTGGTGAGCAGGTACGGGTATTCCTTCTCGTTCACGACCGCCTGGTTGGCGGTGACGACGTACCCGCGCGCGGGATTCAGCTCCCAGGGCAGCGCGTCGAAGGGGATGTAGCCGTCCCAGGAGTACGCCGGGTCCCAGCCGGGCGCGGGCAGGCTACCGTCGCCGGTGCCGCGCCGGGGGATCTTGCCGGGCGCCTGGTAGCCGATGTTGCCCTCGGTGTCGGCGTAGACGAGGTTCTGCGAGGGCACGGCGAAGTCGCGGGCGGCGTCCCGGAACTCCTCGAAGTCGGACGCTGCGTTGATGCCGAAGACGGCGTCCATGGTGCGGGAGGGCTCCAGGGCGGTCCAGCGCAGCGAGACGGCGTAGCCGTCGCCGCGGTCGGGCGCGGAGTTGCCCACGGGGGCCTCCTTGCCGACCTCGGCGAGTTCGTCGCTGCGGTCGGAGATCACGGGGCCGTTGCGCGTGGTGCGTACGGTGATGCGCTTGTCCTCGCCGTCCGCGACCTTGATCAGCTCCTCGCGGGTGCCGAACTCGCGCGACTCGCCGTCATACAGATAGCCGTCGTCCTCGACCTTCTCCAGATACAGGTCGGCGACGTCGGCGCCGAGGTTGGTCATCCCCCAGGAGATGTCGGCGTTGTGGCCTATGACGACCCCCGGCATGCCGGAGAAGGAGAAGCCGCTGACCTCGTACGGGCACTCCTCGCTGACCCTCTTGCACTGAAGGCCCATCTGGTACCAGACGGAGGGCAGCTGCGCGGCCAGGTGCGGGTCGTTGGCGAGCAGCGGCTTCCCGGTGGTGGTCAGGTCGCCGGAGACCACCCACGAGTTCGAGCCGATGCCGCTGCCGCTGGGGCCGAGGAGGGCGGGGACCTCGTCCATGGTCTGCGCCAGCGCGCCCATCTGGCTGCTGAGGCCCTGCACGGCGGCGCCGTACGTGTTCCGGGCGCCCTCGGGGTCGTAGCCGTCCCGAGCGGCGGAGCCGCCCTCCACGATGGGTTTGTTGCGCTTGTACGGGTACGGCGGGTAGAGGTCGGCGATCTGGCCCTCGTCGAAGCGCTGGGAGAGCAGGGAGCGGTCGATCTCGTCCTCGACGTTGGCCCGCAGGTCCCACGCCATCGCCTTCAGCCAGGCGACGGAGTCGACCGGGGTCCACTTCTCGGGCTCGTAGTCGTTGACGAAGCCCAGGGCCGCGTACTCGACGGAGAGGGCGGAGCCGCTGTGGTCGGCGAGGTAGGCGTTGACCCCGTCGGCGTAGGCCCGCAGGTACTTCTTCGTGTCCGCCGAGAGCTTCTTCTCGTACTCCTCCTGCGCCACCTGCCGCCAGCCCAGCGTGCGCAGGAACTCGTCGGTCTCGACCTGGTCCGCGCCGAACATCTCCGACAGCCGGCCCGACGTCATGTGCCGGCGGACGTCCATCTCCCAGAAGCGGTCCTGGGCGTGCACGAAGCCCTGCGCCCGGAAGAGGTCCTCGGCGGTGTCGCCGTAGAGCGTCGGCACGCCGCGGGCGTCGCGCTTGACGGTGACCGGCGAGCCGAGGCCCGGCAGCTTGAGCGACCCCGTGGTCTGCGGGAAGGAGTCCCGTACGGTGCTGACCGTCCAGAACGTGGCGGCCCCCAGCCCCAGCACGAGCGCGGCGGCGAGTCCGATCGCGACGAAGATGAGGCGGCGCCTCTTGCCTGCCGTGCGGCCGTTCTCGTTGACGGGCATGCCTGTCCTTCTGGAGCCAGCGGAGCACTTGCTGGAGCAACCTTAGGCGCCCGGTCAAGCGGCTCCGTACGGCCCCTGCGCGGTCCGGCGAAGCAGCAGACGGACGGTCGCTCCAGGTAAATTCTCCGTCAAGCACGTGACGACGAGAGGGAAAAAGCTGTCAGTCGAAGAACTCAACAAGCTCGCGCTCGTCGCCGCCCTGGTTCTGCTGGTCGCGGTCGGAGCCGTCCGGCTCGCGTCCCGCAGCGGGCTGCCCAGCCTCCTGCTGTACATGGGCATCGGGGTCCTGGTCGGCGAGGACGGGCTGTTCGGCTACGCCTTCGACGACGTGGAGCTGACCCAGGTCTTCGGCTACGCGGCCCTCGCGCTGATCCTCGCGGAGGGCGGCCTCAGCACGAAGTGGAGTGAGATCAGACCCGCGGTGCCGGCCGCCGCCGTGCTGTCCACCGTGGGCGTCGCGGCGAGCGTGGGGGTGACCGCCGCCGGCGCGCACTACCTCGTCGGCCTGGAGTGGAAGCAGGCGCTCATCATGGGCGCCGTCGTCTCCTCCACGGACGCCGCGGCGGTCTTCTCCGTACTGAGAAGGGTGCCGCTGCCCAGCCGGGTCACGGGCGTGATGGAGGCGGAGTCCGGGTTCAACGACGCGCCCGTGGTCATCCTGGTCGTCGCCTTCTCCACCACGGGGGAGGTGGAGAGCTGGTACGTGCTGCTCGGCGAGATCCTGCTGCAACTGGCGATCGGGGCGGCGCTGGGGCTGGCGATCGGCTGGCTGGGCTCCTTCGCGCTGCGGCACGTGGCGCTGCCGGCCTCCGGCCTGTACCCGATCGCGGTGATGGCCATCGCCATAGTGGCGTACGCCGTCGGCGCCCTGGCGCACGGCAGCGGCTTCCTGGCCGTCTATCTGGCGGCGATGGTCCTGGGGAACGCGAAGCTGCCGCACTGGTCGGCCACCCTCGGCTTCGCCGACGGCGTCGGCTGGCTGGCGCAGATCGGGATGTTCGTGCTGCTCGGGCTGCTGGTGACGCCGCACGAGATGGCGGACGACATCCTGCCGGCGATCGTGGTCGGGCTGGTGCTGACGACGGTGGCGCGGCCGGCGTCGGTGGTCGTGAGCCTGCTGCCGTTCCGCATCCCGTGGCGGGAGCAGGCGCTGATGTCGTGGGCGGGGCTGCGCGGCGCGGTGCCGATCGTCCTGGCGACGATCCCGATGGTGAACCACGTCTCCGGCTCCGGACGCGTGTTCAACATCGTCTTCATACTCGTCATCGTCTACACGATGGTGCAGGGACCGACGCTGCCGCTGGTGGCGCGGTGGCTGCGGCTCGAAGAGGGGGAGGCGGCGTACGACCTGGGGATCGAGTCGGCGCCGCTGGAGCGGCTGCGGGGGCACCTGCTGTCGCTGTCGGTGCCGGAGCGCTCGCGGATGCACGGGGTGGAGGTCGGCGAGCTGCGGCTGCCGCCGGGGGCGGCGGTGACGCTGGTGGTGCGGGGCGGGGCGAGCTTCGTACCGTCGCCGACGGACATCCTGCGGCGGGGGGACGACCTGCTGGTGGTGGCCACGGACGAGGTGCGGGACGCGGCGGAGCAGCGGCTGCGGGACGTGGGGCGGGGCGGGAAGCTGGCGCGGTGGCTGGGCGGCGCGGACGACACGGGGCCGGGCGGGCCGGGCGGGTAGACCGGCTGACGGGCAGAGCGGCAGGCGGGCGGGCGGATCGGCGGGAGTGGGCGCGCGCGGGGGCGTTCGGTATCGTCGGGGTGGAAACTCGTACGAACAGTTGTCTCTGTCTGATGCAGGGCCGGCGCGCCGGAGGGCGCGCACAGCGGACGGCCCTCGGTGCGCGGCGCACTACCAGGCGGCAGGAAGGACCGGGGCGTGTCGCGCCCGTCTCAGCCTTCGTCCTCGCTCTCCTCTTCGCCCTCGGGCCGCTCTACGTCTCCGGGCTACCGGCAGTTGTTGCGCACCCCCGGCGCCCGGAGCTTCGTCCTCCCCGGCTTCGCCGCCCGGCAGCCGTTCGCGATGCTGACCATGAGCATCGTGCTGCTGGTGCGGCACACCTCGGGCTCGTACGCCCTGGCCGGTGCGGTCGCCGCCACGGCCGGCGTGGCCATGGCGCTCTGCGCGCCCCTCAGCGGCAAGCTGGCGGACCGCCACGGGCAGCCCGCCGTGCTGCTGCCGAGCGTGCTGCTGCACGCCGCCTCGGTGGCGCTGCTGAGCACGCTCGCGCTGGCGGGCGCGCCCGGGTGGGCGCTGGTGGCCGCGGCCGTGCCGACGGGCGCGTCCATACCGCAGGTCGGGCCGATGGTACGGGCCCGCTGGTCGCACCTCCTCGCGGCCGGGCCGGATCCGCGTACGCCGTTGCAGCACACGGCGACGGCGTTCGAGTCGGTGACGGACGAGTTCACGTTCGTCGTCGGGCCGGTGCTCGCCGCGGCCCTGTGCACGGGCGTGCACCCGGCGGCGGGCCTGGCCGCCGAGGGGGCGCTGACACTGGCCGGCGGGCTGCTGTTCGCCGCGCAGCGGCGGACGGCGCCGCCGGCGGAGCGGCCGCGGGGGCGTGGGGGACGTACGGGCGGCGAAGGGCGCGAGGGGCTGCCCCGGGGGCGGCGGGCGTCCGCGCTGCGGGCGCCGGCGCTGCCGGTGCTGGTCGCGGCGTTCTTCGGGGTCGGCGCGGTCTTCGGCGGCATGCAGGTGTCGCTGACGGCGTTCAGCGAGTCGATCGGCCGCCCCGGGCTGAGCGGGATCCTGTACGGGGTCTTCGCCGCCGGCAACATGCTCGCCGGGGTGGCCATCGGGATGGTCCACTGGCGCGGCCCGGCGCAGCGGCGCCTGCTCGTCGCGTACCCGCTGCTGGTCGCCACCGCCTCCGGGCTGTGGGCGGTCGCGGGTCTGGAGTCCGCCGTGGCGCTCGCCGGCCTCGGCCTGGCGGTCGGCGTGTGCATCGCGCCGGCGGTGATCACGGGCTTCACGCTGGCGGACGCGCTGGTGCCGAAGGAGGTGCGCACGGAGGCGTTCACGTGGCTGACGGGCGCCGTCGCGCTGGGGCAGGCCGCCGCGAGCACGGCGGCCGGGCGGCTGGCCGACGGGCCGGGGGCGAGCGCCGGGTTCCTCGTACCGCTGGCGGCCACCGCGCTCGCGTGCGCCACACTGCTGCTGCTCCGGCAGCGGCTGCGGCCCGCGGAGAGCCACGGGATGATCACGGTCCGTGGCGGCGGCCGCCCGGTTCCCGCCTCGGTGGACTGACGGGCGGGAATGCTGCATGATGAGGCGTCGTTAGCACTCAACAGTTGAGAGTGCCAGGAGGAAGCACGTGCCGACCTATCAGTACCAGTGCACCGAGTGCGGCGAGGGCCTCGAAGCGGTGCAGAAGTTCACCGACGACGCGCTGACGGTGTGCCCGGCCTGCCAGGGGCGGCTGCGCAAGGTGTTCTCCGCGGTCGGCGTCGTCTTCAAGGGCTCCGGGTTCTACCGGACGGACAGCCGCAGCGGCTCGGGGTCCGGGTCGGGCTCCGGATCGGGCGGCTCGGGGTCCGAGTCGGGGTCGGGCGAGAAGAAGAGTGCGGAGTCCGCGGCTTCGTCCTCGTCGTCCGACTCGTCCTCGGGTTCTTCCTCCTCTTCCTCCTCTTCGGGCTCGTCTTCGGGTTCGTCCTCTTCCTCGTCGTCGTCCTCTTCGTCCTCCTCGTCGGCGTCCAAGTCGTCCAGCGGTTCGGCTGCGGCCCGCGGAGAGCCCGCCGGGCCCGCTGCGGCTATCGTGGCGGAATGGCTGAGGCAGTGGCAGAGCAGGCAGAGATCGGCGTCATCGGGGGCTCGGGGTTCTACTCGTTCCTCGACGACGTCACGGAGATCGGCGTCGAGACACCGTACGGACCCCCGAGCGACTCGCTGTTCCTCGGCGAGATCGCGGGGCGCCGCGTGGCGTTCCTGCCCCGGCACGGCCGCAAGCACCACCTGCCGCCGCACCGCATCAACTACCGCGCCAACCTGTGGGCACTGCGCTCCCTGGGCGTACGGCAGGTGCTGGGGCCGTGCGCCGTGGGCGGATTGCAGCCGGAGCACGGGCCGGGCACGCTGCTCGTACCGGACCAGTTCGTGGACCGTACGAAGGCGCGCGCGCAGACGTACTACGACGGCGAGCAGCTGCCCGACGGCGCCACGCCGAACGTCGTGCACGTGAGCCTCGCCGACCCGTACTGCCCGACCGGGCGCCAGGCCGCGCTGAAGGCGGCGCACGGGGACGGCTGGGAGGCGGTCGACGGCGGGACGCTCGTCGTCGTGGAGGGCCCGCGGTTCTCGACGCGGGCCGAGTCGCTGTGGCACCGGGCGCAGGGGTGGGCCGTGGTCGGGATGACCGGGCACCCGGAGGCGGCACTGGCCCGCGAACTGGAGCTCTGCTACACGTCGATGACGCTGGTGACGGACCTGGACGCGGGCGCCGAGACGGGCGAGGGGGTCTCGCACGAGGAGGTGCTCGAAGTCTTCGCGGCGAACGTGGGGCGGCTGCGGGACGTCCTCTTCGACGCGGTGGGGCGACTGCCGGCGACGGCGGACCGGGACTGCCTGTGCGCGGGGGCGCTGGCGGGCATGGATCCGGGGATCGAGCTGCCGTAGGGGCTGCTCGCCGAGGCCGGCGTTGTCCACAACCGGGGAGTTGTCCACAGGCTGAAGCGGGGCGGACGGGAATCGGGCAGGGTTGAGGGCGTCACGGAACGCATCCGACTCGTCACGTACAGGTGGTGACCGCCATGTCCGCCCTGGTCCGCTCTCTGCCCGGCTCTTCTCCCGGCTCTTTTCCCGCCCCTGACCCCGCCCCGTTTCCCTCCCCTTTCCCCGCGCCTCGCGCCCGCCCCGGCGCGGACCCGGCCGCGGGCTCCGGTGTCGGCACCGGTGTCGGCTCCGGCTTTGAGTACGGCGAGGGTGGCGCCGGGGGCGGTCGGGACGGCGGCCCGGGTGAGGCGGTCGGGACGGGCGAGGGCGGCGGCGCGGCTGATCCTGGACCGTTGCCGCGCGGCGCGCCGCCGCCCCGCCCGGTGCCGGAGTTCGAGCCGTTGCGCCCGCCGCGGGGCGCCCGGCTGCGCCGGGCCGTGGCCAGGCGCAGCCGGCTGCTGGCCGCCGTGGTCGCGATGACGGCGGCGGCACTGGCCGCGGCGCCGCGCAGCGACGCGGAGAGCCCGCCGCCCGCCACCGCGCCGGACGGCTCCGCGACCGGGGTCCCCGGCGAGGCCCCCGGTGCGACCGCCGGCGAGCACGTCGGAGGCGGAGGCGGGGGCGCCGGAGCCGGGGGCGGGGAGGTGCTGGCGCCGGTGCGGCTCGCGGACGCCGGGGTGGCCGGGCTGCTGGAGCCGGGCGACGTGGTGGATGTGCTGGCTGTCGGCGCCGAGGACACCGGAGGCGGCGGCCCGGCGCGGATCGTGGCGCGGGCGGCGCGGGTGGCGGAGATTCCGGGGACGGCGGAGGCGCCGGGCGCACCGGGGTTCGCGGCAGACCCGGAGGCGCAACCGCCGCCGGGAGCAACGGGGTTGACGGCGCCGGCGGGTGGGGACGGCGGCACGCTGGTGGTGTTGTCGGTGCCGCGGAAGACGGCCGCGGCGCTGGCCGGCGCGGCGGCCGAACGACGACTGGCGGTCACCTTGCGATGACGACATATGCGCGGACCGTCACCGGCCCGAGTGGGAGGATTGGACAATCCTTCTGTATCTCTGCCATATCTTGCTGGGTCGGCCGACCAGTCGAGAGTGAAGCGAGGAAGGGCATTGAGCACGCAGGGCGCCGGGAGCACCTCGGACAGTCAGGGCGTCATCGCCGGGTTCAAGCAGTTCCTGATGCGCGGGAACGTGATGGAGCTCGCGGTCGCCGTCGTCATCGGCGCCGCCTTCACGAACATCGTGAACGCGGTGGTGAAGGGCGTCATCAACCCACTCATCGGAATCTTCGGCTCGAAGAACCTCGACAAGTACCACTCGTGCTTCAGCGACGTCTGCACCACCAGTCCGGAGGGCGAGGTCACCGAGGGTGTCGCGATCCTCTGGGGCCCGGTGCTGAGCGCCACGCTGACGTTCGTGATGACGGCCGCGGTCGTGTACTTCGCGATGGTCCTGCCGATGAACCGGCTCCGGGAGCGGCAGACGGCGCAGGCGCCGGTGGAGGAGGCGCCCGTGGAGGTCACGGAGGTCGATCTGCTGACGCAGATCCGCGACGAGCTGGTGGCCCAGCGGAACGGCTCGGCGCCGAGCGCCGACCCCGGGACGTTGCCGACGCAGAAATAGGCGTCGCGGGGCGTCACGGCGGGCCCGCGAGCGGGCGGGGACGGCGTGGGCAGGGACCCTGGGCGGGGACCCTGGGCAGGGCCGGTGTCCGGGCGGCCCGGCGGGCCCGGGCGGGTCAGATGTGGTGCGGCGGCTTCTCGTCGAGGAAGCGCGCCAGGTCGGCGGCGCTCCCCTCGGCGACGGGCCGGTCGCCCCAGCCCTCGTCGGTGTCGTCCCGGCTCTGCCGCGTCAGCGGGTCGTCGAAGACGAGCGGGTTCTCGGGCTGGGTACTCATACGCCCCAGGGTACGCGGCACTGCTCCGGGGAGGCGGGGGCGGCGCCGGGCCGCCGCGGGGACCCGGTCGCGCGGGCGGGAAGGGCGGGAAGGGCGGATCGCGGGCCGGTCTTCCTCTCCGGCTCCGCGTCCGCGGGGTGCCTGCCGGGCAGGCAGGCCGCTTCTTTCGGTTCGTCCCGCCGGCCGGAGGCGGATGACGGCGAGGTGAGGTCGTCGTCGGCAACGCAGGCCGGACTTCCGGCTGCGCTGGCTGCTCCGGCGGCTACCCGCGCCGGTGGGCGGAGCGGTGGGTCGCCAGAGCGGTGAGGAGCACCAGGACCGCGGCCAGCGGGGAGAGCGGGCCCGCGCCCAAGCCCGAGAGCGCGAGGCCGCCGAGGACCCCCGAGAGCGATATCGCCAGGTACAGCGCCGACTGGTAGAGGGAGGTGACGACGGAATGCGCCCCCGGCGCCAGCACGATGATCTCCTGCTGCTGCGGCGTGGTGATGGCGAAGGAGAAGAACCCGACCACGACGATCGCGGGGATCGCGGCAGCCACGCTGCCCCGCAGCGCCGGGACCGCCAGCAGCGCCACGGCCAGCAGCGAGGTCGCGACCACGATCACCCGGGCCGCGCCGAGGCGGTCCGCCAGCGTACCGGCGACCAGGTTGCCCGCGGTGCCCGCGACCCCGAACACCAGCAGAAAGATCGCGAGCAGCCCGCTGTCTCCACCGGTGGCGGGCTCGTAGACGGCGCTGAGATAGGTGTACGGGACGTAGACGCCGGTGAAGGCCAGCAGCGTCCTGCCCAGCGCGGCGAGCACCCTGCGGTCGGTCAGCGGCGCCAGCCGGACCCGCAGCCCGGCGCCCGCGGTGCCGGGGATCGCCGGTAGCCGGACGGCGACGACGACGGCCGCCACCGCTCCGGCGATCACCAGGAACCACAGCGTCGAGCGCCAGCCGAACGCGCCGCCGATGACCGTGCCGATCGGCGTGCCCAGGACGAGGGAGGAGGTCAGCCCGAGCATCACCACGGAGATCGCCTTGCCGTGGTGGCGCCTGCCGGCGAGCGTGGCCGCCGCCGCGGTGGCGCTGGCGGTGTAGAGCGCGGCGCCGGTCGCGGCGATCGCGCGCGAGGCGAGGACGAGGGGGTAGCTCGGCGCGACGGCGGTCAGTACGTTGCCCGCGGTCAGCACGGCCAGCGCGACGACGAGAGCCGTGCGCCGGGACCAGCCGGCGGTGAGCACGCCGAGCACGGGCGCGCTCAGGGCGTACGCCAGCGAGAACACGGTCACCAGTTGCCCGGCCGCGGAGACGCTCACCCCGAACGAGTCCGCGATGTCCGGCAGCACGCCGGCGATGACGAACGCGTCGGTGCCGACGGCGAACGTGCCCAGGGCGAGCACCGCCGCGTGCGACCGCCAGTGCGGGGAAGCGCCGGGCTCGGCGTGGGTGTCGGCGGCGGTGCCGGTGTCGGCGTCCGTATCGGTGTCCGTGTCGGTGTCGGCTGCGGGGCGAGGGCCGGGCGGAGTCGGCGGACCTTTGCGGGACAGGGGTGACAAGACCACTCCTCGATTCGGTACCGATCAGTTCCGCTTTCGAGACGGTACTGATCGGTTCCGTCTTGTGTCAATCCCGGGTTACCATCGCGGCATGCCCACACGAGCCCGTGAGCGTCTGATCGAAGCGGCCAGAGACCTCTTCTTCGCGGAAGGGATCCACTCCGTCGGTGTGGAGCGGCTGTTGCAGGAGTCCGGCGTCGGGAGGGCGTCGTTCTACCGCCACTTCGCGAGCAAGGACGAACTCGTCGCGACCATGCTGCGCAGCTATGACGAGGAGCTCCGGACCTGGCTGCGGCAGGTCGTCGACGACGCGGGCGGCGACCCGCTGGCGATGTTCGACGGGCTCGCCGACCGGATGGCGGCGTCCGGCTACCGCGGGTGCGCCTCGATCAACACCATGGTCGAGATCGCGGACCCGGACGACCCGGCGCGCAAGGTCGCCGTCGAGCACAAGGAGTCCATGATCCGGGACCTGCGCCGGCTCCTCGACGCGCCGCAGGGCGACGAACTGCCCGAGCAACTGCTGCTGTTGTTCGACGGCGCGCTCGTCAGTTCCCTGCGGGAGCGCAGCCCGGCCCCGGCTCGGCGGGCACGGAAGATCGCACAGGCCCTGCTCGCCGCATAGGCCCCGCCGTCGATCGCGCGCCGGTCGGCCCGCGGGGGCGGTTAGGGTGCGTCGCATGGGCGTGGACGGGCTCACGGATGTGGCGGGGGTGCGCGTCGGGCACGCGTCCCGGACCGGGGACGGGTGGCTGACCGGGACGACGGTGGTGCTCGCGCCCGAGGGCGGCGCCGTCGCCTCGGTCGACGTACGCGGCGGCGGGCCCGGCACGCGGGAGACCGACGCCCTCGACCCGCGCAACCTCGTGCAGCGGGTGGAGGCGGTGGTGCTCACGGGCGGCAGCGCGTACGGGCTGGCCGCCGCGTCCGGCGTGCTGGCCTGGCTGGAGGAGCGGGGCCGCGGCTTCCGGGTGGGGCCCGACCCCGCGCAGGTCGTCCCGGTGGTGCCGGCGGCGGCCCTGTTCGACCTGGGCCGCGGCGGCGACTTCCGGGCCCGCCCCGACGCCGCCATGGGTGCCGAGGCCGCCGCCGCGGCGGCGGCCTCGGCACCCGGCGCCCCGGTGGCGCAGGGCAACGTCGGCGCGGGTACGGGCGCGGTGTGCGGCGCGATGAAGGGCGGCGCCGGTACGGCGAGCACCGTGCTGCCGTCCGGCGCCACCGTCGCCGCGCTGGCGATCGTCAACGCCGCCGGCTCCGGCGTCGACCCGGCGACGGGCGCGCTGTACGCCGAGCTGCACGGAGACGCCGGCGGAGACGGGGGGCGCCGGGTCTCCCCCGGGGTTTCTCCCGCGGCTTCTCCGGCGGATTCCGCCGCGGCTTCCTCTGCGGGGGCCCTCGGCGTTCCTGCCGGGGGCCCGCCCGCGCCGGACGTGCACGCGGCCGCCGTGCGGCGGTTGGCGGCGGCGCGGGAGGAGACCGCGCGGCGGTACGCCGCGTCGGCCCGGCCCCCGCTGAACACGACCCTGGCGGTCGTCGCCACGGACGCAGCCCTCGGCAAGGCGCAGGCACAGAAGCTGGCCGGTTCGGCGCACGACGGCCTCGCCCGGGCCGTACGGCCCGCGCACCTGCTCTCCGACGGCGACACCGTCTTCGCGCTGGCCACCGGGGCCCGGCCGCTGCGGCCCGCGGACGCCCCCGCGGCCGACCCGGCGTTCGCCGTCCACGAGGAGGCCGGGGCGCTCGACGAGGTCTTCGGGGCCGGGGCGGACGTCCTGACCCGCGCCGTGGCCAAGGCGCTGCGCGCGGCCGAGGGCGTCGACGGCCCGGGCGGCGTCTTCCCGTCGTACGCCGACCTCTACCACCGTCCCTCCGCCTAGCGGCGGGACCGCGGGCGGGAGGAGCGCGGTCCGGTCGGTGCCCGGCACGGTCCCCGCGCCGACGAGAGCGCGGCCGGGCTGCCAGCGGCGCGGGCGTGGCGGCACCCCGGCGCCCGCGGACTCCGGCGCCGGGCCCCGCACCCCGGCGTGCCTGGCGCGGCCTGGCGCGGCCCGCGCGTCCCCGGCGCGCCCCCGCGCGTCCCGCGCGGGTGCCCGCGGTCGTCACCGGGCCGGCGGGTGCATCGCCAGCGGGGTTGTGGTCGGGAGGCGGGTGAGGGCGATCCGCGTGACGCGGCCCTCCCGGACGGTGATGTCGACGACGGCCAGGGCGTGACCGCCGGGGGCGATGACGTGGGCCGGTCTGCCGGCGACGAGCATGCGGACGGTGGCGTGGATGCGGTCGGTGAAGTACTTCGTCTCCTCCGCCACCTCGCGGGCGCCGGTGACGACGGCCGGTGCGCCGGGCGGGAGCAGCGCGGGGTCGGCGGTGCGTACGCAGTCGTCGGTCATCAGGGCGAGCATGCGGTCCATGTCCCCGCCAGCCGCGGCGGCGAGGAACGCGTCCACGACGGCCGCCTCGCTCTCCGTACCGCCCCTCCCGTCACCGTCCCCCTCCCCGTCCCCGGGCGCGGACGAGGGCGCAGGCCCGCCGCCGATGCGGCGGCGGGCCCGGCTGGCGTGCTGCTTCGCGGCGGCCTCGCTCGTGCCGAGGGTCTCCGCCACCTCCCGGAACGGCATGTCGAACAGGTCGTGGAGGACGTAGGCGACGCGCTGCGGAGGGGTCAGCCGGTCGAGGACCACCAGCAGCGCCCGGGAGACCTTCTCGCGCCGCAGGTACCGCTCGTCCGCCGCGGCCTCCGCGCCCGGGATCAGGTCCGCGAACAGCGGTTCCTCCCGGCGGCGGCGCCGCGCGCGCAGCTGGTCGAGGCAGACCCGGGTGAGCACGGTCGTCAGCCACGCCGCCGGGTTGCGGACGTCGTCGGGGGCGGTGGCCGTCGCCGCCTTCAGCCAGGTGGTCTGCACCGCGTCCTCGGCGTCGGGTACGGACCCGAGCAGCCGGAACGCCACCGCCGTCAGCTGCGGCCGGGCCGCTTCGAAATCCGCAACCGGCACCACGGGGTGTCACCTTTCCACGGTTCGGGACGTCGGGACGGGCGAGACGGAGACCACTGCCCGAGGAGGCGACCCGACCATGAGCGTACATACCGTCCCGTTCCGGACCGCGCGCCGGGAGACCACCGGGGGGTGGTCCGTATGACCGTGCTGTTCACCGCCGTGATCCTGTGTATCGCGGCGAACGCGTTCATCGCCGTGGCCGACTACGCCCGGGCGGGGTTCGTGCTGAAGAACTCCGCCGAGGTGCGCGCCCCCGCGGCCGCCCTGCCCTACCTCGCGACGCTGAAGCTGGCCGGTGCCGCCGGGCTGGTCGTCGGGCTGGCGGCGGTGCCGTGGCTCGGGGTCGCGGCCGGCGTCGGCCTGGTGCTGTTCTTCCTCGCCGCGGTGGCCGCCCACGTCCGGGCGCGCGTCTTCCACAACATCGCGTTCCCCGGCCTCTACCTGCTCCTGGCCGTGGCGTCCGCCGCGTACATGCTCGACGGCGCCGTCGGCTCCTGACGTCCGCGCATGCGGGAGCCCCCGGTGCCGGGGGGAGACACCGGGGGCGGCTTGGGGGGGGCGGCGGGGCTGCGCGGAGGCGGTGCGCGCCGGGGGGGTTACGCGGCGGCGTCGAAGCCCGTGTCGCGGGCGAGCTTCTTCAGCTCGACCAGCGCGTGCTTCTCGATCTGCCGGATCCGCTCGCGCGTCAGGCCGTGCTGCTTGCCGACCTCGGTCAGCGTGCGCTCGCGGCCGTCCTCGATGCCGTACCGCGCCTTGATGATCGACGCCGTACGCGGCTCCAGCCGGCCGATGAGGTCCTCCAGCTCCTCGCGGCGCATCATCACCAGCACGGAGTCCTCCGGGGAGTCGGCCCCGGTGTCCTCCAGCAGGTCGCCGAACTGGGTCTCGCCCTCGTCGTCCACCGACATGTTGAGGCTGACCGGGTCGCGGGCCCAGTCCAGGACGTCCGTCACGCGCTCCGGCGTCGAGCCGAGCTCGGCGGCGACCTCGGCGGGCTCCGGCTCGCGGCCGTGCTCGCGGTTGAACTCCCGCTGGACGCGCCGGATCCGGCCCAGCTCCTCGACGAGGTGGACGGGCAGCCGGATGGTGCGCGACTGGTCGGCGATGGAGCGGGTGATGGCCTGGCGGATCCACCACGTCGCGTACGTGGAGAACTTGAAGCCCTTCTTGTAGTCGAACTTCTCGACGGCGCGCACCAGGCCGGCGTTCCCCTCCTGGATCAGGTCGAGGAGGGGCAGCCCGCTGCGCGGGTAGCGACGGGCGACGGCGACGACCAGCCGCAGGTTCGAGCGGATGAAGAGGTCCTTGGCGCGCTCGCCCTGGGCCACGATCGCTTCGAGCTCCTCCCGGTTCGCGGACGCGCTCGGCGCGTCCACCGCCTCGGGCTTCGCCTCGCCGGCGAGCAGCTTCCCGGCGTAGACGCCGGCCTCGATGTCCAGGGAGAGCTCGACCTCCTTCGCGGCGTCGAGCAGCGGCGTCCGTGCGATCTCGTCGAGGTACATCCCGACGAGGTCGCGGTCGGCGATCTCGCCGCTCCGGACGCGAGCGCCGCGGGCGCTGCTTGCCGCGCCGGCCGGGGTCTCGGCCTGGCGGCGGGCGACGGCACGGGTTGCCATGCGTGCTCCCTTGCGAGTGAGTTCCTACAGGTGGTCCGACACCTACCGGGTGCCCGTTCCACCCTGTCCAACGACGGGAATCAGGACAGAATTCCCCTCGGGTACACCAATTTCCGTGATCTTGCAGTACCCTGCCCGCCCACACGTGTCCTCCGGTGCGCGTACGGGGCCGGAGAGACCCAGGTCAGGCCCCGCGGCCCGAGGGCCGCGCCGCCCCGCTCCGGGCCCGGCCGGCGCCGGTCGGCGCGGTGCCCGTCGCTTCCGGCATCGGGACCTCCCCCGGGGCGGGACCGTCCCGGCCCGCCCTCTCCTTGAAGAGGACGGCACCCGCGGCCTTCTGGTTGCTCCTGTCCCCCCGGCGGCCGAAAAGAGCCGGTCGGGCGGCCCGGCCTCGGCCCGGAGGCGTACTCCGCGGCGCCGCCCGGGCCGGTAGGACCTAGGTCCCGCGGCCGTTACGGACCGGGCGGCGGCGGACGTAGCGTCGCCGCCATGGATACGAGCCGTGAGGACGCACGTACGCAGACCGGCCCGGGCGCCGGCGGCGGCACCCGGGCCGCCCACGACCCGACCGGAGTGCTCGACGAGGCCCTGGAGCGGCTGCACGCCGCGGGCCCCGAGCGGCTGGGCTGGCTGACCAACCACGGGCCGATGGCCGTCGAGGCCCTGGTGCACGGCGACCGGGCCGCGACCGTGCACCGCTGGCTGGACCACTACCGCGACAAGCTGGAGGACATGCCGCCGGAGACCCGGCCCATCGACCCCGCCGCCTGGCACGACGCGCTCGGCGACCCGGCGCGGCTCGGCGACTGGCCGGCGTACTTCGCCCGCGAGCTGGAGGCCCGGCCGTGGCGCGAGGTGCTGGCCGAGTGGTGGCCGCGGCTGCTGCCGGGGCTGGCCGGGGCCGCCACGCACACGGTGATCCGCGCGGGTCACGCCGTACGCACCCTGGAGGCCACCGAGGCCGCCGGCGGCACCGCCGGCGGGCCGCGGCTGGCCGAGCTGGCGCACGCCCTCGGCTACTGGGCCGCCCGCTACGCCCGCCTGCCCAGCGCCCCCGTCCCGGCGGGCACCGCCACCCCGGACGCCGCGCTGGCCGCCGTGCCCGCGGTCCCGGCGCAGTCCGGCGGGATCCGCGAGCGGCTGGCGCAGCTGACGCCGGAGGCGACGCCGGGCTGGCCGGCGGCGGTGGGCGCGCTGGCGCCGGCGGGTACGCCGGAGGAGGCCCGCGCGGCGCTGGCCGGGCTGGTCCGGGCCGCGGTCCACCGCTACGCGGCGTACGGGCACGGCGAGCCGGTGATGCTGGTGCACGCGGCGACCGCCCCGAACGCCGTGCTCCGCGCCCTGCCCGCGCTCCCCCGCGAGCTGTGGCTGCCGAGCTACGCGGCCGCGTGGGCGGCGAGCGCCGCCGTCACCGCCGCGTACGGGCCGGCCGATCCGCTGCCGCCGGAGCGGGTCCCCGCGCCGCCGGCCGGGGACGCGGCGGCGGCCGCGGACGAGCTGCGGACCCGGGCGGCGGCGCACGGCGACGAGCACGCGATCAAGTTCGTCGACACCGCGCTGGACGTCGGCGACGACACGGCGCGCGCCGCCGCGCTCCAGTCCGTCGCGCTCATCGACCCGGCGTTCTGACCCGGGGCGCACCGGAAGGAAGGGGAAAGCGAGGGGAGAGAGGGGGAGGCCGGGCACCCAGCCGGGCGCGGGTATGGTTGATGGTTGAAGTCTCAATTTAAGGCGGCGACCACGATGCCCACCATGCCCGCGCTCTACCTCTCGCACGGCGCCCCGCCGCTCGCCGACGACCCGGTCTGGCCCGCCGAGCTGGCCGCCTGGGCCGCCGCGCTGCCCCGCCCGCGCGCGATCCTCGTCGTCTCCGCGCACTGGGAGGAGGCCCCGCTCGCCCTCGGCGCCACCACCACCGTCCCGCTCGTCTACGACTTCGGTGGCTTCCCCGAGCACTATTACCGCGTCCGCTACCCCGCCCCCGGCGCCCCCGGCCTCGCCGACTCGGTGCGCAAGCTGCTGCGCACCCCCGGCGACGGCGTGCAGGACTTCCCCGACCGCGGCCTCGACCACGGCGCGTACGTGCCGCTGGTGGAGATGTACCCGGACGCCGACATCCCCGTGTTGCAGGTCTCCATGCCCACCCTCGACCCGGCCCGCCTGCTCGACGTCGGCCGCAGGCTCGCGCCGCTGCGCGCAGAGGGCGTGCTGATCGTCGGCAGCGGCTTCTTCACCCACAACCTCGCCGCGCTGCGGCACGCCGGCGACTCCCCGCCGTCCTGGTCCGCGGAGTTCGACGCCTGGGGCCGCGAGGCGCTGGCGGCGCAGGACGTGGACGCGCTGCTGGACTTCACGCGCAAGGCGCCCGCCGGGCGGCTGGCCCACCCCCGTACCGAGCACTTCGCCCCGCTGTTCGTCACCCTGGGCGCCGCCGAGGACGACCTGGCCGGCCAGCGCAGCGTCATCGACGGCTTCTGGATGGGGCTCGCGAAGCGCTCCCTCCAGTTCGGCTGACCCGGGTTCCCGGAGCGAGCACGGCGAAGGCCCCTTCCCGTCCCCCGAGGAACGGAAAGGGGCCTTCGCGCAGCCCTGAACTCTCCTTTGAGTCAGTGCGTCCGCGCGGTCAGTGGACCATCACCGGAGCCTTGACGTCGTCCTCCGTGCCCTCGCCGGCACCGGCCGCGGCCTGCTGGCCGCCCTGGCCGCGGGTGGTGACCAGGCCCCACGCGAGGGCCGCCGAGACCACCAGGATGCCGACCGCCCACCAGATCGCGGTGGAGTAGCCGTGCACGGCCGCGGAGTTCTCGAAGCCCGTACGGCCCAGGGTGCGGGCCTCGGCGGCGTGCGAGGAGATCCAGTCGGTCGTGGCGCTGGCCGCGATCGTGTTCAGCAGCGCGGTGCCGATGGCGCCGCCGACCTGCTGCGAGGTGTTGACCATCGCCGAGGCGACGCCGGAGTCGCGCGGCTCGACGCCGAAGGTGGCCAGGGACATGGCCGGCATGAACGCCGTGCCCAGGCCCAGGCCGAGCAGGATCAGGCCGGGCAGGACGACCGCGGCGTACGAGCTGCCGGGCTCGATCTGCGAGAGCAGCAGCATGCCGAGCGCGCCGACGAGGAAGCCGGGCACGAGCAGCAGCCGCGGCTGCACGCGGGTCATCAGCCGGGCGCCGATCTGCGTCGAGCCGATGATCATGCCCACGATCATCGGAAGGAAGGCGAGACCGGTCTTGACCGGGGTGTAGCCCTTCACGACCTGGAGGTAGTAGGTGAGGAACAGGAAGACGCCGAACATCGCGATGACCGCGAGGCCGAGCGACAGGTAGACACCGCCGCGGTTGCGGTCCAGCAGGACGCGCAGCGGCAGCAGCGGGTTCCGCACCCGCGACTCCACCGCCACGAACGCGGCCAGCAGCAGCGCGGACGCGACGAACATGACCAGCGTCAGGGTGTCGGTCCAGCCGTCCGACTCGGCCCGGGTGAAGCCGTACACCAGCGCCACCAGGCCGCTGGTCGCCAGCAGCACGCCCGGGATGTCGAGCGTGGAGCGGTTCCGGCTGCCCTTCGGGTCGTGGATGAAGGCCAGGGCGCCGAGGACGGCGACCGCGGCGAACGGGATGTTCACGAAGAACGTCCAGCGCCAGTCCAGGTACTCGGTCAGCACGCCGCCGAGGATCAGCCCGACGCCGCCGCCGGCGCCGGCGATGGCGCCGTAGATGCCGAACGCCTTGGCGCGCTCCTTGCCGTCGGTGAAGAGGACGGCGAGCAGGGACAGCGCGGCGGGCGCGAGCAGCGCGCCGAAGACGCCCTGGAGGGCGCGGGCGCCGAACATCATGGCCTGGCCGGTCGCGGCCCCGCCGAGGGCGGAGGCGAAGGCGAAGCCGACGAGGCCGGTGATGAAGGTGCGCTTGCGGCCCCAGAGGTCGGCGATGCGGCCGCCGAAGAGGAGCAGGCCGCCGAAGGCGAGCGCGTAGGCCGTGATGACCCACTGGCGGTTGCCGTCGGAGATGCCGAGGTCCGCCTGCGCCGAGGGCAGCGCGATGTTCACGATGGTCGCGTCGAGGACGACCATCAGCTGGGCCACAGCGATGAACGCGAGGGCTTTCCAGCGCCTCGGATCAGGCTGCAGAGCCGTTTCTGGCATGGGGGTACCCACCATTCGAGTTCAGGGTTTGATCACTTGAGGGTTCGGTGCGGGTCGCCGCGCGGGGCGTGGCGGGTGGCAGGGGGGAAGAGCCGTGGAGGGAGTCCTGATGATCAGAACAGACTCAACGTGCGCGGATCACCTCATTTACGTGCCCTTCTGCCGCAGTGCCTCGAACGTGGCCGCGCTGCCGGACAGCGTTGACCTGGCAGGATTCATCAGCCCGTCGAGGAACAGGTCCAGATGACGGTGCATGTACGTGTCGAACCCCACACCGCACTCCAGGCCGGGCAGCGGCCTGGTGAGCTGGGCGAGCGCGACCATCAGGTCACCGACGCCGACGTCGGCGCGGAGCGTGCCGTCGGCGCGGGCCCGCGCCATCAGGTTCTCCAGCGCGGTGTCGAGCCGGTCGCGGGTGGCGATCACCTCGGGCGCGGTGTGGTCGAAGCCGTCGACGAGCAGCGGGCACAGCGACCCGATCCGTTCGTCGGCGCCCCGGTGCACGAAGCGCCGCAGCGCCTCGAAGGGTTCGTCCTCGTCGGTGAGCCCGGCCTCCGCCAGGTCCGCGACGCGGCGCATGGACTCCAGCGTCACCTGGAGGATCAGCTCGCGGCGGTCGGCGAAGTTCCGGTAGACCGTCGCGTTGCCGACGCCGGCGCGGCGGGCGATCTCGTCGAGCGGGACGTCCGGGCCCCACTCGACGAACGCCTCCCGGGCGGCGTCGATGATCCGTTCGCGGTTGCGGGAGGCATCGGCGCGCAGCCGCGGCCGGCGTGGCCGCTCTCGCTGCCCGGGGAGCGTGGCCCCCTTGCCCTTGCCCATCGTTGCCTCCCTGACGGCTTCCGGGGACTGACTCCCCGTTTCGTTCGGACACCTGCTAAACGGGGAGGGAGTCCCCGGTATTTCCCGGCCCGGCTGTGATCTGCGCCACCCGGGTGCCGGGCCGCGGCCCGGACGCGCTCGGGCCCACCGGCACCGATAACTTGGGCACGTACCGTCTTTCGCTCCAGACACGGAGGCTGACCGCCATGGCAACCACCCGCACCGCGAAGACCCACTGGGAGGGCAACCTGCTCGAGGGCAAGGGCACCGTCGCCCTTGAGTCCTCCCAGATCGGCACGTACGACGTGAGCTGGCCGGCCCGTTCCGCCGAGCCCGGCGGCAAGACCAGCCCCGAGGAGCTGATCGCGGCCGCCCACTCCGCGTGCTACTCGATGGCCTTCTCGCACGGCCTGGCGGGCAAGGGCCACACCGTCGAGGCCCTCGACACCAGCGCCGACGTCACCTTCCAGCCCGGCGAGGGCATCACCGGCATCGTGCTGACGGTGCGGGCGAAGGTGCCGGGGCTGTCCGAGGAGGACTTCCAGGCCGCCGCCGCGGACGCCAAGGCGAACTGCCCGGTGAGCAAGGCGCTGGCGGGCGTCGAGAACATCACGCTCAACGCCACGCTGGTGCCCTGAGCCGTACGCGCCGCCGCCGGTCTCCCGCTACGCGGGCGACCGGCGGTTCTGCGTGGGGGCCGGCCGCCCGGCCGGCGCCAACGCGCGCACCGACCGGGCGACCGCCCCCGGCGCCTCCAGCGGGAGTACGCGGCCGGCCCCGCCGACCTCCGTCACCCCGGCGCACCACGGCAGCGCCCCGGCCACGGCGCGCGCCCCGGCCCGGGCGGCGACCGGCTCCGCGCCGCCGACCAGCACCGCGCTCGGCACGTCGAGCCGCCCCGGCGCGGTGTCCCGCACGGCGTCGACGCCGCGGAGCGCCGCCGCCCAGGACCGCGCCCCGCCGCCCCGGCCGTCGTGGGCCATGCGCGCGCAGGCGCCGGCCGCCGCGCCCGGGGCGTACGGGCCGAGCACCCGGCGCCGGAACAGCCACCGCGTCAGCGGCGGCCACACCCCGAGCGGCAGCCGCGCCGGGCCGCCGTCGGGGCTGCACAGCACCGCGGCCGACGCGCGCCGCAGCAGCCGGGGACCGGCCGCCGCGAGGATCGCCAGCGCGCCCAGCCCGTGCCCCGCGAGCACCGCCCGCTCGCCGGGGCCGAGGCACGCCTCCAGGACCGTGCACAGGTCGTCGGCCGCCGTCGCCAGGCCGGGCGGGCCGGCGCCGGCGGCCCGCGGGGGCGTACGGGCGTGGCCGCGCTGGTCGTACGCGATGACCAGGTGGTCGGCGGCCAGGTCCGCCACCACGGCGTCCCAGACCCGCGCCGACAGCGCCCGGTCGTGGGCCAGCAGCACCGCGGGGGCGCCCTCGGCGCCGTGCATCTCGACGTGCAGCGGCGTGCCGTCGGCCGCGAGCGCGGTCAGCTCGCAGCCGCGGTCCCGGCCGTGCGGCCCGCCCGCTCCCCCGGTCATGTCGGGCCGCCCGGTCAGGTGGTGCCGGGGTCCGGGTCCGGCGAGGTGGAGTCGTCGGGGCAGGGGGACTCGCCGGAGCCGGTCGGGCTGGGCGCGGGGGACTCGCTCGGGTCGGCGGAGCAGGTGTCGCTCGGGTCCGGGTCGGGGGAGCCGGTGCCGCCGGGGTCGCCCGTCCCGCCGGTGTCGCCCGTGCCGCCGGCGTCGCCGCCCGGATCGCCGGTGTCGCCCGGGTCGCCGGGGTCCCCCGGGTCGCCGGTGTCGCCGGGGTCGCTCGGGCTGGGGCCGGGGGTCGGGTCGCCGCCGCCGGAGTCGCCGCCCGTACCGCCGGAGTCGCCCGTACCGCCGTCCGCGCCGCCGGAGCCGCCCGTGTCACCCGAGCCGCCCGAGTCCGCGTCCCCCGGGTCGTCGCCCGGCGGGCTCGGCTGCGGGCCCACCTCGATGCCGCCGCCCGGCTCACCGGGCGCCTTGCGGCTGCCCTTCGGCGGCACCGAACCGGCGTTCCCGGCACCGGAGCTGGCCGGCAGCGCGCCCGTGCCGTCCGGCACGGCGTGCACGCCGGAGCGGTAGAACCCGAGCCAGGCCAGGACCGTGTTCAGGTAGTCCCGGGAGTAGTTGTAGCTGAGGATCGCCCGTTCCAGGTCGGCCTGCGTCCGCAGGTCGCGCGCCCCCGCGCACAGGTAGCGGCCGGCCGCCAGGGTCGCGTCGTAGACGTTGTTCGGGTCGGCCCGGCCGTCGCCGTTGCCGTCCGCCGCCCACCCCGCCCACGTCGACGGGATGAACTGCATGGGCCCCACGGCCCGGTCGTAGCCGGTGTCGCCGTCGTAGCGGCCGCCGTCGGTGTCGGAGATGTGCGCGAAGCCGTCGCCGTTGAGCACCGGGCCGAGGATCGGCGTGCGCGTGGTGCCGCGCGCGTCCACCGCGCCGCCCCGCGCGTGGCCCGACTCCACCTTGCCGATGGCGGCCAGCAGTTCCCACTCCAGGCCGCACCCCGGGTCGCTGCCCGCGAGCCGCCGCTCCGCGTTCCGGTACGCGGCCAGCACGGTCGCCGGCACCCCCGCCTGCTCCTCGACCACGGCGGGCGGCGTCGGCCGGGCGCCGGTGACCGGGCCGGTGACCGGGTCCATGCCCGAGAGCGGCGGGATCTCGGTGTGGTACTGGCCGTCGCCCGGCGTGCCCGGCGGCAGCACCGGCACGGAGTCGATGCCGTCCTCCCCGGCCCCGCCGTCCGCCGCGCGGCCGGGCTCGCCGCCCGGCGCCTGCGACGCCGTGAGCGCGACCATCGCCGTCGCCGCGAGCGCCGCCGTCGCCACGCCGTGCCGCAGTCTGCTGAGTGAAGCCATGGACCTGCCTCCCGGCGGAAGTCGAGGGGTGCGGTGGTTGCCGGTGGTGCCGTGCCGTCAGCCGAAGGTGTCGATGTTCGAGATCCGCCACCTGTCGCCGTCCTTCACCGCGTCCACGGCGACCATCGCGGCGCCGTACGACGTCTCGTCGGTGTCGGTACGGGTGTTGCGCTGGTCGGCGAAGACCAGCACGCGGGCCGCGTCGTCGTCGGCCAGCTCCACCGCCGAGTCGGTCACGGTGGTGGTGAGGACGAGCTTCTGCTCCGGCGCGTCCGCGCGGACGTCCCCGAGCATCCGCCGGTGCTGCTCGACGGCGTCGCCCGTGAGGTACGTACGCGCCGCCTTCTCGTTCTCCGCGAGGTCGGTGTAGTCGACGGAGAACACCGCCTCCACCGCCTCCCCCACACCGCCCTTGACCTCGCTGGTCAGCGCCGCGTCCACGAGCGCGGCGTTCTCCGCCGCCGGGTCGTCGCCGCCGCTCGCCCGCACGGCCGCGAAGGCGGCGAAGCAGCCGAGCAGCACGGCGGCGGCAAGCAGCGCGGCGACCAGCCGCCCGCCGCGCCGCGCCGGCGGCACGGCGGAGCCGGGGCCTGCGGAGCCGGACCCGGAGCCGCGGGCCCGTACGCTGCCCGCGCGCTGCGGCCGGCCGGACGGGGCCGGGGTCTTCTTCCCCGGGTTCTTCGCGGTCTCCTCCGCGGGCCGGGCCGCCGGCCGCTGCCGGGCCCTGGCCCGTACGGCGGACGGGGCCGGCCGGCGGGCCGGGGCCGGGGACTCCTCGGCGGGCGGCGCGGTGCGGCGGCGCCGGTTGATCAGGTGGCGGGTGGTCGACATCTGTGCGGTCCTCTCCGGAAGTTCACTGTCCGGCTGCGCCGGCCTCGCCCGAGCCCTCGCCCGCGTCCCCGCCCGCGGAGTCGCCCGCCGGGGCCTGCCCGAGGGCGCTGAGCTTCCAGCCGTCGCCGGTCCTGGTGACCTCGCCGAGCATCCGGCTGTCCTTGGCCTGCGGCTTCTCCCCGGGCGCGGCGACCGTGATCCGCACCGCGACCAGCACGTCGGCACGCCCCGCCCGCTCGTCCAGCCCGGTCAGCGCCGCCGACAGCACCTCGGCCGTGGTCACCGTCTCCGCCTTGCGCACCTCCTTCTCGAACCCCTCGCGCCCCTGCCGCAGCTGCGCGAGGAGCTCGCCGGTGGCGGACGCCTCCCAGCGGTCCAGGCCCTCGTCCAGCTCGCGGTGGTCGAGGGTGTTGAGGTTCGTCACCGCCTGCCGGGCGGCGGCCAGCGCGTCGTCCCGGGCGGCGGCGAAGTCCGCGGCGTCGTCGTGCGCGGCCGCGTACCAGGAGGTCCCGGCCCACGCCGCGAGCACCGCCGCCAGCGCGGCGGCCACCAGGGCCAGCGCCAGCAGGGGGTTCTTCCTCAGGCTCACGTCGGTCCGCCCTTTCGCTAGCGGGACTTCAGATCGGTGATGCGCCAGCGCCCGTCCTGCCGCTCCGCGGTCACGGACAGCTGCGCGCCGACGCTCGTCGGGTCCTCGCCCTTGCGCTCGGTGACCTGGTCGAGCAGGACGAGCAGCGAGGCGTCGTCGCCGTCGAGCCGGATCACCCCGGCGCGTACGACGTGGGTCGTCAGCGTCAGCTCCTGGGAGACGACGCGCTGCTGGATCCGGCCGAAGAGCTGCCGGTACTGCTCGCGGGCCCGGCCGGCGAGGAGTTCGTCGGCGTCCCGGGCGGTGACGCCGGGGTCCTCGGGGGCGTACGAGAACACCTTGCTGAGCGCGTTGCTGACGTCGCCGGCGACGGCGGCGGTGCCGGCGGCGTCGGTGAGCGCCCGGTTGGCCAGCGCGTCGTCGCCGTTGAGGCGGGCGGCCTGGACGAGGAGACCGGCACCGGCGAGGACGAGCAGGACGAGGACCGCGACGCCACCGACCCGCCACCGACCCCGGGCCCCGGCGACGGGGTCGGCGCGGCCCGCCCCGGCGGCCTCCGCGGGGTCCGCGGGCGCGGTGGGGTTCCCAGGCTTGGCGGGTTGAGCCGGCCGCGTGCGTTTGCCTGGGGCTGCGGATTTCGCCGACCCGGCCGGCGGCCCGGCCGACTCCTTCGGCGCGGCTGACTCCGCGGGCGCCTTCGGGGCCGCCGAGTCCCCGGGCGTGTCCAGACCCTCCGGCTCGGCAGGCCCCTCGGGCTCCCCCGGTCCCGTCGTCTCCGCCAAGTCCCCGGGCCCCTCCGGCCCCTCCGGCTCCACGAGCCCCCTCGGTCCCGCCGACTCCCCCAAGTCCCTAGGCCCGTCCGGGCCCTCCGACTCCACGGGCCCCCTTGATCCCGCCGGTTCCGCCGAGGCCCCAAGGCCCTCCGGCCCCTCCGGCCCCACGGACCCCCTCAGTCCTGCCGACTCCGCCAAGTCCCCAGGCCCCTCCGGCCCTTCCGACTCCACCGGCTCCGCCGACTCCCGCTCCCGCCCGCGTTCGCGCCCGCCCGCGGGAACCGCGACCCCCGTTCTGCTCTCCCGGCTCATGTCCGGCTCCCCTCCACGGTGATCGCGGTGAGGGACGCGATCTTCCAGCCGTCCCCCGTCCGCTTCAGTCCCGCCTCGAACCGCTTGCGGTCCGTCGCCGCCCCGTCCGCCCCGCCGCGCCGCTCCACCCGCAGCGTGGCCAGCGCCTTCGCCGTCCCTCCGCGGGTGTCCAGCTCCGTGACGGCGGCCTCGGTGACCGTCGCGCGGGCCGTGATCCCGGAGCGCTTGACGGCGTCCGCGCTCGCGGCCCGCGACCGGCGCAGGTCCTCGTGGAGCGGCCCGGTGGTGGCGTCCAGCCAGCGCGTCAGGCCGGCGTCCGGGTCGGCGGCGTCGATGCTGTTGAGCGTCCCGATGTGCGTCTGCGCGGCGGAGAGCACGCGGTCGCGCTCGCGGCCGAAGTCCAGGTCGTCGTTGGTCGCGGCGGCGGCGTAGCGCCAGGCGGCGAAGCCCGCGAACGCGAGGACCAGCGCGACGACGACGGCGACGGCGAGCGTCCGCCCCCGCGGCGCCTGCGGGGCGTCCGGAACGTACGACGCTGGCGTGCTCATCGCGCCTCCTCTAGGCCGAGCAGCCCGGCCATGTCGCGGGGCCCGTCGCCGACCGACGGGAGCCCGAGCGCGCCGGGCAGGGCGCCGGTCGCGGCGCGGGTGCCGGGCCGGTCGTCGGCGAGCCCGGAACCGGGCCGGGCCGGCGTCGGCACCTCGCCGCCGCCCGGGGAGTGCGCGGAGCCGCGGACGTTGACGCCGCTGGACGCCGGGGCGGTGCAGCGGGCGGCGGTGTTGAAGCTCGCGGGGCTGGTCTTCAGCCCGTTCCGGTATGTCGTGGAGCCGTACCCCTGGGTGCAGGGCAGCGGGTTGAAGAAGCTCAGGGCCAGGCCGAAGCGCGCGCCGTCGGGGGTGATGGCGGTGGAGCCGGCGGCGGTCACCTGGGGCAGCTGGACGAGGAGCTGTTCCAGGCCGTCCTGCCGGGTGACCGCGATGTCCGAGGTGGTCAGCAGGTTCGCCAGCAGCACGCTCAGGCTCGGGTCGAGGTCCCGCAGCAGCCCGGTGACCTGGCTCGCCGCGCCCGGCCCGGCCTCGATGACGCGGCGCAGGTCGCCGTCGGAGCGCTCCAGTTGGTGAGCCAGTTCCTCGGCGCCGTCCGCGAACGCCTTCAGCGCCTCGCCGGACTCGTTCTGGGTGCGCAGCACGGTCTCGCCGTCGATCATGAGCCGGGTGCTGTACGGGAGCGCGTCGTCGGCGGCGCGGACGAACTCGCTGCCGGTGTCGAGGAGCCGCCGCAGGTTCTCGCCCTGGCCGGCGAAGGCGTCGCCGAGCTCGTCGACGACGGTGCGCAGCTCGCGGGTGTCGACGGAGGTGGCGAAGGAGTCGACGCTGGTGAGGAGGTTGGTGACGGGCGCGGGCGTCGAGGTGTGCTGGCGGCCGACGACGTCGCCGTCCGTCAGGTACGGGCCGGAGTCGGCGGTGGGTTTGAGGTCGAGGTACTGCTCGCCGACGGCGGAGTAGTTGGCGACGTCGGCGGACAGGTCGGCGGGGATCGGCGGGGCCGAGTCGCGGATCCGCAGCTCGGCCTCGACGCCCGTGTCGGTCAGCTCGATGGGCCCGACGCGGCCGACGGACACCCCGCGGTAGGTGACCGCCGCGTGGGTGAACAGCCCGCCGGTCTCGGCGAGTTCGACGCGCACCGTGTAGTAGTCGCGCATGCCGACGTAGCGTCCGAGGTCGGCGTAGCGCACGCCGACGTACCCGATGACCAGCACCGCGACGACGGCGAACACGATGTTCTTGACGATGACGGACCTGGTGATCACCGGCTCTCACCCCCGGCCGACGGGCTGCCGGACGCCGGCGACTCCGGCTCCGTGGCGGAGGGGCTGCCGTCCGGCGACGACGACGGCGTGCCGTCCCCGTCCCCGCTGTCCCCGCTGTCCCCGCCGTCTCCGCCGCCGTCCGCCGCGTCGTCCCCGCCCGGGGACGCCGGCCCCGTGCCGTCCGGCGCCGGGTCGCCCGGGGTCGGGGACGACGACGGCCCGCCCTCGGGCGACGTGGGCGCCACCGACGGCAGCGGCAGCGACAGGGCGGTGCCCGGCGGCGTGGTGCCGGGGCCGGCCGCGCCGCCGGGGCCGCCGGAGTGGGGCAGCGGGTCCTCGGTGATCGGCGGGATGATCTCCGTGCCACGGGGCGCGGTCACCGCGAGGTAGATGTTGAGGTAGTCGCCCTTGACCCCGTTGAGCACCTCGTCGGTGAAGGGGTACGTGAACAGCACCTCCAGCGACTCGGGCAGCGCCTGCCCGGCGTCGGCGAGGTTCTTCAGCACCGGGCCGAGCGCCCGCAGATCGGCGATCATGTCCTCCCTGCTCGCGTCGATGGTGTCGACCGCGACGTCGGAGAGCCGGTCGAGGGAGCGCAGCATGGTGAGCAGCGCGCCGCGCTGCTCCTCCAGCACCTTCATGCCGGGGCTGAGGTCTTCGAGCACGGTGCCGATCTCGGTCTTGCGGGTGGCGAGGGTGGCGGACAGCCGGTTGACGCTGTCGAGCGCGTCGGTGATGCCGTCCTTGTTGTCGTCGAGGCTGGTCATCAGGGTGTCGACGCGGGTGAGCACGGAGCGGACCTCGGTCTCGTTGCCGTCCAGCGCCTTGTTCAGCTCCCGGCTGATGGTGCGCAGCTGCTCGATGCCGCCGCCGTTGAGGAGCATGGACAGGGCGCCGAAGACCTCCTCGACCTCCGGGTTGCGGTTGGTGCGCGCCAGCGGGATGTCGGGCTTCGCCGCCTCGTCGGGGTCGGGGAGGATCGCCGTGGTCACGTCCCCGGGGGCGCTGCCGAGGTCGCCCGCCTGCTGCGCGTCGACCCGCTCCTTCTCCGGCGGGGCGAGCAGCTGGACGTACTTCTCGCCCAGCAGGCTCGACTGCTCGATGCGGGCGTACGCGCCGGCCGGCAGCCGCACGTCGCCGTTGACCTTCATGGTGACCATCGCGGTCCACCCGTCGTCGGCGACCTCGATGTCGGTGACCCGGCCGACGGCCACGTCGTTGACCCGTACCGCGGACTGCGGCACGAGGCTCAGCACGTCCTCGAACTCGGCGGTGACCTCGTACGGGTGGTCGCCGAGGTCGGCGCCGCCGGGCAGCGGCAGGTCCTGGATGCCGGTGAACTCGACGTCGGCGCGCTGGTAGACCTCCATCAGCACGAACGGCGAGGCGAGGACGAGCGCGGTGGCGGCGAGCCCCACGACCGGCTTGACGTGCCACCTCATCGGGCACCTCCCTGCTCCGGCGTGCCGTAGACGTCGCCGACGGCCGGCAGCGGCAGACCGGGCAGCTCGGCGCGCCGCTCCGCGGGCGCCGGCACCAGTCCCTCGGTGCCGCTGCCGGCGTTCGCGGCCTCGGTGTCCGGGGTGCCGCCCATGCTCAGCTCGTTGAGGTTGCCGCGGCCGTCGATGGTGCGCTTGCCGGGGTTGTAGGCGTTCAGCAGGTTGTCCGTCGCGAGGGGCGCGGCGTCGAGGGCCTCGGCGAGGGAGGCCCGGTTGTCCACGAGGATGCGGGTCAGCGACGCCAGCTTGCCGACGTTGTCCTTGATGCGGCCGCGGTTGTCCTCGATGAACGACTCCACCTCGCCGAGCGCGTCGCCCAGTTCCCTGAGCGCGGCGGCCAGCTCGTCCTTGTCCTCGGCGAGGAAGGTGCCGACGTCGGCGAGCTGCCGTTCGGCGTCGCGCACCTGCTTGTCGTTCCTCTTCAGCATGGTGGTGAAGGACTGGAGGTTCTTGATGGTGCCGAAGAGTTCGTCGCTGCGGCCGGAGAGCGTCTGGGTGGCGTCGCCGAACTGGTCGATGCTGTCGCCGATCGCCTTGCCGTTGCCCTCCAGGTTGCGGGCGCCGGTCTCCAGCAGCTCGCTCAGCTCCCCCTCGGCGTTGGCGCCCTCGGGGCCGAGGGCGTCGCTGAGGTCGGTGAGGGAGGCGTACAGCTCGTCGATCTCCACCGGGGTGGCGGTCCGTTCGACGGGGATCTCGTCGCCGTCGGCCAGCTCGGGCCCGCCGGTGTAGGCGGGGCTGAGCTGGACGTAGCGGCCGGAGACCACGCTCGGCGCGATGACCGCCGCCTGGACGTCCGCGGGCGCGGGCACGCCGTCGTCGAGGGTCAGCTCGACGCGCACCCGCTCGCCCTCGGGTTCGACGGAGTCCACGCTGCCGACCGTGACGCCGAGGATCTTGAGCTCCGAGCCCTCGTAGAGGCCGACGCCGGAGTCGAAGTACGCGGTGACCGACGTGCCGTCGGGCCCGGTGAGCGCCCGTACGCCCCAGGTGCCCGCGGCCGCCAGCACGGCCGCGGCCAGCAGCAGCGCGACGGGCCTGCGCCCGCGCAGCCGGCCGGCGGCGGCGCGGACGTGCCGGGCCGCTCCCCTTCCGGGCGGTGTTCTGGCCGTCTTGGCCATCCTCACCGGCCCCCCTTCGGCTTGGGCGGCTTGCACCCGGTGTCCGGCACGACGTCCGGCGCGTAGGTCTTGGGCACCAGGCCGCAGAGGTAGCTGTCGAACCACCGGCCGTTGCCGACGGTGTTGCCGAGGAGCCGGTAGTACGGACCGGCCGTGGCCAGCGCCTTGTCGAGGTTCTTCTCGTTGTCCAGGAGCACGTCGGTGACCCGGTCGAGGGCGTCGAGCGTCGGGCCGAGCTGCTTCTCGTTGTCCGCCACCAGCCCGTCGAGCTCCTTCGCCAGGTCGCGGGTACCGGTGAAGAGGGCGTGGATCGCGTCGCGCCGGGCGCGTACCTCGGCGAGCAGGTCGTTGCCGTCCTTCAGCAGCGTCTCGAACGTCTCGTTCTGGTTCTTCAGGGTCCTGGTGATCTCGTTGCTGCCGGAGAGCAGCCGGGCCAGCTCCGCGTCCCGGGAGGAGATGGTCTTCGACAGGTCCGCGAGTCCCGTGGCCGCCTTCCGCACGTTCGGCGGGGTGTCCTCGAACGTCTGCGAGAGCACCTGGAAGCTCTCCGACAGCGCCTCGGTGTCCAGCTCGTCGACGGTCGAGGACAGGTCCTGGAACGCCTGCGTGACGTCGTACGGCGCGGTGGTGCGGCGGAGCGGAATGGGCCGGCCGGCGTCCTGGCGGGCGTCGCCGAGGGGGTCGAGCGCCAGGTACTTCTCGCCGAGCAGCGTCTCGATGGCGATGGCGGCGGTGGAGCGGTCGCCGACCCAGGCGTCCCGTACGGTGAAGTCCACCGCGACCCGGTCCCCGTCGAGCCCGACGTCGTCCACCTCGCCCACCTTCACGCCCGCGATCCGCACCTCGTCGCCGGAGCGCAGCCCCGCCGACTCGGAGAAGTGCGCGGTGTAGGTGGTGCCGCCGCCGACGCCGGGCAGCGCGTCGGCGCGGTACGCCGCGAGCCCGAGCACGGCGAGGACCAGCAGCCCCACCAGCGCCACGGCGACGGGGTTGCGTTCGCGTACGGGCTTCAGCTGCGGGAGTCTCATCGCTCGCACCTCGGCTGGGTCACGGAGATCCCGGTCGGCGGCTCGCTGCCGTCGTACGTGCTCACGCCGGACACCTTCGCCTCGCAGAGGTAGAGGTTGAACCAGGACCCGTACGAGGACAGCCGCCCGAGCGTGGCCATCTTGACCGGCGTCCGTTCGAGGAAGTTCTCCACCATGGGCGCGTTGTCCGCCAGCCGCTCCGAGACTCGGCCGAGCTGGCGGATGTCCTCCTTCAGCGGGGCGCGGCCGTCGCGTACGAGGCCGGCGGTGCTGGTCGTCAGGTCGCCCATGGCGTCGACGGCGCGGAAGAGGGGCTTCCGGTCGTCGGCGAAGCCGGACACGAGGTCCTGGAGGGTGACCAGCAGGTCGTTGAAGTCCTGTTCGCGGGTGTTGACGGTCTCCACCACCTCGGTGAGGTTGTCGATGACCTCGCCGATCACCTTGTCCTTGGCGGCCAGGGTGGTGGTCAGCGAGCCGACCGTCTCGACGAGGCTGTCGACCGTGCCGCCCTGGCCCTGGAGGACCTGGACGATCTCGTTCGCGAGCTTGTTGGTGTCCTCCGGCGACAGCCCCTGGAAGAGCGGCTGGAAGCCGTTGAAGAGCTGGGTGAGGTCGAGCGCGGGCCGGGTGCGCTCCAGCGGGATGGTGTCGCCGGGCGTGAGGCTCCGGCCGACCGGGCCCTCGCCCTGCTCCAGGTCGATGTAGCGCTGGCCGACCATGTTGAGGTACTTGACCGAGGCGTTCACGGAGGCGGGCAGCTCGCGCCCCTCGCGTACGGTGAACTCCACCTGCGCGTACCGCCGTCCGCTCAGCTCGATGGACTCGACTTCGCCGACCTTCACGCCCGCGACCCGCACGCTGTCGCCCTCGACGAGGCCGGTGACGTCGGTGAACCGGGCCCGGTAGCCGTCGGTGGGGCCGACGCCGGTGTTGGCGATGGAGAAGGCGAGCGCGGTCGTGGCGAGCGCGGTGACGACGACGAAGACGAGGGACTTGACCAGCGGTCCGGCGAGGCTCTTCCTGTTCACTTCAGCTCCACCTCCGTCCCGCGGAAGACGGGCCCGGCGAGCACGCTGGACCAGTCGGGCAGGCCGGCCGCGGCGGTGGTGTCGCCGGCCGCGAGGAGTTCGTTGACGAGCTGGTTCTCCGCCTGCGAGTTGGGCAGCCCGAGGCCGTCGTCGTCGGTGGCGAGGGTCTTCGCGGACTGCGGCCGCCCGCCGCCCGCGGTCCCGCTCCGGGACGGCTGGCCGGTGTACGGGACGCCGTAGCAGTGCGGGCCGCCGCCGGCGTCGAAGCGCGGGGTGTCCCGGCCGGGGACGTACTTGCCGCGCTGCGGCACCACCTCGACCTCGACGTGCAGGCCGGGCTTGCCGGTGCCCTTGCCGAGGGCCTTGTCCATGACGGGCACGAAGTCCGCGAGGGTACGGAGCGTGCAGGGGAACGACGGCGCGTACTCGGCGAGCTTCTCCACCGTGGGGCGGCCGTGGGCGGACAGCCGGATGATGTTCTCCTCGTTCTGCCGCAGGAAGGTGTCGAGGTCCTGCGCGGTGACCGTCGTGGTGCCGTAGAGGATGCCGAGGTCCGCGCGCTTGGCGGCGAGGGTGCCGCTCGTCGTCGTGGCGTCCCGCAGGGCGTCGACCAGGTCGGGGGCGGCGTCCGCGTACAGGTGGCCGAACTCGACCAGCTCGCGGATGTCGCGGTTGAGCGTCGGCAGGTGCGGGTTGAGCTTCTTCAGGTGCGCGTCCAGTTCGACGAGGGTGTCGCCGAGCTTCTCGCCGCGGCCGTCGAGCGCGTCGGCCATCGCGGTGAGGGTGGCGGACAGCTTGTCCGGCTTGACGGCGGTGAGCAGCGGCAGGACGTTGTCGAGGACCTGCTCCAGCTCGATGGCGTTCTCGCTGAGGTCCTGCGGGATGACGCTGCCGGCTTCGAGCGGCTCCGGCGCCGGGCTCTCCGGCGGGACGAGGGCGACGTAGCGCTCGCCGAAGAGGGTGGTGGGCAGCATCCGGGCGGAGACGTCCGCCGGTATCCGGTCCAGCTCCCCGGGCTTGAGGGCGATCGTCAGCTTCGCGGTCCGCCCGCCGTCCTCGGCGGAGATCTCCCGCACCTCGCCGACGACGACGCCGCGCATCTTCACCTCGGCGTACGGGTGCATCTCGTTGCCGACGCTGCCGGTCTCGACCGTGACGGTGGCGGTGTCGGTGAACTCCTTGTGGTAGACGGCCACCGACAGCCACACCAGCAGGGCCAGCACCAGCAGGAACACCAGCCCCGCGAGCCGCCGTCCGGCCGTCTGCGCCACGCCGCTCATCCGGACACCTTCACCGTGGTCGTGGTGCCCCAGATCGCCAGGCTGAGGAAGAAGTCGGTGACGGCGATCAGCACGATCGCGGTACGCACCGAGCGCCCCACGGCGACGCCGACGCCGGCGGGGCCGCCGGTGGCGCGGAAGCCGTAGTAGCAGTGCGCGAGGATCACCATCACGCTGAAGATCAGCACTTTCAGGAACGACAGGAGCACGTCGGTCGGGGAGAGGAAGAGGTTGAAGTAGTGGTCGTACGTGCCGGCGGCCTGGTCGTTGTAGAAGACCGTCACGGCGCGGGACGCGAGGTAGGAGCTGAGCAGCCCGATCCCGTAGAGCGGGATGATGGCCACGACCCCGGCGAGGATGCGGGTGGTGACGAGGTACGGCATGGAGCGCACGCCCATGCCCTCCAGCGCGTCCACCTCCTCGTTGATCCGCATCGCGCCCAGCTGCGCGGTGAAGCCGGCGCCGACCGTGGCGGACAGCGCGAGGCCGGCGACGAGCGGGGCGATCTCGCGGGTGTTGAAGTACGCGGAGACGAAGCCGGTGAAGGCGGCGGTGCCGATCTGGTTGAGGGCGGCGTAGCCCTGGAGGCCGACGACCGTGCCGGTGAACAGGGTCATCGCGAACATCACGCCGATGGTGCCGCCGATGACGCCCAGGCCGCCGCTGCCGAAGGCGACCTCGGCGAGGAGCCGCTGCACCTCCTTGAGGTAGCGGCGGGCGGCGCGCGGCGCCCACAGCAGCGCGCGTACGTAGAAGATGAGCTGGTCGCCGGCCTGGTCGAGCCAGGACAGCGGGCGGTCCAGGAGCCGGCCGGGGGCGAGGCGCCGGGGGGCCGGCCCGGACTCCTCGGGGGCCGTGGCGTCCCGCTGTCGCTTCTGGTCCAGGGCCATCGCTCAGCCTCCCTTCGGGGGGACGACCTGCAGGTAGACCGACGTCAGGATGGTGTTGACGAAGAACAGCAGCAGGAAGGTGATGACGACGGACTGGTTGACCGCGTCGCCCACGCCCTTCGGGCCGCCGCGGGGGTTGAGGCCGCGGTAGGCGGCGACGATGCCGGCGATGAAGCCGAAGATCAGCGCCTTGATCTCGCTGATGTACAGGTCGGGGAGCTGCGCGAGGGCGGAGAAGCTGGAGAGGTACGCGCCGGGGGTGCCGCCCTGCATGATGACGTTGAAGAAGTAGCCGCCGAGCGTCCCGACGACCGACACCAGGCCGTTGAGCAGCACCGCCACGCCCATCGCGGCAAGCACCCGGGGCACCACGAGCCGCTGCACCGGCGAGACGCCCATGACCTCCATCGCGTCCAGCTCCTCGCGGATCTTCCGGGAGCCGAGGTCGGCGCAGATCGCGGAGCCGCCGGCGCCGGAGATCAGCAGCGCCACGATCAGCGGTGACGCCTGCTGGATGACGGCGAGGACGCTGGCGCCGCCGGTGAAGGACTGCGCGCCGAACTGCTGGGTGAGCGAGCCGACCTGGAGGGCGATGACGGCGCCGAAGGGGATCGACACCAGGGCGGCGGGCAGGATCGTGACGCTGGCGATGAACCAGAACTGCTCGACGAACTCGCGCAGCTGGAACGGCCGCTTGAAGGTCAGCCGGGCGACGGACAGCGCCAGCGCGAACAGCTTGCCCGTCTCGCGCAGCGCGCCGGCCCCGGGTACGGACCGGGCGGGGCGCGGCTCCTTCCGCTCGGCGGCGTCCGGCGTTTCGCCGGGCCCGGGCTCCGGGCCGGGGTCCGGGTCCGGTTCCGGCGGGGGCGGCGGGCCCGGCGGGGGCGGCGGCAGGACGGCGGTCACGGCCGCTCCTCCGGGATCGCCGGCATGGTCAGCGTCCGCGCCTCCGCGACCGACGACCCGATGCCCGCCACGATCGCGTTGCGCGCGGCGGTCGGCAGCTGCGCCAGCATGCCCAGCACCCGCTCCCGGTGCCGGTCCACCGCCTGCCGCGCGGGCATCCCGGGCGACGGTTCGAGCTGCGGCACGATCGCGCGCGGGCCGGCGCCGGGCGCCGCGCCGCCGAGGCCCTCGGCGGCCAGGGTCGCCGCGTCCTTCTCCTCGGACATGCCGATGGGGCCGAGCCGGCTGCCGCTGAGGAACTGCGACACCACGGGCTCCTCGCTGGTGAGCAGCACCTCGCGGGGCCCGAAGGTGACGAGGTTGCGGCGGAAGAGCATGCCGATGTTGTCGGGGACGGTGGAGGCGATGTCGATGTTGTGGGTGACGATCAGCATCGTCGCGTCGATCTGCGCGTTGACGTCGATGAGCAGCTGCGAGATGAACGCCGTACGCACCGGGTCCAGACCGGAGTCCGGCTCGTCGCACAGCACGATCTCCGGGTCGAGGACCAGCGCGCGCGCCAGGCCCGCCCGCTTGCGCATGCCGCCGGATATCTCGCCCGGGAGCTTGCCCTCGGCGCCGCCGAGGCCGACGAGGTCCATCCGCTCCATGACGATGCGGCGGATCTCGGACTCCTTCTTGCGGGTGTGCTCGCGCAGCGGGAACGCGACGTTGTCGAAGAGGCTCATGGAGCCGAACAGCGCGCCGTCCTGGAACATCAGCCCGAACTTCTTGCGCGCCTCGAAGACGTCCCGCTCGCGGTCGTTGACCATGTCGACGCCGTCGACCAGGACGTGCCCCTCCTCGGGCTTGAGCAGCCCGATGAGCGACTTGAGGAACACCGTCTTGCCGGTGCCGGACGGGCCCAGCATCACGCTGACCTCGCCGGCCGGCAGCGTCAGCGTGACGTCCCGCCAGATGTTCTGGCGGCCGAAGGACTTCGTCAGCCCGTCGACGACCACTTCGATTCCCATCACAGCCCCCTGGCGGGTGGGCGACGCCGGCCGTGTACACCCCGGCCGGTCCCGTCAACTCCGGTGCGGGCACAGCACAGCACAGCCCGCGGGCGCGGGCGCCGCTCACAGCCGACGACTGGCAACCGGTGACAAACCCGGGCGGCGGCCTTGTCTCCGAGTGAGCAAAGAGCGGCGGGCCGGGCCGGGTTGCCGCGCGACACGTGTTCTGCCGGGCACATGCGTGCATCACTCCATGAGGGGGTCCTGCAGCAGCCGGTGCGGCCTCTGCGCCTGTGAGATCCGCGCTGCGGCGGACACGACTTCTGCGGTGCGGCCTTACTGGGGGACGGGCTGCACGAGCACCTGCGGAGGGAGACGCTACGCACGGGTAACCGGGGAATCAATAGCCGTGGCAGGGAAAGTCACCGCCCCCTTACCGACGGGTATTTTCTTGTCGTCCGCTGAGCAATCCGCCGTGCTGTTTTATCACCTGGTGACAACCTCCCGACCGCCCGGCAGATGCTCACCCGGCGACACATCGGCGGGCCCTCGGTTCTCACTGCCTGATAAGTATTCCGACCATTCCCAGATCGCCTTACCGGGCACATTGCCAGCCTTATTACCGGCGCGTAGCATTCTCACGCCGACAGTCGGCAGAATCCCAACCCGGGCTCCCCCACACGATATTGAGGAGATTCTCGATGGCCAGACGGTTGACACTATCGAGAGGGCAGCGGAATCTGGGCCGCGGCGCCCTGGCGCTGCTCGCCGCGGCGGGCTTCACCGTCGCCACCACGGGCACCGCGAACGCCGCGCCCGTCCAGCTCAACTATCCGCTGTCCGGCACGACGCACCTCGCGGGCACCGACTCGGACCTCGAACTGGGCCCGGGCACCCTGGAGACCACCGTGGACCTGTCCACCGGTGCGCTCAGCGCCAACACCAACCTGCCCCCGTCCACCGGCTCGTTCAAGACGCTCGACTTCATCCCGGCGACGGCGACCACCGAGTTCATCGAGACCGAGCCCACCGCCGGCACCATCGACACCGCCACCGGCGAGGTCAACACGGTCTCGAAGCTGACGCTGCGGATCACCGAGCTGAAGGTGGCCGGCATACCCATCTGGGTGGGCAGCCGCTGCCAGACCGAGGTGCCCGCCGAGATAGCCCTCACCTCGGAGCCGGGATTCAACCCGTTCACGGGCGGCACGCTCAGCGGCGAGTACACGATCCCCGACTTCGAGCACTGCCTGCTCGCCACCCCCGTGATCAACGCGATCATCCCGGGTGAGGGGAACACCATCAGCCTCGACCTCGGCACCGCGGAGGCGCCGCCGGCGAGCTGACCCCGGCCACGACGGCTCGCCCGGTTTCCCTCCGCGGAGGGAAACCGGGCGAGTTTCGTGCTCAGTCGTGGGCGGGCAGTTCGGGGACGACCGGCGTACACGGCATCGTGCACAGCGGCGACTGGTTCAGCTCGACGTAGTTTCCGGGACCGGCGAGAGCCGCCGTGAAGATGGCGTCCAGGTCTTCACCGCCGGTGCCGCACCCGGTGAACGGGGGTACCGAAACCAGGCCCCTCAACGTGCCGCCGGGGAGAACCTCATATTCTGGAGCTATACCTTTGAGCACGACGTCGATTTGCCGGCTGGTGCGGCAGTTGTCGCCCACATCCAGCGGGACCCCGTTCACCTTCACATCGTAGATCCTGAGAGACTGGTAGAAGCCCGCCGTGGTCTCGTTGGGCTCGGTGGGCCGGACCTGCTCCGTGTTGATCGTCATCGGCCCGTTAGTGAATTCGACCTTCCCCGAGACCGGAACAAACCCGAAGGCCAGGAATGTCGACCCGGAGTCCGGAAGAGTGAACTCCGCGACACTGCGGGTTTGGTTATAACCGCCGTCACCCCAAATATACTGCTTGGTCAGCATGACGCGCACGCTGTCGAGCGTGGGTCCGTGCGGATCGTTGGCGATGAGCGCGCCGTTCAGCTTCTTGGAATTCACGATGCCGACCGAGGTCGTACACGTGTAGACACCCGGGAAATTGAAGATGTCCGAGCCCTCAGGGGGCTCGATCAGCCGGTCGGGATCCAGCTCCGCCGTAGGCGGCTGGTCCGGAGGGCACGGCTTCACATCGCCGGTCTCGGCGGGCTTGTCCCCAGGCGCCGTTTCCACGCCGGCGCCCGCGCCGCCGGGCTCGGTGCCCGTGGCACCCGGAGTGCCCTGCCCGGCGCCGCCGTTGTCGCCGCGGCCGTCCTCGCCGCCCGGTGTGCCGGACTCGTCCGGTCCGACGACCGTCGCCAGGGCGGCGTCCTGGCCCTCCGCGAGGGTGCAGGCGAGGGTGGTCGCGGCCGGGTCACCCGGGTCGGCCGGCGGGGATGCCGGATCGGCGGGCGGCGAGGCAGTGTCACCCTGTGCCGGCGGGTTGCCCTGCAACTCCAGGGTCAGCGGGCCGAGGCTGAAGACCACGTCCCCGGAGCCACCGGGTGTCGCCGACGACATCCCGCCGGAGAACGACACGGTGGCCGTACCGTCCGCCGCCACCTCGGCCTGCTCCCCGGTCGCTCCGGTCCACGGGTAGTCGGCGGACTCCGGCCCCTGGGCCACGCTCATCGCCACCGACGCCGACCCGGCGACGGTGGCGCCCTCCTCGGCCGGCAGCCCTTCCAGCAGCTCCCCGCCCAACGTGGCCGACATCGTGAGGTCGCCGGGCCGGATGGCCTCACCGGAGCGCACGGAGGCCGGGAAAGAACCCGTGAACTCGACCGTGGTGTCGACGGCTCCGCCGCCGGCCGGCTCGCACACGTAGGCGGCGGAGACCGAGACGGTCGCCTCCTGGGCCGCCGAACCGGAGGCCGGGAGCAGTCCTGCGACGAGCGCACCGAGTGCGATCACGGTGAGCCGCCCGGTACGTGGACTCATCGAACTCCTTCTGCCGTGGGCGCGTCAGTCCAGCGCGATGAACTGAGGCGGTGAGACGTCGTAGGTGCCGGTGAACGCGATGCGGTCGCCGTCGTTGATGATGCCGAGGCAGTTCGCGTCGTGGGCGGTGAGGTCGCCGTCCTCGATGACGAGTTGGTGCTTCTTCGTGTCGTAGTAACCGGTGAGCGTCCCCGGGTCGGTGGGGCCGTCGGGACCGGCGAACGTCGCCGTGCAGATGCCGCTCGTGTCCGAGACGTGCACGATGACCCCCGTGATCACCACCAGTACCCGGTCGGGGTTGTCGGGGTCGACGCCGATGACGATCAGGTCCCACGGCAGCGAGACCGAGGAGTTCATCTCGAACGAGACTCCGCCCACGGAGCAGTTCATGAACATCAGACTGTCGATGGTGCCGATGCCTGCACCGTCCAGACCCGACCCGCTCTTCAGCGTCCCGGAGACGTCCGAGTCGGTACACCGGAAGAGGTAGTTCGGCATGCCCCACTGCGTGTCACCGGAATGGGCCGTGAACGGCCCGCCCGGAGTGACCGTCCAGGTCGCCTGCGCGGTCGCCGAGGCAGAGCTGACGGTGAACCCCACGGCCGCCACAAGTGCCGCCGCTGCGACTGCGGTGCGTCTCGTGAGTCGTCGCACTGCGATTCCCTTCGTGAGCTGTTGGGTGGGAACGCCGTGGGCCCGGGCCGTCAGGCCGGGCGTCAGTCCATCGTGATGGTCTGCGCCGGCGAGACGTCGAAGGTGCCGGTGAACGCGGCGTGCTCACCGTTGTTGATGATGTTCAGGCAGTTCGCGTTGTACGCGGTGAGGTCTCCGTCCTGCACCACGAGCTGGCTGGTCGCGTTGTCGAAGTACCCGGTGACCGTGCCCTCGTCGGTGGCTCCGCCGGGACCGGCGAACGTCGCCGAGCAGAGGCCGGACGGGTCCGAGATGTTCGCGATGATCCCGGTGATCGACCCCAGTACCCGGTCGGGGTTGTTGGGGTCGACGCCGGTGACGTTCAGGTCCCAGGGCGTCGAGGACGTGTCGACGTTGAACATGATTCCGGCCACGGTGCAGTTCGTGAACGTCAGGCTGTCGATGGTGCCGATGCCTGCACCGTCCAGCCCCGACCCGCTCTGGAGATCCCCGGCGGCATCCGCGTCGGTGCAGCGGAGGACGGCGTTGGGCACCTCCAGCTGCGTGTCTCCGGAGTGGGCCGTGAACGGCCCGCCCGGAGAGACCGTCCAGGTCGCCTGCGCGGTCGCGGAGGCGGAGCTGACGGTGAAGCCGACGGCCGCCATGAGGGCTGTTGCTGCGACTGCGGCGCTTCTCGTGAGTGTTCGCACTGCGATTCCCCTCGTGAGTTGAAGTGACGGTTCTGCGCCACCACGGTGTCCGCTTCCCGGGGCGCGGACAACGCGCGGCAGATCGAAACCGTGGAGCGATCCGGGTCCGGCCTGCGGACTTCGGCGGATGCCCCGACCAGCGCCTTGCAGGTGGGTACGTTACGTACGGGTAACAAGGGAGCGCAATACTTCGGCCCGGGAATCGGGGAACTTTGTTACGGCCGGGTATTTTCTTGTCAGCCGTGCAGTATCCGGCCGCCGGAACTTGTCGCCGAGTGCGCAATCGCAAGCCGTTCCCCGGTAATGATCCACCGCACGGCAACGACGGATACCCTCCGAATCCCCCCGGGTCACCGCCGGTCTCCCCGGCCGGGCGTCTCCAGCCTGGTGACCGCGCCGGCGGCGTCCCAGCGCACGGCGACGGCCGGCAGGTCCGCCGTCCCCCGGACTCCCACGGCCTCGCCGGCGTCGTCGACGGCCGCGGCGCCGGCGGACCGGCCGCCCGGCCGGGTGTCCAGCTCCACCGCCGCCGCGGTGCCCGGTCAGTGGGCCGCGTACCCCCGCTCCTCCGCGACGTGTACGCAACCAACCGCGTGACCCGCCCCGTTGACGGCCCCGGCGGCGCTCTGCGCAGCGGCCATCGGCTCGCCGGTGGCCGGGCCGGGACGGGGCCGACGCGCCCGGCGGGTTCGGCATGCGGACCACAACCAGCCTGCCGACAAGTTCCTCACGCGGAGCAGGTTACGTACGGGCGATAAGTACGCACAATGCCAAGGACCGCGAAACGGCGAACGTCCCACCGCGGCGCGCTTTCTTGTCAGTTGCGCAGCATTCCGCCACCGGGGTTTGTCGCCGAGTGCGCAAGCCCGGCCGTTCCGCTCCCGTGCCGCCGCGCCGCCACGCATGCTTGGCGGCGGAGCCACGCCGACCGGGCTCCGCCGCCGGGGTGGAGGAGTCATGCAGATGCCGGACGCCGGACCCGCCGCCGGGCTCGGCGAGCCGCCGGAGCCGCTGCCGCAGGAGTTCGCCGCGGTGATGCGCCCGGAACTGCCCAGCCTGGTGGAGGAAATAGCGCAGGAGATCAGCAGGGCCATTCCGGAATACGACCAGTTGCTCGGCGGGCCGTACGGGGAGGTGTTGCAGCAGAGCGTCGAGCAGAATCTCTCCGCATTCGTGGAGCAGGTGGCGAATCCGGAATCCCCGGCGGGCCGTCAGGACGACCTGTGCCGGCGGCTGGGCAGGTTCGAGGCGTACGAGGGCCGCAGCTTCCAGTACCTGCGCTCGGCGCTGCGCATCGGCGCCCGCGTGGCGCTGCGCCGGGCCAAGACGGTGGGCGCCCGCTACAACATGTCCCCCACCCTGATGGCGATGTTCGCCGACGCCGTCTTCGCGTACGTCGACTCCACCGAGGAGCTGTGCCGCGAGGGCTATCTGGAGGCGCAGTCGGGGCCGGAGGACGCCGGGGCGCGCCGGCGGCGGCTGCTGCGGCTGCTGCTCGCCGGCGGCGCGACGCCCCTCACCCACCCCGCGATCACCGGACTCGCCGAGGGGGCCGGCTGGCCGCTGCCGGAGACGGCGACGCCCGTCGCGCTGGCGGCGGGGAGCCTCCCCGACGCCGGGGCGTTCCCGGACGACGTGCTCACCGAACTCGCCGACCCGCAGCCGCACCTGCTCCTGCCCGGGCCCCTGACCGGCGAGCGCCGCGCCGGCCTGGTCGCGGCGCTGGCCGGCGGCCGGGCCGCGATCGGCGTGACCGTGCCGCTCGCCGGGGCCGCGGACTCGCTGCGCTGGGCGCGGCAGGCGCTCGCGCACGCGGAGGCCGGGCTGATCCGGGACGAGCCGGTGTTCGCCTGCGCCGACCACCTGGTGACGCTGTGGCTGATGGCCGACCCGGCGCTCGCCGAGGAGCTGGCGCGCCGGCGGCTGGCGCCGCTCGCCGGGCACACGCCGGTGCGAAGGGACCGGCTGGTCGACACGTTGCGGGTCTGGCTGACGACCCGCGGCACGGCGGCGCGGATGGCGCGGCTGCTGCACGTGCACCCGCAGACCGTGCGCTACCGGCTGCGCAGCCTGCACCGGCTCTTCGGCGCGCGGCTGGACGACCACGACGAGCGGTTCGCGGTGGAGGTGGCGGTACGGACGCTCCACCTGCGGCGGCGCGGCGACGGCCCGTGAACGTTCGCGGGGAACTATCACCGTCGTACAAAAGATGCGTACAAGCGCTTGCCCGGTGAGTAGTCCCGCGTCCACTCTGTGTGGGCTACAACGTTATCCGGGTACACCGCGGTCTCCGGTGCGCTGCCGGCCGGGCGCCCGCGGTTCTTCATCGAAACAGTGAGCTGCCGGCACCTCCGCGCGGCAGGGCACCCGGCTTGTCCACCCCCCACCGGGCCGGTGTCCGCATGCCCGCCGCCGCCGGCGGCGTGAGGGGTAGACGTATGCCGTCCGACGTGCAGGCGATCGCACTGGCCGAGCCGCCCGAGCCGCTGCCGCGGGAGCTGGCCGGCCTGATCCGGCCCGAGTTACCGAGCCTCTACCGGGAGATCGTCGCGGCGATCCGCCGCGCGGTGCCCGAGTACGGGCTCCAGCAGGGGGACGCGTACGAACGGGCCATCCGGCTGGGCGTGCGGCAGTCGCTCGACACGTTCACCGACCGGGTCGCGACGACGCGCAAGCGCGCCGTCCCCCTCGCCGAGGTGCACCGAAGACTCGGCCGGTACGAGGCGCAGGAGGGCCGCAGCCTCGACGCCCTGCAGTCGGCGTACCGCATCGGAGGCCGGGTCGCGTGGCGCCGCGCGATGGCCGTGGGCGAGCGGCACCACCTCGCCTCGCACGTCATGAACGCCTTCGCCGACGCGCTCTTCGCCTACATCGACGAGCTGTCGGAGCTGGCCCGGCAGGGCTACCTGGAGGCGGAGGCCGACTCGGCGGAGCGGCTGGAGAGCCTGCGCCGGCGGCTGCTGCGCACGCTGGTCGCCGAGCCGCCGGTGCCGCGCCCCACGGTCGAGGACATCGCCGCGCAGGCCCGCTGGCGGCTGCCGGACGAGGTGACGCCGGCCGCGCTCATGCCGGCGGAGAAGTTCCCGTCGCTGACCGCGCTCCCCGACGACGTCCTCGCCGACACCGCGGGCCCGCACCCGTACCTGCTGATCCCCGGCCCGTTCGACGAGGAGCGCCGCGAGGCGCTGGACGTGGCGCTGGGCCGGACGGCCGTGGCCGTCGGCCTCACCGTCCCGCTGCACCGGACCGCGGACTCGCTGCGCTGGGCGCGGCAGGCGCTCGGCATGGTCGAGTCGGGCGCGATCCGCACGCCTTCGCCGGTACGGGTCGAGGAGCACCTGCTCACGCTGTGGCTGCTGACGGACCCCGCGCTGGTCGAGCAGATGGCCGGCCGCCAGCTGGAGCCGCTGGCCACCGTGACCGCGGGCCGGCGCGAGCGGCTGGTGGAGACGCTGCGGGTGTGGCTGACGACGCGGGGCACGGCGGGGCGTATCGCCGAGCAGCTGCACGTCCACCCGCAGACCGTGCGGTACCGGATGCGCACCCTTGGCCAGCACTTCGGCTCGCAGCTGTCCGAGCCGGACCGCCGCTTCGCCCTGGAGGCGACGCTGCGCGCGCTCCGCCTGCGCGACCAGGCGGACCTGCCGTCGGCGGGCCCGCTCACCGGCCGGGGCAAACCGCCGGGTTGAGGACGGGGCGGGCCGGGGCAGCGGCCCGCCGGTGCCCTCGGCGCGCGCTCAGTCGGCGCTGGGGATGTCGAACAGCGTGGTCAGTTTGAGGGCGAGCGCCACGTCGCCGGTGACCTTCAACTTCCGCTTCATGAACAGCTTGACGGGCCCGGCGTTCCCGGACGTGACCCGCAGGAACTCCTCGTCGCCCATCTCCAGCGTCACCCGCGGCCGTCCGCTGCCCCGCCCCTCGCGGACCGAGCAGGCGCCGCCGGCGACGGTGACCTCGTACACCACCTCGCTGACGCCGGTGATCTGCCACCGGATCACGGCGTCCAGCGTGCCCGCCTTCTCCGGCTGGAACTGCTGCGCCATCCGCCCGAAGACCTCCCCGACGACCCGCGCGCGGAGCGCCTCGTCCCGGGCCATCTCCTCGATCTCCTTCGAGGAGAGCCCCTGGACGATGCGGGCGTACTCCTCGGGGGACACCGCGGCGAGGTCCAGTCCCGCCAGTCCCGACGTGTCGTCGGCCATCTGCACACCCCTCGTTCTTACCGATGAGTAAACTTACTGGTGCGTTAAATATAGGAGGCGGCAGATAGGCTCGCAAGTGTGACCGAGAAGCGCAGGCAGCGGCTCCCCCGCCGGGTGCGGGAGCAGCAGATCATCGACGTGGCGGTACGGGTCTTCTCCAAACGCGGCTACCACGCGGCCTCCGTGGACGAGATCGCCGAGCTGGCCGGGATCTCCAAGCCGATGGTCTACCTCTATCTGGAGTCCAAGGAAGGGCTGTTCGTCGCCTGCCTGCGGCGCGAGGCGGAGCGGCTGGTGGCCGCCTTCCAGGCGGCGGCCGAGGAGGTGGGCACGCCGGAGCTGCGGCTGCGGGCGGGGCTGCGGGCGTTCTTCTCCTTCGTCTCCGAGCACCGCGACGGGTGGGTCGTGCTGCACCGGCACGCCGCCGAGCTGAGCGAGGCGATCGCCGCGGAGTCGGCGGCGGCGCGGCGGGCGGTGATGGCGGAGGTGACCGCGCTGGTACGGGCCGGGATCGAGGAGAACGACGGACCGGCCCGGCTGGGGGACGAGGACGCCGAGTTCGTCGCGCACACCATCGTGGGCGCGGCGGACGCGCTGACGGACTGGATGGCCGACCACCCCGCGGAGTCGCCGGAGGGCATGACGCGCCGGCTGATGAACATGATCTGGGTGGGCATGCGCAACGTACTCGACGGCGAAACGTGGACCCCGCCGCCAGCCCCGCCGGGGCCGTCAGCCGCCGAGGGGTGAGACCGCGCCGCGCAGGTGCTCGCGGGTGCCGTCCGCGGCGCGTACGTCGAACGCCCAGCCCGCGCCCGCGTGTTCCGCACGCTCCGCGCGGAAGCGGACCGTCGCCGGCAGCAGCACCGGCGCGCGGAACGCCACCTCCGCCGCGTACGCCCCGGGCAGGTCGGCCGCCAGCGCCGCCAGGCAGCGCGCCTTGGTCCACATGCCGTGCGCGATCGCGCGCCGGAAGCCGAACGGCCGGGCCGCCAGCGGGTGCAGGTGGATGGGGTTGCGGTCGCCGGAGGAGGCGGCGTACGAGCGGCCCAGCGAGCCCGGCAGCGGCCAGTTCTCCTGCCGCGACGGCACCGTGAGGTCCGGCGCCTCCTGCTGCGCCCCAGCCTCGCCCGTGCCGGGCCCGCGGCTCAGGTACGTGCTCGCCGACCGCCACACCGTCTCCCCGCCCGCCCGCGCCTGCGCGGTGACCGTGAACGCCGTGCCCCTGGGGTGCGGTTCCGCCGGGCCCGTCGCCACGACGTACGTCAGCCGCTCGCCGGCGTCGACCGGGCGCAGCCGCTCGACGCGGTTGGCGACGTGGACGAGGCCGAGCAGCGGGAAGGGGAAGTCGCGGGCGGCCATGAGGGACATGGCGAGCGGGAAGGCCACCACGTGCGGGTACGTGGCCGGCAGCCGGCCGTCGTCGGGGAAGCCGCAGACGGCGGCGTAGCGGCGCAGCCGGGCGGGGTCGGGGCGTACGGCGGGCAGGACGAGGCGGCGTTCGGGGACGGCGGGCCGGGGGACGGCGGGCCGCCCCCGCCGCTTCGGCACCGCCGCCCGCGCGTACAGCGGCAGCAGCCGCGGCGCCCTGCTCAGCTCCCGGGTCTCCATTTCACGCCCCCAGCAGTGCCTGGCCGCACACCCGCAGCACCTGCCCGGTCACGGCTCCGCTGCCGGGCGCCGCGAAGTACGCCACCGCCTCGGCCACGTCCACGGGCAGGCCGCCCTGCTTCAGGCTGTTCATGCGGCGTCCCGCCTCCCGGATGACCAGCGGGACCGCCGCCGTCATCTGCGTCTCGATGAATCCGGGCGCGACCGCGTTGACCGTCACCCCGCGCCGGGCCGCGGCCGGGGCGGCGGCCTGGACGTAGCCGATGAGTCCGGCCTTGCTGGCCGCGTAGTTGGTCTGGCCGACGTTGCCCGCGATGCCGCTGATCGACGAGGTGCACACGACGCGGCCGCCGTCGCGCAGCAGGCCGCCGTCGAGGAGGCGGGCGGTGAGGGTCTCGACGGCGGTGAGGTTGACGCCGACGACCGCGTCCCACTGCGCCGCGGTCATGCGCCCGAGGGTCTTGTCGCGGGTGATGCCCGCGTTGTGCACGACGACGTCGACGCCGCTGTGGTGCTCGTCCAGGTACGCGGCCAGCCGGTCCCCGGCGTCCGCCGCCGTGATGTCCAGCTCCAGCGCCCCGCCGCCGACCCGGTCGGCCACCGCCCGCAGCTCGGCGGCCTGCGCGGCGACGTCCAGGCACACCACCTGTGCGCCGTCGCGGTGCAGGGTCTCCGCCGTCACCGCGCCGATCCCCCGCGACGCGCCGGTGACCAGCGCCGTCCGTCCGGCCAGCGGCCGGTCCCAGTCGGCCGTCGCAGGCACGTCGGCCGTGCCCGTGACCCGGAGCGCCTGGCCCGAGACGTACGCCGAGCGGGCCGACAGCGCGAAGCGCAGCGTCGACTCCAGCCCGCCCTCCGCGCCCGGCGCGACCAGCAGCAGGTGCGCGGTGGAGCCGTTCCGCAGCTCCTTGCCGACCGACCGGACGAACCCCTCCAGCGCCCGCTGCGCCACCGCCTCGGCCGGTCCGGCGGCGTCCTCGGGCGGCGTGCCGACGACCACGACGCGCCCGCAGGGGGCGAGCCGGCGTATCCGGGGGTGGAGGAAGTCGTGGAGGGCGCGCAGCCGGGCGGAGGAGTCGATGCCGGTGGCGTCGAAGACCAGCGCCCCGGGCCGTACGGTCTCCTCGGTCACCACCTCCGCGCCGGCGGAGTCCAGCAGCTCGCGCAGCGTCTTGCGCATCCGGCCGCCGTCCGCGCCGCCGAGCGCGACGGGCCCGCGCGCCACGGGCTGCCCCGGCCGGTGCCGCTCCAGCCGCGCGGGGCGCGGGAGGCCGAGCCGCTTGGCGACGAAGGCGCCGGCGCCGCGGCTCGTGAGTTTCTGGTAGCGATCGGCCATTGGCAATCCCCTTACGCCTGAGTAAGTTTACTCCCGAGTAAGAAGCGTACGCGACGGATGGAGCACAGCGATGACCACACCGGCGAAGACGGGCGGACCCACCGGCGCGGGCGCGCGCCGCGTCGCGGTCGTCGGCGGCAACCGGATCCCCTTCGCCCGCGCGGACGGCGCGTACGCCACCGCGTCCAACCAGGAGATGCTCTCCGCCGCCCTCGACGGCCTCGTCACCCGGTACGACCTGGGCGGCGCGCTCCTCGACGAGTTCGTCGCCGGCGCCGTGCTCAAACACAGCCGCGACTTCAACCTCGCCCGCGAGGTCGTCCTCGGCAGCAGGCTCGACCACCGCACACCCGCCTACGACATCCAGCAGGCGTGCGGCACCGGCCTGGAGGCCGTGATCCTCGTCGCCAACAAGATTGCGCTCGGCCAGATCGACGCGGGCGTCGCCGGCGGCGTCGACACCACCAGCGACGCGCCCCTCGCCCTCAACGACGGCCTGCGCCACGTCCTGCTCCGCGCCCGCCGGCAGAAGACCCTCGGCAAGCGCGCCGCCGCCCTCGCCGGGCTCCGCCCCCGGCACGTCGTCCCCGACATCCCGCGCAACGCCGAGCCGCGTACCGGGCTGTCCATGGGCGAGCACGCCGCGCGCACCGCGCGCGCGTGGCGGGTGCCGCGCGCCGCGCAGGACGAGCTGGCCGCCGCCAGCCACCGCCGGCTGGCCGCCGCGTACGACGCGGGCTTCTTCGCCGACCTGCTGACGCCCTTCCGCGGGCTGGACCGCGACCAGAACCTGCGCCCCGACTCCACGCCGGAGAAACTCGCGCGCCTGAAGCCGGTGTTCGGCGCCGCCGAGCCGGACGCCACCATGACCGCGGGCAACTCCACCCCGCTGACCGACGGCGCCGCCACCGTGCTGCTGGCGAGCGAGGAGTGGGCCGCGGCGCGCGGGCTGCCGGTGCTCGCGTACCTCACGCACGCGCGCACCGGCGCGGTCGACTTCGTCGACGGCCGGGACGGCCCGGACGGGCTGCTGATGGCGCCCGCGTACGTCGTGCCGCGGCTGCTGGCCGACGCCGGTCTCGGCCTGGCGGACCTCGACCTGTACGAGATCCACGAGGCGTTCGCCTCGCAGGTGCTCGCCACGCTGGCGGCCTGGGAGGACCCGGAGTTCGGCAAGGAGCGCCTGGGCCTGGCCGGGCCGCTGGGCACGGTCGACCGGGAGCGGCTCAACGTCGCCGGCTCCTCGCTCGCCGCCGGGCACCCCTTCGCCGCCACCGGCGGCCGGATCGTCGCGACGCTGGCGAAGCTGCTGCACGAGCGGGCGGCGGCGCGTACGGACGGCGCCCACGGGCCCGTACGCGGGCTGATCTCGGTCTGCGCCGCCGGCGGCCAGGGCGTCACGGCCCTGCTCGAAGCCTGACCCTCCGCATATCCAGAAGGAGCGAAAGTGGGCGTACGAAAGGACCTGAAGACCGCGAAGAAGCGCTCGGACCTCGCCGGGCGCGCCCCCGTGGAGGTGACGGCGGAGAACGGCGTCGTACGCCAGGCCGCCGCCCCGCGGCTCGCCGGGCCGCCGCCCGCCGGCGGCGGCGTCGCCGGCATCCCGTACACCAACGCCGCCGAGGACCCCGGCGCCCCGGTGATCCGCCGCAAGACCGGCGGCCGGTGGGTGCCGGTCACCGCCGCCGCATTCGCCGCCGAGGTCACGGCCGTCGCCAAGGGCCTCGTCGGCGCCGGGCTCGAACCCGGCGGCCGGGTCGCGATCATGTCCCGCACCCGCTACGAGTGGTGCGTGCTGGACTTCGCCGTGTGGGCCGCCGGCGGCCAGTCCGTGCCCGTCTACGCCACCTCCTCCGCCGACCAGGTCGAGTGGATCCTGCGCGACTCCGGCACCCGCTACGTCGTCGCCGAGACCGCCGCGAACGAGGAGACCGTCCGCGCCGCGTCCGCAGACGCGCGCGTGTGGCAGCTCGACGCCGGCGGGCTCGACGAGCTGAAGGCGCTCGGCCGGGACGTACCCGACGACGAGGTCGAGGCGCGGCGCGCCGCCCTCACCCCCGCGACCGTCGCCACCGTCTGCTACACCTCCGGCACCACCGGCCGCCCCAAGGGCTGCGTCCTCACCCACGGCAACCTGTACGCCGAGGCCGCCAACAGCGTCGAGCTGCTGCACCCGATCTTCCAGGAGGTCACCGGCAAGACCGCCTCCACGCTCCTCTTCCTGCCGCTGGCGCACATCCTCGGCCGGACGATCCAGATCGCCTGCCTGTCCGCGCGCATCGAGATCGGCCACTGGCCGTCGATCAAACCCGACGAGCTGCGCCCGGAGTTCAAGGTCTTCAAGCCGACGTTCCTCGTCGGCGTGCCCTATCTGTTCGAGAAGATCCACGACACCGGGCGGGAGATGGCCGAGAAACTCGGCCGCGGCTCGTCCTTCGACCGCGCCGACCGGATAGGGGTGCGCTTCGGCGAGGCGTCCCTGCAGAAGTTCCTCGGCACCGGCCGGGGCCCCGGCCTCGGCCTTTCACTGGCCTGGGGCCTGTACGAGCTGCTGGTCTACCGGCGCATCCGCCGAGAGCTGGGCGGACGGCTCAACTACGCCATCAGCGGCGGCTCCCCGCTGGACCGCAACCTCAACCTCTTCTTCTACGCCGCGGGCGTCGTCATCTACGAGGGCTACGGCCTCACCGAGACCACCGCCGCCGCCACCATCACCCCGCCGCTGCGGCCCCGCCCCGGCACGGTGGGCCGGCCGCTGCCGGGGACGGCGATCCGTATCGCCGCGGACGGGGAGGTGCTGATCAGGGGCGGCATCGTCTTCGACGGGTACTGGCGGAACCCGGAGGCGACCGGCGAGGTGCTGGCAGACGAGTGGTTCGCGACCGGCGACCTGGGCGCGCTGGACGAGGACGGCTACCTCACCATCACCGGGCGGAAGAAGGACCTCCTCATCACCACCGGCGGCAAGAACGTCTCGCCCGCGGTGCTGGAGGACCGGCTGCGCAGCCGGCCGCCGGTGGGGCAGGTGCTGGTGGTCGGCGACCGGCGGCCGTACGTGGCGGCGCTGGTGACGCTGGAGCGGGAGGCGCTGGCGCACTGGCTGGCGGTGCGCAAGCGGCCGAAGGACACGCCGGTCGCGGAGCTGCGCGACGACCCGGAGCTGCGGGCGGACGTGCAGCGGGCGGTGGACTACGCGAACGAGGCGGTGTCGCGGGCGGAGTCGATCCGGGGGTTCACGATCGTGGCCGGGGAGTTCACGGAGGAGAACGGGATGCTGACGCCGTCGCTGAAGGTGAAGCGGCAGGCGGTGGCGGAGGCGTACAAGGCGGAGATCGAGGAGCTGTACGGGGGGTGAGCGGCGGGGCGCCCGCGGCGGGGCGGCGGGGGTCGCTTCGGGGTGGGGCGGGCGGCGGGCACGGCACGGGGTCGGCGGGGGGGGTGCCTCTATGTCCTTCGTCAAGTGAGTCGGGGGCTTCTCGGCTCGTAGGGCGGACCGGCGCGGTGCCCGAGGGCGTACGCGTACCGTGCCGGGCGCGCGCCTCACGGCGGCGCGAGGGCGTCCGCCCTGCTTCGGCCGTCCGGGGACGCCGCCGGGGCGGCGGGGGGCGCTGCCGGGCGGCGTTGTCGGTACGGCGGCCTACCCTGGGGCGGGGGTGCGGGGTAGCCGCGGTGGGTCGACCGCGGCTCCCGCGGCGCCGTGCCGCGCCGCTGCCCGTCACCGCCGTGCGAAGCTCACCGGCTGGCCGCCGCCGCCCGGGAAGCCCGCGCCGCCCTCGGCCTCCTCGATGCCCTCGGTGATCTCCTCCAGCTCGCCGAGACCCGGCGCCTCGTCGCCGATGTCGAAGCCGGCGCGTACGAGGACCATCGTCTCGGAGTTCGCGGGGGACGGGAACGCGAGCGACTGCACGTAGCCGTCGTCACCCTCCTCCGTCACGACCTTCCAGCGCACCAGGTAGCCCTCCTCCCCCGCGACCGTGACCTCGCCGGACTCCACCTCGTCGTGCGAGGTGATGCCGCCGTACGCCTCGTCGCCGTAGGACGCCTCCGCGTTGGGCCCGATGTCCTTCTCCGCGACGGTCTTCGGGCTGGTCGCGTCCAGGCCGAGCGCGAGGGCGGGCGCGGAGTTGACCCCGCCGCGTACGCAGGTGTCCTCCGGGGAGGTGGGGCACTTGTACTCGCCGACCGACACCGAGGCGCCTATCTGCCCGGACTGCCCCTTCCAGCCGTCCGGCACGGGGATCTTGATGCCGCTGGCCAGGTCGGTGGCGAAGCCGTCCTCGGTGGGGATCTCCGTCGGCGGCTCGTCGCCTTCGTCCGGCAGGTCCGGGCCGCCGCCCGAGCCGCCGTCGGTCCCGCCGCCCCCGCCGGGGCCGTCGCCGGAGTCCGGTTCCCCGTCCTCGCCGTCCGGCCCGGCGGCCACCGGGCCGTTGTCGCCGGTCCCGTCGCCGTCGTCGCCGCCCCACAGCGCGTACCCGCCGGCGATGCCGCCGCCGACGAGCGCCGCGGCGGCCACGGCGGCGGCGATCCCCACGGCGAGCGGGCGGCGGCCCCGCCAGCCCCCCTTGCCGGGTGGGCCGGGCGGCGCGCCCGGCGGGCCGGGCGGCGGGCCGAAACCGAGCGGTGCGGCCCCGCCGGATATGACTTCCGTGGGGGCGTCGTCCAGGCCGCCGGGCGGGCCGCCGGGCGGCGCGTCCTGCGGGGCGGGCCCGGCGGGGCCCGCCGCCGGGGCGTCCGGGGCGACGGCGGCGGGCCTGACCTCGTCCGTCCAGGCCGAGCCGTCCCACCTCCGCTCCCTCGGCGACTCGTCGTCGCTGCGGTCCGGGTCGGGGTACCACCCTGCTGGCGCCATTCCAGTCATGTATGCAGGCTATCCATGCTCCCTGAAAACGGGATGAGAGCGGTCCGAGCCTTCTTGCCGTCCGGCCGCCGACAGGCGGACTCCGCCCGTGGTCCTTAGCATCGAGAGGGCCTGGGCTGGTCGGCAGCGCCTTCCGCGGCGCCGTATCCGGGAGAACCGCGAGTCGTGGACATCTCACAGGGAACCTCACCCGACGGGCCGGCGGGCCGGGACGACGAGCTGTCGGCCGCGCTGGTCGCCGTGCTGGCCGGGGAGTCGCTGGTGGGGCTGCACATGGTGGACAGCGAGCTGCGCGGCGTCAGCTTCCGGGCGGGCCGCGCCACCGGCCCGGGGCGGGAGTCCGCCCGGCGCCTGTGGCTCGCGCGGGGGCTGTCGGATCCGCGGGTGGAGCGCGTCCTGCGGGGCGTCGTGGCGTCGGGGCAGCCCGCGTACGACGTACGGTGCCCGCTGCATACGGACCCGGAGAACCCGGAGGACGAGGGGGAAGCGGAGAGCGCGGCGAACGACGGGAACGCCGACGGCCGGGCGGTGCCCTTCGGGCTGTCCGCGGCGCCGCTGCGGACCGGGACCGGGGGTGTGGCCGGGGTCGCGGTGGCCGTGGCGGACCGTACGGCCGACGAGCGGGCCGGCCGGCGGCTCCTGCTGGACCGGGCGCGGGCCGGGCTCGGCGACTCGCTCGACATCTTCCAGTCCGCGCAGGCCCTCGCCGAGGCCGCCGTGCCGGCGCTGGCGGACGCCGTCGCCGTGGACGTCCTGGACCCCGTCCTGCACGGTGACGCGCCCGCGCCGGGACCGCTCACGGAGCCCGCCACGGTCCGCCGGGCGGGGTTCGCCTTCGTGGACGGCCCCGGCACGGTGCCGCTGCCCCACGAGGTCGGCAGCGTCCGGTTGATGCACCACGGCACGCCGTACGCGTACGCCCTCGCCGACCTGACGCCGCGCGTCCTGCCCGTCGTCAGGGACGACGCCGGGTGGGTGGCGCGGACCCCGGAGCGCGCGGAGGTCTTCCGGCGGTTCGGGGTGCACTCCATGGTCGTCGTGCCGCTCACCGCCCGGGGGGTGGTGCTGGGGCTCGCGGCGTTCTACCGGAGGCGCGGCTCCGAGCCGTTCACCCCGCAGGACGCCGGGCTGGCCGCCGAGCTGGCGGCGCACGGGGCGCTCTGCCTGGACAACGCCCGCCTCTACACCCGGGAGCGCACGGTGGCCAGGATCGCCCAGCGGGAGCTGGTGCCCCTGCGGCTGCCGTCCTCCGTCGCGGTCGAGGCGGCCCACACCTATCTGCCCGCCGCGGCGGGCGGCTCCTGGTACGACGTCATCCGCCTGTCGGGCGCGCGGGCCGCCCTGGTCGCCGGGGAGGTACGGGACTCGGGGCTGCGGGCCGTCACCGCCATGGGGCAGCTCCGTACCGCCGTACACGCCTTCGCCGCCCTGGACCTCGACCCCGCGGAGCTGCTCGGCCGGCTCAACGAGCTGGCCGCCCGGCTGGCGGTCGAGCGGACCGGGCCCGACCCCGCTCCCGAGGCCACCGGGCCCCTCTCCGCCACCTGCCTGTACGTGGTCTACGACGCCGTGCACGGGCGCTGCGAGGCCGCCTCCGCCGCCCACCCCCCGCCCGTGCTGGCCCCGCCCGGAGCCGCGCCGCGCGTGCTGGACGTCGAGGCAGGCCCCGAACTGGGGCGGGGGGCGGGACCGTACCGGGTGGCGAAGCACGAGCTTCCGGCGGGCAGCCTGCTGGCCCTCTACAGCCAGGGCCTGCTCGGCGGCGGCGACAGCGACGGCCGTGACGGCGGCCGGGACGGCAGCCGAAACGGCGGCGGGGACGGCGGCCGGGAGCGGCTCGCCCGGCTGCTGGCCGGGCAGCACGGGCAGCCCCTGCGGGCGGCGTGCGACGACGTGGCCGGCGGGCTGCTGCCGCCGAGCCCGGCCGACGACGCCCTGCTGCTGCTCGCCCGCACCCGCGTCCTGACCCCCGGCCGGGAGGTCGTGGCCTGGTCCCTGCCCGACGATCCGCACAGCGTCGGGCTGGCCCGCCGCCTTGCGGTTGCGGCGCTGGACCGCTGGGGTCTCGGCGAACAGGCCCCGCCGGTGGAGCTGATCGTCAGCGAGCTGGTCACCAACGCGGTGCGGTACGGCTCCGGCGACATCACGCTGCGGCTGCTCCGCGCCGGCACGCTGATCTGCGAGGTGTCCGACGGCAACACCGCCGCGCCCCACCTGCGGATCGCCGAGGACACCGACGAGGGCGGCCGCGGCCTGTGCATCGTCGGGCTGACGGCACGCACCTGGGGCACGCGGCAGACCGGCCACGGCAAGACGATCTGGGCGGACGTGCCGCTGCCCGGCGGCCCGCCGGCACCGGAGGGGTGACGTTCCGTACGGCCCCTCTGCGCCGCCCGCGGCCGCCTCAGGGCTGCCGTTGCACGGCGAGCGCCGTCAGCTCCTCGATGTCGTACTGCGAGCGGCGGTTCGGCGCCCCGTACCGGGTCAGCTTCCCGCGGCTCACCCACTTGCGGATCGTCGCCTCCGACACCCCCATCGCCAGCGCGGCGACCTTCGTGGGAACGAGCCGGTGGCTCGGCGGTCTGCTCATGCCTCGCTCCCTCCGCCCTGCCGTGCCCGCACGGCCATCAGGTGCCGGAGCCGCAGCCACTCGTGCGCCTCCCACGCGTGCCCCGCCGAGCACGCGACGCTGCGCCCCGGCACGCTCTCGCCGGGGCGGAGCGCGGCGGTGATCGTCCCGCCGCAGCCGTCCTGGACGCACGCGTGGACGAACGTGAAGTGCTCGCCCCGGTCGGGGTCGATGATCTGCCGAAGCTCCCGGACCAGGGCCTCGATCTCGTCGGCGAACTCCGCCGCCGGAGGCTGCGCGGTCAGCCACCCCAGGTGCGCGGCGAGGAACCGCGCCAGGTCCGGAACCCGCCGCCGGGGCGCGGCGGCGCCCCGCTTCTCGACGACCACCTCGGACCACGACTCCAGCAGCGACAGGATGTGCAGCCGCGTGTCCAGCACCGAGATGTCCAGCGGGTCGAGGCTGCGGCTCGCCGAGACCTTCGTCGGGTTGGTCGGCCTGGCGGCCGTCGTCGGCGCCGCCTGGTGCAGGCACTCCCGGTGGAGGCCGGGCAGCTCCCGCAACTGGCGCTCCGCGCTTGTCAGGCAGCGCTCGCACAGCAGCGAGCCGGCAGCGGCGCTGCTCTCGTGCGCGTGGGCCCGCACGCAGGGACGAGACCCCATCGAAGCCCCCTCCCTCCGCCTTCAGTCCGGGGTCCGGCGTCCGGGGCCCGGGGTCCCGTGACGGTCGTGTCCAAGAGTGGCCTGCCTGTCTTGCCTGTGACTTGACGCTGGCTTGTCGCGGCGGCCTCCCGGGGGCCGCCGGCGGGTGCCGGGAGGCCGCCCGGGGCGGTATGTGCCCAGGTCGTCATCGACTCGCTGGCACGGAGCGCCGGAGCGTGTCACACTTTCCGGACGTCAGCCATGCCCAGTTTCGGCCATGCGGCCCCGCGGAGGGTGAGGTCTCCCCTCCTGTCCGGTACGCGCCCGGGCGCACATCCCGGCTGATCACAGCTCGCTGACCACCCCACGCCGAAGCCGGCGTCGTCCGGCGCAGGCCCGGTCCCTGAGGACCCGGGCCCCTTCGGCATGTCCGCGACCGCCTGTGGCGTCTCTCCGGCAACTCCGAAAGGAAAGAGAACTCATGAGTGATCGTCTGATCGGCCCCGCGGCCGACTCCGTTGCGCAGTCGGTGGCGGCGGGCGCGGACGGGCAGCGGCCCGGGGTGGCCGAGGTGCGGCGCCGGGTCGCGCGCCACCTCGCCGTACAGGTGGACGGCGAGGGTGCCCTGCGCGACCGGTGTGCCGGCCGGATCATCGAGTCCGCGCTGCTGCTGCTCCTGCTGCGCAAGGAGCGGGCACTGCCGCGGGTACAGAAGGAGTTGCAGGAGTACCTCCAGCGGGCCCGGCCGAAGGGCACGCTGGAGCGGGTCGTCGTGGACGCGCTGTCCGGCCGGCCCTGCGACGCCGACGGCCTGCTCGCCGGCCTGAACCGGGCCCGGCACGGGTCCGGGGCGCGCAAGCGGCTGCTGCTGGACACCATCCTCGGCCTGTGCGGGGTGCTGCCGGACGGCGCACGGCCGGACCCGCGGGAGATCGCGCCGCGGCCGCAGGCGGTGTGGACGGAGCTGACGCTGTGCGCGGCGACGATCCTGCACTCCCACGCCCACGCGGGCGCGGGCACGGCCGGGCAGCCGGGCCCGGCCGGGGACCCGGCGTCCGGGCAGGAGCTGCTGGACTACCAGGATCTGCTCGTACGGCGACTGTCCGCCTTCCCCGTCCGCCGGGTGTGGGAGGGCAACGCGCTGGCCCACCTGGTCGCGCTGCACGCGCTGCACACGTACCGGCCCGGCAGCGAGCTCATGCGGGACGGCATCGAGGCGCTGGCCCGGCTGCGCGGCCCGGACGGCGGCGTGCCGTTCATCGACGGGCAGGAGGTCTTCGTGACCTCCCTGGCCGCGCTGGCGCTCGCGCCCGCCCCGGGGCACGAGCCGCTCGCGGCGCGGATGGGCCAGTACCTCGCCTCCCGCCAGCACGCCGACGGCGGCTGGGGCTACAACGAGACCACCACCCAGACCGACGTCGACGACACCGCCCGCTGCGTGGAGCTGCTGCGGACGCTGGACGCCCACCGGTTCCGCCACGGCATCGCGGCCGGGGAGGAGTACCTGCGCGCCCGCGCCAACGACGCCGGCGGCTTCCCCACGTACCTGCGCGGCCACACCTCGGACCTGGACATGACGGCCGGCGCGGTCATCGCCCTGCCCTGGAGCCGCTACGGGGACCTGCTCGGCCCCGCGGTCGGCGTACTCCTCGACGCCCAGCAGCAGGACGGCAGCTTCGAACCCAGCTGGACGCTGAGCATGTCCAGCGCCATCCAGCGCATCCTGGACGCCCTCGCCTGCGTGCCCGCCACCGAGACCACCCTGCGGCGGCGCGCCGACCAGGCCGTGGCCAGGGCCGTGGCGTTCCTGGACGAGTCCCGGGGCACGGACGGCGGCTGGGGGCACGTACCGGGCCGGGACAGCGACGTGCTGTCCACCGCGCAGGCGCTGAGCGCGCTGGCCCGGCACGCGCCGCGGGTCGACCTCGGCAAGCCGCTGGCCTATCTGACGGACCAGCAGCACGAGGACGGCGGGTTCAGCTCGATCGCCGACCAGGCGGGCCCGCGGCCGCTGCCCTTCGACTTCCCCGTCCTGGCCGACGTGCACGTCCTCACGGCGCTCAACCGGCTGATCGGCCACGGCACCGCCTGACGGTCGGCACCGACCGACCGGCACCGGCCAACAAACCGGTGTCATAAGGCCGTTGGGACTGGATCAGGCAACGGTACGGAACTCCGCCGGTAGGCTCCGGACCGCCGGAGCTCCGTACCCGGATCTCCTCTCCCAAGCCGAGCAGCAGAGAGAAATGGGGACTTCGATGCACGAAACCTCTTCCGACGGCGCCGCGGCCGCCAGCCAGGGGGCGGGCAAGGCGGTCATTCCGGTACAGGTCGTGGCGGGCCGCGGGCCGCTCACGTTCCTGCGCGCCACGGCGGCTCTCTGTTTACTGCAGACCCTGATGCAGGGCCTGCTCGCCGGCATGTACATGGGCCGCGACGTCGACTCGATCGACGCACACGCCGCCAACGCCTTCGTCTACACGGCCCTGGTGATCGTCCAGCTCGTAGCCGCCGTGCTGGTGTGGCGGCAGAACCGCTGGCTGAAGTGGCCGCTCGCGGCGGGCGTCGGCATCCTGCTGACCACCTTCATCCAGGTCTTCCTGGGCGAGGAGGGCTCCACCGCCGCACACGTCACCATCGGCGTGCTGATGTGCGCGATGCAGACGACCCTCCTCCTGCGGTCCCTGATGCTCCGCGTGCAGGACGCGCCCGCGGCCGCCTGACGGACCCGACCGGCTCCCGGGGCTGGGCCTGCCGACCGGCGGGTCCAGCCCTCGCACGCGTCAGAACCGCCCCAACCGGGGCACACCGCTCCGCCTTGCAGCGGCAAGAGACACGATCTTGTCCCCCGCCGGGGGCCGGGGGTGCCGCGGTCGGCCGTCTATCTTCTACCTCCGAGGCTCTGCTGAAGCACAAGCAGAGAACAGGCCATTCCGCATCGCCTCATGGGGGAGTGATGACCGTAAATCCCGGAATCGAACGTTTGTGTGTGGCTGCGGAGGAAGCGGCGGCCCTGGTGGGCCTGGACTGCCCGCGCGAGAAGATGACGGCGTTGCTCACGGCGTTCCCGAACATCGTCACCGACTCCACGGTCGTGTTCAACATCGTGAACAAGGGCGGCCGGGTCGGGGACATGTCCTTCGACTTCACGGTGCCGCTGGCCGAGGGCGACCCGTACGAGCGCGCCCTGGAGCACGGCCTCGCCAAGGAGACGGACCACCCGGTCCGCGGCATGTTCGCGGACCTGCGGGCCACGCTCCCCGTCGACTGCTACGGCGTCGACTACGGCGTCAACGGCGGCTTCAACAAGGCGTACGCGGTCTTCCCCATGGGGCAGCTGCAAGAGCTGGGCCCCCTCGCCGCCGTGCCCGCGATGGCCGACACGCTGTCCAAGTGGATGGGCACCCTCGTCGACTACGGCCTGGACGGCAAGGTGTCGACGGTGGCGATCGACCACGCGAACCGCACCTGGAACGTGTACTTCAACGGCCTGTCCCCGCAGCACTTCGAACGCGCCACCGTCGAGGCGATGCTGCGCGACTTCGGCCTGCCGAAGCCGAGCGGGCAGCTGCTGGACTTCGCCGAGACCTCCTCGGCGCTGTACCCCACCTTCAGCTGGGACTCCCCCGAGATCGAACGGGTCAGCTTCTCCACCCGCACCACCGACCCGGCCGCGCTCCCGGCGCACATCGAGCCGAAGCTCGGCGTCCTCGCCGCCCGCGCCCCGTACACGTACGAGGGCGACCGCAAGCTGGTCTTCGCCGGCGCGCTGACGACGGGCGGGGAGTACTACAAGCTGGCGACCTACTACCAGATGGCCACGGCCGCCCACGACCGCGTACGCCGCGGCAGCTGACGAGCACGCACCACCGTCACCCGTCGCCGTCGTAGGCCGCGCGGGCGCGCCGGACGTCGGGCAGGGTGACGGTGGTCCAGCTCCACAGGGCGTCGATGAGGCCCTGGAGCGTCTTCCCCAGCGGCGCGACGCGGTACTCGACGGCCACGGGCCGGGTGCTCACCACAGCGCGCTCGACCATCCCGTTGCGCTCCAGCCGCCGCAGCGTCGCCGTCAGCGACTTCTGCGTCACGGCCGGGATGGCCCGGCGCAGCTCGTTGAAGCGCCGGGGCCGCTCGCACAGCTTGTCGAGCACGTGCAGCGACCACTTGTCCAGCACTTGGTCGAGCAGCTCGCGGTGCTCCTCCGTGAGCTGCGGCGGTTCGGGCGTGGGCTGAGAGGTCTCCGGCACGAAACCTAGTCTCGTTGAAGTTCCCTTCAGATACAAGGTAGACATGGGATACCTACCCGGACCAGCGAAGGGACCCCCCGTGGCCGTGCAGTACCTCACCCCCGACGGAATGTTCCAGCCCGTCCCGTACCACCACGTCTCGATCAGCACCGGCACCCGCCACGTCCACGTGGCCGGCCAGATCGCCCGCGACCCCGCCGGCAACCCGGTCGCCCCCGGCGACCTCACCGCCCAGGTCGCCCACACCCTGCGCAACACCGCCCGCGGCCTCTCCGGCGCCGGCGCCACCTTCGCCGACGTGGCCCGCCTCCGCTTCTACGTCACCGGCTGGACCCCCGACCAGTACGACACCTTCATGGCCGGCATCGACCAGGTCACCGAAGAACTCGCCATCCCCCGCCCCCTGCCCCCGCTCTCGGTCATCGGCGTCGACTACCTCTTCGAGCCCGACGTCCTGGTAGAGCTCGAAGCCTTCGCCCTCCTCGACTGACAACCGCCGACCCCCCGCCAGCCGCTACACTGTCGCAGGTGGATCAGGCGCCGAGCCCGACCACCACGCCTCCGTAGCTCAGGGGATAGAGCACCGCTCTCCTAAAGCGGGTGTCGCAGGTTCGAATCCTGCCGGGGGCACCCAGAACATGGGAGCGGAATCGGGTGCCAGCGCCCGATTGGGGCCCCGCTCAACCGGTGGGCCCCGGCAGCGGTGGGCTGTCGTTCGCGGCCGTGGGGACGGCCAGTCTGCGGTCGATGTCGGCGGTGACGTGGCCCTCGACCATGGTGGCGGCGACGCGATGGCGAAACGTCATGCCGTGGAACGGGGTGTTGTCCGACGCGCTGACCGACTCGGTCCGGTCCACCCGCCAGTCGGCCCGGGGGTCCACCAGGGTGAACGTCGCGGGCTCCCCCTCGGCCAACGGGCGGCCCGCCACGTCGGCGAGCCCCGCGATACGGGCGGGGCGTGTGGACATCACCGCGGCCACGAGGCCCCAGTCCGGGGCGCCCCCGGCGCCCAGGGCCTCCGCGACCACGGGGAGCGCGGTCTCCAGACCCAGCATGCCGAAGGGCGCCTCGCACCAGTGGTTGTCCTTGCTCGACGCGGTGTGCGGAGCGTGGTCGGTGGCGACGGCGTCGATGGTTCCGTCACGCAGGGCGGCGCGCAGCGCCGCCACGTCCTCGGCGCCGCGCAGGGGCGGGTTCACCTTGTGCAGGGGGTTGGCTTCGCGGGTCATGAGATCGGTGAGCAGCAGATGGTGGGGAGTCACTTCGGCTGTGACGGGCCAGCCGCGCGACTTGGCCCACCTGACGATGTCGACGGTCCCCGCTGTGGAGACGTGACAGATGTGCAAGCGTCCGCCGGTGGCCCCGGCGAGTACCACGTCACGCGCGACGATCGTTTCCTCGCCCGTCGCCGGCCACGGCGGCAGGGCTGTGGCCTGTGCCGCCGCGCCCGCGTTGATCTGGCCTCGCTGCACGAGACGGGGGCACTGGGCGTGTTGGGCGACGAGGGTCCCCGTGCGGCGGGCCGCCTCCAGCGCCCGCAGCAGGAGCCCGGGGTCGTCGACGCATACGCCGTCGTCGGAGAACATCAGGGCGCCGGCCGCCGCCATCGCGTCGAGGGGTGCGAGCCGGCGGCCGGCGAGCCCGTCGGTGACGGCTCCCACCGGGTGCACCCGGCAGGAGGCCGTTCGCGCCGCCCGCTCGATGATGTGCCGTATCCGCTCGGGGGTATCGGTCACGGGCACGCAGTTGGCCATGGCGAGCACGTCGGAGTACCCGCCGTGCGCTGCCGCCCTGGTGCCGCTGGCGATGGTCTCAGAGGCGGTGTCACCGGGCTCGCGCAGGTGGGTATGGAGGTCCACCAAGGCCGGCAGCATGATCAGCCCGTCGCAGTCGGCTGTCGTTACGTGCGCGGCGCCGGTGCCGTCCCCGTTCCCAGGGGGCGTCACGGCGGCGATCCGGCCGCCCCGTACGGTCACGTCCCGGGGTGCGCCGCCGAGGGGGCGGACCCCGCGCAGGACCGTCGTGCCCGCGGAGCCGGCGGGCCGGGGGCCGTTCACCTGTCCGTGTCCGGGTGGACGAGGCGGAAGACCGGTCCGTCCGCGCAGATCAGCGGGGACTCCTCGGGGCCGCTCCTGGTGCCGGTGGCGCAGCCGTGGCAGTAGCCGAGGCCGCAGGCCATGTGGGCTTCCAGCGATACCTGGACGTCGGCCGCCCAGCGTCGGCCGAGTTCCTCGCAGAGCCGGGCCAGCCGCTCAGAGCCGCACGTCATGATCTGCTGTGGAGGGGCCTGATCGAGGTCTGCGGTGAGCATGTCCCGGAGCCGGGTCACTTCGCTGCTGCCGGTGTCGTCGGTGACTTCGTGCAGCCGTGTCACACCGGCGGCCCGGTAGACGTCCGCTCCTACGACTCTGTCCGCGCTTCTGCCGCTGGCCACGGCGACGATCTCGACCTCGGTGCCCGCGCATTCCTGGGCGACGGTGGTCAGCGAACAGGTGCCGATGCCCCGTCCGACCAGAAGGACGCGCCGCGTGCCCCGGGTGATCCGGAATCCCTGGCCCAGCGGTCCTACCACCAGCATGCGCTCGCCCGGTCGGAAGGAGGCCAGGCGGCGGGTGCCGTCACCGACCACTCCGAGAAGGATGTCGAGGGTGCCGGCCCGCGGATTCCGGGCGTATACGGCCATGGGGCGGGGCAGGACGGGACCCGTGTCCTCGTCCCGGGCGGCGGTCAGCATCACGAACTGTCCTGCCTGGCACGTCCGGGCGATACTCGGTGCTTCCAGGCGCAGGAAGTGGTGGCCGCGTCCGTGCGGCTGGGAGGCGAGGACCTGGGCGCGGTGCCAGGTCGCGGCGGGCCGGCCGGCCCCGGAACCGGGCAGCGGTGTCACGCGGTCCGTGACCGGTATGTCGGCGTCCGTGTCGAGGGTGTTCATGCGGCTGGGGCCTCCTGTGCGGACAGCCGGGCATCGAGCCGCAGGAGGCCCGAAGCCAGGATGTCGGTGCCGACCGCGAGTTCGGCCGGGAAGGTCAGCTCCTCGGGACTGTGGCTGACCCCGCCGTTGTGACTGGGGACGAAGATCATGCCGGTGGGCACCACACGGTTGATCATTTGTGCGTCGTGGCTGGCCCCGCTGGGCATCACCCGGTGCGTGACCCCGGCCTCCGTCGCGGCCTCGGCGACGGTGTCGCGGAGCCATCTGGGGAGGATGACGGGAGAGGCGTCGGCCAGCAGCCGGGATTCGCACCCGATCCCACGCCGGGAGCAGATGTGCTGCGCGCTGTCGACGATCTCCGCCGCGGTCAGCCGCTGGCGGTCGTTGTCGACGTCCCGGACATCGACGTATACCTCGGTGCTCCCGGCGATCGTGGTGAGGGACCCGGGGGAGACGTCCATGCGTCCGACGGTCGCACGGGTGCCGTGATGACGGCTGTCGTTGGCAAGGGTCTCGATCATCAGGATGATCTCCGCCGCCGCGGCCATCGCGTCGGCCCTCATCCGCATCGGGGTTCCCCCGGTGTGCGAGGCCCGTCCGGTGAGATCGAGGCGCAGCCGGGTGCTGCCCGAGATCAGGTCGACGAGCCCGACGGGAACGGACTCGGACTCCAGCAGGGAGCCCTGCTCGATGTGCAGTTCCAGGAAGGCGGCCCAGTCCTCGCCGCGCCAGCGGGCCGTCTCGGTGGCCTCCGGGTCGAGGCCGACGGCCGTCATGGCCTGCGCCAGCGATACGCCCTCGGCGTCCCGCTTGGTCTTCAGGTCGGCCGGGCCGGTCAGTCCCGCGGCGATCCGGCTGCCCGTGCAGGCCTGTCCGAAGCGGGCTCCCTCCTCGGCGGCGAACGCCACGAAGCGGACGGGCCGGGTGAGCCGGATCCCGGCCGAGACGAACAGCCGTGCCACCTCCATCGCCGCGACCACACCGGCTATGCCGTCGTACGCGCCGGCGCCCGGCACGCTGTCGAGATGGGAGCCGGTGCCCAGACCCGGCAGTCCGGGGGTGGTTCCGGGCAGTTCGGCGAGCGTGTTGCCGGCCGTGTCCGTACGTACGTGCAGGCCGAGCGCACGCATGTGCGCCGCGAACACGTCGTGGGCCTGGCGCTCCAGCGGGGTGTAGGCCAGCCGGGTGATGCCCGGGCCCCCGCCGGGCTCCGACATTCCGGCGAAGGTGTCCAGGTGCGTGTGGAGCCGGTCCGCGTCGGCGTGACGGAGAGCGGCGGTCGTCGGTGCGGCCATCAGAGCCCGGCCGACGAGGCTTCCGCCTCGGAGAGCAGCGACACCACGGGTGGGGAATCCACGTCCGCGAGGGCCGGCGTGTGCAGGACGGCGGCCACCGCGGTCACGTCGGCGGCGGCGCCGCGCAGCAGGCCGAGCATCACCTGGAGGGGTTGCGGCTCCCAGGCCGTCGCCAGCGGTACGACCCGGTCGCCGGGGGTGATCGCCGGGGAGGCGGAGGTGATTCCGGACTCGTCGGTGACCCGCAGGACGGTCGCGTCCGTCGCCAGGGCCACGATGTGGGCGAGTACGGCTTCGTCGCTGCTCTCCCACACCGAGATGCGGTCCGGCTCCAGGTGCCGCACGGCGTCGGCGAGGGCGCGGCCGATGAGGTCGGTCGCGGCCGGGGACACCTGGGTGTTCAGGGTGAGCCCGTAGGCGTCGGTGGCCGCGCCGAGTTCACGGACACCGGAAAGGATCGCGGAGGTGCTTTCGGTCATCGGGGACCCTCCTCTTTCGTGTCGGTCGCGGACCTGGGCGGGGCCGGCGACGGGGTGGCGGGGAAGAGCGCATGGAACCGTACTCCGTAGCGCTCCAGGAGCGTGTCCACCACGCTGCTGTCACCGGGATCGAGCACGCTCAGTACGCAGGAGACCCGCATCCCTGCTTGCAGGGCGGCGTGCACCGGCAGCGCGGCGTCCCGCGCCGTGCCCGTCAGCGGCACGACGACGACGGTGTGTTCGCCCGCGTGGGCCTCGCCGGTCAGACGGGCCTCGTCCCCGGTACCGGTCACCGTCGCGAACGGCAGCCCTGTGTGCAGGGCCAGGGCGGTGGTGACGGCGATGCCCTGGGGGGTGGTGCACACCAAGCGGTCGGTCCCGTGCGGAAGCACCTCGGCCAGCAGCGCCGCGGTGCGGCGCAGGATGGACGGCCGGCACTGGACGGCTTCGATGTCGGCCCGGCCGTCGCGGAGGGGCGCCACCGCGAGGATGTCGGCGTACAGTTCGGCGCTTCGTTGCCGGGCGCTCTGGAAGGCGCGGGGGGTGTCAGGTGCGGTGTGGAGGACGTGCTCAAGGTTCATGTGGGCTCCGTGGATGGGACGGTCTGGGTGACCGTGCGAGGCCAGCGGTCGCCGGGGGTGTGGTCCGGCCGTGCGGGAGAGTCAGGTCCGCACCGTGCCGCGTTCGTCGGCGAGACGGGTGATGCCGAGTTCCCGGCACAGGGCCTCAAGGTCCCGCAGGACCTGGGTCATGGCGTACGGGCGGGTGAACGTCGCGGTACCCATCTGTACGGCGGTGGCTCCGGCCAGGACGAACTCCAGGACATCCCGCGCGGTGCTGATGCCGCCGCACCCGACGACGGGTATGGCGACGGCCGCGGCGGCCTGCCACACCAGGCGCAGCACCATGGGCCGGACCGCGGGTCCGGACAGTCCTCCCACCCCGTTGCCCAGCACCGCGCTCCGCCCGTTCAGGTCGATGGCCATGCCGGGGAAGGTGTTGGCGACCGTCACGGCGGTGGCACCCGCCTGTTCCGAGGCGCGCGCGATGTCCCCGATCGATGTCACGTTCGGGGTGAGTTTGACGATGACGGGCAGCGAGGTACGCGCCACGACGCCGGAGACGACACGTTCCACGGTCGACGCGTCCGTTCCGATGGTGAGCCCGCCGTGCTCAAGGTTCGGGCAGGAGACGTTCACCTCCAGTGCCTCGCAGGGAGCGTCGGCGAGTTCCTCGGTGATCCGCAGGTACTCCTCCGGGGCGAGGCCACCGACACTCACCACGACGGGTACCCCGAACGACCGGTAGCGGGGCAGCACCGTGCGGATGAACTCCGTCGAGCCGGGGCTGGGGATTCCCACGCTGTTCAGCATGCCCTGCGCGCTCTCGGTGAGCCGGTGCGAGGGGTTACCGGAACGCCGTTGCGAGAAGAGGGTCTTGGTGACCACGGCGCCCAGCTCGTGTACGGGCAGGAGAGCGGCGAGTTCGGGGCCGAAGCAACCCGACGCGGGCATCACGGGGTTGGCCAGACGCAGGGGGCCGAGCGAGACAGCGAGGTCGGTCCGGAACGCTGCGTGGTCCACGAAATGCCGGTCGCGGTCGTCGAACGTCGCGGGATCGTGGTCTTGGACCTCCGTCATGGTGCCTGCCTTCTGCGTCAGGGGATCGGGGGAGAGAGGGCGGAAGGGCGCCGCGCCGGCCGGCGTGCGGAACGGCGGAGCTGGGGCCGCGGGCCGGGTGTCAGCCGCCGAATCGCTCGGTGAGCACGCGCTCGACCCAGCCGATGAGGGCGTACATGGCCCATGCCATGAGGCAGAGCAGCCCGAGACAGATGATCACCAGCTTGATGTCGTCGTTGTCCTGGGCCTGCTTCTCCAGGTAGCCGAGCCCTGACTGTGCTCCGATGAACTCGCCGATGACCGCTGCTGTCACCGCCTGCAGCACCCCCAGGCGCAGGCCCACGGCGATGGCCGGCAGGCTGTACGGCAGGTCGATCTTGAGGGCTCGGGCGACCGGCCCGATGCGCAGCAGACGGGCCAGGTCGTCGACCCCCTTGGGTACGGACCGCAGCCGCGTCACCATGTTGATCATGACGGGGTAGAACGACACCAGGGCCACAAGGGCGATCTTGGAGCCGACACCGAGCCCCAGCCAGAGCACGATCAAGGGGGCGATCGAGATCTTCGGGGTCACCTGCGCCACGATGACGAGGGGCATCAGCAGTCGTTCGGCAAGCGGCAGGCGGGTGAAGAGGATCGCCAGGACGATCCCTGTGACCGCGCCGATCAGTACACCCTGTACCACCTCGGCCAGCGTCTGCTGGATGTGCACCGTGAGCACGTCGTCCCCGGCCAGTTGCCAGGCGTGACCGGCCACCGCGCCAGGGGTCGGCAGCTTGTAGGCCGGTATACCGAAAGCTGCCGTGACCAGCCACCAGAGCGCGACGCCGGCCAGCAGGGACAGCGTGCCGATCAGCACCGGCCGGACGGCGTCGGCCGTCCGGCCGGGGCGAGCGGCCGTCTCAGCCGAGGTCATTCGGCTTCACCACCAGATCACCCGCGTCGAAGGACTCGTCGAGGAGTTCGAACTGCTCCTGGGAGTCGATGGCCTGCTGCCAGCGCACGACGTCCGGGGAGCCCAGGCCGTTCTTCTCGGTGTTGTCCGACTGCCACAGGCTCTTGGCGAAGAGGTCCTCGACGATGGTGGTGATCTCGTCCTCCTGGCCCTTGAAGGACGAGGCGTACTTCTGCACCGACATGTCCACCGCGGCGCGGGGGTTCTTGACGGTGTACTCGATGCCGCTGTTCAGCGCCTTGTCGAACGCCTTGACCGTGTCCGGGTCGTTCTTCACCTTGTCCTCGCCGGCGATGACCACGTTGCCGAAGGAGGGCAGGTACTTGTCGCTCAGGATCTGGTTCACCTCGACCCCGGCGGACTGGAGCGCGTAGTAGCGCAGGCGCGAGAAGACGATCGCGTCGACCTGACCGTTCTTCAGCGCGTCCACGATGACGCCGGTGCCCAGGGTGCGGACCTTCACGTCGGACAGCTCCAGTCCGGCGTCCTCCAGCATCGCCTGGAGCTGGATGTAGTTCGGGCTGCCGAGGTCGGTGACGGCGACGGTCTTGCCCTTCAGGTCGGCCGGGGACTTGATGTTCGCCGAAGGCTGCGACAGCAGGGCGCCGATGCCCTCCTGGTACGTGGTGTGCACGACCTTGGTCTTGATGCCCTTGCCGTACGCGGTGACGACCGAGTCGCCGTTCGGGAAGCCGAAGTCGACGTTGCCCGATGCCACGTTCTTCACGATGTCGGAGCCCTGGCCGTAGGTGAACTCGACGTCCAGGCCCTCGTCGGCGAAGTAGCCCTGCTCTTTGGCCGCGTACAGCGGGGCGTAGTACGGCACGGCGGCGCCGTCGATCTGGATGGTGACCTTCTTGCTGCCGTCGGGCGACGTCTCCGACGCATCGGAGGAGCCGGGGCTACAGGCGGCGAGAAGAGATGCGGCGGCCACGACGGCGGGGATACCGGCCAGCTTCAGGGGCCTTCTGTTCATGATCTTTTCCTTAGGGCGAAGTGGGAGTGAAACTCAGCGGCGTCCGCGCAGGAGCCTGCGTTCGGCCAGGGAGACGAGGCCGAAACCGAGGAGTCCGACCGCTACCGTGATGAGGACCGCGGCGATCAGCAGGGGGGTGTCACTGGACGTGTTGCCGAGCACCATGAGGTAGCCCAGGCCGCGTTCGGAGGCGAGGTACTCCGCCAGGAACGCGCCGGTCATCGCGTCGATGATGGCGATCTTGGCACCGGCCAGCAGTGCGGGCAGCGCCGCGGGGAGCTGGATCTTCCGCAGGTACTGCCACCGGGACAGGTGCAGCAGCCGGCCCAGCGAGCTGATGTCCGCGGGCACATCCTTCAGCCCGAGCATCGTGGCCATGGCCATCGGGAAGAAGACCAGCAGCAGGATGAGCCCGTACTGCGACGTCGCGCTGAGCCCGAACCACAGCACCAGCAGCGGTGCGACGGCGATCTTGGGAGCCGCCTGGAGCAGCACCATGTAGGGCGCGAGGATCTCCCGGACGGTGCGGGAGGCCCACAGGACCCAGCCCAGGGCGATCCCGATCAGTGACCCGCCGGCAAAGCCCAGCACGATGTTGCGCAGGGTGTACGTGAGGTTGGGCCACAGCGTGCCGTCCCGTACCAGGTTCAGCCCCCCGTCCAGCACCTCGCCGGGAGCGGGCAGCAGATAGGACGGTACGTCGGCCAGCGTGACATAGGCGCTCCAGGCGGCCAGCACGGCTGCCACGTAGGCGAGCGGCGTCAGGACGCGTACGACCCTGTGGAGGGCGGCGCTGTCACGGAGGCCGGACGCGGCGGGACGCTTCACCGCTCGCTCGGGGCGGTCCCTACGGGTGAGTGTGTCCTTGCTCACACCAGCTCCCGACGGAGCATGCCGGCGAACTGCGCGAATTCGGGTAGCTGCCTCGTCTCGGGGCTGCGCTCACGCCCCAGAGGCACGGTGTGCACGGCCTTGATACGCCCCGGCCGCGCCGACATCACGGCCACGCGGTCGGCGAGGTAGGTGGCCTCCTCGACACTGTGGGTGACCAGGACGATGGTCTTGTAGGTCGATTCCCAGATACGCAGCAGGTCGTCGTGGAGCCGGTCCCTGGTGATCGCGTCCAGCGCCCCGAAGGGTTCGTCCATGAGGAGGATCCGGGGGTTGTAGGCCAATGCCCGGGCGATGGCGGTGCGCTGGCGCATGCCGCCGGACAGTTCCTTGGGGAACGACTCGGCGAAGTCGGTGAGACCGACCAGGTCGAGCAGCTCCGACACCCGATCGCGCCCCTGCTGCGAGGTGTCGCGCTGTGCCTCCAGCCCCAGGGAGACGTTGCGCCTCACGGTGCGCCATGGGAGCAGCGCGGGCTCCTGGAAGACGAAGCCGATGTCCTTGCCCGGACGCGGCTGAACGCTCCAGGACAGGTCTCCTTCGAAGTCCGTGTCCAGGCCGGCCATCATCCTGAGCAGTGTCGACTTGCCGCACCCTGAGGGGCCGATGAGCGCGACGATCTCGCCCTCGCCCACCTCCAGGTCGACATCCTCCAGAGCCACCACCTTCGAGCGCTTGGCAGCGGCGTAGGCCTTGTGGACGCCTTGCACCGACAGCAGGGGGTTCATGCGGACCTCACTCCCGAAGTCGCGCGTCCCGGGCCCGGGGCGCGCGCGCCACGGTGACGCCCGTGATCGGCGTGTATGGAGCGGTGTGGCATGAAGATCTCCTCAATAGTCACGGCGGCTCGGTGTCCGTACGGAGCTCAGCGGGGTCGTTCCGGACCACCGGCACGGCATCGCGCCCCAACTTCCGTATCTGGAAAATATGCCTCCAAGAATGTTGTTCAGAGGTTGGACTCTTTCTCGGCCACAGTCAAGCCCTGGATCCGGTCGGCAATTCGGTGTATACCGTGACGTGGACTCGATCTCTCGCGGCACGGACGGCCGCGCGAGCCGCAACCCGGACGGCGAAAAGTTACGCACTCGCCACTCGCTGCTTCCATATATGGAAACTTAGGACTCATACGGAGGTTGTCGCCGATGGCGAGAAGCGCGCAGGATCCCTGGCACAGGGGGGCGCCGCCCCATCTCCCGGTCAGCGCCGCGGAAGCCCTCCCACCGGTCTGTCTGCTCCCGGGAGACCCCGCGCGCGTTGACCTGGCCGCCGAGGTGCTCGACGACTTCCACGTCCTCGGCCAGAACCGGGAGTTCAGGATCGGTACCGGCCGCGCACCCGGCGGCCGGCGCATCGCGGTCTGCTCGACCGGCATCGGAGGCCCTTCCACCGAGATCGCCGTCGTCGAACTCGCCCGGCTCGGCGTCAGGAGCGTGCTGCGCACCGGCGGCATGGGCGCCCTGACCAGCCGTATAGCCCCCGGCACCGTCTGCTCGGCCACCCGGGCGGTGCCGGGCAGCGGCGCCGCCTCGTACTATCCCGCCGACGCGGCCGGGCCGGCGGCCCATCCGGCCGTCCTGGCCGCCCTCCGGCGCGCGGCACGTGACCTGGACGAGCCGCTCACCGAGATCACCCTCGCCACGGTCGACTCGTACTACCTCGGGCAGGGACGGCCGCTTCCCGGACACGAAGAACGCGCGGCCGCGAGGATGGACGTCCTGCGCGGACTGGGCGTCGACGGACTGGAGATGGAGACCGAGACGGTGCTGGCTGTGGCCGGGGCACTCGGCGTACGAGCAGGCGCCGTTCTGGTCGCGCACGCCAACCGCGCCACCGACGGCTGGCTGGAGGACTACCGTCCCGCCCAACTCGCCATGCTGCGGGTGGGGGTGCGCGCCGCGGCGCTGCTCTCGGACGACGGCCCTCCCCAGGCGGGCACCGCGGTCACGACGTGAACAGGTGGGCAGTGCATCAGTACGATCCCACTGTTCCCGCCCGGCAGTCCTTTGGCCTCAACGAACGGACAGACCGCTGAGTACCGACAGTTACACCAGAGCGCTGCGCGTCCTGCGAGTCGTCGCGGCCCACGTGCGCGGTATGTCGTTGCAACAGCTGCACGAAGAGCTGGGCATCCCGATAGGGAGCCTGCACCGGGTGATGGCCGCGCTCGTCGAAGAACGCTACGTCACCCGCTCCCCCAGCAACCGCCGCTACTTCCTCGGACCGGCCTTCACCGAGCTGTCCACGATGGCCATCGCCTCCCAGGGCATGGCGGTCAGCCCGCCGCGCCCCATGCAAGACGCCGCCAGGGAATGCGGCGAGACCGTGTTCCTCACCGAACTGACCGGCACCCGCCTGCTCTGCGTGGCCCTGGTCGAGGGCGTGCACCCGCTCCGCCTGTTCGTCCGGGTGGGTCAGGTCATGCCACCGCACGCGGCAGCCTCGGCACGCAGCATCCTCGCGTACCAGACACCCGAGACCGTGGCCATGGTGCTGCGCGCACAGGAGCTGACGGCCTACACCGCAGACACCCCGCACACGGAGGAGCAGGTGACCGCCCATCTCGCCCAGGTTCGGCTGCAGGGTTTCGACGTGTGCGAGAACGAACTGGACGACGACGTCTGGGCGGTGTCCGCCCCCGTGTTCAGGTCCACCGGCCAGGCCACGTCCAGCATCACCCTCGCTGCCGCGGGCCAGCGGATGCGGGACCCACTGGCCCGCACCCGCGCCACCGAGACCGCCCTGCGGGCCGCCCGCGCACTCTCGATGGAACAGGGCTACGCCGGCGCTGCCCTTCCCGCCCGAAGGCGCTCCTCACCCGAACCCGCCGAATAACACCGGCAACCACCCTTCCCGGCGGGGGCGGACCGTCCCCGGCAACCAACGGCTGCGTCCCCCAGCGGTATGACCGTGCCCATCTGCGTCGTGCCCTGCCGGGGGCACCACGCGGGTGGGCGTGCGGTCTGGGGGGCGTAGCCACCTGGTGTGTGGCTCGGGGGGCTGGCGGTCGGTTGGCTCGGGCGGTTGTTCCCGTGAGCGGGGTCGGGTGGTCAGGTGGCGGTGGTGGCCTTCCAGAGGTGGCCGTCGGGGTCGCTGAAATAGCCGTAGTATCCGCCCCAATCGGTGACGGTCGCCTCCTTGACCACGGTGCCGCCGGCGGCTGCCGCGGCGCGCAGGGCCTCGTCCACCGCCTCTCTGGAGTCGGTGATGAAGTGGAACGAGGCGCCGCGGAAGCCGGATCCTTCCGGGGAGACGCCGGCGTCCTGTGCCGCCGCGTCCCATTCGTAGAGCGCCAGCGGCGAGGATCCCTCGCCCAGGCTGAACCTGACGAAGCCGCCGAAGTCCTGGTCGATCTCGCAGCCCAGGCCGTCCGCGTAGAACCTCTTGGCGCGCGCCATGTCCGCGACGCCCAGCATGATGGTGCTCACCTGCAGTTTTGTGTCCATGGTGGTCACACTAGGCACGGACGGCCCTCGGCGCTTCTCGGATCCTGACCGGTCCGGTGGCCGGCCGTCACAACGGCCGCCTCCCGTACGTCAGCGTGATGACGACGTGCGACGGAGAGAGGACGCCCGATGAACGAGCAGGAGTTCCTGGCCCGGCGGTTCGAGGAGCATCGCCGGCACCTGCGTGCGGTCGCGTTCCGGGTGCTCGGTTCGGCGAGCGAGGCGGAGGACGCCGTGCAGGAGGCGTGGCTCCGGGCGAGCCGTGCGGGGGCGGGCGGTGTGGAGAACGTCGCCGGGTGGCTGACGACGATCGTCGGGCGCGTCTCGCTGAACATGCTCCGTGCGCGGGCGACGCGGAGCGAGGAGCCGCTGGGGCCGGTGGCCTCGGGTGGTACGAAGCGCGGGGTGGGCGGGCCGGACGGTTCCGGGCCCGAGGAGGAGGCGCTTCTGCAGGACTCGGTGGGGCTCGCGCTGCTCGTGGTGCTGGACACGCTTGCGCCGGCCGAGCGGCTGGCGTTCGTGCTGCACGACATGTTCGACGTCCCGTTCCCCGAGATCGCGCCGATCGTGGAGCGGTCGCCGACCGCGACCCGGCAGCTCGCCAGCCGTGCCCGGCGGCGCGTGCGCGACGCCGCGGAGGCGGACGGGGCGGGTGGGGGTGCCTGGGCGGGCGCCGTGGCCGGTGTGCACTCCGACGCCACGGGCGCGGGGGCCGCGGCGGGGGCTTCCGCGGCCGCGGGTGACAGCGCGCGCAGGTGGGAGATCGTCGACGCGTTCCTCGCCGCCTCGCGCGACGGGGACTTCGAGGCGCTGCTCGCCCTGCTCGACCCCGACGTGGTGCTCCGGGCCGACGCCGCCGCGGTGGCGACGGGTGCGGCGGGCGAGGTGCGCGGCGCGGCGGGGGTCGCCGGGACCTTCGCCGGCCGCGCCCGGGCGGCGCGGCCGGCGCTCGTGGACGGGACGCCCGCGCTGGTGTGGATGCGGCACGGGCAGCCGAAGATCGTCATCGGCTTCACGATCACGGGCGGGGTCATCGTCGGCATCGACCTGATCGGCGAGCCGGAGCGGCTCGGCGAGGTGGAGCTGACGCCGATGGACGGCTGAGGCGCCGCGCCGGGAGGCCGGCGCGGCCGGCGTTCAGTGCAGCTTCTCGGTCAGGAACTCCTCCCAGGTCTTGCGGCCGGTGACGGGGCCGGCGGGCAGCAGGTGGCCGGCTCTGACCTTGGCGAGCCCCGGCAGCCGTACCGGCAGCACCGGCTTCCGGCGGCGGCCGGCCCGCAGGTAGGCGCGGACCATGTCGGCCCAGGTGGACTCCTGCGGACCGCCCAGGTCCGCGACTCGGCCGGCCGGGTCGCCGAGGGCCAGTTCGACGAGCCGGGCCGCGACCTCGTCGGGGTCGATCGGCTGCACCCGGAAGCCCGCCGGGACCGGAACCACCGGCATCTTCGCCATGGACCGGGCGCCGGAGAATATGTAGTCGTAGAACTGGGTGAAACGCGCGATCGTCCAGGGCAGCTCGGAGTCGGTTACGGCCTGCTCGGAGCGGAGTTTGGCGCGGAAGTAGCCGAGCGACAGGGCCTCGACGCCCACGACCGACGGGTACACCAGGTGCGGTCGCGCCGCCTGGCGTGCGGCCACCTCCACGAGGTTGCCGGTCGCCGCCTCGTCGCCCTTCTTGCCGCTCGCGCAGTGCAGGACGACCGACACGCCCTTGACCGCGGCGTTGATTCCCTCGCCGGTCAGCAGGTCGCCCCGGACGAACTCGACGTCCCGCCCGTGCTCCTTCCCGTGGTCGTGGCCGCTCCGGCTGAGTACGCGGACGTCGCGGCCGGCGTCCCGCAGGCGCGGGACGAGGAAGCGTCCCAGTGTTCCGGTGCCCCCCGTGACCAGAATCGGTGATGTCATCGTTCTCTCTTCTCGTACGTACGTGGATCGGCGGGACGGCGGCGTCGTGGAGCGCTCAGCTTCCGACGGCCGTGAGGTGTGCGGACTTCTCCTCCGCCGGGGCGGGGGTGGCCTCGGGTCGGCCGGGGCGCCAGATGCCCGGGCCGATCTCCAGGGACAGCGCGGGAATCAGCAGGGTGCGGACCAGGAAGGTGTCCAGGAGCACGCCGATCGCGACGAGCAGGCCCTGCTGGAGGGACTGGACGGTCGGGATCGCCGCGAGCACGCAGAAGGTGGCCGCGAGCACGAGACCCGCGGAGGTGATGACCCCGCCGGTGACCGTCAGCCCGGTGAGGGTGCCCCGGCGGTGGCCGTACCGCTGGACCTCCTCCCTGATGCGCGTCATCAGGAAGATCGTGTAGTCGACGCCGAGCGCGACCAGGAACAGGAAGCCGAACAGCAGCAGTCCGCGGTCGATGCGGGGGTGGTCGACCGCGTGGAAGAGCAGGGACGCGGCTCCGACGGCGGACGCGTAGGAGAGCACCACCGACGCCAGCAGGACGAGCGGGGCGACGCGCGCCCGCAGCAGCAGGATCAGCATGACCAGCACGACGCCGAGGATGAGCGGGATGAGGAGCTTCTCCTCCTCGCTCTGGGCGTCGGAGGTGTCGAGCGCGACGGCGCTCTGACCGCCGACGACCGCCGACGCGCTCTCCCCCGGGCCCGCTTCGAGGGCCGTCCGGATGTCCGCGACGGTCTCCCTGGCGGCCGCGGTGTCCGGTGCGTCGCTGAGGACCGCGGTCAGGTGCGTCCAGCCTTCCTCGGAGGCCGCGGTGGACGCCGACTGCACGCCGGGAACGTCCTCGACCGCGCGCAGCGCGTCGGCCGCGCCGCCGTCCGGGACGTAGATGTCGGCGGGCGCGGCGGAGCCGGCAGGGAAGTGCGTGGCGAGCAGCTCCTGGCCGGCGACGGAGTCGACCTCGTTGGTGAACTGCTCCGCCTGGGTCTGCCCGGTCTCCACGGTGGTGGCGCCGAAGGCGAGAGCCGCCAGCACGGCGGCGGTGCCGATCCAGACGGTACGGGGCTTGCCCGCCACGGCCGACGCGATGCGCACCCAGACGCCGTGCTCCTTCTCGGCGCCGGCCTCGTACCCGGGCGTGTGGCGGGGGATGAACGGCCAGAACGGCCACCGGCCGAGGACGACCAGCAGCGCGGGGAGCAGGGAGGTCATGGCCAGGTAGACGACGGCGACCCCGATGGCCACGACGGGGCCGAGGCCGCGGGTGGAGTTCATGCTGCCGAACACCAGGCACAGGGTGGCGATGCCCACGGTGGCGGCGGAGGCGGTGATCGCCGGCAGCGAGCGGCGTACGGCGACGGCCATCGCCTCGTGGCGGTCCTCGTGGCGGTGCAGCTCCTCGCGGTAGCGGGCGATCAGCAGCAGGGCGTAGTCGGTGCCGACGCCGATCGCCAGGACGGTCAGGATGAAGGCGCTCTGCCCGTTGACCACGAGGCCCGCGTGCTTGGCGAGCAGATACACCACCGCGCCGGCCACCTGGCCGGCCAGGAACACCGTCAGCAGCGGCACCAGCCACAGGACGGGGCTGCGGTAGGTGAGCAGCAGGAGCACGGCGACGACGCCGAGTGCGGCCCCGAGCAGCGCGGCGTCCAGGCCGGAGTAGACGTCGATGTAGTCGGCGATGTTGCCGGCCTCACCGGCGATCCTGACCTCCAGGCCCTCCGGCACGCCGTCCCCGGTGAGCTCGTCGACCCGGTCCACCCCGTCGCCGAGCACGCTGTTGTCGCTCGGCGACGTCCGCAGGGGGACGCTGACGAACGCGGCCTTCCCGTCCTCGGACACGGCGGCTTCCGGAACGTCGCCCACGGCCACGCCCGACGCCAGGGCGTCGCGGTCGCCGCCGACCTTGTCCAGGTCGGCGGCGGTGAGTCCGCTGCCGCGGGCGTAGACGACCACGGCCGTGCTGCTGTCCTTGTCCGCGAAGTGCTCCTCGGCCAGCTCGACCGCCTGCGTCGACTGCGCGCTCGCGGGCAGCCAGGTCTCCGGGTCGTTGTCCTGTACGGAGCCGAGCTTGGCGGCCAGCGAGCCGCCGACGGCGATGAGAAGGATCCAGATCGCGCACACGGCCCACTTCGAGCGCCGGCCGGAGACCAGCCGGCTGTAGCGGTCGGCGGCCCCGGCCGCGGGAGACGGCTGCGCGGTGTCCGTACCGGCTGCGGGTGCGGTCCTCATGAGTGCTCCCGCGCGATCCGGAGCCTGTCCTCGACCATCCGTGTGTGCATGACCGCCGTCCTCCCGGGGGTTCGGGCGCAGGCGTCGCGCATGGCCGGTCGGTGGTGCCATGGCGCTCCGCTTGCGCGAGTGCCCCCCTGACACGGCCCGGCGCGGGAGTGTGACCGGCGGCCGGGAGGGAGTTTCCGCGGCCGGCGCGGTCAGTGCGCTATTTCGTGAAGAACGCGAGCCTGTTGCCGTCCGGGTCGAGAAGGAGAAACTCCCGGCGGCCGGTGGGTCCCTTGCCCGGCTCGGTGGACGGGCTGAAGCCGTGGGCGAGCACGGCGCCGTAGAAGTCGTCGAGGTCGTCGACCTTGAGGTACAGCGTGGGCCCCGGCTCGGCCCCGGCGCCCCCGTCCCCGTTCCCGCCGTCCGCGCCGTCATCGGCAAGGAAGGTCACCCAGAACCAATTGACGTAGCACGTAGCCGTGCGCTCGTCCCTCTTGCCCATGCGGAAGCCCAGCGTCTCGTAGAACTCCGTGGTTCTGTCGAGGTCCCGCACCCGGTAGACAACTCCGGAAATACTGCTGATCTTCATGTCCGGCCCCATTCTCGGTTCGGCGTTCGCGTTCCTGCGCTGACCGGCCACCGGCGTCCGGCGACCCGCCCAGCTGACACGCCGGGCGGGTCACGTGTGACGCGGGGCCGGGTACGGGGCGAAATGCGCGCGCCGAAGCGCGCGGCGGTGCCGGGCCCGGGCGCCGGTTCCGGTCACGTACGCGCGGGGTCCGGGGGGAGGAGCACCGCCGCGGCCTCGCGCGCGTACCGCGCCGGGGCGGTGCTGCGGGAGATGGCGGCGGCGGTGAGGGAGCCGGCGTAGAGGACGAGGAAGCGGTTGGCGACGGCGTCCGGGTCGCCGGTGCCCGTGGCCGCGACCAGGCCGTGGAGGTACGCCCCGACGGCACGCTGGTGGTCGTGGACCGCGGCGGCGGCGCGGGCGCTCTCCGCGCCGATCTCGTTGAAGGCGTTCGTGAACGGGCAGCCGCGGAAGCCCGGCTCGCCGGACCACCAGTGCAGCCAGTCGAAGACCGCCAGCGCGCGCTCCCGCGGGTCGCCGGTGGCCTCCTTCTCGACGAAGTCCGCCAGCGCCGCGCGCAGGCGGCGGTCGCGGTGGCGCAGGTAGGTCTCGACCAGCTCGTCCTTGGAGGCGTAGCAGCGGTAGAGGCGTTTGAGGGAGACGCCGGAGGCGTCGCGGATGCGGTCCATGCCGACGGCGCGGATGCCGTGGGCGTAGAAGAGCCGGTCGGCCGCTTCCAGCACGCGCTGCCCGGCGGCCTCGTTGTCCGCGTCCATGTCCTGCGCTCCCGTCGTCGCCCGCCGCTCACAACGTACCGGCGCTGTCCCGATCGGGTCCCGGCGGTGTCCGGCCGCTTGAGAACGGTCGTTCTCCACACTACTCTCCGTTGAGAACGGTCGTTCCCGGGCCGTTCCGCACCGCCGGCACCGGCGGGTCCGGCACGGGGGTCCGGGCCCGTCGGCGCCGGCGGCGAGGCCCCGGGACCGCGGAGCCGCGGGACCCGGGGACCGGGGGTCGTGCCCGGCGGACGGGGCACGGAACGGGGAGGGCTTGTGCTGCGCGTACATTTCACCGCGGCCGACCTGGCGCGTACGCGGGTCGCCGACGGACCGGATCCGCTCTGGGAGACCGTGCTCAGCGTCCACCAGCTCAGCGAGCAGGGCGGCGGCCCCGACCCCGCGCTGCGCGCCTGGCGTACGCGGGACTGCGCGGCCGGCCGCTCCGCGCTGCGGCTACTGCGCCCGGTGATGCCGCCGCGGGGCTACTTCCCCGACTTCCTCACCCCCGCCGCCTCCGCGGGCGGCGCCCTGGAGTCCGGCATCGACGCCGTACGGTCCACGCCCCGGCCGCGGCTCCGCGCCGAACTGGCCCGGCTCGCGGCCCGCCCCGCGCCGCCCGCGTGGCTGCGGCCGCTGGCGGACGGCGAGCCGGAGAGCCTGCGGCGCCTGGGGCGGGCGCTGCGCGCGTACCACGGGTCGGTGCTGCGGCCGGCGTGGCCGTGGATCAGCGCGCGTACGGAGCAGGACCGGCTGTGGCGGGCGCAGACGCAGACGGTCGCGGGTACGGACGCGATGCTGCGCACCTTCGGCCCGGCGCTGCGGTGGCTGCCGCCGGTGCTCACCGTCGACTACCCGGCCGACCGCGACCTCCACCTCGGCGGGCGCGGGCTGCTGCTCGTCCCGTCGTACTTCTGCCGGCGGCTGCCGGTCGCGCTGGCGGACTCCTCGCTGCCGCCGGTCCTCGTCTACCCGGCGCAGGCGCCCGCCGGGGCGGACACGGCCGGCGGTGCCGGGGATACGGGCCGTACCCCCGGGTCCCAGAGCCTCGCGCACCTCCTCGGGCACACCCGCGCCGCCGTCCTGCAGAGCCTCGGCGGCCCCTGCACCACCTCCGAACTCGCCCGCCGGGCCGGGGTGTCCGCCTCCTCCGCCAGCGAGCACGCCGCGGTGCTCCGCCGCGCCGGGCTGATCACCAGCACCCGCCTCCGCAACCGCGTCCACCACTCCCTCACCCCCCTCGGCACCGCCCTCCTCACCGGCGGCGCGACGGCCGCCGCGCCGGGTTTGCGCTAGAGAGTCCTCCAAGTCGTAGCGTCCGGGACATGACGCACACGACCACACCGCAGCAGCCCACCGGCTCCGGCTTCCACGCCCGGAGCACCACCGCCGACGTCCTGCGCGGCGTCGACCTCGGCGGCCGGCTCGCCGTCGTCACCGGCGGCTACGTCGGCCTCGGGCTGGAGACGACCCGCGCGTTCGTACGGGCCGGGGCCCGCGTCGTCGTACCGGCGCGGCGGCGCGACGTCGCCGAGAAGGCGCTGGCCGGGCTCGGCGGCGAGGGCGACGAGGGCGGCGGCGTCGAGGTCGAGGAGCTGGACCTCGCCGACCTCGGCAGCGTCCGCCGCTTCGCCGACCGCCTCCTCGGCTCGGACCGCTCCGTCGACCTCCTCGTCGCCAACGCCGGCGTCATGGCCAGCCCCGAGACCCGCGTCGGACCCGGCGGCTGGGAGGGGCAGTTCGCCGTCAACCACCTCGGCCACTACGCCCTCGCGGCCCACCTCCGGCCCGCGCTCGTACGGGACGGCGGCGCCCGCGTCGTCGCCCTGTCGTCCCGCGGCCACCACCTCTCCCCTATCCGCTGGGACGACCCGCACTTCCGCGCCGAGCCGTACGACAAGTGGGCGGCGTACGGCCAGTCGAAGACCGCGAACGCGCTCTTCGCCCGCCACCTCGACGCCCTCGGCCGGGACTCCGGCGTACGGGCCTTCAGCGTCCACCCCGGGATGATCCTCACCGACCTCGCGCGGCACGTACCGCACGAGGAGCAGGTGGCGCAGGGCTGGTTCGACGCGGACGGCAACCTCGTCGACGGCTTCAAGACCCCCGAGCAGGGCGCGGCCACCCAGGTGTGGGCGGCGACCGCGCCGCGGCTGACCGGCCTGGGCGGGGTGTACTGCGAGGACTGCGAGGTCGCCGAGCCCGCCGACGCGGGCGGCGGGCGGGAGATGCGGCCGGGCGTCGCGGCCCACGCCACCGACCCGGACGAGGCCGCGCGGCTGTGGGCGCTGTCGGCGGAGCTGACCGGCGTCGACGCCTTCGCCGCCTGAACGGCGCGCCTGCGCGGTGCCTGCGCGTGCTTCACCGGCACGTCGGCAGCGACCGCGCAGGGGGCGGCCGGTCCCGCCGGCGGGCCCGCGGCGCGGACGCGGACCCGCCTGCGTACGGGAGGAGCGCCGTCAGCAGCGCTTCTCGGACGCCGCCTGGGCCGGCAGCGGCACGCCCTCGGGGCGCAGCGTCCCGACGGCGGCCGTGCACTCGGCCGCCGTGTCGGTGCCCGTCGTCCAGAGCTCCTGGAGCTTGGTGTCGGAGATGGTGATCTCACCGAGCACCATGTCCCGGTCGTAGCTGAACACGCCGAGGTTCAGGTCGTACGGCTCCGCGCCGTTGCGGAAGCTGTCCCACACCCACAGGTAGCCGTAGTTCTCGTTGCACTCCTTCGAATAGAACTGCTTGACGGAGGCGATGGTCGCGCCGCCGCGCTTGATGTAGCCGGTGGCGCCGATCTGGTACGCGTCGTCGCAGACCCCGGCGGCGCGGGCGCGCTTGCTCTCGGGGTTGCCCTGGGCGGTCGGCGCGGTGGTCGCGGCCCGGTCGCTCTTGCCGGCGGGCTCGGGCGCCGGGCCGCTGCCCGCGTAGGCGGCTCCGGCGGGGGTGAGGACGAGCACGGTGGCGGCGGCGGCGAGGGCGAACTTCCTGAGTCGGGTGGAACGCATAGCTGTACTCCCTTTTCTGGACACAGAGGGATTTCAGAAGCATACGGTTCATGCCCCGGATACCCGGTAAGACCCGTGACGCGCCACGGGGGTTGTAGGAGCCTCCGGCGTGAATTCGGATGCGTTCGGGGACGGGGCGCGCGCCACCCGCGGACGCGCGCCGGTGCCGCGCGCCGTGTCACGCCGGCGCCGGATCCGCCGCGCCCCGGCGTCGGTTGACGAAGTCCGTGGGGACGAAGAAGTCGCCGCGGCCCTGGTTCCGGAGCCGCGGCGTGCCGAGTGCGCGGATGCCGGCGGGGATGCGCCCGTTGGCCGCCGGTGTCCCCCGGGCGGACGAGTTCCTTCTCAGCTCGCGGGCACGTGCGGGCCGTCCTCGCCGGGCGGAGGTCCGGGGTCGGCGAAGAGGCGGAGGAACTTGTCGGCTTCGTCCTTCCTGCCCGCGATCCGCACGCCCTCGGCCAGGCGCGCGGCGAGGAGGACCATCTCGGGGTCGTCGTTGAACCCGAGCCAGCGCATCATTTGTTCGGCCACCCACTCTTCGGGGGCCACGGCCGGGCCTTCGGACGCGTACTCCGGCCCGTACGCGGCCTCCGGCTCCGGGGGCGCGTCCGGCTCCGGCTCGTACACCAGGTCGCGGAACGGCGGCGCGACCTCGCTGTTGTTCGCCGCGGCCGACAGCCGCGCCAGCAGCCCGATGCGCTCGACCGCCTCTTCCACGTGCTCGTCGTTGCGCGCGAGCCACCAGACGACCGCGCTGCCGGGGTCCTTGAGCACGTCGTCGGAGAGGTACATGCGCTTGTTCCGCTCGTAGTTGCGCTCGTGCTCCCAGACGTCCTCGCCCTTGCGTACGTTCGACAGTGTGCTCAGCCGCTCCCGGTCGGAGTCGGAGAGGGTGAGGACGACGTCCTTCGCCATGGCGAGGACGCGGCCGGAGGAGTCCGGCTCCATGACGCTCAGGACGCCGTTCAGCTGGTGCTGGGCCATGGCGGGCGAGCGCGGCGACTGCCGGGCGGCGAACTCGCGGGCGCGCAGCAGGACGGCGTGCACGGCGAGGCCGCAGGGGTCGAAGTGCGGGCTCTCGCACTCCTGTGGGATCCAGCGGACGGTGGCGGAGAAGAGGAAGTCGTAGTCGGGCACGGCGCTGGGGAGCGCGATCCTCGTGACCCGGTGCTCCTGGCGCGGCGGGGGCGGGATGGGGAGGTCGGGCTCCAGGGTGTGTTCCACCGGGATCTGGGCGCCGCGCCGCCCGCCGGCCCGGAGGGCGGCGACGGCGCCGGCCAGCGCCACGGCGCCGAAGGCGGGCCAGAGGTGGCGGGGCCAGCCGGTGGCAAGGGCGGCGATCGTCAGGACGAGGAGGCAGATGACGGTGAGGAACACCGTGAGGGTGCGGTGGCCGGAACTCATCGGGGGGCCTCCGGTGGGTTGGGGGGCGGGGTGCCGGGGTGTGGGCCGTCCGGGGGCGGGGTCGGGGGCGGGCCGGGCTGGGCGCCGATGCCCTGGGCGGCGTCGAGTTCGCGGCGGTAGCGGTCCGCCGTCTCGCGGCGCCGCGCGCGGTCGTCGCCGGGCGCCCCTGCCCACGCCTGCGCGGCCATGAACGTCCGGCCGGCGGCCGCGGGGTACGGGGCCGCGGCGGCGGCCAGCGTCTTCAGCAGCACGTCGCGGTGGCCGCGGACGCCGTCCGCCCCGGCGGCGTCCAGCCAGGTGCGGACGTACGGCGTCCATTCCTCGTACGAGCCGTGCGCGAACACGGCGGCCCAGCAGTCGGCCAGCCGACCGCGGGCGGCGTGGCGGGTGCACAGGTCCGGCCGCCGGGCGACGGCGTCGGCGAGGGCGAGGAAGACGCGGGCCTCGGCCGGGCGGAAGCCGGTGGGGCCGATGCCGTGGGAGGTGAGGCGGGAGAGCAGCAGGGCGCAGAGGCGGGGTTCGCTCACGGCGAGGTCGAGGAGGGCGGCGAGCGCGGGGCGGCGTTCGCGGTCGTCTTCGAGGCGGGCGAGGTGGTGCAGGCGGACGAGGGCCTGGTCCGGGTGGCCGACGGCCATCACCCGGGAGCAGACCACCGTCAGCGCCAGCCGGTACACCCGCGGCAGGCCGCCTTTCTCCGCACGCAGTTCGGTGAGGATCTGCTGCCGTACGGTGCGGCCGTGCACGTCGTGGCGCAGCCCGGCCGCCAACGCCTGGGCGGCCTCCGGCACGAGCCCCTGCCTCCCGGCGACCGTCCAGTCGCGGGCGAGCTGCAGAAGCTCCTCGGGGTGGCCGGTGCGTAACGCCTGCTCTGCGAAGCGCTCGATGAGCCGGTCCCTCTCGGCGCGGTCCAGCCGCAGGTCCCGTACGCAGTACGCCGCCCACGTGCGGAACGACTTCCGCAGATCGGGGAAGTAGGACCAGAAGTGCGCGAGCACGGTCCGTTCCCGGCGAGCCTCCGTGAAGCGCACGTGGCCGCCCGGGCCCGGCGCGCACCCGAGGGTGCTCAGCTCGGTGTTGAGGTCGGCCCGGTCCAGCCGGGGACGTTCGTCCTCGGGGTGCTTCAGCTCCGCCAGCAGGGCCGTCACGGCGTGGTAGAGGGTGTCCGGCGTGGCGCCGTGGAGCATCGCGACGGTCAGGGCCAGGGCCCGTTGCCGGCCGTCGGTCATCGTGCTGACGAACGTGACTCCCTCCGGGTCGTCCTCCCTGAGCTGTGCCAGCTCCTCCGGCCACCAGTCGTCGAACGACCCGGTGGGCGCGGCGTCCCGGGCGCGGCGGATGCCGTCGGCGAGGCGGGCGACGTCGCGCATGGGGGCGTCGGCGAGGAAACCGGCCAGGGCGGGGGCCGCGAGCGCGGCCGGGGGCGGGGTGATCTGCGCGCGGCGCAGGTAGCGCATCAGGACGTCGTTCGCGCGCGGGCGCTCCAGGTGCACGGTCAGCCGGTGCAGCTCCGGGGTCAGGTAGGCGTCGAGGTGCGGCGACAGCACGAGAACCAGCCGGGCTCCGCGCTCCTCGACCACCGACCGGAAGGCGGACAGCTCCCCCTGGAGCCCGGACAGGCGGGTCGCCTCCCGGTCGGACAGGTCGAGCAGCAGGCTGTCGCCTTCGGCGACGGCCCGCCGGTCCAGCGTCACGCCTCCGTCCTCGCCGATCTCCGGGTCCACCTCATGAATGCCGGTGGCGGCGGTCGGTTCGTACAGAAGCATCTGCGCGGCGGTGTGCCGGCCGGAGCCGGGACTGCCGGAGATGACGGCGGTGCGGTGCTCGCTCAGCAGGCGGCGGGCCTCGCCGAGGCGGCGGGGCGGGACGAAGCGCTGGTACACGAAGGTGAGTTGCTCCTGGGCGAGGGTACGGGGGTCCTTGCCCCGGTTGCCGAGGCGCTGCGACGCCTCGGTCATCGCCGCGATGTAGATGTGCTGGTCGCCCGGGCCGGTGTGGACCGGCCCGTGGGCCCGGGAGACGAAGGTGCCGAGATCCGTCACCGGTCGTCCTCCCGGCGGCGGCGGCGCGCGGGGCCGAAGTTCTGGTTGATGCCGCCGTGGCCGCTGCCGCCGACGACGTTGCCGTCGCCGTTGACCTGGGTGCCGTCGATGTGGTCCCCGGAGCCGGTGTGGAACGGGGCGTTCGCCTCGCCGACGACGGTGCCGATGCGGCCGCTGATGTTCCCGATGCCGCCGTGCTGGCCGCTGCTGTGCATGCCGGGGCCGGGGTCGCGGGGCGTGCCGTCGTCGGGTGCCGGCCCGGCGGGCGGGTCGTCCGGGGCGGCGGGCTGGGAGCCGCGGTCGGCGGCGGCGAGTCCGGGGACCTGCTTGGCGAGCTGGTCACCGATGAGCGCGAGGTCGTGGCGCGCGGTTCGTAACGTGAAGCGCATGTACTGGCAGTCGGCCAGCCGGGCGATGCTGTCGGGGAGCCGGCGGGGGTCGAGCTGCTCGGTGTTGCGGCCGATGAGGACGGGGACCACCGCAACGCCGTGGGCGAACGCCTCCTCGATCTCGCGGCGCACCCAGTCGTCCTCGTGGTCGAGCGCCCGGATGCCCGGGCGCTCGGGGTGGACGGCGTCGGCCCAGCGGTGGCCGATCAGCGCCAGCAGCACGCTGCTGCGGCGTACCCCCTTGGTCAGGGCGTTGCTGTAGTCCTCGCCGGCGGGGATGGACTGGGCGGCGAGGAAGACCATGTGGTCGCCGAAGCGGCGGGTCAGCTCGTGATGGAGCGCGTAGGCGGCGTCCTTGCCGTCGCTCGTGCGGTAGTTGATGAAGATTTCGGGCATGGCGGGATGTCCTCTCGTGCGGTTACGGGTGGTCGGCCGGTTGCCGTGCGGTCAGTGGGCGCCGCGTGGAGCGGCGGTGGTCAGGGCGGCGGTGAGGTCGGGGCTCAGCTCCCGTACGGCGGCGTTGCGCGGGTGGCGGCCCAGGATGCGGGCCGTACGGGCGAGGTCGGCGCGGATGGTGGCGGAACGGACCAGGTCCACCTGGCCGAGGAGGGGGCGGAGGAGGTCGCAGGCGTGCTCCAGCTGGCCGGACGCGGCGTGCGCGAGAGCGAGCCGGACGCCGGCGCGGGTACGGGTGCGGAAGGCGTGGGGCGGTATCCGGGCGGTCTCCCGGGCGAGGTGGTCGGCGGCGCGCTGGGGGCGGCCGAGGTGGTGGAGGCACCAGCCGGTGTAGAGCGACACCACGTCCGGGACGTGGGAGGCGCCGATGACCGGCTCGGCGGGGTCCGGCCGGTCGAGGGCGAGGAGTTCGCGGGCCCGGTCGAGGCTGTGCATGCACGCGCTGTAGTTGCCGTCGAGCGCGTGGCCCTGGGCCTCGTGCTGTGCGGCCAGGCCGCGGATACGGGGTGGCGCGTCGCCGTCGCGGGCGTGCTCGGCGAGGTCGACGGCGCGCGCGACGTCGCCGCTGAGCAGGCTGACCAGGGCGCGCCGGACGAGGCCGTACGTCGCCAGGTGCCGGTCGCCGCCGGCCGCCGCCAGCTCCACGGCCCGGTCGGTCCACCACAGGGCGGCCTCGTCGTTGCCGGCTTCCTGGGCCATCCAGCCGGTGTACTCGGCGAACCGGGCCGCCAGCAGCAGCAGTTCGCGCCGCGTGCGGGGGCCGGAACGCAGCGCCAGCTGCTCCGTGGTGTGCGTCTGGGCGATCAGCGAGGGCAGGAGGAGTCCGGGGCCGGCGGTCTGGCCGAGCCGCCGGAACTGGGCGAACACGGCCCGGGACGCCTCCACGAGTGTCGTTCCGCCGGCGTCGGCGGCCGAGCGCAGGCCACCGGAGTCGAGCGCGAGGACGGCCCCGGTATCGGCCGCGGCGCGGGCGGCGGAGTCGGCGGCGGGGCCGGGGTGTGCGGCCGTCGCCTCGAACCGGCTCGATCCGTCCTTGTGCATGCGCAACGACCACACCTCACCGTCATGGCTCGCCGGAGAGCGCCGGGCGGACACGGCGCGCTCCGGCACGAGGGCGGCGAGCGCGCCGCCCGCGCCGAGCGCGGTGTCGCACCACCGGGCCAGCTCCGGCGTGGGGCTCTTCTGCCCGGTCTCGACCTTGCTCAGGTGGCTCTTGCTGTAGTGGACCAGCGCGGCGAGGTTGTCGAGCGTGAGCCCGGCTGCCAGCCGCCGCCTGCGGAGTTCGGGCCCGAAGGGCCCTCGGTCACCGTCTCCAGCCAGCGTGCGGTACCGGGCCGGGGCGGAACAAGGCGAAGGTGGTTGTTTCCCGTTTCCCATACGCAGAGTGAACGAACCGGTCGCCGGGGGTGTCGAGGGCGCCCCTGCGCCAATCGGCAGGGGGCGCGGTGATCACCGTCGACGGCCTCCCCGCCGGGGCCGTCCGCCCCGCCTGACCCCACCCTCTCCGTTCTCCCTCCGCAACAATTTGAACTAACCAACAATTAGAACTATCGTTCAAGAAAGGTCGCCGAACGCCGAGGGAGCCCCGCATGACCACGTCCGTCGCCCGCCGCGCCGGCCCCCGCGAGTGGGCGGGGCTCGCCGTCCTCGCCGTCCCCACCGCGCTGCTCGGCCTCGACGTCACCGTCCTCTACCTCGCGCTCCCCGCGCTCGCCGCCGAACTGCGCCCCAGCGGCACCCAATCCCTGTGGATCATGGACGCGTACGGCTTCCTCATCGCCGGCTTCCTCGTCACCATGGGCACCCTCGGCGACCGCCTCGGCCGCCGCCGGCTCCTGCTCGCCGGCGCCGCCGCCTTCGGCGTCGCCTCCGTGGCCGCCGCGTACGCGCCGAGCGCCGAGGCGCTGATCGCCGCGCGGGCCGCGCTCGGCGTCGCCGGGGCGACCCTCATGCCGTCGACGCTGGCGCTGATCAGCAACATGTTCGCCGACGCCCGGCAGCGGGCGCTCGCCATCGGCGTGTGGGCGACCATGTTCGCGCTGGGCATGGCCGCCGGGCCGCTCGTCGGCGGGGCGCTGCTGGAGCGCTTCTGGTGGGGCTCGGCGTTCCTCGTCGCGGTGCCGATGGTCGCGGTGGTGCTGGTCGCGGGGCCGCTGCTGCTGCCCGAGTACCGGGCGCGCCCGGACGGGCCGTTCGACCTCGCGAGCGTCGCGCTGTCCCTCGGCGCGATCCTGCCGGTGGTCTACGCGGTCAAGCACGTCGCCGCGGAGGGCGCCGGGGGCCTGGGCGGTGCCACGGCGGGGGCGCTGGCGGCGGGCGCGGCCTGCGGTGTGTGGTTCGTACGACGGCAGCGCACGCTCGCCGCGCCGCTCGTGGACCTGCGGCTGTTCGCCGAGCGGACGTTCGCGGTGGCGCTGGGGCTGCTGCTGGTCGGGCTGGTGGGCGTCGGCGGCGTGATGTATCTGGTCACGCAGCACCTCCAGCTGGTGACGGGCCTGTCGCCGGCGGCCGCGGGGGCGTGGATGGGGCCGCCGGCGCTGCTGATGTTCGTCGCGGCCATCGGCGCGCCGCTGCTGGCGCGCAGGTTCCGGCCGGGGTACGTCGTCGGGGCGACGCTCGGCGTGTCCACCCTCGGGTACGGGCTCCTCGCCACCGTCGACCGCACCGACGGCCCCGGCCCGGTCGTCACCGGCTTCGCGCTCGTCTACCTCGGGCTCGGCGCCCTCGCCGCGCTGGGCACGGACCTCGTCGTCGGGTCGGCGCCCCCGGCGCGGGCGGGGTCGGCGTCGGCGCTGTCGGAGACGGTGCAGGAGCTGGGCCTCGCGGTGGGGGTCGCGGTGCTGGGGAGCGTGGCGACGGTGGTGTACCGGGCGCGGATGGAGGGGTGGATTCCGGCCGGGCTGCCGGACGGGGCGCGGGCGGCGGCCGAAGACGGGCTCCCGGCCGCGGCGGGTGCGGCGGGGGAGTTGCCGGCGGGGGTGCTGCGGCGGTCGGAGGAGGCGTTCGTCGCGGGGCTGAACGTGGCCACGGGGGTCGCGGGGGCGGCGGTGGCGGTGCTCGCGGTGGTGGCGGCGGTCGCGCTGCGCGGGATCGGGCCGACGGCGGCGGAGGCAGCGAAGCCGGAGACGGCGGAGACGTAGACGGCGGGGGCCCGCCCCGCGCCGTCCCGGCGCCGGGCCGCGGGCCCCGCCCCGTACGGCCCCCTGGCTACTCTGGTCCCCACCGACCACCCCACCGGAGGCCGCATCGTGGAGCAGGGCGCGCCCCGCCGCCGGGCCGAAGCCGTCACCGACGGCCGCCGCGCCCGCGGCCTGCGCCGCCGCGCGGAGATCATCGAGGCCACGCTCCGCGTCGTCCAGCGCGACGGCGCCGGCGGCGTCACGCACCGCACCGTGGCGCGCGAGGCGGACGTACCCACCAGCCTCACCGCGTACTACTTCGCCACCCTCGACGACCTGCTGGTCGCGGCGCTGTCCACGGTGGCCGACGAGTACACCCGCCGGCTCCACGAGATCGTCGAGAGCGACGGCGACGACCTCGACGGCCTCGCCGCCCTCGTCGCCTCCGCGGGCGGCGACGGCCGCGGGCGCGCGCTCGCCGAGCGCGAGCTGTCCACCCTGGCCGCCCGCCGGCCCGCCCTCCGTCCGGTCGCCCGCCGCTGGCGGGACGCCGTGGCGCGGATCGGCGAGCGGCACACCTCCGACCCGCGCGCGGTCGACGCGCTCGTCGCCGCGACGGACGGCCTGTGCGCGGACATCCTGCTGACCGACGCCGGTCCGGACGTGCGCCGGATCCGCGCGGTGCTCGCCCACAGCCTGCGCCCGGTCGACGGGGATCGGCGGCCCGCGCGTCCCCGGGCCGGGGGGACCCGCCGACCGCCGGCGTGACCGCGGCCGTTCACTCCTCTTCCAGCACGGCGGCGACCGCCTCGATCTCTACCAGCTGGTCGTAGTAGCCGAGGACGGTGACGCCCATCAGCGTGCTGGGCACGTCGTGTGCGCCGAAGGCGTCCCGTACCACCTGCCACGCGGTCACCAGGTCCTCCTGGCGGGAGGAGGCGACGAGGACGCGGGTGCTGATCACGTCCGTGAGGGCGGCGCCGGCGTCGGCGAGGGCGGTCTTCAGGTTCTCGACGGACTTGGCCGCCTGGCCGGCGTAGTCCCCGACGGCGGCGGTGGAGCCGTCCTCGTTGAGCGGGCAGGCGCCGGCCAGGTGGACCATCCGGGCCCCGGCGGGGGCCGTGGCGGCGTAGGCGTATTCGGCGACGTCCGACAGGGACGCGGAACGGATCAGCGTGACGGCGGAAGGCACAGGCGCACTCCTTCTGAGCTGGGGTCGAACCGGTCGTACGCCCCCGAGCCTCGCAAGGATCAGCCCCGCTTCGCCAACGCGTTTCCCGCCCGCGGGCGGCGAGGCGTCAGAGGACGCCGTCGAGGTCCCGCAGCAGCCGGGTCCTGGAGCGGGCGCCGACGACCGAGCGCACGGGCTCGCCGTCCCGGAAGACGAGCAGCGTCGGCACCGCGAGGACGCCGTGGGCCACGGTCGTCCGCGGGTTGTGGTCGACGTCGAGGCGTACGGCCTTGATCCGGTCGCCCAGCTCGGCGGCGAGCGCGCCGAGGACGGGGGTGAGCTGCTTGCACGACGGGCACCAGGCGGCGGTGAACTGCACCAGCACCGGTACGCCGGCGCGCAGCACCTCCTCGGTGAACGTCTCGTCCGTGACGTACGGAACGTCCTGCGTCGTCTGTGGCGTCGTCATCTCGGCACTCCCTCCCGGCCGCCGCAAAGCGGCACGTCTCCCTCGGCTCCGCCGGCGCCGCACGGCGACGGCGTCGCCTCCGCGCGCGCCAGCTGCGCGGTCAGGTGGTCGCGCGCCGCCCGCAGGTCGGCCATCAGCCCGTCCAGCTCGGCGATCTTCCTGCGGTACACCGCGCGCGAATCGGGGCAGGCGTCGCCCGCCGGGTGGCCGGCGCGCAGGCACTCCACGAACGGCCGGGTGTCCTCCAGCTCGAAGCCGAAGTCCTGGAGCGTACGGATCTGCGCCACGAGCCGCAGGGCGTCGTCGCCGTACACGCGGTGGCCGTTGGCGCCGCGGTCGGCTGCGGGCAGCAGCCCGCGCGACTCGTAGTAGCGCAGGGTCCGCGTGCTGACCCCGGCTCTCTCGGCGAGTTCCCCGATGCGCATGCCGCCGACGTTAGACGTTGACGCCGACGTCAGGACAAGCGCGGCTCCGCTACGCCTCCGGGCGGCGGGCGAGGACGTACGCGCGCGTGGTCTGCGCCTCCTGGGGGTAGTGGGCGCGCTCCAGGGTCGCCTCCACGTCGAACCCGGCGCCCCGGAGCAGTTCGGCGACCGGCACCGGCTCCAGGAAGCGGAAGTCCACGTCCACCGGGTGCCCCCACCAGTCGTCCAGGTGCCGCACCTCGGTGCCGGCGTGGAACGCGACCAGCAGCCGCCCGCCCGGCCGCAGCACCCGCCACGCCTCGGCGAACGCGGGCGCCAGCTCGGCCGGTTCGAGGTGGATCACCGAGTACAGCGCGACCGCCGCGCCGAACTCGCCGTCCGCCGCCGGCAGCCGCAGCAGGTCGCCCTCGCGGAACTCCGCCTCCGGGTGGTCCCGCCGGGCCAGCGCGACCATGCCGGGCGACAGGTCGATGCCGACCGCGCGCGCCGCCCCGTGCGCCGCGAGCCACCCGGTGACGTGCCCGGGCCCGCAGCCGAGATCCGCGACGGGCGCGCCGGTCGCGGTCTGCTCCAGCAGCGCCACGAGCAGCGCCCGGTCCAGCGGCTTGTGCGTCAGCTCGCCGCCGATGGTGTCGAGGTACGCCTCCGCCACGGCGTCGTAGCTGTTCCTTACCGCCGCGCGCCGCCCGTGGTTCCCCGGATCCGTCATGGGGCTCAGGATCCCACGCGCGGCCCGCGGCGGGCGGCCGGGGCGGCGGCCCGGACGGTCAGCCGCGGGTGGCCGGGACGGCCGCCTCCGTCGCGTCGTCCGGCAGCGGCATCGAGTCCATGAAGGAACTCACCGAGAACACCGCGCGCCCCGCCCCCGGCGGCCCGTATCCGGGCGGGGACGACAGCCCGTGGGTGTCCAGCGCGTCCTGGTACGTCTCCAGCAGCCGGATGTGGTACTCCAGCGGCGCGCCCTCGGGGTTGGCCTTGCCCAGCGGCGTCGTCGGCTCCGGGCACCAGGTGGTGAACCGCGGCACGACCCCGTGCGACATGAAGAAGTCCAGCCCCTCGCGGGTGGACGCGATGGCCTCGTCGACCGTCGTGAAGCCGAACGGCTCGGCCATCTCCACGCCGGCGACGAAGTTGGGGATGACGTTCGCCGGGCCGAAGACGTCGGCGGAGTCGAGGATGCGGCGGTGCCACTCGTCGCGGCCGACGTAGCGCTCCTTGCCGGGGCAGTACAGCTCGAAGAGGCGGCGGTCCCACACCTCGAAGTTGGGGTGGTAGATCTGCGCGCCGTAGTCGCGGAAGCGCTGCACGTCGGCCTTCGGCAGTGCCTGGGCGACGACCTTGCCGATCCAGCGGCCGGGGAAGCGCTCCTCGATGGCCCGGGCGTACTGGCCGTAGAAGTCGGCCTCGTCCTTGCCGCCGATGTGGCGGGTGACGGCGCCGCCGGTGAGGGTGTACGCGGTGGAGGTCTTCGCGGTGTCGTACCGGTCGATGATCTCCAGCGCCTCCAGCACCTCCTCCACCGGTTTGACGCCCGTGTACGGGCGGCCGGCGGCCTTGTGCTGGCGCCAGTTGTGGTTGATGTCGCAGTACTGGCACTCCTCCTTGGCGCCGAAGTACTGGCAGACGCGGAAGACCGTGAGGTAGATGAGGTAGCCCCACTGGATCGTGGGCGCGACCTCCATGACGGACTTCCCGTTGGCGAGCGTGTGCCGGTAGTAGTCCGGCATCGGCGGCAGGCCGACGTCGGCGATGCGGACGCCGTCGAGGTAGAGGCCGAGGGCGCCGTCGTCGCCGGGCTTGACGCGGTACGGGGAGGAGGGGTTGACCCGTACGGAGACGACGGTGCGGCGCAGCCCGTACGGGCCGCCGGTGAGGACGACCTCCTCCGGCGGGCGGTTGAGGGCGGCGGCGCCGAGCTCGGGGAGCGTGCCGTGGTCGAAGGAGAAGATGAAGTACGACTTCGGCTTCACCTCGCCGGAGCCGTCCTCGCCCGCGCCGCTGAGCGCGGAGTCGTCGAAGGCCATCCCGCCCCGCAGCAGGTCCTCCTTGATCACGGCTTCCCGGGGCACGTGCGGGAATCGGGCCATCAGGCCCTCGACCAGGTCGGTCCGGCTGCCGCTCGCGGCGGTGCCTGGGGCGGCTGCGGTGGCTGCGCTGGCTGCGGTGTCCATGTGGTGCTGCTCCTTCCCGGCGCCCGTCGCGGAGCGACGCCGCACCCACCATTGAACACGTGCGGCCGTCCGCGGCGGGCGGCGGGGGCGCGGGGGGCCGGATTTTCCTTTCGGGTGAATTCGGACGCGGGTGTCCGAGGCGGCGGGGGCGCGGCCGGGGCCCACGGGGGGCTCACCGGAGCGCGGGGGCTCACGGGCGCGGTACGGGGCCGGTACGGGCGCGGCGCGGAGGCGTCGCCGGTACGGGGCGCGCGGGGCCGGGCGGGGGGCGGCGCCCGTCAGCCGTTCGGCGGAGCCGTGGATACGTACAGCAGACCGTCGGACATCGCGACTAAACACGCAAGTCGGTCGCTTGTCAGCACAGCTGACTTTAGCGGCACACACTCAAATGGCGGAGCAAATCCGGATACTCCGGCTACTGTTCTCCTCAAGTCGCAAGAGCTAGAGGGGAGTAGTGCGCATGGGGCCGTTGAGGAAAATCCCGGGACAGCGCAGTCCTGTGGAGTGTGCGCGCGCCTTGGACCAGGCACTTGAGGCCCAGCGGGCGCGGACCGCGCTCGTCCGGGCGATCAGGAGCGGGGAGGTGGACTGCGTGGAGGCGCTGGAGCGGGCGGCGCGGGACGCCCTGGCCGGGGACATGCTGGCCAAGGACTTCCTCCTGGCGCTGCCGGGGGTGGGACCGGCGCAGACGGCGAAGCTGATGGCCCGGCTGGGGCTGTCGGACGGCCGCCGGCTGCGCAGCCTCGCGCCGGGCCAGCGGGAGCTGATCGGCGCGGCGGTACGGAGCTGAGCCCGCCGGGGCGGGGCGGCCGTGCGGCCGCGCGTACGAGGGTGAGGGCGGGGGGCCGTGCGGCGCGAGGGCGCGGGCGTGGGTGAGGACGGGGGCGGCGCGGGGCGCGGAGAGTCGGGGCCGGCGGTGGCGCCCGGCCCGGGCCGAGCGCAGCGGCCGGGACGAGGGCGGGGGCGGGGGCGGGGCGTCGAGCGTCGGGGGGCCGGGCGCCGGGGGGCCGGGCGCCGGGTTGAGCGTCGGGGGCCGGGCGCCGGGGGGCCGGGGCATCGGGGGGCGGGCCGTCGGGGGCGAGCGGCCGGGGCTGACGGCTGACGCAAGCACCGTTCCCCGCACTCCCGCCCCAGGGTAGGCCGCCGCTCTGACAATCGCCGTGCCGCGGCTGTCGGGAGGCCCACGAAGCGGCCCGCCCCGAGCCGCCGTCACGCGTGCGGGCCCACCGTCACCGGGCCCACCGTCAGCTCCGCACGGCCCTCCATGATCTCGCCCAGTCGCGCCACCTCCCCCGCCAGCTCCCGCCCGCGCGCCGCCGGCAGCCGGTCGAGCGGCTCGACCGTCACGGCGATCCGGCGGCCCGAGCGGCGCTGGTGCCAGACGCCGGCGGCCTCGCCGTCGACCAGCAGCACCGGGAAGTTGCCTGCCTGGCCGCCGGCCAGGGCGCGCTCGTAGGCGCGCCCGGGGAAGAGCAGTTCGCGGGGGCGGCAGGCGATCGCGTACGCGTCGAAGTACGGCAGCAGCCGCACCCCGCGCGCCAGCTCGGCCGGCGCCTCCGGCACCCCGGTGTCCCCCGCCACCACCCACGACGCCACCCCCGCCAGCTCCACCGGCTCGATCTCGCCGGCCCGGGCCCGCGCGGCGAACAGGTCCCGGGCCCAGCCGGCGGGGGCCGCCAGCCAGCGGGCGAAGTCCTGCGGGGTGGCCGGGCCGTAGGCGTGCAGGTAGCGGCGTACGAGCACGGCGAGCGCCGCGTGCGGGGGCGCGGGGGCGAAGCCCGGCAGCCAGCGCTGCGGGCTCGTGTACGTGACCTTCCGGCCCCGGTTGGGGCCGAAGCACAGGGCGCCGCGGTGCGCGGCCAGCGCGGTGGCCGCCCGCCAGCGCGGCCACGTCGACTGGAACGCCTCCATCACCGGGTCCGCCGCCCACGGCCCGGCGCGCTCGGCGACGGCGTCGGTCAGCTCGTCGACCGTCAGCTCCGCGTCGGCGAGGGCGTCGGCCGCGGCGGCGACGACGGCGTCGGCCTGGTCGGGGGTGAGCAGGCCGAGGGTGCCGCCGCCGTTGCCGGAGCCGGCCGGGAGCGCGCCGAGGGCGCCGGTCCAGAGGGGGAGGTCGGCGGCGGGGAGGAGGTGGATGGTGCCGCGGGGGCCGAAGGTCTTGACGACGGTGCGGTCGTCCCACAGCGCCCGGCGGACGTCGGCGCGGGTGGCGCCGGGGATGCGCATGCCGACGGAGAGTTCGGCGGCGGAGAGCACCTGGGCCTGGGCGCCGCAGAGGGTGCGCAGGACGGCGGCGGGGGTGCCGGCGGGCAGGTCGCGGTCGACGGCGTGAGCGCCGGGCGCGGGTCCGGCGGCGGGCGCGGCGCCGGTGGCGGGCGCGGGGCCGGTGGCGGGCGCGGGGCCGGTGGCGGGCGCGGGGTCGGTGGCGGGGCCCGTACGCGCCTCCGGGGCCGCCAGCCCGCTGCGCGCCAGCCGTCGCGCGCTGGCCTGCCCCCACGTCATCGTCCGCGCGCCCATCCGCCGTCTCCCCTCACTCGCCAGCCGCCGGTCGGCCCGGTCGTCCGACCGTAGAGCCACTTCCGGTCAGAAGCGGTCCGCAAGGCACCCGCCCGCCGCCCTATACCACCGCCCCCACCCCCGCAACGCCATTTCCCACGGAATCGCCCCGGCCGCCCCCTCCCCGCACCACACTGGACCCACGGTCGGCGCACGGGCAGGGCGCGGGCCGAGGAGGTGTTCGCCGATGGCATGTGGCTGGTGGAACTCTCGCCGGTGTCGGACGCGCCGCTGCTGGCGCCCGCCGCCGCGCCGCGGCACGCCGACCCGCCCGGCCCGCCCTCCCGTACGCAACCGGAGGTGCCCGGCGACCCGCGGCCGGACCACCGGCTGCCCCTGAGCCGCGGCCCGGCGCTACTCCAGCACCGCCGTCGCCTCGACCTCCACCAGCAGGTCCGGCTCCCCCAGGGCCGCGACGCCCAGCAGGGTGGTCGGCTTGACCGGGTCGACGCCGAGGCGGGCCGCCGCCCGGTTCACGCCCTCGCCCAGCAGCGCTCCCGGCTGGTGTTCCTCGCGGGTCAGGTCGCCCGCGACGCCGACGGCCGGTACCTGGTCACCGCGGGACCGCTGCCGCATACGGCACCGGCCCACGGCGTACCCCTGCTGACGGCCCTGTTCACGGCCGCGGGCGACGAGCCGGGGCGGGTGCCGCGCCTCGGTCGCGCGCGGCTGGGCGGAGCCGGCCGGCGACGGCGCCGCCGCGCCGTAGGAGCCGCCGCTAGTCCGGGCAGTGCGTTCCGCGCGGCAGCTGGTACGGGGCCGAAATGCGGTACGTGCCGGCGCGCGGCGCGTGCAGCCGGGTCCACTCGCCGGCCTTCGTCACGCAGCCCTCCGGGTTCACGTACAGCTGCCCGCTCTCCGACCACTCCCGGACCCCGTCGACGTCCGTCTCCGAGCCGTCGTCCTCCAGCACCTGCGGCGGCTCGACGCCCTCGCCCTCCTCGTCGACCAGCCCGAGCCACGGCGAGAACGGCACCCGCACCAGCACGGGACCCGCGTACTTCACGTCGATGACCAGCTCGCCCTCGTCCGCCCGCCGTACCTCCGCGGGCGCCTCGACCAGCGGCGTGGGGTCGTTCACCCGGAACAGCCGCCAGTTGGAGTCCGCCCAGATCTCCGTCAGGTACGGCTGCCCCTTGGCGACGATCTTCGCCTCCTCGTGCGCCCCGGTGTCCGGCCGGTCCTCCACCGGGAGCACCACGTACCGCACCGCCCAGTGCTTCAGCCAGCCGTGGTACTTCTTCGGCGTCAGGCTGCCGTCGTAGAAGAGCGCGTGCCGCTCCAGGTCCGCCTGCCGGTTCCAGCCGCGGGCCAGGCTCACGTACGGCGACAGCGCGGACGCCTCCCGGTGGCTGCGCACCGGCACCACCTCGACCCGGCCCGCCTCCGCGTCCACCTGCTTCAGCTGGTCCACCAGCGGCGCCAGCTCGCGCGTCCAGGCCGCGTCCGGGCTGGTCAGCACCAGGTCGACGACCGGCTTGACGACCACCCACACGGTGACGGACAGGAACGCCAGATACACCGCCAGGACCGAGCGCAGCACCTTCGGCGCAGCCGGCCGCGGCCCCGACTGGGCGATGGCCAGCAGCACCGTGCCGCCGAAGATCAGCGCCAGCCGCTCGACGTTGCTGCCGATCGGCGAGGGGATGACCCAGCAGGCGAGTGTCCCGAAGAAGTAGACCGCGGCGCCGATACGGACCGTGCGCCACGACTCCGGCGCCATCAGCCAGATCAGCGCGGCGGTGATCATCGGCGCCACCGCGGAGATCCACGGCATCGGCTGCGTCCCCTGGAACGGGAACAGCCAGGTGGACAGCGCCACGACCACCGGCGGCGCCAGCCCGAGCAGATACGCCTCGGTGCGCCGCTTCTGGAGGAAGAGCACGCCGGCGACCAGCCCGACGAACAGCCCGGCCACCGGGCTGGCCGCGGTCGACAGCATGGTGGACATGACGATCGCCGTGCCCCGCCAGCCGCCGATGCGCCGCCGGCCCTTCCCGCCGCCCGCGGCGGCGCCGTCCTCGGCGTCGTCGCCATCCCCCGGGAACACCAGCGCGATCGCGACCAGCCCGAAGAGCAGTCCGAGCCCGAAGGTGACGCGGCCGGAGGCCGCGTTGCCCAGGAGCGCCAGGGTGCCCCACAGGGACGGCACCAGCGGGCGCGGCACCTGGCGGCAGCGGGCGAGGATCAGCGCGAGCACGCCGGCGGACAGCGTGCCGGCGAGGACCATCGTCGTACGGACGCCGAGGACGGCCATCAGGTACGGCGAGATGACGCTGTACGAGACGGGGTGCAGGCCGCCGTACCAGGCGAAGTTGTACGCCGTCGACGGGTGGCGGCCGGCGAACTCGGCCCAGGCGTCCTGCGCGGCCAGGTCGCCGCCCTCGTTGGCGAGGAACAGCAGCCACAGGATGTGCAGGACGCCGGCGAAGACGAGGGTGGTGAGCACGGGCCGCTGGGCGAGCCAGCGGAGCCGGTCGGACAGCCAGTCGGGCCGGCGGGAGCGCAGCCGGCCGGCGAGGGAGAGGCGGGGGGCGGCGGTGCCCGCGGCGGCCGTACGCACCGCCCCGCCGGCCGCGTCACCGTCGCCGCGCGCGCGGCCGGTGACGGCGACACCGCCACCGCCACCGGCGCCGTCACCTGCGCCGGCAGCGGCGTCCTCGCCGTCGAGCGTGGCGCCCGCGCCGTCGTCGTCCCGTCCCACGTCCGTATTGTCGCCGCCATCGGCGCCGGTGGCGCCTCCGCCCGCCGCGCGTTCCGCATCCGGTTCGCGGTCGGGGCCGAGGCTCTCCGCGGGGTCCGCGGACGCCGGAGCGGGCACGGCAGCGGCGGCTTCCGCGGCTCCGGCGGCGGCTGCCGATCGTGATCGGCTGCCGGCCGCCGCTTCACGGTCCGGCTGCACGGTGGTCACTGCGACGACTCTCCGTCTTCCCTCGGCTCCCCGTGTTCCCTACGACGTCCCCGGGGGCGGTGACAGCGACGCTAGCACGGGCGTACGACACCCCCCGGCGCTATCCGAGCCTGCTGAGCTTCGCCCCCGCCCCGGGCTCCGACAGGTCCTCCGCCAGCGCCACCGGCACCCGCACTTCCCCCTGGCCGGAGCCCATCGTCAACTCTCCGACCACGTCACCCTTCGCACCCTCGTGCGGCACCTCGCCGGAGCGGCCCGTGCCGAGTTCCAGCCCGACCTTCAGCCCGCCCCAGCCCGGTGCCACGACGTCCTTCGTCGCCACGACCGGCGTCGTGCCGCCGAGGCCGTCGTCGATCTCGCCGACGACGTCGCCCTTCTTCACGACGGTCATGTCGGTGAGCGCGTCCTCACCGGCCGCCATCAGCTGCCGGCCGAACTCCATGGCGGTCGGCAGCTGCGGCACCGCGTACTGCCCGAGGACCGCGCCGACGATCAGCTGCACCTCCCCCGCGACCTTCTTCTCGGTGGCGAAGAGAAAGTTGCCGCCGGCCTTGGTGGTCGAGCCGACCTTGATGCCGATGCCGTGCACCGGGACCATCTTGTTGCTGTTGGCGTGTTCGTCGCCCCGGCTGTCGGTGTAGGCGGGCATGGCGACGATCTGCTTGAACAGCGGGTCCTTCATGGCCGCCTTGCCCAGGATCACCTGGTCCTCGGCGGTGGAGACGGTGGTGTCCTTCAGACCGCTGGGGTCGGTGTACGTGGTGCCGTCCATGCCCAGCTCTTCGGCGGTCCGGTTCATCTCGTCCACGAACGCCTGCGCGTCGCCGTCCGAGTGCCAACGGGCGAGAAGGCGGGCGACGTTGTTGGCGGAGGCGATGAGGAGAGCCTGGAGGGCCTCCCGCTGACTGAGCCGGGAGCCCGGGTCCAGCTCGACGGTCGTCTCGCCCTCGGAGCTGAGACCGGCCTCCTCGACGGCGGTGTCGTCGACGGGGATGCTCGCGCCCTTGGCGTCGGGCTTCATCGGGTGGTCGCGCAGGATGACGTAGGCGGTCATGACCTTGGCGACGCTGCCGATCGGCACGGGCTTCTGCTTCCCGTACGAACCGAGGCTGCCGAGCCCGGCCACGTCTATGGACGCCTGGCCCTCGGTGGGCCAGGGCATCTCGGGGGCGCCGCCCTCGAACGTGTAGCCGGGGGCGGCGGTGAGGGTCAGGGTGGGGGCGGGCAGCGGGCGGAGCATCTGCACCGTGCCGAGGACGATCGCGAGCAGGATGACCAGCGGCGTCCAGATCTTCACGCGCCGCACGAGGGTACGGGCGAGGGTCTCGGGCGGCGGCGGGGTGTTGGTCAGCTCGGCGAGCAGGTCGAGCGGGCGCTTCTCCTCGTACGGGGGAAGCGGCTGCTGCTGGGTCCGCTCCCACCCGGGCGGCGCGGCGGGCCCGCCGCCGGGCGCGGCGGGCGCGGCTGGCGCGGCTGGCGCCGGGGGCGTGGCGGGGGGCGCCGGGGGTGCGGCGGGGGATGCCGGGGGCGCGGCGGGGGATGCCGGGGGCGCGGCGGGCTTGGCGGGCAGGTCGGAGTCGGGCTTGAGCGGCACGAAGGTGCTGCCGGCCGGTCCGGACAGCCGCCCGGCGGCGGGCGCGCCGGCGGAGGTCCCGTCGCGGCCGTCGCGGCCCTGGCGGTCGTCGTGGTCGTGGCGGTCGTCGCGCTTCTCGTCCTCCACGTCGGCGCTGTCCGGCACGGCGTCGGCGGGTTCGTCCTCGACGCCGCCGGGCGCGGCGGTGGCCGGCACGGCGTCGCTGGGTTCGTCGTCGACGGTACGGGCCGTGGAGCCGGAGCCGGTCACCCACGCGGCGACGGCGGCACGGAGCCGGTCGTCGCCGCCGGCCTTGGCGGCGTCGGCGTCGGCGACGAGGCGGAAGGAGGCGGTGGCGGAGTCCTTGGCGCCGGAGGCCGAGCCGCCGGAGCCGGAGCCGACAGCGGAGCCGTCAACGCCGGAGACGGAGCCACCGGCGGAGCCGCCGGATGTACGGGAACCGGGGTCGTCGGCCCCGTCCGAGGCACGGTCGCTCTCCTTGCCCGCCTCAGCAGCCTCAGAGACCCCGGCCCCACCCGGAGCCCCCCGGCCCCCACGAGCGGCGCCCTGAGCCCCTCCAGCGCCCTCCTGGCCCCTCGCACCGGCTGCCGCACCAGGCCGCGCCGGAGGCGCGTCCGTGGCCTCCGGCCGGAGCGCCGGCACGGCTGCCCCGCCGGTGTCCGGGGCGCCGGGCCTGGGGACGACCAGCGACGTGGTGTTCTCGTCGGTGGTGACGCCCGGCTCGGGCGCCGACCGGGCCTCCGGCCGTGGTGCGGGCGCGGGCGTGTCCGCGGTCTGCTCCCCGGGGGCCGCGCCCGTTCCGGCCGAACCACCCGCCTCCGGCCGGGACGAGGGCGCCGCCGCCCCACCGGTACCGGGGACGTCGGACGCGGGAACGGGCGCGTTGTCCGCGGCGGCTCGCGGCTTCCCCTCAGGCCGGGACGAGGGCGCCGCCGCCCCACCGGTACCGGGGACGTCGGACGCGAGAACGGGGGCGTCGTCCGCGGCGGCTCGCGGCTTCGCCTTCGGCCGCTGCGTCGGCTTCCCGCCGGAGCCCGCCGCCGGCGGGTCGGCCGCGGCCGACCCGTCCGCCTCGCTGCGCTCGCCGGCTGCTGCTGCTGCTGCCGGACCGTCGGCCTTCGGCCCTGGTGCGGTGTCCGGCCCGGGCGGCGCCGTCGTCGCGTCGTCGCCCTCGGCTTCGGCGCCCGCCTTCTCCGGGCCGCTCCGTGCCGCCTTGGGGGCGTCGTCGGCGGGCTTCTGCGCGGCCTTGGCCTTCGGCTCGGCTTCGGCCTTGGGCTTGGGCTCGGTCTTGGCCTTCGGCGCGGCCGTGGGCTTCGGCGCGGCCGTGGGCTTCGGCTCGGTCTCGGCCTTCGGCTCGGGCGACGCCTTCGCGCCGGGCCCGCCGCCGTCCGCCGCCGATCCGGCGGTCGTCTTCGCCGTGGCCGCGGGCGCCTTCTTCGAACCGGATGTCTTCTTCGCCCCGGAGCCGCCGCCGCGGGACGCCTCGCCCGCACCCGCGGGGTTCGGCCGGGAGCCGGTCCGCGCACCGGTGCCACCGGCCTCCGCCGGCTCACCCGCGTCCGCCGACCCGGGCCCACCCGCGTCCGCCGACCGGGACTGCTTGCCGCCGCCGGTCGCACCAGCTCCGCCCCCACCGGCGGTCCCGACGCCCGCTCGCGTGGGCTTGGCCTTCGGCCGGGACGCCTTCTGCGCCCCGTCCTTCGTCCCGGAGCCGCCCTTGGCCTTCGTCCTCGGCGTCTCAGGCGCGGCCGCCCCCTCAGGCCCGTCCGCGTCGGCGCCCGCTTCCGTACCGGCCGCCTCCGGGCCCTCCTCCGCAGCCGCCTTGCCGTCGCTCCCGCGCTCCGGCGCCTTCCCGGCTTTCGGGCGGGCCGCCGGCCGCTCCCCGGGCTCGCCGGCGCCCGCCGCCGGCGCACCGGCCTCGGCCGGGTCCGCCTCGGCCGGACCCGCCGCCGTCGGCTTGCGGTCTCCGCCCGCGTCGGCCGCGCTCTGCTCCGGCTTCTCCCGTTCTCCGCCCGCCGGTTCGGCCGCCTGCGGGGGAACCTCCGCCGGGGCGGAGGCGTTGTCGGTGGGGGACGCGAACGCCAGGCGTGGGTCGCGTTCGCCGCGCGAGTCACGCGGCTCGCGTTCGTCCACGGTCGCCGACCCCGACGGTTGCTGCTCCTCGGGCCTCCCGGGGGACTCGACCGCCACCGACTTCCTCCTCCTGCGTCACAACCGCACAACCGCGTCAACCAGGCGTGGCCACCCACCCTACGGGGGCGCGGCCGTCTCCCGCCCGCATCTGGGAGACGAGAACGACATACCTACAGGTTCCCGATCAAAGCGCCCACGCACTCTCGACAGACAGATGTGAGAGGCGTCACCCTGTCATTCATCCACGCGGGGAGGCATGGATGGGCAGGAGCCGCAGAACACTTCCGGAGGAGCTTCTGCTGCTGGCACTGGACCCGGCCACGGGTACCACGGCACAGCCGCAGTCGCTCGACCTCGGCCTGGCGGGAGCACAGCTCGTCGAGCTCGCTCTGGCCGGGCGAATAGCCCCGGACGGGGATCGTATCGCCGTGATACTTCCGCGTCCGACCGGGGACCCCACTTTGGACACGGCGCTGGAGTTGCTGCGCCGCCGGGGCAGTCCCGTGCGCGCAGTCAACTGGATAGGCGGGCCACGTCTGGGGTTGCGCCAGACGTATCTCGCCCATCTGGAGCGCTGCGGCATGGTGCATGCCGTGGAGAGCCAAATGTGCGGGGTACTCCCCACCACTCGATATCAGGCGACGGACAACGCCATCAGCCGGGAGATCCGTGCCCGGCTGGACAGCGCGATCCGCACCGGCGTCCCGCCGGATCCGCGGACCGCGGCGCTCGCCGCGCTGGCCCATGCGGTCGGTCTCGGCAAGCACCTCTACCCCGGGAACGAGGGGCGCTCCGCGCGCTCCCGGCTCCGGGATCTGATCAGGCACGACCCGATGGGCGGTCTGGTGGCGCACGCCGTGCTGGACGTGCAGAACGGCGTCACCGCTCAGCCGCGGCGCAGCCCCGGAGGGGGCCGTCCCGCGGCCCGTCCGCCGGCGGTCGCGCAGCCGGCCGGTGTTCCCGCGGGGTCCCGCCGCGCGGGGATGATCCGGACGGCCGCGGTGCGCTGAGCCCGCCCGGCGGCCGCGGGCGACACCCCGCCCGTACCGCACCTGTGCGCGTACGGGCGAGGAGTCGCGCCGCGGCGCGCCGGGACGGACCGGGAGCCGCAGTGCAGGGCCCTGTCCGGTCGAGTGGCCTCGACCGGCGGGGTCCTGCCGTGCGTTCCCGCGCGGCCACGGCCGGCCCCGGGTCACGCCCGGGTCACGCGCGGCGCACATTGTGGGCCAAATCCTTGCCCTCTGCGGCGAATTCGCGATGATCGCAGCGACGCACGCTCTGTCGGTGGCAGGCTGCACCCAGTAATGAGATACGTCCGTACGCGGATTACGCACCCGGAGGTGCAACTCCCTTGGCGTCCAACGTCAACCCCACCGTCCGGCGCCGCCGACTCGGCCAGGAACTGCGCAGACTGCGCGAGCAGAAGAACATGACCGCGGAACAGGTCGCCGACCGGCTGCTCGTGTCGCAGTCGAAGATCAGCCGGCTGGAGAACGGCCGGCGCAGCATCAGCCAGCGGGACGTACGCGATCTGTGCGGGGTGTACGAGGTGGAGGACGAGCGCATCGTCAACTCGCTGATGCAGATGGCGAAGGAATCGCGTCAGCAGGGCTGGTGGAACGCGTTCGGCGACGTCCCGTACAGCGTCTACATCGGCCTGGAGACCGCCGCCGCCTCGCTGCGGATCTACCAGTCGCTCATCGTTCCGGGGCTGCTTCAGACGCGCGCGTACGCGGCGGCCGTCATCGCCGGCAGTTCGCCGGAGGTGACCGCGGCGGACATCGAGAAACGGGTCAGCATCCGGATGCGGCGGCAGGACCGGATACGGGAGACGGAGCAGCCGCTGCGCCTGTGGGCCGTGTTCGACGAGGCCGCGCTGCGGCGCGTGGTGGGCGACAAGCAGATCATGCGGGAGCAGTTGGAGCACCTGCTGGAGGTGTCGGAGCTGCCGCACGTCACCGTGCAGGTGCTGCCGTTCGAGACGGGCGCGCACCCGGGGGTGACGGGGCAGTACGCGGTCCTGGAGTTCCCCGAGGAGTCCGACTCCAGCGTGATCTATCTGGAGGGCGTCACCAGCGATCTCTACCTGGAGAAGAGCGAGGACGTCCACAACTACAGCATGATGTACGAGCATCTGCGGGCACAGGCCCTCAATCCCGAGCAGACCCGGAAATTCATCGCAGACGCGGCGAAGACGTACGCCCGCTGATAATCGTGCGCTCCGCCGGGTATCCCGAAACGGGGGCACAGTACACCCGTACCGGGGCGCCCAGGAAGAGCAGCCGCCCTCTCACCATCCGGTTGAGTGAATGCCCCCTTACCGGTGCGCGGGCGGGCGGTAGCGTCTCGGCGTCGGGCCGGGGCGTCGGCACTCCCTCCGGCCTGGAACGGGGCAGGGAAGAAGTTGAGTCCTCCAGAAAACCGGAGAGAACATGGCAATTGAAATCGGCGCCACCGGCGCCTGGACCAAATCGTCGTACTCCGCCGGCAACGGCGAGTGCATCGAGGTGCGCTCGACCGCTCCCGGACAGGTATCGGTGCGGGACTCCAAGGTCCCCGACGGGCCTGTGCTGGACTTCGGCCCCGACTCGTGGGCCGCGTTCGTGGCCGGGGTGGCGGGCGGCGCCTTCCGCGCGGACTGAGTGAACGGGTGGCTGACCGGGTGACGTAACAGGGCACGAACCGCTCAGGCACCACCGCAAGCCCTCTCGACTGGCTCGCCGTCCCGGCCGAGAGGGCCCGGCCTTTTTCGGCGCGGGTTCCGGCACCGGCTTCGGCGCAGGCTCCGGCTTCGGCACAGGCACAGGCTCGGGCTCGGGCTTCAGCGCGGATAGCGCAGCAGCCACGCCTCATTGGGTGCCGCGTCGCCGTGGAGCGCGGGGCCGAGGGTCATCTCCAGCGCGAAGTCGTCCGCGAGTTGCAGGAGCGTGCCGCGCCCCTCGACCTCCGCCACCCACGCCGGCGGCAGCGCCGTCTCGCCGTGCTGTGCGCCGAGGAGGCCGCCGCAGAGGGAGCCGGTGACGTGCGGGTCGCCGTCGCCGCCGCCGGAGGCGTCGTCGCCGACGGCGAGCAGCAGGCCGTGGCGTACGTCGGTGGCCGCCAGCGCGCAGTGCAGGGCCACGGAGACCGCCCCCGCGGCCGTCTCCGGCGGGCCCCCCGGCCGGCGGGCGTCGAGCGTGGCGCGTACGGCCGCCGTCGTCTCCTCGTGGCCCGGGCGGCCGGCGAGGATCTCCAGCGCCCGCCCGGCGGCCGCCTCCGGGGCGTCCCCGCGGGCGAGGCCGTGGACCACGACCGCGTACGCGCCCGCCGCCAGATAGCCGGTGGGGTGGCCGTGCGTCTGCGTGGCGCACTCGGCGGCGAGCTGGAAGACCAGTTGCGGCTCCCAGCCGACCAGCAGCCCGAACGGCGCGGAACGCACCACGGCCCCCGGGTCCTTCGCCTCCGGGTTGCGGGGCTTCTGCAGCGTCCCCATGCGGTCGTCGGCCAGGCCGCGCAGGCAGGAGCGCGGCGCGCCGCGCGGCGCGTACAGCCACTCCTCGCGGGCGAGCCAGCCGTCCTCGGCCTTGCGCTCGTCGGGGCCCCAGTCCTTCTGGGTGGCGTACCAGCGGCGGTGCGCGGCGTGCACGTCGGTCGGCGGGTGCCACCGGCCGCCGTCGCGGCGCACCTGGGCGCGGATCAGGCCGTCGACGGTGAAGAGGGCCATCTGGGTGCCGGCGGTGACCGCGCCGCGGCGGCCGTAGGCGGGGGCGAAGTCGGCGTCGCCGCCCGCGCCCGCGCCGGCGCCGAGGGCGTCGCCTATCGCGCCGCCGAGCAGGCAGCCGCGCACCCGGCTGCGGAAGTCCTGCTGCTCGGCGCGGCCCCAGGTGCGGTGTGCGGTCGTCACTCGGCCACCTCAGTCCGGACGGGGTCGGTCGGGTCGTCGGTCGGGTCTCGCGTCACGTGTTCCGGCTCAGCACTGTAATCGGGGAAACCAAGAGGCCGGAGGGCGTATCCGCGTCAAGCGCGGGGCGGTTCGCGGAGCAGATCACCGATTACCCGCCGATATCCGTCGATACGGGCCCGGTCGGCCGCCGCCGTGTCCGGGGCGGCGGCGGCCAGCAGGCCCAGCGTGCCGTGTACCTCCGTGAGCAGCAGCCAGTACGTCTCCCCGGCCGCCAGCTCCGCGAGCGCCGCCTCGGCGGCGGCCCAGTCCCCGGCGCCGGTACGGCACAACAGCCGGGCCACCGCCCGGTCCACGCCGGTGACGCTGTCCGCCAGCATCGCCGCCTCCGTCGCCGCCCAGCGCTCGGCGGGCTGCGGGCCGCGGGTGAGCCGCGCCAGCAGGACGTCGTCGAGCTGGTTGAAGCCGTCGTCCGGGTCGGCGGCGAGGGCCGCCGCGACGTGCGGTGCCGCCTCCTCGTACCGGCCGAGGAGCATGAGCGTCGCGCTCCGGTGGTTGTGTGCCGACTCGTGGCCGGGATCGGACGCGAGCGCCCGGGCGAAGACCGCGAGCGCCTCCTCCCGCCGCTCCTCCAGGAAGAGCAGCTGGCCGCGCACGTCCAGCGCCTCGGCGTCGTCGGGGCTCTCGGCGAGGCACACGTCCACCTCGGCGTGGGCCTCCGCGATCCGCCCGGTCTGGCTGAGCGTGCGGGCCCGGCCGAGCCGCAGCCAGATGAGCGTGCCGTCGGTCTCCAGGGCGCGGTCGTAGTCCGCGAGCGAGTCGTCGAAGCGGTCGGCGATCCGGTACAGCCGGGCGCGCATCGACCGTACCCACAGCATCCGCGGGTCGATCTCCAGCGCCCGGGTGAAGGCGGCCAGCGCCTCGTCGACCCGCCGCTGCTCCACCAGGCACTGCCCCCGGCTGGCGATCGCCCAGGCGTAGTCGTCCTGGAGCTCCACCGCCCGGTCGAAGTCCGCGAGCGCCTGCCCGGTCCGGTCGGCGAGGCGGTGCAGCTCCCCGCGCTCCGCCCAGTACCACGCCCACCGCGGGTCGATCTCCAGCGCCCGCTCCAGATCCGCCAGCGCCTCCTCTGGCCGCCCCAGGAGCCGGTGGCAGTAGCCGCGGGCGGCGTACACCCAGTCCTCGGCCGGCGCCAGCGCCAGCGCGCGGTCGTAGTCCGCGACGGCCGCCGCGTACCGCTCGGCCTCCTGGTGCATCCGGCCGCGTTCGCCCCAGCACCACGCCCACTGCGGATCGATCTCCAGCGCCCGGTCCAGATCCGCCAGCGCCTCCTCGGGCCGGCCGAGCTTCGCGTGGCACTGGCCGCGGCTGGCCACGGCGTACGCGTAGTCGCCGTCCGTCATCTCGACGGCCCGGTCGAAGTCGGCGAGCGCCCGTTCCGGGGCCCCGGTGAGCCGGTACGCCTCGCCGCGCATGGCCCAGGTCAGCGGGGAGGGGTCCAGCTCGATCGCCTCGTTCAGGTCGGCCTTCGCGTCGTCGAAGCGCTCCAGGTTGAGCCGGGCCCGGCCGCGGTGGGTCAGCGACCAGGCGCGGTCGGGGTCGTGCTCGACGCAGTGCGTGAAGTCCGCCTCCGCCTCCTGGAGCCGGTTGAGATGGACGTACGCCTGGCCGCGGCCCGCGTACGCGCGCGTGAACCCCGGGTCGAGCGCCAGCGCCCGGTCGAAGTCCGCCACGCTCCGGTCGAACTCGTCGCGCTTGCGAAGCTCCCGGCCGCGCAGGGTGTACGCGAGGACCTGCTCCGGCTCCGTCAGCTCCGCCTCTCGCAGCAGGAACGTGCAGACCTCGGCCACGCCCCGCGCCCGCCCCCCGGGCGCCTCCTCCCCCAGCGCCCCCAGCAGCCGCCGGCCCCAGTCCCGTACCGCCTCGCTGTCCGCGTCCGCGCCCGCCTGCTCCAGCGTCCGGCCCCACCGCCGGACCTCCGCCGGGCCGACGTCGGCGGCCTGGAGGGCGTCGCGGCGGGCCCGCGGGAGAGCGCCCTGAGGGTCGGCGCACAGCAGGTGGTACGTCTCGTTGCGGCGGTGGCCGAACCAGCGCTCGTCCAGCCAGCGGTCCTCCGGATCGCTCCCGGGCGGCAGGCTCTCCGCCAGCTCCGCGCACCAGCCGGCGTGCGCCGCGGCCAGCGCGCGGTGCTGCTCGCGCCACCGCTGCGGCGACCGGGCGCGCTGCACCCGGAGCATCGCCGAACGCACCACGCCGTGATACTGCACCCGGCCGGCCTCGTCGCTGACGAACGGCAGCCCGCACAGCCACCCGTACAGCCCGGCGGCCGCCGGCCCCGCCGCCACCCGGAACACGTCCTCGTCCAGCGCCGGCGGCAGCGCGGCGGCCAGCGCCGCGGACCGCTGCACCGGGTCCGCCACCCACTTCAGGAACCGCTCCACGGCCGTGCCGCTGGGGTCGCCGCCGCCCGGGCCCGCGGCGGGCGGGGTCTCGGCGAGCATGGAGGTCAGCACCGGCAGCCGCCCGGACAGGTGCAGGATCTCGTCGACGACACCGGCGTCCGCGACCCCCTTGGCGGCGATGAGGGCGCGCGCCTCCTCCTCGGTGAAGAGCTCCAGCTCCAGCTCGGCGGCGAAGCCGCCGGCCGGCCAGCGGGCGGGGTCGAGGCGCTGCTGCCCGGCGCGGGTGACGACGACGTTGGCGGGGAGCGCACCGTAGCGGTCGCTGGTCATGACGTCGTACAGCCAGGCGTCGAGGACCGGGCCGGTGCGCTCGTACGTGTCGAAGAACAGCGCGATCCACGGCGCGGCGGTGGCGACGCCGCGCAGGTCGTCGAGGAAGGCGGGGGTGAGGGCCTGGAGGGGCGACAGGACGAGCTGGACGTCGTCGTGGCTGCGCAGCCGGGTGGAGAGCGCGGCGCGCCAGCGGTCGAGGCTCTGCGCGACCTGCTGCGGGTCCATGGCGCCGGCGACGGCGCCCAGTCCGGGGACGAGGCCGAGGCCGGCCAGGCCCGCCTGGGCGGCGATGCCGGCGGCGGGCGAGGGGGCGGGGGCCGCGGGCGCGGGGGTGGCGAGGGCGGGCGCGTCCGCCGGGGCGGCCGGGTGCGGCACGCCGGGCGGGGCGGCGGCGTGCGGGGCGGCCGGGTGCTGGGCCTGCGCCTGCTGGGCCTGCGCGCCGTCGAAGGCGGCGACGACGGAGTCCGCCTCGTGGCGCCGCTGACGGTAGCGCTGGAGCAGCCGGTCGAAGCTCTTCAGCGGGTGCCCCTGGCGGGCGAGTTGGGCGCTGACGGCCTCCATCGCCTCGGGCACGCTGCCCGCCGCCTCGTCCACCTGCGCCGTCAGCGCCCCCTCCTCCCCCGCGAGCGGCAGCAGGCGGCGCAGCAGCGACGTCTTGCCGACGCCGGCGACACCGTGGATGTGGAAGAGGAAGCGGTGCGCCGGATCCTCCGGAGGACAGCGGAAGTTGTCCCGGAACGCCGCGATCTCGCGCTGCCGGCCGACGAAGCCGGAGCGGCGGCGATCGCGGATCAAGTCCTGCATGGACGGACGCACTTCGGGCACGGTGCCACCTCCCCCGGGGCGAGCTTAGAGCGTGGGACGCGGCGCCGGGACGCGGGTGGGCGGGGCCCGAACGCTTCCGGCCGCGCCCCGGCCCGTACCGCCGGCACCGCCCGCACCACCGGCGCGTCCCGTACCACCGGCGCGTCCCGTACCACCGGCGCGTCCCGTACCACCGGCGCGTCCCGTACCACCGGCATCGCCGGCGCCGCCCGTAGCGCCCGCTACCGCCCCAGCACCGGCAGCAGCTCCGGCAGCCGCCCGTCCGCCGCCTCCGCCGCCCGCCGCCGCTCCTCCGGCACGTCCCCGTACGTCGTCGTCCGCGGCCGCGCCGGGCGGCCCGCGGCGGCGGCGATGGCGACGAGGTCCTTCACCGAGCGGTACGACCCGTACGACGAGCCGGCCATCCGCGAGATGGTCTCCTCCATCAGCGTGCCGCCCAGGTCGTTGGCGCCGGAGCGGAGCATCTGCGCCGCGCCCTCGGTGCCGAGCTTGACCCAGCTGGTCTGGATGTTGGTGAGGTGCGGGTGGAGCAGCAGCCGGGCCATGGCGGTGACCGCGCGGTTGTCGCGCATCGTCGGGCCCGGGCGGGCGATGCCCGCCAGGTAGACGGGCGCGTTGGTGTGGATGAACGGCAGCGTGACGAACTCCGTGAAGCCGCCGGTGCGCTGCTGGAGCTCCGCGAGCAGCCGCAGGTGGCCGAGCCAGTGCCGGGGCTGGTCCACGTGCCCGTACATCATCGTGGAGGAGGACTTCAGGCCCAGCTCGTGCGCCGTGGTGACGACCTCGATCCAGTCGGCCGCGGGCAGCTTGCCCTTCGTGAGGATCCAGCGCACCTCGTCGTCGAGGATCTCGGCGGCCGTGCCCGGGATGGAGCCGAGCCCGGCCTCCTTGGCGGCGGTCAGCCAGTCCCGTACGGACATGCCGGTGCGGGCGGCGCCGTTCATGACCTCCATCGGCGAGAAGGCGTGCACGTGGATGCCGGGCACGCGCGCGTGTACAGCGCGGGCGATGTCGAAGTACGCCGTGCCGGGGAGGTCGGGGTGGATGCCGCCCTGCATGCACACCTCGACGGCGCCGACGTCCCACGCCTGGGCGGCGCGGTCGGCGACCTGGTCGAGGGAGAGGGTGTAGGCGTCGGCGTCGGTGCGGCGCTGGGCGAAGGCGCAGAAGCGGCAGCCGGTGTAGCAGACGTTGGTGAAGTTGATGTTGCGGGTGACGATGTACGTGACGTCGTCGCCGACGGTGTCGCGGCGGAGGTCGTCGGCGATGCGGCAGAGGGCGTCGAGGGCGGGGCCGTCGGCGTTGAGGAGGGCGAGGGCCTGGGGGTCGGTGAGGCGGGTGGGGTCGTCGGCGGCGCGGGCGAGGGCGGCGCGGAGGTCGGGGTCGAGGCGGCCGGGGGCGGTGGCAGCGTCGGGGGCGGTGGCGTCGGGGGCGGCTGCGGGGGCGTCGGTTCCTTCGGCCTCGCCCCCGTCTTCTCCCCCGCCTCCGCCGTCTCCGGCCAGCTCCCGCGCCGTCTCCCGCAGCGCCTCCCAGTCGCCGTACACCGCGTCGAAGTCGGCGCGCCGGTCCCCCGTACGCCCCTCGGTGTCGATGGTGCGGTGCAGGTCCGTACGGCCGCTCGCGGCGAAGCCGCCGTCCGGCTCCTGCCAGGGCAGCCCCCGCGGGCGTACGTCCCGGGCGAGGCCGGTCTCCGGGTCGGCCAGCGCGGCGACGTGCGGCCGCACCCGCGGGTCCAGCCACGGCTCGCCGCGCAGCACGAACTCCGGGTAGACCGCGAGCCGTTCGCGCAGCTCGAACCCGGCCGCCGCCGACCGCTCCGCCAGCTCGTCCAGCCGCGGCCACGGCCGCTCCGGGTTGACGTGGTCCGGCGTCAGCGGCGACACCCCGCCCCAGTCGTCGATGCCGGCCGCGATGAGCTTCCCGTACTCCTCGTCCACGAGGTTCGGCGGCGCCTGCACCCCGATCGCCGGCCCCAGGATGAGGCGGGTGACGGCGACGGTGGCGGCGAGGTCGTCCAGCTCGGCGTCCGGCATGCCGCGCATCGCCGTGTCCGGCTTGGCGCGGAAGTTCTGCACGATGACCTCCTGGAGGCCCTGGTACGCGCGCTGCACGCGGCGCAGCGCGAACAGCGACTCGGCGCGCTCGGCCGGCGTCTCGCCGATGCCGATGAGCAGCCCGCTGGTGAACGGCACGGAGGAGCGCCCGGCGTCCTCCAGCACCCGCAGCCGTACCGCCGGCTCCTTGTCGGGCGAGCCGTGGTGCGGCCCGCCCGGCTCGCTCCACAGCCGCTCGGCGGTGGTCTCCAGCATCATCCCCATGGACGCGGACACCGGCTTGAGCCGCTGGAAGCCGGCCCAGGTCACGACGCCCGGGTTGAGGTGGGGCAGCAGCCCGGTCTCCTCCAGCACGCGGACGGCCATGGCGCGGACGTACGCCTGCGTGTCGTCGTACCCGTGCGCCTCCAGCCACTCCCGCGCCTCCGGCCACCGGTCCTCGGGCCGGTCGCCGAGGGTGAACAGGGCCTCCTTGCAGCCGAGGGCGGCACCGCGGCGGGCGACGTCCAGCACCTCGTCGGGGGACATGAAGAGGCCGTGCCCGTCGCGCCGGAGCTTGCCGGGGACGGTGACGAACGTGCAGTAGTGGCAGCGGTCGCGGCACAGCCGGGTCAGCGGGAGGAAGACGCTGCGGGAGTACGTGATGATGCCGGGCCGGCCGGCCGCCGCCAGCCCGGCGTCGCGCACGCGGGCGGCGGAGGCGGAGAGGTCGGTCAGGTCGTCGCCGCGGGCCCGGAGGAGGACGGCGGCCTCGGAGACGTCGAGGGCGACGCCGTCGCGGGCGCGCTTCAGGGCGCGGCGCATGGCGTTGGCGGTGGGGGCGGGCGGCGGAGTCGTCATCCTTCCGAGCATACGAGGCAGGTCGGACACGGGGACCGGTCGCCGTGCCGGGGCGCGGCGGGCGTACGACCCCGCGCGCGTGCCGGGCGAAACGGACGCGGGCGTCGGGTCCGCGGGGCCCGCGTCCCGCCGCGGGCGGAAGCCCGGACGGCGGCCCGTGCCGTGGCCGGAGGGCCTCGTCGCCCCGGTCGGCGTTCGAGTGGCCGCCGTACGCTGGAAGTGACCGCCGGTGGCGATTTCCCGCCCCGACCCGGGAGGTTCGTGATGCTCGTCCGCCGGCATCCGCTCGGGATGCCGCTGTTATGGCTGTCGTGCGCCGTCGCGTTGTGCGTGCTCCTGCTGCCGGGGGCCGCGGCGGCGCGGTCGTCCGGCGGCACCGTCGGCGGCGCGAGCAGCGCCGCCGGGCGCTACGTCGACCCGGGCATGAACGCGGGCTCGACGATGGGGGCGACGGCGGGGACGACGCTGGGGACGGGGACGACGACGTTCTCCGGATCCGGCAGCACGGGAACCACGGGCGGGGACGGCGACGGCGACATCGGCTGGGGGCCGCCGCTGCTGGTCGTCGGCGGCCTGTTCCTCGTCTGGATGCTGGGGATCCTGGCCGAAGAGCTGACCGGCACCGCCGCGGCCGCCGCGCGCCGCGTGCGCCGCCGCGGGCGCGATCGCGGGCGCGGCGGGCGTGGGCCTGGCGGGCGTGGGCGCGGCCGTGGCGGCGGGAAGCGCGGTGGCGGGCCCGGCCGCTGACGGCGGGCCCCGGCCGCACCGTCCACCGCTCTGACGACCCGCGCGTTCCGCACTGTTCCCTTCCGCGTCACCCGCCTATAGGACCCGTGTAGCACCGTCTCAGCGATGAACCCACGCGAAGGGACCCCACCCGTGGACAGACGCGACCTGCTGAAGCTCTCGGCGGCCACCGCCGGGGCCGTGACCCTCGCCCCCGTCAGCTTCGCGCACGCGGCGGACGGCGGAGCCGGCGACGAGACCGCCGACGGCGGCCGCGGCGAGGCCACCCGTACCGTCACCGGGCACCTGGAGCCGGGCGCGCCGGACTACGTCTACCTGCCCGTCGACGTCCCGCGCGGAGTGCGCGAGATCCACGTCTCGTACACCTACGACCGCCCCGACGTCCCCGCCGGCACGACGGGCAACGCCCTCGACATCGGCATCTTCGACGAGCGCGGCACGGGCGCCGGGGGCCGGGGCTTCCGCGGCTGGTCGGGCGGCTTCCGTACGGAGTTCGCGATCAGCGCGGACCGGGCGGCGACGACGCCCGCGTACCTGCCCGGGCCGGTGCGGGCGGGCCGCTGGCACGTGGTGCTCGGCCCGTACACCGTCGCCCCGCAGGGACTCGACTACGAGGTGACGATCACCCTGCGCTACGGCCCGGCGGGCGAGACCGCCCCGCCCCGCTTCCCGCCGGAGCGGGCGCGTGGGCGCGGCCGGGCGTGGTACCGCGGGGACTGCCACCTGCACACCGTCCACTCGGACGGCGCCCGTACGCCCGCGGAGGTCGCTGCGGCGGCCCGGGCGAGGAAGCTGGACTTCCTCACGACGACCGAGCACAACACCTCCTCCGGCCATGCCGCGTGGGAGGGGCTGTGGGGCGACGACCTGCTCATCCTGTGCGGCGAGGAGGTCACCACGCGCAACGGGCACTACCTGGCCGTCGGCACCGACCCGGGCATGTTCGTCGACTGGCGCTACCGGGCCCGGGACGACGCGTACGCGCGCTATGCGCGACGGATCCACGCGGCCGGAGGGCTGGTCGTACCGGCGCACCCCAACTGCCCCTTCGTCGGCTGCCAGTGGAAGTTCGGCTACGAGGGCGCGGACGCGGTCGAAGTGTGGAACGGGCCGTGGACGACGGACGACGAGCTGGCGGTGGCGGCGTGGGACAACGCGCTGCCGGCAGGCCGCGAAGGCGGGGGCCGCGGCGGATGGACCGACTGGCTGCCGGCGGTGGGCAACAGCGACGCCCACCGGGACGGCCAGGTCGTCGGCCTGCCGCAGACCGTGGTACTGGCCGACGACCTGTCCCGGCACGCGGTGCTGGCGGGCCTGCGGGCGGGCCGGAGCTGGCTGGCGGAGTCGGCGGACGTGGACGTCGACTTCACGGCGACGGGCCCGCGGGGCGAGCACGCGGGAATAGGCGAGCGGCTGCGGACGGCGCCGGACGCGCGGGTCACGGTACGGCTGAAGGTGACCGGCGGCCCGGCGAAGGCGCAGGTCCGCTTCATGACGGACGAGGGCCAGCTGTACGCGACGACGCTGGCGGACGGAGCGGGGACGGTGGAGTGGCGTACGACGCCGTCGTACGCGGCGTTCGTGCGCGCGGAGGTCCGGCATCCGGCGGCGGACGGCGGGGCGGGAGGGCTGCCGGGGGCGATGGCGGCGATGACGAACCCGATCTGGCTGGGCCACTGACGCAGCCCGCCGGGCACCGGTGTCGCCGCGTGCCCGGCGCGGCCGTGTGGCCGGCGTAGCCGCGTGGCCGGCGTAGCCGCGTGGCCGGTGTCGCTGGTGTCGCCGTGTCCGGGGGTCGCCACGTGCCCCGTGCCCCGTGCCCGCGTCCCCGCATGCCCGGTGTCGCCGTGTGCTCGTGTCCCCCGCACTCCCGCCCAAGGGTAGGCCGCCCCTCTGACAAGCCGCGTGGCCTGCGGTTTGTCAGAGGGGCGGGGAGTACGTCCCGGAGCGGGCGGCGAACCCCGGTGACCCCACTACACGACCCCCGGCCCCCCACACCCCCGTTTCGGACACCCCCGCCGCGGCCCCGCCCGAACAGGCAGTACAGCCAACGGACATACAAAATTCAGCCGATCTGCCGATGACGACATGTTTGGCCTCTATGGTCGGCCCCCGTGATCGTCTTCGCCAAGGTGTTCTGCGCGGGCTCACCACCGCCCCGTCCTGACACCGCGTCAGCTCACCCGGGGTGCGTATCCGGGGGCGCACAGCAAGGTTCACACACCGCGCCCCTGCGCTGGGTGTGCTCTCGAAGGCCGAAAAACGTCCACTTGCTGGGCCATTGGCCCGGCCAGAGCGCTTTCGCTGCTGACTAAAACACCCCCGGCAGGGCAGACTTGGCTATCTGGAATCACCGGGACCGGGGAGGGGGCGGCCATGGCCCACGAAGACGAGACGAGTGCGCTGCGCTTCGCCGTGCTCGGCCCCGTCCGCGCGTGGCGCGGCGAAGAGTCCCTTCCGGTCGGTACGCCCCAGCAGCGCGCGATGCTCGCGGCGCTGCTCCTGCGCGGCGGCCGTACCGCCACGGCCCAGGAGCTGGTCGACGGCATCTGGGGCGAGGACCCGCCCCCGCGTGCCCTGTCCGCGCTGCGGACGTACGCCTCCCGGCTCCGTAAGACCCTCGGCGCCGACGCCCTGGTCAGCGAGGCCGGCGGCTACGCGATCCGGGCCCACGGCACCGAGGTCGACATCGCGACGGCCGAGGAGCTGACACGCTCCGCCGAGGCCGCCGCCGCGGCGGGCGACTTCGCCCAGGCCCGCGAGTGCTACACGAACGCGGTGGCCCAGTTCACCGGCGAGCCGCTCGCCGGCGTGCCTGGCCCGTACGCGGACTGGCACCGCGACCGCCTCGAAGAGCTGCGCCTGTCCCTGCTGGAGCACCGCATCGAGCTGGACCTCGACGCCGCCCGGCACGCGGAGGCCGTATCGGAGCTGACCGCGCTCACGGCGGGCCACCCGCTGCGGGAACGGTTCCGCGAGCTACTGATGCTCGCGCTCTACCGCAGCGGCCGGCAGGCGGAGGCCCTGGCGGTGTACGCGGACACCCGCCGCCTCCTCCAGGACGAACTCGGCGTCGACCCCCGCCCCGAGCTGGCCGACCTCCAGCAGCGCATCCTCCAGGCCGACGAGGAACTGGCCGCGCCCAAGGCCGAGTCCCTCGCGGGCGACGCGCCCTTCCGTGTCGTACGCCCCGCGCAGCTGCCCGCGACGGTGTCGGACTTCACGGGCCGCGTCGGCGTCGTGGAGGAACTGGGCAAGGAGCTGGCGAACGCGCCGGACACGGTGATGGCGGTCTCGTCGGTGTCGGGCATCGGCGGCGTCGGCAAAACCACCCTCGCCGTCCACGTCGCCCACGCCGCCCGCGAGTCCTTCCCGGACGGCCAGCTCTACGCGGACCTCCAGGGCTCGGGCCCGTCCCCGGCGGAACCCGCCGCCGTCCTGGGCGCGTTCCTGCGCGCCTTGGGCACCCCCGACGCCGACATCCCCGAGCCGGTCGACGAACGCGCCGCCCTGTACCGCTCGGTCCTCGCCGGCCGCCGCATACTCACCCTCCTCGACAACGCCCGCGACGCCGCCCAGATCCGCCCCCTCCTCCCGGGCACGGAGGGCTGCGCGGCCCTGATCACGTCCCGCACGAGGATGACGGACCTCGCCGGCGCCCACCACGTCGACCTCGACGTCATGGCCCCGGACGAGGCGCTGCTGCTCTTCACCCGCATCGTCGGCGCGGAGCGCGTGGACCTCGAACGCGACGCGGCCATGGACGTCGTAGCCGCCTGCGGCTTCCTCCCCCTGGCCATCCGCATCGCGGCCTCCCGCCTGGCGGCCCGCCGTACGTGGACGGTGTCGGTGCTGGCACGGAAGCTGTCGGACGAACACCGCCGGCTGGACGAGCTGCGCGTGGGCGACCTGGCGGTGAAGGCCACCTTCGAACTGGGCTACGGCCAGCTGGAGCCGGAACAGGCCCGCGCGTTCCGCCTGCTGGGACTGGCGGACGGCCCGGACATCTCGGTCACGGCGGCGGCGGCGATCGTCGACCGGACGGCGGAGGACGCGGAGGAACTCCTGGAGGCCCTGGTGGACGCCAGCCTCGTGGAGTCCGCGGCCCCCGGACGCTATCGCTATCACGACCTGGTGCGGCTGTTCGCCCGCGACTGCGCGGAGCGCGAGGAGCCGCTGGCCGAGCGGGAAGCAGCGCTGTCCCGGCTGCTGGACTTCTACCTGGCGACGGCGGCACGGGTGTACGAACTGGGCCGCCCCGGCGACACGCTGACCAAGCATCTGAACCCGGTGGCACACCAGGGGTTGATGTTCGAAGACCGTGAGGCTGCGCAGGACTGGTTGTTCACCGAGGCCAGTTGCGTCCTCGCTGTAGTCCTTCAGCTCGCGGTCGGAGACACTTTGGCCCGAACCGCGGACACGTTGCTCGCCGCCAAGGATCTAGCCGAGTCCGGAGCGTACTCCGTGCAGTTCGTTCGTGCAGCCACGACGGCACTCAAGGCGGCACAGGAAGCCGACGACATCTCAAGTCAGGGTCGGGCCCACACGGCGCTCTCGTCCGCGCACATCTTCACCGGCCGGTTCGAGCGCGCCGACCAGCATGCGACGCACGCCATGCTGCTGGGCCAAGCGTGCGACGACGTATGGGTGCGCGGAGAGGCGGCGAACGACCGCGGCCTCCTCGCATCCTTCCTCGGGCGCACCGAAGAGGCCGGCGGCTACTTGGAGCAGGCGCTCGCCGCCTACCGTTCTGACGGCAACCTGGACGGCGCCGCCAGCGCGCTCAACAACCTCTCTCGCGGCCACACCGAGACAGGGGCCATGGCCACCGCAGTCAACCTGGCGGAGCAGGCTCTGGACATCTTCCGCAAGGCGAACGCCCCTCTCGGCATGGCCAGCAGCATGTACACGCTCGGCATCGCGCTGACCGGGGTCGGCCGTCACGAGGATGCCATCACTCAGCTCACGGAGGCTCTCGAGATCTTCCGTGCTCACCGGATGCGGCTCTGGGACGGTCTCACCCTGTTTCGGATCGCACAGGTCCACCTGGCTGCTGACGAAGTCCCCCAGGCCGCGACCCAGGCCGAGCAAGCTCTGGCGCGGCTGCAGGGCATCGGCGGCGACTGGCACCACGCCAACGCTCTCACCGTACTGGGCCGTGCCCTGCAGAAGCTCGGCCAGCCCGGTCGAGCCCATGTCTGCTGGACGGAAGCGCTGTCTCTTCACGAGAAGGCAGGATCCAACGAAGCTGCCGAGGTGCGGGAACTGATGACCGTCGCGGCTGCGTCATAATCGGCTGAACAGCGCCGTTCATCGAACGTTTATCACGACCCGTCATTCTCCTAGCCAACGGCTCGTTAGCTCGGGGGAGTAACGGGTCGACCTGCGGGCCGCAGTCCCAACACCGGAGCGGTGAGCGGCTACGCGGGGCCCGTCCGGCGATCCGCGGGGGAATCGCTGGGCGGGTAACCGCTCAACGCACGTCACCAAATTAGGGGGTTTACAGTGCCGGACGAGAAGGAGCCCGAGGTCACCGTTCTCGGCAACACCAAGCCGGCCCCGCCCGAGGACGACAAGCTCGCCCGCAACCCGGGGACGAAGGTCAACGATCCCGCCCTTGACGAGGACGACTCGTCGGGCGACTTCAAGCCGCTTGGCAACACCAAGCCCTGAGGCTTCACGACGGCCCGAGGGGGGGCCAGACGGCCCGGTCGCGGCAGCAAGATGGGGACTGCTGCGGCCGGGCCTTCCTTTGCTTCGGAACGAAACTCACGTGCCTCCAAGCCGCCCTCAGACGCGGAACTGCGTCTCGACCTCACCGGGTGAGCCCTTTGCCAGCCACTCCCTACCGTCAGTATCCGGCCGCACCACTGAGTGCTGAGGACACCGCACCGCGCTCCACGGCAGACTGTCGAACAGTGCTGCAAGGACCGGGAGGGGTCAGGCATGGCCGAGCGTCGCGGGGCACCGTCGACCCACAAGGCCTGCGAAACCAGCGAGTTGCTGTACTTCAGCCTGCTCGGCCCGGTTGCGGCCTGGCGGCGCACCACGCCGATCAACGTCGGCCCGCCCCAGCAGCGCACCGTCCTGGCCGCACTACTGCTCGCCTCCGGCCAGCACGCCACCACCAACGAACTGGTCGACGCCGTCTGGGGCGAGGACCCGCCGCGCGGTGCCATCGGGACGGTACGGACCTACGTCTCGCGGTTACGCAAGGCTCTCGGCCCGGACGCGGACCTCATCACCGGCCAGTCCGGCGGCTACGTACTGCGTCCGGGAGCCGGCGCCGTATCGGACGCCGTATCGGACACGGAGGTCGCCGAACAGGCCGTCGCCCTGGCCGACGCGGCGGCACGGCTAGGAGACACCGAGAGGACACGTTCGCTCCTCCGCGAGGCGCTGGGCCTCTGGGACGGCGAGCCGCTCGCCGGCCTGCCCGGGGCGTTCGCCGAAACGGAACGCGCGCGTCTCACGGAGTGGCGGCTGTCGCTACTGGAACGCCGGCTGACGCTCGACATCGAGGCGCACGACCACGCCGAGGCCATCTCGGAGCTCACCGCTCTGACGGCGGCGTACCCGCTGCGCGAACGGTTCCGCGAGCTGCTGATGCTCGCGCTGGCCCGCAGCGGCCGGCAGGCAGAAGCACTGGCCGTCTACACCGACAGCCGGCGGCTTCTGATCGATGAACTGGGCGTCGAGCCCGGTCCGAAGTTGGCGGAGCTGCAGCAGCGGATCCTCCGGGGAGGTGAGCAACCCGTGGCACCCGTAGCCACCACCACACGGCTGTCACCTGCCCAGCTCCCCGCACGGCTGTCCGACTTCACCGGGCGCGACGCCTTCGTCGACGAGCTGGGCAAGCAACTGGAGCAGGCCCCGGACATGGTGATGGCCGTCTCCTCCGTCTCAGGCATCGGCGGCGTCGGAAAGACCGCCCTGGCCGTACAGGTCGCCCATGCCGCCCGCGAAGCGTTCCCCGACGGGCAGTTGTACGCGGACCTGCAAGGCGCGGGCCCATCCCCGGCCGATCCGGCCGCCGTCCTCGGCTCGTTCCTGCGTTCCCTGGGCACCCCGGACTCGGAAATCCCCGAACCGGTGGAGGAACGAGCCGCGCTGTATCGCTCAGTGCTCGCCGGCCGCAGGGTCCTGGCCCTGCTCGACAACGCCCGCGACGCCGCCCAGATCCGCCCCCTCCTCCCGGGCACGGAGGGTTGCGCGGCGCTAATCACCTCCCGGGCGAGAATGGCGGACCTGGCCGGCGCCCACCATGTCGACCTCGACGTCATGGCCCCGGACGAAGCCCTCCTGCTCTTCACCCGCATCGTCGGCACCCGCCGCGTGGCCCCGGAACGCGACGCGGCCATGGATGTCGTCGCCGCCTGCGGCTTTCTCCCCCTGGCCATCCGCATCGCCGCCTCCCGCCTCGCCGCCCGCCGCACCTGGACGGTGTCCGTCCTGGCCCGCAAGCTGTCGGACGAACACCGCCGACTGGACGAACTCCGGGTGGGCGACCTGGCGGTGAAGGCAACCTTCGAACTGGGCTACAGCCAGCTGGAGCCCGAACAAGCCCGCGCCTTCCGCCTCCTCGGGCTGGTCGACGGACCCGACATCTCCCTCGACGCAGCTGCCGCCATCCTCGGCCATACAGAGGACGACGCCGAGGAACTGCTGGAAACCCTGGTCGACACCAGCCTCCTGGAATCCGCCGCCCCCGGCCGCTACCGCTACCACGACCTTCTCCGCCTCTTCGCCCGCACCTGCGCGGAACGCGAAGAATCCCAGACCGAACGCGAAGCCGTTCTCTCCCGTCTCCTCGACTTCTACCTCGCGACCGCCGCCAAGGCGTGTGCACTCATCCGCCCCGGCGACACGCTGACCAGCCATCTCTCGCCCGTCGAGCACAACGGGCTGCCACTTGGCGACCGTGAGGCAGCACGCAACTGGCTCTCGGCAGAGGCAGACTGTCTGCTGACCTCCGTCCAGCAGCTCGCCACCGGCGACACCCTGGCCCGCACAGTGGACCTTCTTCTGGTGGCCAAAGACCTGGCGGAGTCGGGTGCGTACTCACCGCAGTTCATCCGGTCGGCCACGACCGTGCTGAAGGCGGCCCAGGCCGCCGACCACACGCGTAGCCAGGGCAGGGCCGAACTGGTGCTGAGCTTTTCGCACATTTTCGCCGGCCGGTTCGAGCAGGCAGACGTGCACGCAACGCAGGCGGTGCTTCTCAGCCGGTCCGACGGGGACGTGTGGGTATGCGCTGAGGCGTCCAATCTCCGAGGGGTCCTCGCTGATCTACAAGGCCACTTCGCTCAGGGGAAGGGGCACCTGGAGCTGGCTCTCGACCACTACCGCGCGGACGGCAACGTCGAGGGCGAGTCCAGTGCGCTGAGCAACCTCTCACGTCTGCACTGCGCGACAGGACAGGTCGCGGCCGCTGTCGACCTTGCCGAGCAGGCAATCGCCGTCCACCAACGGCTCGGCACAGACTTCCGGATGGCCAACTGCATGTACGCACTGGGGATCGCCCTCACCGCGGCAGGTCGGCATGAGGACGCGCTGATCCAGCACACGCAGGCGCTCAGCATCTTCCGCGAGAATCGCATGCATCTCTGGGACGGCTTGACCCACTACCGCATGGCCGAGGCCGCCCTCGCCGCCGGACGCCCTGCCCAGGCCGCAACCCTCGCCGAACAAGCCCTCGCCCGACTCCACGGCATCGGCGGCGACTGGCACCGCGGCGTCGTCCTCACCCTCCTCGGCCGCACACTCCTGGCGATGGGCCAGCGGGGCCGCGCACGCGCCTGCTGGACCGAAGCCCTCGCCCTCCTCCAGAAGTCAGACGCCACCGAAGCCACCGAAGTCACCGCGCTCCTAGCCTCCATCGGACCCGGCTGAACGAGTCTGCTTATGGCTTGGTTTGGGTTGGTGGCGGGGGTTGTGGGGGGTGGGGCAGACTGGGGGTGCGGGGGTGGACCAGGGGGTTGGGCGATGTCCGAGGGTTTACCCGAGGGGCGGGTGTGGTTCGCGTTGTTGGGCCCGGTGCGGGTCCGGCGCGGTGGGGAGCTGTTGGGTGTGGGTTCTCCTCAGCAGCGGGCGGTGCTGGCTGTGCTTCTGCTGCGGGGTGGTCGGCATGTGGGGGTGGAGGAGCTTGTCGACGCGGTGTGGGGCGAGGACCCGCCGCGCGATGCGGTAGGCACCGTACGTACCTACGTCTCCCGCCTGCGCCGGGCTCTGGGCGCGGACGCCGGTCTGCTGCGGGGTGAGGCGGGCGGCTATGCCGTGGACCTTCGTGGGGGCGCCGAGTTGGACGTGGAGTCGGCGGGGCGTCTGGCGGCCGAGGCGGATGCGGCGGTGGGTGCGGGGGAGTCGGAGCGGGCGCGGGAGCTGCGGGTGCGCGCGCTGGAGTTGTGGGAGGGCGAGCCGCTGGCGGGGTTGCCGGGGCCGTTTGCGGAGCGGCAGCGGACGCGTCTGGCGGAGTGGCGGTTGTCGCTGCTGGAGGGTCGGCTGGAGCTGGATGTCGAGGTCGGGCGGCAGGCGGAGGCGATCTCGGAGCTGACGGCGCTGACGGCGGCGTATCCGCTGCGGGAACGATTCCGCGAGCTGCTGATGCTGGCCCTGTACCGCAGCGGCCGCCAGGCCGAAGCACTGGCGGTGTACACCGACACCCGCCGCCAGCTCACCGACGAACTCGGCGTCGAACCCGGCCCGCAACTCGCCGCCCTCCAGCAGCGCATCCTGCGCGGAGGTGAGCAACCCGCGCCACCGGCGGACACGACGGCGACGCTGCTCTCGCCCGCCCAGCTCCCGGCGCGGTTGGCCGACTTCACCGGGCGGGGCGCCTTCGTCGAGGAGTTGGGCAAGCAGTTGGAGCAGGCCCCGCACATGGTGATGGCCGTCTCCTCGGTCTCGGGCATCGGCGGGGTAGGCAAGACCGCCCTGGCCGTGCAGGTCGCCCACGCGGCGCGGGAGTCGTTCCCCGACGGGCAGCTCTACGTCGACCTGCAAGGCGCGGGCTCGTCCCCGGCCGATCCGGCCGCCGTCCTCGGCTCGTTCCTACGGTCCCTGGGCACCCCCGACGCGGAGATCCCCGAACCGGTGGAGGAACGTGCGGCCCTTTACCGCACGGTCCTGGCTGGTCGCCGGGTCCTGGCCCTGCTCGACAACGCCCGCGACGCCGCCCAGATCCGCCCCCTCCTCCCGGGCACGGAGGGTTGCGCGGCGCTGATCACCTCCCGGGCGCGGATGACCGACCTGGCCGGCACGCATTACGTGGACCTCGACGTGATGGACCCCGACGAAGCCCTCCTGCTCTTCACCCGGATCGTCGGCACCCGCCGCGTGACCCCGGAACGCGACGCGGCCATGGACGTCGTCGCCGCCTGCGGCTTCCTCCCCCTGGCCATCCGCATCGCCGCCTCCCGCCTCGCAGCCCGCCGCACCTGGACGGTCTCGGTCCTGGCCCGCAAACTCTCCGACGAACACCGCCGCCTGGACGAACTCCAAGTCGGCGACCTCGCGGTCAAAGCCACCTTCGAACTCGGCTACGGCCAACTGGAGCCCGAACAAGCCCGCGCCTTCCGCCTCCTCGGCCTCGTACACGGGCCCGACCTCTCCCTCACAGCCGCAGCAGCGATCATCGACCGCTCAGTGGAGGACACCGAGGAGCTGCTGGAAACCCTGGTCGACACCAGCCTCCTGGAATCCGCCGCCCCCGGCCGCTACCGCTACCACGACCTCCTCCGCCTCTTCGCCCGCACCTGCACCGAACGCGAAGAGCCGGCGGGCGAGTGCGAGGAAGCCCTGTCGCAGTTGCTGGACTTCTACCTCGCCACCGCCGCCCGGGTGTACGAACTGGACCGGCCCGGCGACAACCTCACTACCCACCTCGCCCCCGTGACCCGCCAGGGCCTGCACTTCGCCGACCGCCACAGCGCACAGGACTGGCGCCTGAGCGAGGCGGACTGCCTGCTGGCCGCCGCACGCCAACTCGCAGCCGGGGGCACGCTCGCTCGCGCCGTCGACCTGCTGATGGTGACCGTCGACCTGGCCGAGTCCGGCACGTACTCCCACCAGTTCGCACAGATCGCCGCGCACCTTCTGGAGGTCGCACAGCGCTTGGGCGACGCCCGCAGCGAGGGCCGGGCGCACGATGTGATGTCCGCTTCACACATCGACTCCGGCCGCTTCGAGCAGGCTGAAAAGCACGCTGCGGCGGCCATGCGGCTGGCTAGCGCAAGTGACGATCCGATCGTCCGCGCCCATGCCGCCTCCGACCGGGGAATCATCGCCGACATCCAGGGACGCTCCACCGATGCCGCGACCCACCTCGAGAACGCTCTCGACGTCTACCGGGCCGACGGGAACCTGTTGGGCGAGGCCAGTGCCCTGGCGAACCTGTCACGTATGCACGGCGACGCCGGCCGGACCACGCTCGGGGCAGAACTCGCTGAGCAGGCTCTGACGATCCACCACAGGCTGGGCTCCGGCTTCCGGATGGCCAACGGCATGTACGCCCTCGGCATCATCCTCACCCTGGATGGCCGACCAGACGACGCGCTCAAGCAACTCGACGGAGCGCTGAAACTCTTCCGCGAGAACCGCATGCACGTCTGGGACGGCATGACCCACTTCCGCATGGCCGAAGCCGCCTTCGCCGCCGAACGCCCCGCCCAGGCCGCGACCCTCGCCGAACAAGCCCTCGCCCGCCTCCAAGGCATCGGCGGCGACTGGCACCGCGGCGTCGTCCTCACCTTCCTCGGCCGCACACTTCTGGCGATGGGCCAGCGAGGCCGCGCACGCGCGTGCTGGACCGAAGCCCTCACCCTTTTCCAGAGGTCAGACTCCACCGAAGCCGTCGAAGTGACCGCACTGCTGGCCACCATCACGGCCGGCTGCCCCCCGGAGGAGGGGGCGAGCAGGTCTGGAGCGTGTCCCCGCGGGGTGGTGTAGACGGCACCGGCGGGGTCGGCCCGGCCGGTGACGACGCCGGGTACGGCTCCGACCGGCCTGCGGGCACCCGTTGCTGGTCAGAACTCCGCCTCGATGGGCGATTTGCCCTTGTTCGGGAAGCGGGTTACCGCACGTTGTGACCACTTGAGGGCACGTCCCCTCCGGGAGCGACCCCGCCGGTGCCGGGCACCCCACCCCCGCGGGACACGCTCCAGTCCCGCGGCGCCCCTCATCCCTGCGGCGCCTTCGTCGATCCCGTCTCCTGGAGTTCGCGGGCCTCGGAGAGGCACGCCCGCGCCCGGTCCGGCTGGCCGAGTTCGCCGAGGGCCTCGCCGAGGACGGTCAGCGCACTGCCGCGGTGCCAGTCGCCGCCGATGCCCCGGAAGCGGGACAGCGCCTTCTCCGCGTACGAAGCCGCCTGGGCCGGCTCGTCCATGGCGAGGTGGACCTGCGCGAAACGGAAGTGGGCCAGCCCTTCCCACAGGTCCATGCGGTTCCCTCGGAAGATCGCGACTGCCAGGCCCAGCTGGTCAAGCGCGTCCGCGTGCCTGTCGGCACAGCTGAGCGCGATGGCCAGGGCGTATCTGCTGCATGCCAGGCGGAGCGGTGCGTTTGCCTTTCGGTCGAGTTCGACGGTCTGTTCCGCCATCTCGATCGCGGTGGGAATCGAGCCCAGGTCGATGTGGATGCGGGCAAGATTGCTCAGCGCGCAGGACTCGCCGTCAATGTTCCCGTCCTCCCGGTACGCCGCCAAAGCCTCGTCCAGGTACTGCCTGGCCTCGTCGTAGAGTTCCAGAATCGAGGCCACCAGCCCACCTTCGTTCGCGGCCTCGCCGCGCACCCAGATGTCGCCGTAGGTACCGGCGAGGCGGTAGGCGTGACTCGCATGCTCGTAAGCCGATTCGAACCGTCCCGTGAACACCCGGGCCGCCGTCAGGACCATGTGGGCGCGTGCCTCGCTGCGGACGTCACCGGCCTCTTCTGCGGCTTCCAGCAGCGCTGCGGCGAGCCCGACGAACCGGGGAGAGTAGAGGCCGGACTCCGCGAGGTCCTTCGCCGCGAGGAGCAGGTCGACGGTGCGGGGGAGGGAGGCGCCGTGTGCGAACTGGCGGGCGGCGGCCAGCAGGCACTCCACCTCGCTGAAGAGCCAGTCGCGTGCGGTGTGGTGGTCGTCGAAGTCCAGGCCGCGGCGGCTGACCGGGGTGAGGTGGGTGATCAGGGTGTCGCCGGGGCGGCCCAGTTCGTACACCCGGGCGGCGGTGGCGAGGTAGAAGTCGAGGAGCCGTGACAGGGCTTCCTCGCGTTCGGCCGCGGGCTCTTCGCGTTCGGTGCAGGTGCGGGCGAAGAGGCGGAGGAGGTCGTGGTAGCGGTAGCGGCCGGGGGCTGCGGATTCGAGGAGGCTGGTGTCGACCAGGTCTTCCAGGAGTTCTTCGGTGTCGTCTTCTGTTCGGTCGATGATTGCCGCTGCTGCGTCGAGGGAGATGTCGGGGCTGTCGACGAGGCCGAGGAGTCGGAAGGCGCGGGCTTGTTCGGGCTCCAGCTGGCCGTAGCCGAGTTCGAAGGTGGCTTTGACCGCGAGGTCGCCGACTTGGAGTTCGTCCAGGCGGCGGTGTTCGTCGGAGAGTTTGCGCGCCAGGACGGCGACGGTCCAGGTGCGGCGGGCGGCCAGGCGGGAGGCGGCGATGCGGATGGCCAGGGGGAGGAAGCCGCAGGCGGCGACGACGTCCATGGCCTGTGCCCGGTACGGGGCGACTCGTTCTGTGCCGACGATGCGGGTGAACAGCAGCAGCGCCTCGTCGGGGTCCATGACGTCGAGGTCGACGTGGTGGGCGCCGACGAGGTGGGCCATACGGGCCCGGGAGGTGATCAGCGCCGCGCAGCCTTCGGTGCCGGGCAGGAGGGGGCGGATCTGGGCGGCGTCGCGGGCGTTGTCGAGGAGGGTCAGGACGCGGCGGCCGGCGAGGACCGAGCGGTAGAGGGCGGCGCGTTCGGTGAGGGTTTCGGGGATGTCGGAGTCCGGGACGTTCAGGGCGCGCAGGAACGCGCCCAGCACCCCGGCGGGGTCGGCGGGGGACGCGCCGGCGCCCTGGAGGTCGACGTAGAGCTGGCCGTCGGGGAACGCCTCGCGCGCGGCGTGGGCGACGTGCACGGCCAGGGTGGTCTTGCCGACGCCGCCGATGCCCGAGACCGAGGAGACGGCCATCACCATGTGCGGGGCCTGCACCAGCTGCTTGCCCAGCTCCTCCACCACCGCGGCGCGGCCGGTGAAGTCCGTCAGCGTCGCCGGGAGCTGGGCCGGGGCCACGGCGGTGGCCGGGGCGGGTGCGGACGGGGGCGGCTGGTCGCTGCTGCGCAGGATGCGCTGCTGGAGGGCGGCGAGTTGCGGGCCGGGTTCGACGCCGAGTTCGTCGGTGAGCTGGCGGCGGGTGTCGGTGTACACCGCCAGTGCTTCGGCCTGGCGGCCGCTGCGGTACAGGGCCAGCATCAGCAGCTCGCGGAATCGTTCCCGCAGCGGATACGCCGCCGTCAGCGCCGTCAGCTCCGAGATCGCCTCCGCCTGCCGCCCGACCTCGACATCCAGCTCCAGCCGACCCTCCAGCAGCGACAACCGCCACTCCGCCAGACGCGTCCGCTGCCGCTCCGCAAACGGCCCCGGCAACCCCGCCAGCGGCTCGCCCTCCCACAACTCCAGCGCGCGCACCCGCAGCTCCCGCGCCCGCTCCGACTCCCCCGCACCCACCGCCGCATCCGCCTCGGCCGCCAGACGCCCCGCCGACTCCACGTCCAACTCGGCGCCCCCACGAAGGTCCACGGCATAGCCGCCCGCCTCACCCCGCAGCAGACCGGCGTCCGCGCCCAGAGCCCGGCGCAGGCGGGAGACGTAGGTACGTACGGTGCCTACCGCATCGCGCGGCGGGTCCTCGCCCCACACCGCGTCGACAAGCTCCTCCACCCCCACATGCCGACCACCCCGCAGCAGAAGCACAGCCAGCACCGCCCGCTGCTGAGGAGAACCCACACCCAACAGCTCCCCACCGCGCCGGACCCGCACCGGGCCCAACAACGCGAACCACACCCGCCCCTCGGGTAAACCCTCGGACATCGCCCAACCCCCTGGTCCACCCCCGCACCCCCAGTCTGCCCCACCCCCCACAACCCCCGCCACCGGCCGATTGACAACGCATTGACGGCCTTCGACGCACCGTCCACGGGGTGTCCATGGCCCTCGGTTTCGCTGGACGCCATGAGCGACACGACTCCCCGGAAAGACGCACTCGCGCACGGTCTCCGTCTCGTCGTCGACGCACCTCCGGCGGACGAGCGGTCCCCCCACCGGTCCGTACGGTGGCTGCCCGAGCCCCCGCCGCCGCACCTGGTACTCGTGCTGGCCGAACTCTCCCGCGGCACACCCGACACAGTCGCCTGCCGCAACCTGCACATGTCGCCGCGCACCTACAGCAGGCGGGTGGCGGAGCTGCTGGACCACCTCGGCGCGCAGAGCCGCTTCCAGGGCGGGGCGCAGGCGGTGCGGCGGGGGTGGCTGGTGGGGGCGTGCCTCGGCGGGGCGGCGGAGGGCGGGCGGCGCTGAGCCGGGTAACGGCCGCGGCGGCGGGGCGGATTACGGCGGGTCGGGCCGCCCGCGGCGCGGGTCACCCCGGCCGCCGCCGCACCCTCGTCGTCCCGGCCGCGCGGCGCGCGCCACCCCACCCGCGGCACGGGCCCACCCCGGCCGCGCGGCGCGCCTCACCGCCTGCGGCGCGCCCCGCCGCCGCGCCCCGCCTCACCCCGGGCGGCAGCGCGGGCAGCGGCACGGCGGCCAGCTCGCCGTCGGCTCCGGCGGCGGCAGCGGTTCGGTTTCGGCGGGCCGGTAGGTCGTACGGCTCGCGCGGCCGCGGTGGCCGGTCCGCGAGACGCGGTAGACGGTGATCGTCAGGCCCGGGTGGCCCGACGGTGCGTCGGCCGCGTGCGGCGGACGCACGGGCTCTGCTGCCATCGGTACGCCCCTCAGCGCTGGCCGTCGCAGGGGCCGGTCACCGGGCGGCGTCCGCGACGACCGGCGGCGCGGGGTGGTCGGGGTGGTCGGGGAGGGTCAGGTAGGCGTAGGCGAAGACCGCCGCCTCCACGCGCGAACGGACTCCGATCTTCCGTACGGCGTTGCTGAGGTGCGCCCGCACCGTCCGTTCCGAGATTCCCAGCCGGCGGGCGATGAGACGGTTTCCCGCGCCCGTGCCGACGAGGAAGAGCGTCTGCCGCTCGCGATCGGTCAGAAGCGGTATTCCGTCCGGATCCCCGGGGGCCCGTAAGCTCCCTCCCGTGGCGGTCTCCCACGGATTCGACTCCCTCTGGTCCACGACCGATAGTCCTCCCAGCCCCCCGCGCGCAGTGCTCCGGACAGCCGCGAAAGTATGCGGGCGGGTGGAGGCGGGTCAAGGAATCCGGACGTCCCCGCGCAATGCTGGCGATTACTCGCCAATCTTTCCTGCGGTGCCGGGGCGCTCCCGCCGCGGCGCCGCGGACGCCGCCGGCCTCCCGTCACCGGTGAACGACGGGTTGACGCCGACGTTGACCAAACGTTGACCGGTGCCTGCCATTCTCTTTTCAGGCCCGCTTCTAGGGGGAAACCGGGCCGAGCGGTCGGCCGCTATCTACACCGGTCAGGTGAAGCGGCCCACACGGTGCCCGTCCGATGACCATCAGGGGAAGTCGTCGGACGGGCACCGTCCTCGTTCTCCCGCCCCCGGCCCTCAGCCGGCGTTCTTCGCCAGCTGCCGCGCCTCCGCCCCGATCTCCCGCAGGCTCCCGCTCACCGGCGCCGCGTACCCCACGAAGTGCAGCCCCGCCGCCCCCTCCGGCGACCGCCACCCCCGCGCCCGCGGCAGGCCGCGGTCGTCCAGCACGTCCAGGTCGCCGACCACGTCCTCCAGCCCGCGCCGCCATCCCGTCGCCGCGATGACCACCTCCGGCTCCGCCCGTTCGCCGTCCGCGAGGAGGACGCCGTCCGCGTCCAGCCCCGCCACCGCCGGTACGGGGACGACCCGCCGTTCCCGTACGGCCGCGATGAGGCCGTCGTCCACGATCGGGGCCGCTCCCGCCCGCGCGCGCGTGTACAGCCCGCTCGCCGGCCGTGGCAGGCCGTACGCGCCGAGGTCCGGCACCGCCGCCCGGCTCACCCGCGCCGCCAGCCGGTCCACCGTCCGGGCGGGGAGCGGCCCGCCGAGGGCGCGGGCGGCCGCCGCGCCGCGGGCGGCCAGCGGCCGGCGCACGAGGTGCGGCAGGGTCCGTACGGCCAGCCGCACCCGCTTCGCGCCGCCGTCGGCCAGGTCCACGGCTATCTCGGCGCCGGTGTTGCCCGCGCCGACGACGAGGACGTCCTTGCCCTCGTACGGGGCGGGGTTGCGGTAGTGCGCGGCGTGCAGCAGTTCGCCGCGGTACGACTCGCGGCCGGGCCAGTCCGGTACGTACGGGGTGTGGCAGTAGCCCGTGGCGACGACGACGCGGCGCGCGTCGAGGACGCGGCCGCCGGTCGCCGCCACCTTCCAGCCGGGGTCGTCGCCGACGGCGGGGGCGATGCCCGCCACCTCCACGTTGTGCACGATCTCCAGGTCGTAGTGGTCCGCGTACGCCTCCAGGTAGGCCGCCATCGCGTCGCGCCCCACCCACCGCCCGTACCGGCGCGGGATCGGCATCCCCGGCAGGCCCGAGATCCCGCGCGGGGTGTGCAGCCGCAGCCTGTCGTAGTGGCGGCGCCACGAGTCGCCGACGCGGGCGCCGCGCTCCAGGACCACGGCGCGGGTCCCTGTGGCGCGCAGCGCGGCGGCCGTCGCGAGGCCCGCCGGGCCGGCGCCGACGACGAGGACCGGGCGGCCGTCGCCCGCGGGCCGGGCCCGTCGCTCTGAAGGGACACTGTCATGTGGCATGCGGGCGAGCGTAGTAGGGCGGCCGTCGCCGCCCGGCGGGTTCCGGAGCCCGTAGCACTAACGATTCAGCAGCGGCTAAGCTGCGCGCGCTCACGTCGGCTTCGGCGGCTTCCGCCCGGTCACCCCGAGGTGCAGCAGCAGCGCCAGCGACGGCTTCAGGTCCGCCTGCCGCACGCCCCACGTCTGGAACGCCTTCTGGTGCGCCGCCGCGCCCGCGAGCATCACCACCAGCGACCCGGCCACCGCCGCCGGGTGCACGGCCGCGTCGACCCTGCCCTTCGCCTGCAACTCCTTGATCGACTCGGTCAGGGACTTGGTGACGGAGTTGAGGATCTTCATCCGGATCTTGTAGAACCGCTTGTCGCCCTCCGCCGCCCCGAGGTCGACGACCCGCAGGATCGACTCGTTGCGCCGCCAGAACCCGAGGAATCCCTCGACGAGTTCCTCCGCGGCCTGCGCCCCCTGCTTGCCGGCCCACGAGCGGCCGGACACCAGCTCCGTCAGACCGGCGCCCTCCCGGGCCATCTGCTCCGCGAGCTCCAGGACCGCGCCCTCGACGTCCGGGAAGTACTGGTAGAACGTGGCGGGTGAGGTGCCCGCGCGGCGGGCCACGTCGATCACCTTCACGTCCCGGTACGGCGAGGCGTCGAGCATCTCGCCGAGGCACTCCAGCAACTTGCTACGGGTCGCCTGCCCGCGCCGGCCGGCGACACGGCCGTCGACCGTCCGAACTTGACCTGTCATGTCGTCAGCTTACCGACGCGTGATCGGGCCGCGATCCGGTGGGTGCAAACGAGGGCAACCGGGGGCAAACGAGGAGGCCGCACAAACCGATGTGCGCCCATTGCCCTCCTCGAACAGAATTGACCCGACGTTCGGGGTATTTTCACCACAGCCGATGTCCGCCGCCGACATACTGGCGCTACCTTGGCGAATGCCGGTCTCACGTGGAAGGACGACGACGGCCATGGACGAATTCGCCGAGGGCGCCCCCTGCTGGGCCGACGCCGCGCTGCCCGACCTGCGGGCGGGCGAGCGCTTCTACGGTGAGCTGTTCGGCTGGACGTTCGCCCGGGGCGGTACGGACACGGCCGCCGGGGACGCCTTCCCCCGGCACTCCCGCGCGCTGCTCGACGGCAAGCCCGTCGGCGCGCTCGTCGCCAAGCGGGACGGCCGGATGCCGACCACCTGGGGCGTGCACCTGGCCACCCCCGACCTCCTCGGCACCGTCGAGAAGATCCGCCGGGCCGGCGGCACGGTGCTCACCGGCCCGTCGGGGGTCGGTTCGTACGGCCGCTCGGCGCTGGCCGCGGACCCGGAGGGCGCGGTGTTCGCCGTCTGGCAGGGCGGTACGCGCCCGGGGTTCGGGGCGACGGACGTGCCGGGCGCCTTCTGCTGGACCGAGGTGTACGTACGGAACGCGGAGGCCGCCGACGCCTTCTACCCGGCCGTCTTCGGCTACGCGTTGCAGGATCCCCCGTTCGACGCCGGCGACTTCAAGACGTGGGCGCTGCCGGGGTCGGGCCGGGAGGTCGCGGGCCGGGCGATCGTCGGGGACGTGGTGCCGGCGGGGATGCCGCCGCACTTCCTCCTCTACTTCCGGGTGGCGGACGTCGGCGAGTCCCTCGCGACGGTGCGGCGCGCGGGCGGGCGGGTGCTGGTGGAGCGGCAGGAGATCCCGGGGGCGACGTTCGCGGTGGTGGTGGACAACCAGGGGGCGGCGTTCGCGATGATGGACGGCGAGTCCGGCGGGGACGGCGGGTCCCGGGAGTCCGGCGCGTCCCAGGAGCCCGGCGCGTCCGGCGCGTCCGACGGGGACGCCGCGGCGCGGCCCGGCGAGGCCGCCGGTGAAGGCGGCGCCGGCTCCGCCGCGGGCGGCCCCGGCGCCGGCCCGGCCGCCGCCGCCGGCGGGCCCGGCCGCGGCACCGCCGCCGCCCCCGATGCGGAGCCCCCCTCCGCCCCCGCCACCAGCGCCGACGGGGCCTGACGCCGTGCCGTCCCCCGCCCCGGCCCCCGCCCCCCGCGCGCCGCGCCCCGCGGGGTTCCGGCGGACCCGGAGGTTCCAGGGCCGGCGGTGTCCCGAGCCGCCCCCCGGGTTAGCCCCGGCGCGCTCCGGAGTGGAGAATCGGCAGGCGTACTTTCGGGACTGACGGCCGTACGCCTGCGGTGAGAGGCTGCAGGGGGGCCCGGTTCCGGGAGCCCCCGACGGGGAGGTGGATGGTTACGTGGTCGAGCAGCTGGCGCAGCACGACCCGAGGCGGATCGGTCCTTTCGAGGTGCTCGGCAGGCTGGGCGCCGGCGGTATGGGGCTCGTCTACCTCGCGCGGTCGGCCTCCGGCCGCCGCGTGGCGATCAAGACGGTCCGCACCGAGCTGGCCGAGGACCAGCTCTTCCGCGTGCGCTTCACCCGCGAGGTCGAGGCCGCCCGCGCCGTCAGCGGCTTCTACACCGCGCCCGTCGTCGACGCCGACCCGCGCGCCGCCGTGCCGTGGCTCGCCACCGCGTACATGCCCGCGCCCTCGCTGGAGGAGATCGTCGGCGACTGCGGCCCGCTGCCGCCGCAGGCCGTCCGGTGGGTGGCCGCCGGGGTCGCGGAGGCGCTCCAGTCCATCCACGGCGCCGGGCTCGTCCACCGCGACCTCAAGCCCTCCAACGTGCTGGTCCTGGAGGACGGGCCGCGCGTGATCGACTTCGGGATCGCCTCCGGGGTCTCCAACACCCGGCTGACGATGACCAACGTCGCCGTCGGCACACCCGCGTACATGTCGCCCGAGCAGGCGCGCGACTCGCGCAGCGTGACCGGCGCCAGCGACGTCTTCTCGCTCGGCTCGACCCTCGTCTTCGCCGCCACCGGGCACGCGCCGTTCCACGGCGCCAACCCCGTCGAGACCGTCTTCATGCTGCTGCGCGAGGGCCCCGACCTGGAGGGGCTCCCGCCCGAGCTGCGCCCGCTCATCGAGTCGTGCATGCAGATGACGGCCGAGCACCGGCCCACCCCGGAGGCGCTCCAGGCCGACCTGGGCCCGCACCTCTTCGGCGCCGCGGGCGACGACAGCGGTACGGCGTCGGCGTGGCTGCCGCGTACCGCGATCACGATGATCGAAGCGCGCCGCGGGGCCGCGGCGACGGTCGGCGGGGCCGCCGGGGCGGCCGGTTCGACGGGGCGGAGCGGGGGCGCGCGGGGGTCCTCCGCGGCGCGCCGGTCGATGCCGCCGCGGCCGGCGCACCCGCCGGGTCCGCCGCCCGGGGCACCGCCGTCGGCGGGCCCGGGGGCGGCGCCGGGAGCGGGGCCGGGGGGCGGGTCCGTACCGCAGTCACCGCCGCGGTCCGTGCCGCACTCGGCGGCGCCCTCCGCGCCCGCGGCGCCCCCGTCCGCCCCCTCCGCCCCGCACTCCGCGCCGTCCGCGCCCCACTCGGCGCCCTCCGCACCGCACGCCGCGCCGCACTCCGCCCCCGGCCGGCACGCCGGCCCGCCCGGGCCCGGCTCGCCCCACGACCCCGGCGGTCCGGGGCCCGCCCATGCCGCGCCCGGCGGCGCCCCGGCCGCACCCCCCGCGGCGCCGCCGGAGCGCTCGGCGCCCGCGGCGCCGGTGCCGGCCGGCGCGTCCGCCGCCGCGCCCCATGCCGGGCCGCACGCCGGCGCCGAGGTGCAGCTCGCCGGCGCCCCCGTGCCCATCGGTCCCGGCCCCCGCGTCGTGGACGCCCGCGCCGCGCGCGCCCGCGGCGCCGCGGACGGCGGCCTCGACCTCGGCTGGGCCCGCCCCCGCGGCGGCGCCGCCGCCCGCACTCCGGGCCGCACGCCGGCGCCCCGCCCCCGGCCCGCACTCCGCCGGCGGTCCCGCCCCCGCGCCGGACACGGCCGGCGCGCCGGCGGAGCCGGCGCGGTGGCGGCCGTGGCGGTTCCGGATGTCGAACGACGTGTGGGGCAAGCCCGTCGTCTCCGGCAACCTGCTCTACGTCACCTCCTTCGAGGTCCACGCGCTCGACGTGACCAGCGGCCGGCGGCAGTTCAAGACCCGCGAGGTCGCCTGGTCCATGGCCCTGTCCGAGGGCCTCATCCACGCCTCCGACGGCCCCAGCCTCTACGCCCTCGACGCCGCCGACGGCCGCGAGCGCTGGCGCCAGGGCACCGGCGGCTGGGTCTACTCGCTCCAGGTCACCGACGGCACCGTCGTCACCGGCACCCGCGGCGGCGGCCTCCAGGCCCGGCACGCGGCCACCGGCGAGCCGCTGTGGGAGCTGAGCGGGGCGCAGACGGAGTTCGAGACGCAGGAGGCCGGGCCGCTGGCCCACGACGGCACCGTCTACGTCTGGGGCGACGGCCGGCTGCGCGCCCTGGACACCCGCTCCGGCGCCGAGCGCTGGTCGTACCCGGTCGGCGACGCCGCCGCCTGCGGCGGCGTCCCGGTGCGGCTGCTCCCGGCGGACGCCGCCGCCGGGCCCACGCTCTTCGCGGCGGCGGGCAAGCGGGTGCTCGCCCTCGACGCGGCGTACGGCACGCTGCGCTGGACGTTCGAGGCCCCCGCGGTGATCCTGAGCCCGCCCGCGTACGCCCCGGGCGCGGCCCTGAGCGGCGGCGGCGTCTTCGTCGCCGACCACCTCGGCACGGTCTACGCCCTCGACGCCGCCGACGGCCGTGAGCGCTGGCGCATCGCCACCGAGGCCCGGCAGTCCATCGAGCCCGTCCTCGTCGCGGACGGCCACGTCCACGTCGGCAGCGGCTCCGCCCTCTACACCCTCGACGCCGTCGCCGGCACCCCGATGTGGCGCTTCGCCACCCGCGGCGAGCTGATAGGCGCCCCGGTCGCGGCGGACGGCCGCGTCCACTTCGGCTCCGCGGACCACTGCATCTATGCGGTCGACGCGGTCGGCGGCCAGCTCCGCTGGAAGCTGGCGACGGACGGCGAGATCACCGGCTCCCCGGTGGTCGCCAACGGCGTCGTGTACGCGTGCAGCAAGGACCGCTGCGTGTACGCGCTGGACGCCGAAAAGGGCACCGCCCGCCGCTGAACGCAAACCCGATGAATTATCGGGGACTTTACCAGGAGGATTCCCGTCGACCTTGACCCCGCGTTAGTCGACTGCCTACGTTGCCGGCCACTACCCGATCCATCGGCACTGCCTCACACGGGGCCGAAGGGAGTATTGGCCATGAGCCACATGAGCGGAAGCCCACCGTCGGCACGTGCGAACGACGACCTGCCCGTCCCGGGAAACCCAGAAGGCCGCGGTCTTTTCCTTCGCCAACCGGCAGCTTCTCTCACTCCGCCGGCATCCGCCACATAGCGAAATGCCTCATCAGGCACAGCACCAAAGGGCAACAAAGCCCATATCGCTACCGCGGCAGCCGCGGCCGTCCTCGTCGGTGGCATTGCGACAGCGGCCCAGGCATCTTCCTCCGACACCCCGACCACCGTCTCACCCGCTACGTCCCTTGCCGACGCCCGCGCCGACGTCGGCAGATGCCCTTCCTCTACTTTCAGGCATGCGTGGCCAAGCTCCCGCACGCGGAATGGGCCGACGGCACGGGCATGTGGTACTGGGGCAACAGCCTGGCGTTCGGCGCTCCAGGCTGGCTGGAGACCCCCTTGGATCCGGTACTTGCCCATCCCCTCGGCGTCGCCGCCCTGACCTGGACCCCACTGTTCATCGAAATCTCGCTGGCCGCCGTCCTGCTCATGCCGCAGCGCCCGCGCTATGTCCTACTCGCCGCCGGCTGCACCTTCCACCTCGCGACCGCCCTGATGATGGGCTGTGGAGCTTTGCGCTGGCCATGGGGGCGGGCCTGGTTCTGCTCTGTCTGCCACTGGGGGCGACACTTCACCGCCGTCAGCCTTCATCCGCCGGCGCCGCCGCTTCGTACCCCGGTGCGGCGGAAGGTGACGGGGACTCCGCGGTCATCGGGGAGCCCCAGGAGGCGCGGACGAGGGCGACCGCGCCCTCCTCCGACAGTCCGGACTCACGAGCGGCGGCCACCAGTTGATCCACCGCCTCGTGGAGGCGGGTCTGCGCGGGCGTGGCGATGACCACCGCTCCCCGTCCCCGACGCAGATCAATCAGCCGTTGCTCGCGCAGTTGCCCGTATCCCCGCAGCACCGTGTGCACGTTGATGCCGAGCGCCCCCGCCACCTCACGGGCGGGCGGCAACCTGTCGCCGGGACGCAGCGAACCCGCCGCCAGCGCCCGGCGTACCGAGGCGGCCACCTGCTCGGACAGGGGGACGCCGGAGCCGGGATCGATGCGGATCAGCACGTCAGCCGTCCGTTCCCGGACGCCGGGCGATCAGATCGCCGAGCAGGCCGACGGCGCTCTCCGCGTCGTCCACGACGACGACGAACTGCTCTCCGCCCGTCAGTTCCAGCCACACCCCTTCTCCGGACCGCAGCGCCAGGCCGTGCCTGCCCTCAACGATCCGGTACCCCCAGCCGCCCAGGTCCGGCAGAGGCCACACCTGATCCACCCACACCCGCTCGATCCGCTCCATCGGCACCCGCTTCCACGACAGGCCCAGCCACGGCGACTTGATGGCCAGCCCTCGCGGATCGATGCTCACCCGCATCCCTGCAATCGCAGCCACCACCACCCCGGCCGGACTCAGCCAGAACCCCCCGGTCCAGCCCAGCATCCCGGCGACCAGCAATGCCACCGTCCCCAGGAGTCCGGCGGCCACCAGCCATCGCGGGCCGACGACGCGCATCCAGACCGCCCGCTCCCCGGCACGCAGCCCGACGGACTCCGCCCGCCCGGGGCCACCACGTACGCCCTGCAAAGGCAGCACCCGGGTCCCGGCCCAGGCTACGGCCGCCAGCGCCGCGGCGACGGCCAGATGCCACAGGGGCATCCGCGCTTCGCGGGCGTCGCCGGCGCCCGCGTTCGCCCGTATGAGCACGACGAAGGCGTAGCCGAGGAAGGCGGTGAGCGTCGACGCGCAGGTCACGACCGACCGCAGCGCGACCGTCCCCCGCACCGCGACGTGGGTGAAGGCGAGCCACTCGCAGAGGAACAGCAGAATGCACAGCGTCAGCAACTGGCCCGGGGACGCGAAACTATCGGCCTGTCCGTCCGCGCCGAACTGCACCGCCACGGGATCCGGCAGCCGCGACCACGACGCGGCACACACCACCCCTACCACCGCGCCGCCCACCAGACACGGCAGCCCGGCCAGCCACGGCAGTAAGCCCCGGTTCGCGTCACCCATCTCTCTGCCCCAGACCTCGGCAATTGTTTGCATAAGGCTAGAACAACTAGACACGTTGCGGCCAGGGCCCGACGCGGAGATCCTCAGCGCCGCAGGAGGTCGACCATCCCTCTCGGCTCGCCCGGACCGCTGTGCTCGGCCAGGGCGCGGCGCATCAGCTCGAAGTACGGGGTGAGGAGTTCGGGGCTCACGCCCTGGTGGCGGGCGGTGTCCAGGAACGTGGGCGTGCCGGCCACCTGCATGGCGAGGCTGGAGACGTCCTCCGGCGGCTCCTCCCGCGACCCCTCGTCTCCGGCGCCGGGTTCGGCGGCGATCCCGTGCGCCGCCGGGGCCATCGCCGTCAGCCAGTCGACCAGCAGCCCCGCGAACGCCGCCGGGTCCACGTCCTCCCCCCGTACCAGGGCGAAGGCGTGCGTGACGCCGGCGAACATCCCGTACATGGCGCTCAGCAGCGCCACGTCGTGCAGCGCCGCGAAGCCGGGGTCCGCGCCGGCGTACGTGGTGCCCGCCGGGACGGCCAGGACCTCCCGGTGCCGGTCGAACAGCTCCCGCGGGCCGCTGTAGAACACGTAGCCGCCGGACTCCGGCACGCCGATCATCGGCGGTACGGCCATGATCCCGCCGTCCAGGTAGCGGGCGCCGCGCTCGCGCGCCCACGCGGCGCGGGCGCGGGCCTGGGCGGGGGTGCACGTCGTCAGGTTGACGACGTCCTTGCCGGCGAGGTCGGCGTCGGCCAGCGCCTCGCCGACGGAGGCGTCGTCGAGGAGGCAGAGCACGACGAGCGGCCCCGCCGCGACCGCCGCGGCGGCGCTGCCGGCGGCGCGGGCGCCCGCGGCGGCGAGCGCGTCGGCGCGGGCGGGGGTGCGGTTCCAGACGGTCGTCGGGTGGCCGGCGGCGAGCCAGGCGCGGGCCAGCGCGGTGCCCATCGCGCCGAGGCCGAGGAGGGTCACGGGAGTCTTGTCATTCGTGTGCGGTGTCATGACGACCAGGCTGGTCACGGCCCTGTGGATGATCAAGTACGCACTTCGGAGTGGGCGGTTACCCTGAGGTGAGCGAGCAGGTGGAGGGCAGAGCATGACCACGCTGAACCGGCCCGGCGCGCCGGACGGCCACGTCTGCGGCATCGACGCGGCGATGGAGGTCATCGGCGGCAAGTGGAAGGTGCTGATCCTCTGGGCGCTGGACGAGCACCCGCCCCGCCGGTTCGGCGAGCTGCGCCGGCTGCTGCCGGGGGTGACGGAGAAGGTGCTCGCGTCGCACCTGCGGGAGCTGGAGGCGGACGGGATCGTCCGGCGGGTGTCGTACGAGGAGGTGCCGCCCCGCGTGGAGTACTCGCTGACGGACGACGGCACCCGCCTCAACGCCGCGCTCGCGCCGCTGGCCGCGTGGGGCGGCGAGCGGTCGGAGCGGCGGACCCCGGCGCCTACCCCGCCGCCGGCGGGGTCTGCGGCGCGGCCGGCTGCGAGGCCGCCGGCGCCGCCGGGGGCGCGGTGAGCGATGTGAAGACCCGCAGGACGAACGCCGTCTCCATCGCGCACAGCGCCACGCCGAGGGTGACGTGCGCGGCGAGCGAGCCCTCCAGCCCCAGCCCGACCTGGGCGAACGTGGCCGCCAGAAGGCCGGTGGCGCCCCACAGCGGCCAGGTCAGCCCGCGGTTGCGGCGCCACAGCAGCACACCGGACACCACCTGGAGGAACACCAGGAGCTCGAAGAAGTAGGCGTTGAGGCCGTGCGGATCGACCGAATCGACGTCGCCGTTCAGCAGCATCCCGGCCAGCAGCCCCTGTACCAGGGTCTCCAGACAGGCTAGCACGGACACGGTCCGCAGGAGCAGCACCGCGCCGCGCCCTTCCACCACCCGGGCACCTGCGGCAGAGGTGTCGTGCATCGAAGTCCCCACTCCTCTCGGGTCACGCCATCGGTTGCGTACACAAGACGGTGGAGCCCGGCCGCCCGTAACGGCCGCGAGCCTGTGACCAGGGTCACCGGCCGGCGGTGTTACGGACCGGCGGCGCACGACGTCTGGTGTGCGGGGGGAGAGCACGGAACGAACGGCAGGGAGTCGGTGTGAGCGAGAGCGGCGAACGAACCACCAGAACCGCGGAGCCGCCTGACCACGCCGGGCGGGGGACCTCCGTGGACTCGGCCACCGGCGTGTTCGTCGCCCATCGCAACCTGCTGTTCACCGTCGCCTACGAGATGCTCGGCTCGGCCGCCGACGCCGAGGACGTCCTCCAGGAGACCTGGCTGCGCTGGGTCGGCGTCGACCCGGCGGGCGTACGGGACGAACGGGCCTACCTGGTACGGATCGTCACCCGGCAGGCGCTGGACCGGATACGCGTCCTCGGCCGGCGCAAGGAGTCCTACGTCGGGCCGTGGCTGCCCGAGCCGCTGCTGACCGCGCCGGACGTGGCGGAGGACGTCGAGCTGGCGGACAGCATCTCCCTGGCCATGCTGCTGGTCCTGGAGACGCTCGCGCCGGTCGAGCGGGCGGTGTTCGTCCTGCGCGAGGTGTTCGACCTGCCCTACGGCGAGATCGCCGAAGCCGTCGGCAAGAGCCCGGCGGCCGTCCGCCAGCTCGCCTACCGGGCGCGGTCCCACGTGGCCGAGCGCCGCCCGCGCGGCCCCGTCTCCCCCGCCCAGACCCGGGCCGCGCTCCGCGCCTTCCAGCGCGCGGTCGAAACCGGCGAGTTGCAGGGTCTCCTCGACGTCCTCGCGCCGGACGTCGTAGCCCTGAGCGACGGCGGCGGGATCGTCCACGCCCTGCCGCGGCCCGCCGTCGGCACGGACGAGGTGGCCCGGCTGCTGGCATCGGGCTGGTGGCAGCGCGGGGGCACGAGGTCGGTCGAGCCGGTGCAGATCAACGGCGGGCCGGGGCTGCTCGTACGGATCGGCGGGAAGATCGACGGAGTCGTGGCGGTGCAGGTCGAGGACGGCTACGTCACGGGCGCGTACCACGTCCGCAACCCCGAGAAGCTGGCGCGGCTGGAGCGGGAGACGGCGGTCAGCCGCTGAGCCGGGCGCTGCTGGGGGGTCCGGCGGCGGCTGCGGGGTCCGGCGGCGGCCGCGGGTCCGGTGTCAGTCGCGGGGCCCGGCGCCAGCTGCGGGTCCGGTGTCAGCCACGGGTCCGGCGCCAGCCGACCGGTTCGGTGTCGGCCGCGGGGCCCGGTGTCAGTCGCGAGGTCCGGCGCCAGCCACGGGTCCGGTGTCAGTCGCGGGTCCGGCGCTGCCGCAGGGTCCGCCGTCAGCCGCCGGGGCCGCCGTCAGCCGACCGGTCCGGCGCGCCTGCCGCCGGGTCCGGTGGCGGTGCGTAGCGGGCGGCGATTGCCGCGGCCCGCTCCCCCAGCGCCGCCCGCAGCCACCCCGGCGCCAGCACCTCCGCGTCCGCCCCCAGCTGCCACACCGCCCACTCCGCGTGCCGCGCGTCCTGGAACGCCGCCTCCAGCCGCAACCACCCCTCCGTGCCCGCCCCCGGCTCGGCCTCCTCCGCCAGCACCGCCAGCGCCGTCGCCACCAGCTCCTCCCGCCGCGCCGCCCGCACCCGTACCTCCGTCGCGACCTGCTCCCCGCCCCTGCGGAACCGTTCGCTCCGCTCCCTCCACACCCGGTCCAGGTCCACCCGCTCCGGGCGCGCCGCGGCCTCCGCCAGCTCCTCGGCGGCGCGCACCCGCGACAGCCGGTACGTGCGGTCGGCGCCGCCTCTGGTGGCGAGCAGGTAGCCCTTGTCCCGTACGGTGACGAGCCCGATCGGGTCCACCGTCCGCCACGCCGCCGCCCGCCCCTCGGGCGCGTAGCGGATACGCAGCCGCCGCCCGCCGAACACCGCGCCGCGGATCGCCGCCAGCACGTCGTCCGGTACGTCGTCGGCGGTGAGCGGTCGCGCGAGGAGGTCGGCCTCCGGGTCGACGAGGAGCCGTTCGGCGACGTCGGCGGCGGTGTCCCGGTAGCCGGCGGGCAGCGCGTCGACCACCTTGAGCATCGCCGACGCCAGCGCCGACCCGAGCCCGAACGCCTGCGCCCCGCGCCGCGACCCGGCGATGAGCAGCGCCAGCGCCTCGTCGTGGCTCAGCCCGGTCAGCTCCGTACGGAACCCGGGCAGCAGCGCGAACCCGCCGTGCCGCCCCCGCTCGGCGTGCACCGGGACGCCGGCCGCGGAGAGCGCGTCGATGTCGCGCAGCACCGTGCGGGTGGAGACCTCCAGTTCGCGGGCGAGCGTGGCCGCGGACAGCCGGCCGCGCTGGCGCAGCAGCAGGACCAGCGAGACCAGACGATCGGCGCGCATACGAAAAAATCTAGCAAGATATACGACACAGGATGTCGTGTTTCGCTGCGAGGCTGACGCCATGGAACGTACCGCGATCAACCCGGTGACCTGGTCTCAGGACATGGGCTTCCACCAGGGCGAACTCGTCTCCGGCCACACCCGGACCCTCTACCTCTCCGGCCAGACCGCCATGAGCCCCGACGGCCGTCCGCTGCACGACGGCGACATGGCCGCGCAGCTCGCGCTCAGCGCCGACAACCTCGAAGCCGTCCTCGCCGACGCCGACATGTCCCTGGCGAACCTCGTACGCCTCAACGTCTACACCACCGACGTCGACCTGCTCCTCCGGCACTACGGCACCCTGGCCGGCCGCCTGGCCGCCGCCCAGGCGGCACCGACGAGCACGATGCTCGGCGTCACCCGGCTGGCGATCCCCTCCCTGCTGGTCGAACTCGAAGGCACCGCCGTCGCCTAGCGCGGGCCGCCGAGCCCGCCGAGCCCGCCGAGCAGCCCGTCGAGCCCGGGGCCCGTCCGGCGCCTGCCGCCGGCCGGGCCCCGGGCTTACCGCGCGCGGGGTTCAGCGCTTGAGGGTGAACGTGAAGTCGCCGGCGAGCCTGCCGGTCAGGCGCACGGCCGACACCAGCCGCCCCTCCTCGGCCAGCCGCTCCACCTCGGCCCGCGCCAGCCCGCACCCCTCGGCGACCAGCCGCACCGGCCGGACCGGGATCCGCGCCGTGAACCGCACGGCCACGTCGACGACCTCGCGGTCCAGGTGGTCCGTGCCGCCGGTGTCGAGGCGCCAGGCGCCGGTCCAGTCGAGCGCGACGCGGTTGCGGCGCTGGACGGCCGGGTCCTGGAGGAGGGCGGCGGCGAGGCCGATGTCGTTGTGGTGCAGCCGGTCGAGGGTCCCGGGGGGTACGGAGCGGACGTTGACCCGCTCCAGCACGGTGAGCTTCGCCGTCCGGCCGCAGTCCGTGCAGAGGGCGAGGAGCCAGGCGTCGAGGAGCTTGTGGTGGGCGTTGACACGGAACTTGCCGGTCGCCCGGAACCGCCGCCCGGTCGCGCACGCGTGACAGCGGCGGCGGACGAGGGGCAGACGGGTGGGCATGACAAACCAGTCTGTGAGCACAGAAGTACACCGGAATCTGTGTGAGAAAACCGCAGCAAAAAGCAGCACGGCGTACGCGCACGAAGCGGCGTACGACGCGCGACCGATCAGCGCTCGGGAGGTCTCACACGGTGTACAACGGCACGCCCTTGCCTCGACGACTGGAGCCGCCCGCACGGTAGCGGCACGTGCGAGCCCCGCTCCACCGGTTTTCGCCCTCGCCCGCCCGGGACGGCGAACAAGGTAATAAGCTCAGAGCCATAAGACCTATTACTTCCCGGGGAGGATCCGATGGTCGCGGACATCGTCAGGACATGGGTGGCGGGCTGGGCCGTGTCACGGCGGACTCCCCCGCCGGTCGAGAAGCCCTGGGGCTTCTACGTCGAGGTGACCGGCAGCCCCGTCGAGACGGGCCGCCATGTCCTGCCGGTGGCCGACGAGTCCCTGGTCCACCGCGCCGCCGAGTCGGTCGACGTGCCGCGGACCTGGCTGAAGATGCCCGCGGAGCCGGCGGAGGCAGCCCCCTGGCTGCCGGAAGGATGGGCGATGCCCCGGGAGAACACCGATCACCTGATGGCCGTGGACCTCGCCCCCTCGGCCGCGGTGTACCCCCCGGTCGCACCCGGGGGGTACACCGCGGCCGTGGAGACCGACGGCGCCGTCGTCCACGTCCGCGTACGGGACGCGGCGGGCGAGCAGGCGGCCCAGGGGCAGATGGCGCTCCTCGGGGAGGCCGCCGTGATGGACCGGGTACAGACCTGGGAGGCCCACCGGCGGCGTGGGCTGGGCGGCTTCGTCATGCGTACGCTCGCCGGCCACGCCAGGGAGCGGGGCGCGGCCCTCGGCGTACTCAGCGCAACCGACGCCGGACGCGCGCTCTACGAGACGCTGGGCTGGAAGAAGCACGCGACGATCGCGGGGTGCGTCTACCGGGCCTGAGGCCCACCGGAGGGGGTGCCCCGTCCCGCAGGAGCCCGGCGCGCTAGGCGGCGCGGGGCGGCTCCTGGGGGCGGTCGGAGGGAGGCTCCACCTCGCCCTGTCCGCGCTGCCCGCCCTGCCGTGGCCCGCCGGTGGCGGAGACGGAACGGAGGCGGGTCCCGGACGTGGTCTCCTCCGCGGGCGGGGTGAGCGGGTGGCGGTGCTGCTTGCCCCAGACCACCGCGCCGATCAGCATCAGCGCGGAGCCGATGACGGCGTTGGCGGCCCCGATGTCCAGACCGGTGCCCTGGGTGTTGATCTCCAGGCCGCCGACCAGCTGGCTCTGCCGGAGCATCCACAGCGCGGTGATGCCCAGCGCCAGCACGCCCGCGAGGAGGACGAAGCCGCGCGAGCGCGTCAGCGTCCCGTAGAGGGCCAGCAGCGCGGCCACCGCCATGGGCAGGAAGAGCGACCCGAAGAACTGGGCCCGGGTGCCCGAGATGCCGTCGAAGACGTCGCTCAGCTGGTAGTGCCGCCCCTCGCGGCCGTTGTACCAGGGCAGCCAGGCACTGGAGACCACAGCCGCCGCGCCGATCAGCACGAGGACGGATCCGGCGACGTAGCGCTTGTTGCCCGCGGTTCTCTGCAGCATCTTCGTCTCGCCTCCGATGCCGTAGTCCCCCACTCGACGCTACGCCCGGACGACCCCGTTCGCGACCGGTGGCCGCGCGCCGGGCAGCCGGTCGGCGGCGCGGTCGGCTGGGTCGGCGGGGTCGGGTCCGCCGAGTTCCTCCAGGCCGGGGATCGGGTCGCCGGAGGGCGAGTGCGTCGGGTGCCGGAGCAGGGTGAGGAGGCGGCGTTCGACGGCCTCGCTCATCACGTGCTCCCAGCGGCGGGCCTCGGCGTGGACCCGCTCCCGCTCCAGCCCGATCACGTCGACGAGCAGGCATGCGGCGAGCCGGTTCTTGCGTACCACCCGCGTGGCGAGCCGCCGGCCCTCCGGCGTCAGCACCAGGTGCCGGTCGCCGGCGACGCGCAGCAGACCGGCGCGCTCCAGCCGGGCGACGGTCTGGCTGACGGTGGGGCCGCTCTGGCGCAGCCGCTCGGCGATGCGGGCGCGCAGCGGGACCACGCCCTCCTCTTCGAGCTCCAGGACGGTGCGCAGGTACATCTGCGTGGTGTCGATGAGCCGGGACATGCGGTGGGTCACCCGCCGGTTTCCGCGGTGGCGGTGTCGGCAGGGGCCGTCTCCGCGGTGGCCGTCAGGACCGCCCGGGCGAGGGTGTGACCCGCCATGGTGAACCCGAGGACGGCCGGGGTGGCGTCGGCCGGGACGCCGATGGAGTCGACGTCGAGGGCGTGCACCACGGTGAAGTAGCGGTGCGGGCCGTGCCCCGGGGGCGGCGCGGCGCCGAGGTAGCGGGCCGCGCGGGCGTCGTTGGGCAGTTGGAAGGCGCCCTCGGGCAGGCCCGCGCCGGCGTCGTCCCCGGCCCCGGCGGGGAGTTCGGTCACGGTGGCGGGTATGTCGGCGACCGCCCAGTGCCAGAACCCGGACCCGGTGGGGGCGTCGGGGTCGTAGACGGTGACGGCGTAGCTCCGGGTGCCCTCCGGGGCGCCGCTCCAGGACAGCTGCGGGGAGACGTCCTTCCCGCCGGGCACGCCCGAGATGCCGGAGAGCTGCTCGGGCGGCCAGGCGGCGCCGTCGGCGACGGAGGCGCTGGTGACGGCGAAGGAGGGCGCCTCGGGGAGGCGGGCGAAGGGGTCGTTGGCGCACATGGTCGTTCCTTTCCGGCCGCCGCGCGGGCGGCCCGTCTCTTATCTGAATCGACCATAACACAGATAATCGATTATCTGCCGAGCCGTCTACGATGGCGCCATGGCGATGCTCTCCGAACAGGTCTACGCACAGCTGCGCGACGCGATCATGCGCGGCGACCACGCCCCCGGCACCCCCCTCAAACCGCACGACCTCGCCAGGGAACACGGCGTCAGCCTCGCCGTCGTCCGCGAAGCCCTGGTCCGGGTGGTCGGCGACGGCCTCGCCGACCGCCTCCCCAACCGCGGCTTCGCCGTCCCGGCCCTCTCCGACCGCCGCTGGCAGGAGATCCAGGAGGCCCGCCGGGCGGTGGAGCCGGTCGTGCTGCGCATGTCCGTCGAACGCGGCGACATCGACTGGGAGGCGCGCGTACGAGCCGCCCACCACCGCCTGGCCCGTACGGAGCCGTACGCGCCCGGGGAGGGCCCGTACTACACCGAGGACTGGGCGGAAGCCCACCGCGTCTTCCACCGCACCCTGCTGGAGGGCTGCGGCAACCCCGTACTCCTGGAGACCTTCGACCGGATGTGGACCGCCAGCGAACTGGCCCGCCGCTTCTCGGCGCACCACGGCCCCGCCCGCGACGGCATCGCCGAGCACCGCCGGCTGGAGGAGGCGGCCCTGGCCCGCGACGCCGACACCGCCGCCGCCACCCTGGCCCGCCACCTCACCGACACCGCCGCCGCCCTCACCCCGGACCAGGACTCCGCCGCCCACGCGGAGCCCTGACGGGGGCGCCGGGGCGGATCACGGGCGAGGAGGGGAGCGGACGGGGGCCAGCCCGGTTCGCACCGTCTGAACCGAAACGGCGCGTACGGCGAAGAGCCAATGGGAGGGACGGGGCGACAGCGGCCCGTTCGACTGGAACTGGGGGGCACGGACCGCGCATGCGCATTTCATTCCTGCTGCACAACACGTACGGCATCGGGGGCACCATCCGTACGACCTTCAACCTCGCCGAGGCCCTCGCGGAACGGCACGACGTCGAACTCGTCTCCGTCTTCCGGCACCGCGACGAACCCCTCATGGGGCGACCGGCCGGCGTCACCATCCGCAGCCTCGTCGACCTGCGCAAGCGCAGCCCGGACTTCGCCGGCGACCTGCCAGACCACCGCCGACCCGCCCGGATCTTCCCCCGCGGCGACGGCCGGTACGGGCAGTACAGCAGGCTCACCGACGACCGCATAGGCGCCCACCTGCGCACCGTGGACGCCGACGTCGTCGTCGGCACCCGCCCCGGGCTCAACGTCCACATCGCCCGCCAGACCCGCCGCGGCCCCGTCCGCATCGCCCAGGAGCACCTGACACTCGACGGCCACCGCCACCGCCTCAGCAGCGAACTCGGTTTCCGCTACCGCCTCCTGGACGCCGTCACCACCGTCACCGAAGCCGACGCCCGCGCCTACCGCACACGGCTCCGGCTCCCCGGCGTCCGCATCGAGGCCGTCCCCAACAGCGTCCCCAAGCCGGACATCGCCCCCGCCGACGGAAGCGGAAAGGTCGTCGTCGCGGCGGGCAGGCTGACCCGGGTCAAGCGCTACGACCTACTGGTCGAAGCCTTCGCCAAGGTCGTCGCCGCCCGCCCCGACTGGAGCCTGCGGATCTACGGCAGCGGCGACCGCACGGGCAACGAGCGCGGCGCGCTCACCGAACTCATCGCGGACCGGCAGCTGGAGAAGCACGTCTACCTCATGGGCAACGCGCACCCCCTGGAACCGGAGTGGGTCAAGGGCTCCATCGCCGCCGTCACATCCGACAAGGAATCCTTCGGCATGACGATCGTCGAGGCGATGCGCTGCGGGCTGCCGACCGTCGCAACCGACTGCCCGCACGGCCCGGGCGAGATCATCAAGGACGGCGTGGACGGCCGCCTGGTCCCGGTCGGCGACGCCGACGCCGTCGCCGACGCCCTCCTGGAGCTGATCGAGGACGACGACCTGCGCCGCCGCACCGGAGCCGCCGCCCTCACCGCGTCCGCCCGCTTCGACCCGGCCCGCATCGCCGCCCGCCACGAGGCGCTCTTCACCGAACTCGTCGAACGCGCCGCGGCCGACGGCCCACGCGGTCGAGTACGAGACCTGGCGCTGCGCTGCCGCGGCACGGCCCACGGCAGCGCCTACGCCGCCCGCGACCTGGCGGCCGCCGTGGCACGCCGGGTGCGGGCTACCGGGTCGAGGCGGTAGCGGCGAAGGCGGTGAACGCCTGCCAGGCGTCGGCGGAGAAGGTGAGGGTGGGGCCGTCGGGGTCCTTGGAGTCGCGGACGTGGATGGCGGTGGGGGTGGCGGCGACCTCGACACACTGGCCGCCGTCAGGGCCGCTGTAGGACGACTTGCGCCAGTCGAGGGCGACCTCAATGCATTGCCCGCCGTCGCTGCCGCTGTAGCTGCTCTTGAACCAAGCCAGCGTGCTCATAGCTCTCCCAGGATCTTCTCGACGAGTTCGAGCGATTCGCGAGGCGTCAGCGCCTGCGCCCGGATGATGCCATACCGCCCCTCGATCTCGCGGACCGTTTTCCGCTCCACGATCAGTTGGCTGGTGCCCTGCACCTCCACGTACGCAATCCTGCGCTGGTCCTCCGTCTCAAGCAAGGCCAACGGCCCTGCCAGCCCCGCGTGTTCCTCACGGTCCGTCGGCATCACCTGGATCTCGACGTTCGGTCGTCGCCCGACCAGAAGGAGGTGCTCCAACTGGCCGCGGAGCACACCCTTTCCACCGATCGGCCGTCGCAGCACGGTCTCTTCCAACACGAAGCTCAGCATCGGCGGGGGCTTCCGGTCGAAGACCGCCTGCCGGTCCAGCCGGGCCGCCACCCGCCGCTGGATGGTGTCCTCATGGACCGGCGGACGCTGCTCGCCCAGGACCGCGCGGGCGTACTCCTCAATCTGCAGCAGACCGTTGATCACCTGCGAGTCGTACACCTGCAACTCCACCGCATCCTTCTCCAGGGCCGCGAAGTCCTCGAAGAACGCCGGGTACCGCGCCCGCGCCACCTCCTCCTTCATCGCCTTCAGTAACCCACCCGCCTCCAGCGCCACATCCACCTGGTCGATGTACTCCGGCCGCGGGATCCGCCGCCCCTGCTCCACCGCCGCGACCAGGTCGAAGCCGTAGCCGATCCGTTCGGCGAGTTGCCTCTGCGTGATCCCGAGTCGCTCCCGCAGGATCTTCTGCTGCCTGCCGAAGGTTCTGAGGATCCCCGCCCCCTCGTCCGCTACCGGTCGACTCGGACGCTCAGATTCCGCCATACTGACCTACCTCCCCATTGGCGCCACGTGACACGTACAGCACTCTCCGTAGTTGCCGTACGCCTGGCCAGGCTATTCGCATCAGCGGCACCGTGGGGCCGTATGGAGCCCCCAACGATTGCACGAGAAGCGGAATGCGCCCCCAGCGCGCAACCGACCGCGCTCGCCCGGACGTTCGCCATGCAGTTCACCTCCAGCCGCCGTGGCGCCCGCCTCGCCCGGCTGCTCGCCGTCCGGCGGCTGGAGACGTGGGGGTATCCCCCGGGCCGCGCGGTGTCGCTGACCGTCGAGACGGTCGTCGCGGAGTTGTGCGCGAACGCCGTACTCCACGGCCGGGTCGCCGGGCGGGACTTCCACCTCGCGGTGCGGCTCCGCGTCGACGGGCTGATCCGTGTCGAGGTGGCCGACGCGCGGCGGGAGCGGGTGCCGGTGCTGGGGCGTGCGGACGCCGGGGATGCCGAGTCGGGGCGGGGGCTGCTGCTGGTGGAGGCACTGGCGGAGCGGTGGGGGGTGGCGGAGCGCAGAGGCGTGGGAAAGATCGTGTGGTGCGAGATCAGTACGGAGCCCGCGCGCCGGGGCACGTAGGCTGCGGTCCGGGAGCGACGACTCGGGAGGACTCGGATGCCCAGGACCACCCAACTACGCACCTACACCGTCCGAGAGGGCCTGCTCGATGAGTGGGTAGAGCGGTGGCGTACGGAGATCGTGCCGCTGCGCCGGGAGTTGGGTTTCAGTATCGGCGGCGCTTGGGTGGACCGGGAGCGTAGCCAGTTCGTCTGGCTCATCTCGTACGACGGCCCGGAGTCGTTCGCCGAGCGGAACGCCCTTTACTGGGCCTCGCCGCGGCGCAAGGCAATGGATCTCGATCCGGACGAGTACCTGGTGCGTACCGAGGACCGCACGGTCGAGCCGGTCGACCTGTCGTCCTGATCACGGGTTCGGCAGCATGTGGTGGCGTCTCTCGTCGGCGCTGAGAACGCGGAAGACCCGGCCGCGCGCCTCCGTTGCCACAGCACCACTCGCCCCCGCGCCGCCGCCACCGGGTACCGGGCATCGGGCACGACACCCTTCGCACCTCATCTGCGGCGGGCGACGCGATCTCAACCACCCCCCGGAAACACCGTCGCGGTGCTCCCTGCCCCCTGCATCTGGTCCTCCACCCCTGCCTGACTCACCACCCGCGACGGAATACGCCCCCAGCGCGCAACCGACCGCGCTCGCCCGGACGTTCGCCATGCAGTTCACCTCCAGCCGCCGTGGCACCCGCCTGGCCCGGCAGCTCGCCCCCCGCACGCACGTACGCCCACCCCGGTGCCGCCCACCCCCGCACCGGGTGCCGCCCCACCCGCGCCCCGGCGCCGACGGGGAGTCCGCTGCCGCGACCAGCACCGGGTTACCCACCGGCCTCCCCCACGTCCGTGATCCCCCCACCGGACCCGTCCGGCGGCGGCCTGCGCCGCCTCGCCGGGTCACGCCTGGGAGACGGCGTACAGGAGGGTGCGTACCGGCTCCTCCGTGCCGCGGGGCTTCCGCCAGACCAGCCGCAGGTGCAGCGGCGGCGTCGCCACGTCGAGGGCCACCAGCCGGCCGCGGTCGAGGTCGTCGCGGACGGCGAAGTCGGGCAGGACGGCGACGCCGCGGCCGGCCGCGACCCACTCGCGGACCTGCGCGAGGCCGCCGGCCGCCGTGAGGTCGACGTCGGGGCCGAGCCAGCGGCGCGTCGCCATCCAGAAGGAGCAGCGGGACTCCCGCCCGACCAGGGACGTGCCGTGGCGGATGTCGGTCTGGGTGACCGGTCGGCCGGCGAGGGGGTGGCCCGGGCGGGCGACCGTCGTCATCGGGACCTCGCGGAGGTCGAGGTGGTCCAGTGCGGCGGCCGGGACGGGGTAGCCCAGGTCGCCCACGTCCGGGCCGGTGTCGAGGAGGACGGCCGCGTCGAGTTCGTCGCGTTCGAGGGCGGTGAGGAGCCGGGTGCGGTCGGGTTCGGGCCTGAGGGTCGCGTGGAGGTGCGGGTTCCGGTCGGTGAGGCGTACGAGGACGGCGGGCAGGAGGGTGTCCGCTACGGAGGACTGCGCGCCGACGGTGACGGTTGTCGGTGGTTCGGTCAGGCGGTGGGCGGCGGCGTCGAGGGCGGCCACGGCGGCTTCGGCGGCGGCGAGGTAGGCGCGGCCCGCGGGGGTGGGGTGCATGCCGCGGCGGTCGCGGGTGAACAGGCGGGCGCCGAGGTCGTGCTCCAGGCGGCGTACGCGGTCGGAGACCGAGGACGGCGCCAGGCCCTCGGCGGCGGCGGTCCGGTTGACGGTGCCGTGGCGGAGGAGCGCGACGGCCGTCCGCACGTGGTCGAGGTTCACATCACGCGAGCGTACCGCCGGGTGTTCGGGTTTCCCGAACGGCGCGTGCGGGGGAGCCGGTCGAGCCTCCCGGCCGGGGCCGGCGACTCTGGCCCCCCGCCCCCTTCGCTACCGCTCTGGAGTCCTCGTGGCCACTGCCCCGGCTTCCGTACGTCCCGCACGCGGCACCCGCGCCGCCCTGGCCGGCGTCTCGCTCGCGTACTTCATGGTGCTCCTCGACACCACCGTCCTGGCCGTGGCCGAGCCGGACCTGATGGCCTCCCTGCACACCGGCGTGATCGGGGTCGGCTGGGCCACGACGACGTACACGATGGCGCTCGCCTCCGCCCTCGTCCTCGGCGGCGGGCTGGCGGACCGCTTCGGCGCCGGCCGGGTCTTCGGCGCCTGCTGCGCGGGGTTCGGGGTCGTCTCGCTGGGCTGCGCGCTCGCGCCCGGGCTGGGGGCGCTGCTGGTGTGCCGTACGGTGCTGGGGCTGCTGGCGGCGGGGGTCGTCCCGGCGTCGATGGCGGTGATCGCCGCGCTGTTCCCCGAGCCGGGGGCGCGGACGCGCGCGATCGGGGTGTGGGCGTCGGTGAGCGGGGCCGCGATGGCCGCGGGGCCGGTGCTCGGCGGGTGGCTGGTGGAGCTGTCCGGCTGGCGGGCCGTCTTCGTCGTCAACCTGCCCGTCGCCGCGGTCGTGCTGTTCCTGTGCCGGGGCCGGCTGCCCGTCGCCCCGCATCGCCGGCCGCTGGACCCCGTACCGCACCTGGGGCTCATGGCGGCGCTGGCGGCCCTGACGCTGGCGGTGACGGAGGCCGGGCACGGGCGCTGGGGGACGTGCCTGCTGTCGGCGGCCGGGGCGGTCGCGTGCGCGGTCGTCACCGTCCGGGTCGACGGGCGGTCGCGCGCCCCGCTCGTCCCGGGACCGCTGCGCCGGAACCGGCCCGTGTGGGCGGCGTTCGGCTGGGGAGCGATCGTCAACTACGGGCTGACCACCGTCCTGTTCGCCGTCCCCCTGGCCCTGCACGAGGACGCCCTGGGCACCGGGCTCACGCTCCTTCCGATGACCCTGCCCATCGCTCTCAACCCGCTGGTGACGGCGCGGCTGGCCGCCCGCTTCGGGGCGCTGGTCCCGATCCGGCTCGGGCTGGGGGCGCTGGCGCTCGGGCTGGCGGGGACCGGTGCCGCGCTGGCGGGCGGGCAGCAGCGCGGCGTGCTGGGGTGCGGGCTGTTCGCGTGCGGGCTCGGGGTCTCGTGGTGCCTGCCGGCGCTCGTCGGCTACGCGGTCGGGCACGCCCCGGCGCGTACGGCGGGGTCGGTGGGCGGCATCCTCAACGCCACCCGCCAGGTCGGCGCGACCCTCGGCGCGGCGGTCGCGGGCGCGGCCCTGGCGGTACGGGCCGGGAGCGCGGCGGAGGGCGCGGCCGGGGGCGCCTGGGTGGCGGCGCCCTTCGCGGGCGCCTGCGCGCTGTGCGCGGCCGGGCTCGCCGGCGCGCTCGCGCGCCGGGGCGGGGGCAGCGGGCGGGACCGGACCCGGGATCGTGAGCGGGACCGTACGGCCCCGTGAGCGACCCGGCAGCGCACGGCGCGCTCAGGCCGCCGGCACCGGCCGGTCCTCCTCCGCCCGTCCGTGCCGCAGCACCAGCGACATCATCGCCGCCAGCGCGCACAGCCCGCCCGACGCCAGCCACACCATGTCGTACGTGCCCGTCACGTCCCGTGCCACGCCGCCCAGCCAGGCCACCAGCGCCGCGCCGATCTGGTGGGAGGCGAGGACCCAGCCGAAGACGATCGCGCTGTCCTCGCCGTAGTGCTCCCGGCACAGCGCGAGCGTGGGCGGGACGGTGGCGACCCAGTCGAGGCCGTAGAAGACGATGAAGAAGATCATCGGCGGGTGGATGGACGGGCCCAGGAGCAGCGGGAGGAACATCAGGCTGAGGCCGCGGAGCCCGTAGTAGACGGCCAGCAGGCGGCGGGCGTCGTAGCGGTCGGTGAGCCAGCCGCTCGCGATGGTGCCGATGACGTCGAAGACGCCGACGACCGCCAGGAGCGAGGCCGCCACGGTGATGGCCATGCCGTGATCGTGGGCGGAGGGCACGAAGTGGGTGCGGATGATGCCGTTCGTGGACGCGCCGCAGATCGCGAACGTGCCGCAGAGCAGCCAGAACGTACCGCTGCGGGAGGCGTCGCGCAGGACGCGCAGCGCGCGGGCGGCGGCGCCGTGCTGGGGCGGGGGCTTGGGGACGAACTCCGCGGCGCCGTACGGGGCGAGGCCGACGTCGGCGGGGTGGTCGCGCAGGAGGAGCCAGACGAAGGGCACGGCGGCGGCGGAGACCAGCGCGACCGTGACCGTGGCCGGGCGCCAGCCGTGGGACTCGACGATCCACGACAGCAGCGGCAGGAAGACCAGCTGGCCGGAGGCGGTGGCGGCGGTGAGGATGCCGGTGACGAGGCCGCGGTGCTTGACGAACCAGCGGTTGGTGACGGTGGCGGAGAAGGCGAGGGCCATGGAGCCGGTGCCGAGGCCGATGAGCAGGCCCCAGTAGAGGATCAGCTGCCAGCTGGCGGTCATCCAGTGGCTGAGGAGGGCCCCGGTGGCGATCATCACGAGCGCCGCGGCCACCACGCGGCGGATGCCGAAGCGGTCCATGAGCGCGGCGGCGAAGGGGGCGGTGACGCCGTAGAGGGTGAGGTTGACGGAGGCGGCGAGGCCGATCGTGCCGCGGGACCAGCCGAACTCGTCGTGAAGGGGGCCGATCAGCAGGCCGGGGAGGGCGACGAAGGAGGCGGCGGCCACGACGGTCGCGAAGGTGACGGCGGCGACGAACCAGGCGCGGTGCACGCGGACACGGGCTTTCCGGACGGGCGGGTTCGTCGCGGACGCGGTCGTCGCGGACGCGGTCGTCGCGGGCGCGTCCGTCGCGGTCGTCGGTGTCCCGGTCTCGGGTTCGGGCGCGGCTGAGGGCGGCGGTGGCTGCGTCACCCGTCGAGCATCGCCCGGGGGCCACGGGCGGACGAGTGGCCCGAGGGCCAAGGTGTGCAAGGATCGGGCCAAGCGGGCCAAGCCCGACAGCGGCCGTTGTCTGCTACGAGATCCAGCGGTGGACCCGCCCGCCGGGGGCGGTGTAACTCACGGTCTGCTCGTGCGCGGTGGCCTCGATCGTGAACCACTCGCGGCGCGGCCGGTTGAGTTCCCGCCACAGCCTGTGGGCGGCTTCGACCGGTTCCCACAGGTCGCGCGGTCCGCGGGTGGCGACCCTCGGCGGCGCGTCGGGCATGTCGTCGACGCGGGTGGCGGAGCCGTCTGCGGGGTCGTACAGCGTGGTGGTGTGGAGCCCGCCGTCGTTCTGCCCGTAGGCGCGGACGACGCCCGCGGGCAGGTGGAGCTGGGCGAAGAAGGAGAACGTCCAGTCGTCGAGCACGCGGGCCGAGAGCCCGGAGTCCCTCGCGGGGCGGTGACCCGGATCCGGGACGGAAGGCAGTTGCTCGGCGGCCTCCGGGCCGCTGCGGAGCGGCATGAACGCGGCGGGCGTGTGCAGGACGTGCCCGACTGCTGCGCCGCCGGCGACCTTCGTCAGACGGGCCACCATCCCCCCGGCGAGCGCCCCCCTGACCGGTACGACCAGGACACCGCCGGGCCGCAACCGCGCCAGCCACGCCGGCGGGATACGGCGTACGGAAGCCGTGGCGATGACCCGGTCGAACGACGGGCCGCCGGGAAGCTCCCCCGCACCGTCGCCGCGAACGACGAGCGGGGCGAACCCGGCCGCGCCGAGCCGGCTGCGGGCCTTGCCGGTGAGGGCTGCGCTGCGGTCGACGGTGGTGACGTGCTTGTCCCCGGCGAGGAAGCACAGGATCCCGGCGTTGTAGCCCGTCCCCGTCCCGGCTTCGAGGACGTCGTGCCCCTCGTCCACGTCGAGGGCTTCGAGCATGTCCGCCATCAGGCTCGGTGCGGTCGAGGACGACGTCGGGGCCCCGGTGAGCCCGTCGGGCGTCGCGTCCTCGGCATGGACACCGTCCACTTCGGTGATGAGGGAGTCATCCGCGTAGACCGCGTCGAGCCACACGTCCGGATCGCCGTCCGCGAGGCGCCATGGAAGGAACCGCTCACCGTCGCGGCGGTAGAAGGCAGGCACGAAGGAATGCCGCGGAACGTTGAGGAAGGCACCCGCCACGCGCGAGGACAGCACCACGCCGCCGCGGTCGATCTGCCGCGTGAGAGCGACGCGCGCAGCGAGGGCACGCTGTTCGTCGATGACCATCACCCGCCGGTTCCCTCCAGGTAATCGCAGATGGCGCCCGTGATCGGCAGTCCGGTCGCCTGCTCGATGAATCCGTACTGTCCGCTCGGGTTCACTTCGAGGAATCGCCATTCCCCCTCTGGAGTTACCACGAAGTCGAAGGCGCCGTACGGCAGTCCGAGGCGGTCGAGCATGGCCAGGACCCCGGCCGCCACGTCGGGCGGCGGCTCGCAGATCCGGTAGGTGTGGCTGTCGTAGTCGCTGCGCCAGTCGATGCGGCCGGCTGCGGATGCGGCGTGGATCTCGGCGGCGAAGATCCTTCCGCCGACGGCGGTCAGCCGGACCTCGTGGGCCTTGGGCACCCACTCCTGGAAGAGGTGGGCGGTGGTCGCGATGTCCGGGTGCGGAAGGTCCTGGGGCTGGACGAGGCTGGTGTACACGGCGACGGTCTGCCCACGTCCGGGCACGGTGCCGCGCACGGGAAAGAACGGCTTGTACACGACGGATCCGCCGATCCGGTCGGCGAAGTCGCGCGCGGCCTGGGGGTCGTTGGTGATGAGGGTCCGGGGGACGTCCAGTCCGGCTTCCGCGGCGACACGCAATTGGAGCGGCTTGTACTCCGCGTCGGCCGCGCTTCCCGGCGGGGAGAGCCATCGGCAGGGCAGGGCCGCCAGCAAGCCGCCGAAGCCCCGGCGGGCTTCGGTTTCGGCGATGCTGCGCGCCTCCGGGGACATCTCCTCAGGAAACTTCGGGCGGGCGGGACGCCGATAGTAGACGGAACGGACCGAGGCCAGGTCGAGGGTGCGACGCGCGTTGGCCAGCGTGCCGTCCCAACGGTCCCCACTGAGGTTCGCGGCGAGCGTGAGCCTCAGCGGGAACTCGGCCATGTCCGCCCGGAAGACGGGCACGGCACGCCGGTTCAGCTCCTCGACCACCAGATCACACGTCGGGTCGAAGCGACCCGCCAGGACGAGAACCTGTCCGGCGCCTGTCATCAGTCGTCGCTCGGCCCTGGGTCGTCCGGGGCGTCCATCTGCCCCGAAGGCTGCGTGGGACCGTAGGTCTTCGGTGGGTTCCTGGTCATGTAGACGCCGGGTGGCAGACCCTCGTATGTGCCGGTCTGCGTGTCCTCGTCGTACGCGACATCGGCCGGCAGGATCCCGCCGTTCGTGTGGACCGGGACAAGGAACCGGAACGCGAACGGCGAGGGGCCGTCGCCCACCGGCAACTGCGGCAGGGCCGCGGCGCCGTCGGTGCTCAGCGGCAACCGCGTTTCCGGTATGTCGAGCGCCACGCCGGCGGGGCGGCGCTCCTCCATCCTGGTGGTGGACATCGTCTCTCCTTCGCTGTGGGACGGGAAGCACTGACGCAACTTTAAGTAGCCGCTAATCCACTGTCGGTTAACACGACAAGGGTGCCTGTGGGACGAAATGGCCTGGTGGCGGCGGTGTGCAAGGATCGGGCCATGAGTGGTGTGCAACGTCGCGCCGTCGAGGCCGCTGGCGGTGCCGCGGGCGGGGGCGTTTTCCGGCATCCGGAGCGGCATCCCGTCGCGCTGTTCGTACGGCACGGGATGCTCCCCATGGAGATGGGCATCGTGCACCGCCTCTTCGGGCGCGCGTACAGCCCGGCGGGGGAACCGCTCTACGAGGTCGTGACCTGCACGGTCACGCCGGGCGAGGTGCGTACGGACGCGGACTTGACCGTCAACGTACGGCACGGGCCGGAGGCGCTGACCCAGGCCCGTACGGTGATTGTCCCCGCGTCGCACGAGGCGGACGAGACGTACACGCACGGGCGGCTGCCCGCGGAGCTGGCGGCGGCGCTGGGGCACGTGCGGCCGGGGACGCGGATCGCGTCGATCTGCACCGGGGCGTTCGTGCTCGCCTCGGCCGGGCTGCTCGACGGGCGGCCGGCGACGACGCACTGGCGGTCGGGCGACCGGTTCCGGGCGCTGTTCCCGCGGGTGCGCTTCGACGCGGACGTGCTGTACGTGGACGACGGGGACGTGCTGACGTCCGCGGGGGTGGCCTCCGGGGTCGACCTGTGCCTGCACATGGTCCGGCGCGACCACGGCTCCGCCGTGGCCAACGACGTGGCGCGGCGCACCGTGGTGCCGCCGCACCGGGACGGCGGGCAGGCGCAGTTCATCCGGCGGCCGGTGCCGGAGCCGGCGGTGTCGACGACGGCGAAGGCACGGGCGTGGGCGCTGGGGCGGCTGCACGAGCCGCTGGCGCTGCGGGACTTGGCGGCGTGCGAGTCGATGTCTGTACGGACGTTCACGCGGCGGTTCCGGGAGGAGGTGGGGATGAGTCCGGGGCAGTGGCTGACGGTGCAGCGGGTGGAGCGGGCGCGGGCGCTGCTGGAGGACACGGATCTGGCGGTGGACCGGATCGCGGCGGACGCGGGGTTCGGGACGGCGGCGTCGCTGCGGCAGCACATGCAGGCGGCGCTGGGGGTGTCACCGAGCGCGTACCGGAGGACGTTCCGGGCGGACGCGGGCGGCGCGGCAGCCTGAGGCGGGGCGTATCCCGTGGGTGGGTGGGCTTGTCGGTGGGGCGGCCTACCCTGGGGCGGGAGTGCGGGGAAGCGGGAAACGGGGTGGGGCTACTCGCTGTGGACTGCCAAGCCCGTGCCGCCCGCCGCCAGTTCCGGGCGCAGCACCAGCCGCTCGTCGTAGTCCCCGCCCCGCTCCGTCCGGTACGGCAGCGGGGCCGTCGTCCCCAGCGTGCGCAGCCGCTCCCGCAGGGCCGCGGCCACCGGGGGGTAGTCGGCGGGCGTGAGGCGGTCGGCGCCGTAGACGACGAAGGGCGGCAGGGGCGCCATGCCGGTGTAGAAGAACGTGCCGTGGTGCAGCGGCCACAGCACCTCGTCGATGTGTCCGTGGATCCCCCGCGGGCCGAAGCTCGCCTCCCGGGCGCCGACCGACGTGACGACGATCGCCCGCTTCCCGGCCAGGCCCCCGTCCCCGTACCGCCGCGTCCTGCCGTCCTCGTCCTTGACCTTCGACGCGAGCCCCTGCACCAGGACGCGGTCGAACCAGCCCTTGAGGATCGCCGGGGGCCCGAACCACCACAGCGGGAAGTGCACGACCAGGGCGTCCGCCCACGCCAGCTTCTCGTGCTCGGCGGCGATGTCGGGGCTGACGGACCCGGCCCGCCAGGCGTCCTCCTGGGCGTCGCCGACCAGGAGGCGACCGTCGTCGGCGGCCGGGTCCACGCCCCGGGGCGGGTAGTCGTCCGCGTCCAGTACGGCCTTGAACCCCATGCCGTACAGATCGGACTGGCGGACCTCGTGCCCCGCGTCGCGCAGCGCGCGGACGCCGTCGTCGCGTAGGGCGGCGTTGAGGGAGCGGTGGTCGGGGTGGGCGAAGAGCCAGAGGATGTTCATGCTTTGAGCCTCGCGCCCCGCGCGGTCCGGGACGAGAGCCGTATCGCCATCATTCGCAAGAATCGCGCCACGCGGCCACGCGGCCACGCGCTACCCGTCACCCGGCACGCGCCACGCGCCGGCCGGGCCGCGTCGTCCGCGGGTCAGGTGGCGGTGCGCCCGTGCAGCCCCGAGCCCTGCACGACGAACCGCCACCCGGCATCGGCGGATGGGGACTGGCGCCGGATGCGCGACCCGCCTTCGCCAAGGGCGGCCGACCGGCCGGCAGCCCTCGGCGTCCCCTCACGACGAATCGCTGCCCATAAGGGTGATCAGGCCCGTACGGCTCGTCAACACCTGGTCCGGTCCAGAGGGGTCACGTGCTGTTCGTGCCGGCGCGTGCGTGTTCGTGTGCGCCCGCGAGCGGCCCGTCGTGCGCGTTGTCCGCGCCGTGCGCGCCGCCCGTGCGCTCCCCGGGCGGCGGGGTGAAGGCGCACGCGCGGTCGATCTCGCACCAAATGACCTTGCCGAATCCTTCCGCCTGCCACCCCCACCGGTCGGCGATGGCGTCGACCAGCTCCAGCCCCCGCCCGTGCGTCTCGTACTCCTGCGCGCGCCGCTGCCGGGGCGGGGCGGCGCAGGTGTCGGCGACCTCCAGCCGGTACGGGCCGCAGTCGGCCGGCGACGCGGGGAGGAAGAGGCGGAGGCGGGCGGGCCGGTCGGTGTGGACGACGGCGTTGGTGACCAGCTCCGAGACGAGCATCACCAGCGATTCGGCGTACGGCTCGTCGGCCGTCACCCCGGTCCACGCCAGCCGCTCCCGTGTCCACCGCCGGGCCCGGCCGACCTCGACGGGGTCGGGCCACAGCTTGAGCTGCACCTGAAGGGTCTGCACCGCTCACACCATCCTCGGGATCACGCTGCGTGATCTCTCCGCTGTCCAGGATGATTGACGTAGCGTCACGACAACAAGCGCTTCGGGCATATCCCAGCGCGAAAGAGTGCGCGTGCGGCATACTGTGCGACGCTCGCGCCCGAGGGTCGAACGCCGGTCCGGCATCGCCCCTTCATGCTGCTGTGACCCTGTACGAGTCCGGCACGTCCGCACCGCCGCGGCCGCCGATTCGGGGGCCGCGGGTCCGTGTCGCCACAGGACAACTCGCACCCGATGAAGGGTAGTGGAGTGCGGGCCGACTTCGTTGCGTAACGGAAGAGTTCGCCCATGCGTGTTGGGGCTCACCCCAGTTTCGCCACTCTCCGTAGTCGAATCGCGGCCTACGGGCCCGGCTCCCGGGCTCAACTCCCCGGCCGGCTACGCCGACAGCGGCTCCGCCGTGCCGCCCGTCGCGTCGTCCACGTCCGCGTACACCGCGAACAGCCGCCGCACGCCGAGCGCCGCGAGCACCCGGTTCACGTGCGCCCCGCTGGCGGCGGCGCTCCCCGTCGAGTACGCGCGCGTGGAACCGCTGCCGCCGTCCGGCAGGATCAGGCGGAACTCGCCGCCGCAGGAGCTCAGCAGCCGGCGCGCGGCGATGAGCACGCCGACGCCGCTGGAGTCGCAGAAGCGGACCGCGGAGAGGTCGAGGACGAGTTGGCGGCGGCCCTCGGCGACCGCGTCGTGCACGTGCTGCCGTACCCGGGGCGAGGTGACCAGGTCGAGCTCGCCGGAGACCCACAGGACGTACCAGTCGCCTCGGTTGTCGGTGGTCACCTGCAGCAAAGACACCCGGTCGCTGTCCTTCCCTCGCCTGTCGGCCTGTCGCGCCCGCTCGCCCGTCCGTTCCGTTCCTCCGCCGGCCGTCGTCGGCCGTCCGCCGTGTTGTTACGTGTCACCTGCTGTGCCCGCGGCACACAAGATGAAACACCGACCCTATGCGCAATCACCTCATGGGGTCGCCGCATTCCGGTCAGCACCGGATAACCGTTGGCAATTCGTTGTCTTGTGCCGCACGCGATGCGGTACAGATAACGCTCCGAGGGCGTACGTCCCCACCCCCCGGCGCTACATTCGTTGACACCGGTAACGCGGGAGCGGCCGACGGATTGGGGGGCGCATGGCGCACGGGACCGGACCGCAGGGCACCGGACCGCAGGGCACCGGGCAGGGCGCCGTCCCGCCCCGCTGGAACCGCAAGATGCAGCAGCGCCTCGCCCGCGGCGAAGCCGCCGCCCTCGGCGAGCTGTACGACCGCTTCGCGCCCCTCGTCTACGGCCTCGCGGTGCGGGTGCTGGAGAACGAGGAGGAGGCCGGCGGCGTGCTCTCCGAGGTGTTCTCGTACGTCTGGCAGCACCCGGACGCGTACGACCCCAAGCGCGGCCAACTCCGCTCCTTCCTCGCCGGCCTCGCGCACAAGCACGCCGTACGCCGGCTGCGCTGGGCCGTGATCCAGGCCGGTGCGGCCGGGGAGATCGAGGACTGCGAGGAGCGCATCCGCGCCGTCTCCACCGCCGCCCGCGCCGACTACATCGTCACGTCCATGCCCGAACCGCTGCGCGCCGCGCTGGAGCTGGCGTACTTCAAGCGCCGCGACTACCGCGAGACCGCCGCCGAACTCGGCGTCTCCGCCGAGGAGGCCCGCCGGCGGCTGCGCCTCGGACTGCAGCTGCTCGCCACCGCGCACACCGAGGCCGGGCGGCCCTCATGATCATGGGCCCCTACGACCACCGCCGGCTGAAGTCCCTGCTCGGCGCGTGGGCGCTGGCGGCCTGCGCGCCGGAGGAGACCGCGGCCGTCGAGTTGCACCTGACCGACTGCGCGGACTGCGCCGACGAGGCGCTGCGGCTGCGCGACGCCGTGCGGCTGCTGCACCCCCAGGACAACCTCGACCTGGACGCCTCCCTCCGCGGCCGGGTGCTGGAGCTGTGCCTGACGCGGCGGATGCCCGGCATCCCGATGCCGGGCTGGTCGGTGCCGTACGACGCCGAGACCGCCCGGCTGGACGCGCTGCTGCACGACATGGGCGAGTCGGAGTGGGGCGCTCCGGTGACTCTCACGTGGTACGACGACGACCGGCCGGCGACGCGCGAGACGTCGGTGGCGGGCGTCATCGGGCACCTGCTGGCCGTCGACGGGCTGCTGGCCCTCGCGCTCGGCCTGCCCGACCCGCTGGCCGCGGACGCGCCCGCCGGCGAGGCGCACCCGCGATCGGTCGCCTCCCCCGCCGAGCGCACCGAGGCGCTGTGGCGGGAGGCGGGCTCGTCGCACGCGGAACAGCAGTCGCTCGCCCCGGAGTTCCGGCGCAAGCACGCGGGGACGATGCGCGGCCACTGGCGGGACCAGACGTACGCGCTGATACGGACCGCGGGGTTCGCCGGCGGCGGCGTGGCCGACCTGCCCGTACGGTACGGCGCCGGGGCGACGCTGCCGCTGAGCGACGCCTTCCTGGACCGGGCCTTCGAGTGCTGGATGCACGCCTGGGACGTCGCGGAGGCGGTGGACTACCCGTACAGCCCGCCGACGCCCGACCATCTGCACCTCATGATCGACCTGGCGGCGCGGCTGCTGCCCGAAACGCTCGCGGAACGGCGCCGCTCGGGGCGCGCGGCGCCGCCGCGGACGCTGGTCGCGGCGGGGGCGCCGGGGCGGACGCTGCACCTGGAGGTGCAGGGCAAGGGCGGCGGGGACTGGTACATCCCGCTGGACTCGCCCGCGGCGGTCGCGGGGCCGGAGCGGGCGGTGGCGCATGTGGCGCTGGAGGGCCTGGAGTTCTGCCGGCTGGTGGCGGGGCACGTGTCGCCGGAGGAAGCGGCGGCGGGGCGCGACGGTGAGCGGGAGGCGGTGGACGACTTCCTGTACGCGGCGGTGTCGCTGTCGCGGCTGTAGCCGCCGGTGTCGGTGTCGGTGTGGCTGAAGGGCTACGTGAAGACCACCGTGCGCGTGCCGTTCAGCAGCACCCGGTGCTCGCTGTGCCACTTCACCGCGCGCGCCAGCGCCTGGCACTCCACGTCCCGCCCGACCGCCACCAGCCGCTCCGGCGTCACCTCGTGACCGACGCGCTCGACCTCCTGCTCGATGATCGGGCCCTCGTCGAGGTCCGCGGTCACGTAGTGCGCGGTGGCGCCGATCAGCTTGACCCCGCGCGCGTGCGCCTGGTGGTACGGCTTCGCGCCCTTGAAGCTCGGCAGGAAGGAGTGGTGGATGTTGATGATCCGCCCCTCCAGCTGCTTGCACAGGTCGTCGGAGAGCACCTGCATGTAGCGGGCGAGCACCACCAGCTCCACGTCCTCGGCCCGGACCAGCTCCAGCAGCCGCTGCTCCGCCGCCGCCTTGGTGTCCTTCGTGACCGGCAGGTGGTGGAACGGAACGCCGTACGAGCCGACCAGCTCGGCGAAGTCGGTGTGGTTCGACACGACCGCCGCGATCTCCACCGGCAGTGCGCCGGTGCGGGCGCGGAACAGCAGGTCGTTCAGGCAGTGCCCGAACTTGCTGACCATGAGCAGCACCCGCATCCGGGTGCCCTGCTCGTGGATCTGCCAGTCCATCGCCCACGACTCCGCCACCGCCGCGAAGCTGGCGCGCAGCTTGCCGACGCTCGCCTGCGACTCGGCGGAGAAGTGCACCCGCATGAAGAACAGGCCGGTGGTGGGGTCGCCGTACTGCTGACTGTCCTCGATGTTGCAGTCGGTCATGAAGAGATAACTGGAGACCGCGTGCACGATGCCCTTTTTGTCCGGACAGGACAGCGTCAGTACGTACTCGCTCATGCGCCCTACGATCCCATACCGGTCAGGCGGTGCCCGTCATGATCGCCAGCACTTCGAGGGAGCGCGGCGGGGTGTCGGGGTCCTCGCCGTCGTTCTCCGCGAGCCGTACGTGCGCCTCGCGCGCCGCCCGCACGGCCTCGGGCCAGGCGTGGTTCTCCAGGTACGCGGAGACCGGGGAGTCGGCGCCGACCTGGTGCATGATGCGCAGCACGCGCAGCACGGCGACGTCCACGAGCGCGGCCTCGCGGGAGTCGCGGAAGATCGTCCCGACGTACTTCTCCGCCGACCAGTTGTCCAGCCAGGTGTCCTCGACGAGGCGGTAGACGGCGTCCGTGACGTCGCCGTACCCCGCCGTCCCCGCCGCCCAGTACTCCCGCTGGAAGTCGGGGTCGGAGATCATGTGCAGCGCGGAGCGCACGTTCGCGCGCCAGCGCCACCACGGCATGTCGTTGATGGGCATGGGCACCATGGTGCGGTAAGCGCGGTCGCGGCGGGAAGCCCTTTCACTCACAGCTGCGTCGCCTGGCGCCGCGACAGGCCGTACTCGTCGGCGATCGGGTTCCAGAGGCCGGCGGCCTGCTCCTTGGCGGCGGTGGCCTCGCCGCTGGCGCGGTTTCCGGCCGACAGGTGGGCGCCGCCGCCGCGGCAGCGCTTGCCGCGCTTGGACGCGTCCGCCCACTTCGCGTAGTGGTCGTCGGCGGAGGCGCTGGCGTTCCAGGCGTCGGTGAGCGAGCGGGTCAGCTGCCCGTGGGACGGCAGCTGGTCGACGGAGAGGTCCGAGAGCCGGTTGACCAGGTCGCGGCGCTGGCCGGCCGCGTCGCGCAGGTCCTTGGCGGCCTTGCCGAGGGCCTTGCACTCGCGGATGTTCTGCACCGAGCTGATCACCGCTTCGCGGCTGTCGTTGCTCTCGTCGAGCAGCGCGTCCAGCTCCTCGGCCTGCTCCTGTGCCCGGTCGTCCTTGACCGGCTTCTCGCCGTCGCCGTCGCCGTCCCCGTCGCCCTTGCCGCCCGGGTCCGGCTCGGCGCTGGCGCTGGGGGTGGCGCCGCTGGCGGTCTCGCCGCCGCCGTCGCCGCTGCTGAGGAGCCAGCCGGCGGTGATGCCGACGGCGGCGCAGGCGGCGGTGCCGATGGCGATGGCGGCCCAGCGGGGGATGGAGCCGCGGCGGTCGTCGTCGCCGTCGTAGTAGCGGCCGGGGGGCGGGGCGCCGGGGCCGTGGCCGTGCGCCTGGGCCTGGGCGTAGGGCTGGGGCTGGGCGTGCGGCTGGGGCTGGGCGTACGGGCCGGGGGGCGGGCCGCCGGGGCGGGCACCGGGGGCGGGGGCGCCCTCGGGGCGTACCGGGGGGAGCTTCTGGGTGGCGCCCGGGTCACCGGCGGGGGCGGCGTCCCGGAAGAGGCCCTCGAACTGCTCGTGCACCGGTACCGCGTGCCGGGCGGAGCGCGGGGAGTCCTCTTCGTGGTCGTACGCCGGCGGGGCGAAGGGCGGCTGTCCCGGGTTCTGGGCGGGCGGGGCGCCGGGCGGGGGGTTCTCGTACGGGCCGGGGAACGACGGGATCATCTCGGTGGCGTCGGCGTCGCCCCCGGGTCTGTGCTGCGGGGCGGCGCCGACCGGCGGTATGAGCTGGGTCGACGCCCCGTCGTCCGCCGGGCCCGGCGGCGGGCCGGCGGGCGGCTGCTGCGGGGGGCCGCCGTACGGGGGCGGCGCGGCGGCGGCGCTCTCCGGGGTGGCCGGGAGCGGCCAGGGCTGCGGGCCGGCCGGGCCGCCGGCCTGCGGGGCGGGCGGCGGGTACTGCGGCGCGTGCCCCGGCGGCCGCGGGTGCTCCGGGCGGTTGCCGAGGTGCCGTATCTGCTGCGTCGACTCGTCCTCCGCCGGCTCCGCGGCGGCCGCGGCCGGGGACGGGTCCTGGGCCCACCACGGCTCGCCGCCCGGGGGCGTCCCGGCGCCGTCCGACGCGGGGGGCACCGCCCCCGCGTGCTCCTCGCTGCCGTGTCCGTCGTGGGTCAACGGGACTCCTCATGGGTACGGACTCTGACCGTCCGGACACTACCTGTTCCGGGCGGCGGTGAGCCAAGGGCCCAGCCCATGACACCGGGCGGCGAACTCCCGCACCGCCGGCTCCGCCCCGTACGGCTCCAGGCTCCGTACCAGCCGGGCCAGTTCGGCCGCCGCCCGGCCCGAGGCGAGCCCGTCGAGCAGCCGCAGCGCACGCGCGCCCGTGCGGCACGCGAGGGCCGGCTCGCGCCGCCCGGCCTGCGCCCGCCCGAGCGCGGCGAGCGCGAGGCAGCGCAGCCGCGCCGCCGACTCCGGGAGCCCGGCCAGCGCCTCCTCGGCGCGCCGCTGCGCGGCCTCGTAGCGGCCCAGCTCCAGCAGGGCGCAGGCCAGCTCGTAGGCGAGGTCGGGGCGGCCGAAGCGGGCGAGCCAGGCGGGCTCGCGGGGGCGCGCGGGGGCGCGGCCCGGGTCCCGCCCCGGATCGCGTACGCCACCGGCCGTGCCGCCACGGCCCGCCCCGCCCGTACCGCCGGTCCCGCCCGTACCGCCGGTCCCGCCCGTACCGCCCGGCACGCCCGTCCCGTTCCGCGCGCCCGGCACGCCCGGCCCGCCCGGCACGGCCGCCTCCGCTTCCGCCTCCGCCCGCTCCAGCGCCGCCCGCGCCCGCGACGCCGACTCCCGGAACGCCGCCTCATCCCCCAGCCCAGCGGCCCCGCGCGCCTCCGCGGCGCTGAACAGCGCCTCCGCGCGCGGCGGCACCCGGTCCCGGGTGCCCTCGCGGGCCGTACGGGCCAGCTGGACGACCTCGCGGTGGTTGCCCAGCTCGGCGGCCAGCCGGCTCATGCCGGCGGCCAGGACGTAGCCGCCGAAGCCGCGGTCGCCGGCGGCGTCGGCGAGGCGGAGGGCCTGGACGTAGTAGCGCTGGGCGACGCCCGGCAGGCCGGTGTCGACGGCCATGCCGCCGGCCAGCTCGGTCATCCGGGCCGCGGCGGCGAGCAGTTCGCGGCCGACGGCGTCGTCGTAGCGGCCGGCGAGCAGGCCGGAGACGACGGAGTTGAGGTAGTGCACGGTCACCGGCCGGTAGTGGCCGCTGCCGTACCGGCGGTCGAGGGCGGCGAGGGTGGCGGTGGTCTCCCGTACCGCGGTCACGTCGGTACGGGTCACGGGCCGCCCCGAGGTGCGGGCGAGCGGCGGCCCGGGCGCGCTGATCAGCCAGTCGCGGCTGGGCTCGACGAGCGCGGAGGCCACGGGGGTCGCGCGGGTCAGCACCTCGCGCCGGCCCACGTCGGCGCGCCACAGTTCGCAGACCTGCTCGACGGCGCCGGTGACGGTGGGCGCGTAGACGAGGCCCAGCGCGGTGCCGGAGTGCCGGGAGTCGGCCATGCCGACCTCGTCCAGGGTGACCGCGCGGCCGAGCTTGCGGCCCAGCGCCTCGGCGATCATCGCCGGCGCCTGGCCGCGGGGGCGCTGGCCGCGCAGCCAGCGGGCCACGGAGGTCTTGTCGTAGCGCAGGTCGAGGCCGTGCTCGCGGCCGCACATGTTGACGCGGCGGGCCAGTCCCGCGTTGGAGCAGCCGGCCTCTTCGATCACCACCTGAAGTCGTACGTTCGGCGTGCGTGCCTCGATTGGCCTGGCGGCCATGGGTAGTCCTCCCTCAGGGGGCCGTGCTCGGCCGGTTCCTGCCGGAACCGCCAGGACGATCATTTCCCGTGACAAAACCGGAAAACGCCGCGCCCCCTCCCGCGCATCCGTGCGCCCCGCTGCCGGAACGTTGCTGCGGCCGAAGGCGCCACGGGCCCGTAACCCCTGCTCACGGCTGGAGTTGAGCCGTTCGTGAACGAGACCCCGGGAGCAGAGGCGACGTACGTACCCCGGCAGGAGAGCCCGCGCGGGCAGGGCGAGGAACTGCTGTCCGCGGCCCTGCGGTACGCGGGGGAACGGCACTGGGACGTCGTCCCGGGCACCTGGCTGGAGACCGGCGGACGGACCGGCGCACCGCGGTGCTCCTGCGGGGACGCGGAGTGCCACGCGCCGGGCGCACACCCCGCGCGGCGCGACTGGAAGGCAGCCGCAACGGCCAGCGCCACCGTCGTGCGCCGCCTGTGGGCGACGCACCCGCGGGCGGCCGTACTGCTGCCCACCGGGCGGACGTTCGACGTGGTGGACGTCCCGGAGACCGCCGGGTGCCTGGCGCTGGCGCGGCTGGAGCGGGACGGCCGGGCACCGGGGCCGGTGGCGGCGACGCCGGACCGGCGGATGTACTTCTTCGTGCTCCCGGGCGCCACGGCCAAGGCGATCGACGGGCTGCACGCCCTGGGGTACGCGTCATCGGCCGCCCTGGACCTGGCCGTACGCGGCGAGGGCGACTGGGCGGCGGCGCCGCCGACGCGGTTCGGGCGGAGCGGGCGGGCGCAGTGGGTGCGGCGGCCGACCGCGGCCCGCGCGTGGCTGCCGGACGTGGCCGACCTGATCGGCACGCTGGCGTACGCGTGCGGCCGCGAACGGCTCACGGCACGCCGCCGGCCGTAGCCCGGGGCGCCGGCCGTGGGCGCCGGCTTGTCGGCCCTAGCCCGCCGCCCCCGCCGCGCCCGCCTGGGCGCGCCAGCCCGGCAGCAGCTCGTCCAGCAGCGCCTCCGTGCGCGGCGGCAGGCCGCGGGCGCCGTGGAGGGCCGCGGCGCGGCCGAGGAGGTCGGAGGCGGTGGCCTCCAGGCGGGCGGTGTCGCCGGTGGCGTGCACCGCGCGCAGCAGCTCGTTCCACAGCCGCTCGTCCGCCGGGGCGACGACCAGCGCCGACTGCACCGCGCCCACCGCGCCCTCCGCCTGCCCCGCCTCCCGGCGCAGCGCGGCCAGCGCCAGCCCCGCGTCGGCGACGAGCAGCGGCAGCTGGGCCTCCACGATCTCGTTGGACAGCCAGCCGTACCGCCCCTGCGGCCGGTCCGCGAGCAGCGGGCCCGCAGCGAGCGCCAGCGCGTCGTTGAGGAGCCGCTCCCGTACCTGCGGGCTGGTCTGCCGGTCGGGGTCGGTCGCTTCGAGGTGCAGGGTGCGCAGCACGTCCCAGTCGGAGACGACCGAGGTGGACAGCGCCAGCCGCCCGTCCGCGTCCGGCGCGAGCCGCGCCGAGCCCGAGGGGTCGCGGCCGAGCCAGCCGACGAGCCGTTCGATGAAGGCGTCCCGCACGTCGTCCGTCACGCCCCGCGGCCACAGCGCCGCGGCGAGCACCTGCGGGTGCACGCCCTCGCGGTGGATCAGCAGCAGCGCCAGCGCCTCCCGCAGCAGCGGGCTGCGCTCGCCGTCCGGCTCGGCCAGGCCCATGATCTCGTACGAGCCGAGCAGCCGCGCGTACACGGCGGGCCGGCCCTGCTCGGACAGGTCCACGGTGAAGCCGACGTCGCCCGCCGCCCGGGTGACGGAGATGCCGCGGCCGTCGGTCCCGCTGGTCGCCGGGCCCTCGAAGCCCACCTGGGAGAACAGCTCCACCAGCGCGTCGTGCTGCTCCTGCGGCAGCCGCTGCGCGGCCAGCTCCAGGCCCAGCAGCGGGGCGCGCAGCCGCCCGTCGCGGGTGATCTCGAACTCCCAGGACGCGCCGGCGAGTTCCTCCTGGCCGGTGCCGACGAGGTAGCCGATGCCGAGCCGGGAGGAGCCGCCGGCGAGGTGCGCGAGCCGCTCGGCCTCGGCGGCGGTCGGCTCGGTGGCGACGAGGACGAGGTGCGGCGCCCAGTGCGTACGGCCCGTCTGCCCGGCGCGGCCGGTGAGGACGCTGTCGTGGCCGGCGTTGCCGAGGGCGTTGGCGCGCTGCGCGGACTCGGCCTCCATGACCTCCAGGAGCGCCGGCACGTCCTCCAGGTGGCGCACCCGCGTCGGCGCCAGCTCCGTCAGCCGCTCGCCGAAGCCGACGACGGTCACCGACATCCGGTCCGACCAGCCGTTGGTGGCCAGCTCCGCGGCGATCGACGACAGCACCGCGAGCCGGTCCGCGGGGGCGCCCTTGACGGCGGCGATGCCGGGGACGGCCTCCAGGTTGAGCAGCAGCCGGGCCTCCTCGCGGGTGCCGAGGCTGGCCAGTCCGGGGTACGGGGCCGCGGCGGCGCCCTCCTCGGGCTGCGGGTAGCTCTCGACGTCCGCGCGGTCGATGCGCCAGAACGTCTGGTCCTGGCCGGTACGCCACGGGGCCGGCGGCTCGCCCGCCACCCCGGCCAGTTGCAGGTAGAGGTCGCTGTCGGTCAGCCAGGCGGCGTAGATCGTGGGCAGCGGGCGGGCGGACTCGGTGAGCGCGGCGGACAGGCCGCGCAGCGCCCGGTCGAGGAAGCCAACGCCGCCGGGGTCGGCGCCCACCAGCAGCGCGTCGCGGGCCAGCGCGGCGCGGCCCTCCGGCTCCGCGCCCGTACGGCCCGCGCCGCCGGTGTGGAACGCCGCCTGCCACAGCGCCTGCCGGCGCCGCCGGCTCAGCGCGCCGAGCACGCCGGCGGCCAGCAGCGGCGCGGCGATCAGCACCTCGGGCAGCCCGATGCCGCCGCCGTCGCTGTGCACCTCGGGGGCGGCCCGGTCGCCGGCGCCGCGCTCGGCGGCGCCGCCGTCCTCGCGTACGGGGACCTGCTGGACGTCCGTCCGGTCGTCGGAGCCGCGGTCGACGGCCGGGGTGTCGGGCACGAGGCGGTCGCCGCGGCCGGAGGTCGCCTGCCGGTCGTCGCCGCCCCCGCCGCCCCCGCCGCGCTCGTCGAGGGTGGGGCTGGACTTGTCGTAGTCGCGGATCTGCTCGGCCTCGGACTTGGAGACCTCGTTGCGCTCGTCGGGCATCTCGACCAGGTCGCCGCCGTGCGCGTCGGCGGGCATCTCCATGATCCAGCCGGGGCGGATCAGGCTGGCCTGGCTGAGCTTGGAGCCGTCGGGCTGCACGCGGTCCTTGTTCAGCTGGTAGATCTCGCCGTAGCGGCGCCCGTCGCCCAGGTGGCGTTCGGCGATCTCCCACAGTGAGTCGTGATGGCGGCCCTCGGGCGGCTGGATGCGGTAGAACTTCGTGTCCCGCTCGGCCTGTTCCCGGGTGTCCTTGCGGACCTCGCCGCCGCCCGCCTCGCCCCGGGGGGTCTCGACGTCCACGGCCGGGCGGGCGGTGTCGACCTGCTGGCCCGGGGTCTGCTGCGCGGCGGCGACCGGCGGCGGCTTGTTCTGGTCGAGCTGCTGGCCCAGCTGGGAGAGGCCGGGCGCGAAGCTGGCGGCGCCGGCGGTGAGCAGCAGCAGCGCGGCGACGAGCTGCCGGGCGAGCGCCTGGCTGGCGCCGGAGCCCGGCACCCGGCCGGGCATGCCCATCCCGGAGACGGCGGCCTTGGCCTCGACGAGCACGCAGGCGGCGAACTGCGCCCAGGCCAGCCAGACGACGACCGCGAAGACCTTGACGAAGACGTCGGTGGTGACGTCCTCGTTGAGCATGCTGAGGGAGGGCGTCTCGCTGGGCAGCGGCCAGCCGACGAAGTAGGCGAGGGCTCCGGGCACGCCGACGACGAGCACCACCAGCGCGAGGAAGGCGAAGAACGCCCTGACGACGTCGCCGAAGGTCCGGCGCCGGATGCGTACCGGTACCGGAGTCCTGCTTGCACTGCTGCGTGCCATCGCTGGTCCTGAGCCCTCCCGGTCGGCGCGGCGCGGACCGCGGCCCCCATTTTCGCGCGCCGCGCGCGCAGGCCGCTGGGCGGCGTCCCCGTAGTTGCCCACCCGACGTTACCGAAGCCCGTTTTGGGGGTCGAGCCCAGGCGGGTGACCACCTCGTCACGACCTCGTCACCGTGGCCGTCCCGGGGTGTCCGGCCGGCGCGCGGTCAGCAGTACGGGATGTGGTCCACGTTCTTGACCCAGCGGGCGGCGAGGTAGCCGTTGTGGGAGCTGAGCTTGTACCAGATGCCGTTGCCCCAGACGTCCTGGCCGTCGACCTTGCAGTCGATCCAGACGATCTCACCGCGGGGGATGAAGCCCATCTTGTGGGAGGCGGTGGTGGGCTGCGAACGGATCAGGATCCCCGGCTTGGCGATCACCACGCCGCGCTGCGAGTGGTTCCAGTCGTTCCAGGTCTTCGCGGCGGGCGCGGCCGCGCCCGCCGTGGTGGTGGCCGCAACGGGTGCCGCGCCCAGCAGCCCCAGCGCCATGGCTCCCGCGGTGAGCGCGACTGCGGTCTTCGTTCTCTTCAGCACAGATGCCCCTTGACAGTCGATCGGAGTGAGGCGGTCGCCTCGGTCCGGTTTGTATGACTATCTGACCGATGTCCGGGGTCTGCTCACCGACGACGGCGCATTTCGCCCGATCGGCAGCGCAGCCTCCCGCGTACGGCCCAGGGACGCGGCCGTTCAGGTGCCGCCCGCGCTCTCGACGAGGTGCAGAAGGAACGCGGCAGCCGTTTTGACCTCCTTGGTCGCTCCGGGCTGCACCTCGGTGCCGACGTGGTTGCCCCAGCCGGGCGCCGCGTTGTACTTGGTGCCGTTCACCGTCAGCGACACGGTCTGGCCGCGCGTGAAGCGGACCATGGAGCCGCTGACGGCGGCCAGCGGGGCGCTGTCGATGACCTGCCCGTTCGAGTCGTACAGGCTCAGCGTGCCGCCGTCGACGGTGATCGTGCCGTGCTGGGCGAGGGGCCGCAGGCCCTTGCCTATCTGGACCTGGTCGAAAACGTACTCGGGCTGGTTCACGCGTGCTCTCCTCAGGTTTCACGGGTGGTCGATCCGGAAGCGACCGTTCACTCGGGTTCGCCGACCTCCGTGCGGGGCTCGGCGCGGGCATTGCCGGTAGCCTCCAGAGGGCCGTCCAGGGCCAGGCCCGTCAGCAGCGGGCGGTAGCTGAGGACCACCTCGACCTCGACGTAGCGTTCGTGCTCCGCCGTGCACTCCGCGGACTTGACCTCGCCGTTGTGGACCGTCACGTGGGACATGAACTCCTGGACCCGGCTGTCGCAGTTCTCGTGCCGGATCGGGGCCTCGAACTCGGTCTGCCCCTCGTACAGCGCGTCCTTGTCGGTGTCCTGCGCCGCGTACCGGGCCGCCTGCTCGGCGATGTCCGCGGCCCGCTCGCGCTGCGAGATCGCCAGGCCGCCGTCGACCACGAACGCGGCCAGCGCCATGAACAGGAACGCGAAGATGATGACCGCGCCGGCTCCCGAACCCCGGTCGTCCAGCCGCTCCGCCCGGGCCGCCAGCGCGCCGCGCACCCGCGCGGACAGCACACGTACGCGCCTCATCCCGCCCTCCGGTACGGGTCGAGCGGCGCGGACGACGAGCCCGTCATCCGCGGGTCGATGTCCAGACCCAGCATCCCCAGGCCCTTCACCTCGCAGGTCACCTCGACGGTGATGATGCTGCTGGCCTCCCCCGGCTCCGGCGGCGCGAAGTCCCCCGACAGGTCCACGTCCACCGGCCCCGTGCACACGTCGCCCGCCAGCTGCGACTCCGCCGCCTCCTGCGCCGCCGACTGCGCCGCCCCCACGGTCCGCTGCAACGACGCCGCACGCACCGCGTCGCGCGCCGCGCCGTCGACCCCGCCGCGGCCGTCGACCAGCTGGCCGAACGCGACGAGGACGAGGATGAACAGGAACATCACCGGGGCGAGGATCACCACCTCGATGGTCGTCACCCCCCGGTCGGACCGGAGGTCCCGGCGCTCCCCCGGCGGGCCCTGCTCCCCCCGCCCGCCGTGCTCCTCGCTCCCAGCCATCGGTCTTCAGTCCCCCGTCATCCCAGGTCCGGTACGAACCGCTCGATCGGCCCCTCGGACTCCGCCCGCGCCGTGAGGTCGATGAACGGGAAGACGTTGACCACGCCGCCCTCCACCTCCACCCCGACCCGGTCGTCGGCGCCCTCGTACACCCGGATGTCCGGGCTGGTGAGCAGCTTCGGCCCGACCGTGTTCAGCCGCTCCTGCGCCGCCTGCCGGGCCAGGCCCTGCCAGCCGCCCGGGTTCGACTCGGCGGTCCGGCGCGCCTCGCGCGCCCCGTGCTGCGCGGTCGCCTGCGCGACGTGGTCCGCGAAGAAGTACAGCCCGAACTGCACGGTGGCGAAGATCATGAAATACAGCACGGGGGTGAGCAGCACGAACTCGATCGCGGACATGCCGCGGTCGCCCCCGCCCACGCCGCGCCGCCCGCCGCCCGCCCCCGCGGGCGCGTACGGGTCACCGCCGCCGCCGTCGCCGCGGCAGGCGTCGAGCCTGCGCCGCAGCCACGCCGGTGCCCGTGCCGTCGTCCTCATGATCGTCAGTCCACCTCCGGCGGCTCAGCAGCCGTCCGCGCCGGCGTCGCTGATGCAGTCCTTGACGTCGTTCGCGCCGTCGGACAGCGCCTGGTTGATGATGACCGCGACCGCGCTGACGATCGCCACCACGATCGCGGAGATGATCACCCACTCCACGGCCGAGGCGCCGCGGTCCAGCTCACCCGAGCGGGCGCGCTCCACGCGGCCGCGCAGGAAGGTGACCAGGAAGTCGATGGCTGGGTTGCCGGTGCTGGTGAAGCGGTTCTTCATGACGTCGTACGTCCTCTCTGCGTAGTGGGGGGATGACTCAGACCTGCAACACGCGGATCGCCGCGGGATAGACCAGGAAGACCAGGAACCCGGCGCACAGCAGCAGCTGCGCGACGAGCATGGACTGGGACTTCTCGCCTGCCGCCCCCTCGATTTCGGCAAGCTCCCGGTGCCTCATGGTCTCCGCCCTGGCCGCCAGCGACTCGCGCACCTTCGCGCCGTCGTCGGAGACCAGCGCCAGCGACGCCGACAGGTCCTTCAGCTCTTCGATCCCCAGCTCGTCGCCGAGATTGCCGAGCGCCTGCCACTGGCTGGTGCCGGTGATGCGGGCGTCGGCAAGGGTGTTCCTGACCCTGCGCAGCGCCCAGCCGTCGCTGATGTCGGCCGCCGCCATCAGGGCCTCGGGCAGGCCGCGTCCGCCCGCCAGGTTCATCGCCACCAGGTCCAGGTACGCGCCCACGACGCGGCGCAGATCCTTGCGCTTGTCGGCGGCGTCGCGGCGTACCTCCAGGTCCGGCAGGAGGAAGAAGAGCAGCGCGAAGACCAGCGCAAGCCAGACGGGGATCACCGGGTTCAGGCCGAAGCCCGCCACCGAGATCAGCGCGAACGCCGCGGGGCCGAAGACCAGCCCCACCGCGGACAGCATCACCTTCGTCGCCAGGAAGCTCTCCCAGGACCGGTCCAGCACCGCCAGGTCGGAACGCAGCGAACGCTGCTCCCAGCCCTGCCGCAGGTAGAACTCCGCGGCCCGCTGCCCGATGTGCGCGCGCAGCCCCCCGAAGCGCCCCTCCTCCTGCTGCTGCGCCGAGGAGGTCGTCGTCCGGCCGGCGCCGCGGGCGCGCATCGCGTCGACCCGCGCGACCGTCGCGACCGCGCCGCGGCGGCCGGGGGCCAGGGCCCGTACGAGCAGATAGACGCCCAGGCCCAGGACGGCGCCGATGAGGACGGAGTACGTCAGCATGTCCGCACCCTGGAACTCCATCAGGAGACCTCCTCACGCGGCCGGACGAACGCGACCTGCTGCGGCTGCTGCTTCGCACCCGCCAGGAAGCGCTCCGGCGTCTCGATCGTCGACAGCTTGCGCAGCCACCAGAAGCCGGCCGCGAACAGGCCGCAGACGCACGCCAGGACGGCCTGGCCGGTCGGCGAGCCGTAGGGCTCGACGAAGCTGCGGTTGAAGACGGACAGGCCGAGCACGAACGCCACCGAGACGCTGACGACGATCTGCACGCTGCGCCGCGTCGAGGCGCGCTGCGCCATCACCCGCTGGCGCATGTCCACTTCCTCGCGCGCCGACTTCGCCAGCGCGCCCAGCACCTCGCGCAGGCCGGGGCCGCGCAGCCGGGCGTTGAGGACGAGGGCCGCGATGATCAGGTCGGCGGAGGCGTCGTCGAGGTCGTCGGCGAGGTGCTGGAGGGCGTCCGGCAGCGGCGTACGGGACCGCAGCCGGTCCACCATCGCGTCCAGGTGCGGGCGCAGCGCGGGCGCGGCGGCGCGGGCGGAGGCCGGGATGGCCTGCTCCAGGCCGACCGCGCCGGCGATCGTGTCGCGCAGCGACTCCGTCCACTGGGCCAGCGCCTCGACCCGCTTCATCGCCGTCCGCTCGGCGGCGGCGCCGCCGAACAGCTTGTCCCAGAACGCCACCAGCACGCCGGTGGCCAGGCCCGCGACCGGCCAGCGGGTGAGCAGCAGCACCAGCAGTCCGGCGACCCCCGCGAGCGTCGCGCGCTGGCTGGCGAACCGGACCAGCTCCGCGGCCCGCTCGCCCTGCTGCGCCTTCTCGTGGTCCGGCTTCGCGGGCAGCCCGCGGAGCGCGACGACGAGCAGCGCGATACCGCCGCCGACCATCGCGCCGGCGAGCAGCCCGTAGCCGATCGTGACGGAGAAGAGCTGTTGGTTGCCCATGCGCCGCTACCTCCATTCCCCGCTGGGCTGGTAACCGAACGGCATGAGTTCGTCGATGCAGTTGATCGGCGCGTGCGGGTGCAGCCGGCCGTCCGGGCCCTCCTTGAAGACCTCGGACGACATGACGCGGCCGTCCACGCCGTTGACCTCGCGTACGGACGTGACCATGCGCTGCAGGCCGCCGCCCTGGTGGTAGAGGTTCCGCCGCTCGATGAAGACGACGAAGTCGATGGCGCCGGCGACGAGCATCTGGCTGGCCTCCACCGGCAGCCGCTCGCTGGCCTGGAGCGCGTACGTCGAGATGCGGTTGAAGACCTCGGAGGAGCTGTTGGCGTGGATCGTGGACAGCGAGCCGTCGTTGCCCTGCGACATCGCGTTGAGCATGGTGACGATCTCGTCGCCGAGGACCTCGCCGACGATGACGCGGGACGGGTTCATACGCAGCGATCTGCGCACCAGCTCGGCCATCGTGATGGCGCCGTGGCCCTCGGAGTTGGGCAGCCGCTCCTCGAACGCGACCACGTTGGGGTGCAGTTCGGGGAACTGGTCCAGGCCCAGCTCCAGCGCGCGCTCGACGGTGACCAGGCGCTCGACGGCCGGGATCTCGTTGGCCAGCGCGCGCAGCAGCGTCGTCTTCCCGGCGTTGGTGGCGCCCGCGATCATGATGTTCTTACGCGCCCGGACCGCGCAGGTCAGGAAGGAGCCCAGCTCCGGGGAGATGGTGGAGTTGCCGATCAGGTCGGGCAGGAACACCTTGCCGAGGCGGGCGCGGCGGATGGACAGCGCCGGGCGGCGGGTGACGTCCATGACCGCGGAGAGCCGGGAGCCGTCCGGCAGCCGCAGGTCGAGCTGCGGGTTGGCGGTGTCGAAGGGGCGGGAGGAGAGGCCGGAGTAGGCGCCGAGTATCTGGATCAGCTCGACGAGCTCCTCGTCGCTCTCGGCGACCGGGTCGACCTTGGCCTCGCGGCCGTCGGCGTAGCCGACGAAGACCTGGTCGAAGCCGTTGATGTCGATGTTCTCGACCTCGGGGTCGTCCAGGAGGGGCTGGAGCCGGCCGACGCCGAAGAGGGCGGCGTGCACCGCCGCGGCGTACGCCTCCTCGGTCTCGGCATCGAGGGGCGTGCGGCCGTAGTTGATCTCGGCGCGGGCGTAGTCCTCCAGGATCTGCGCGATGACGGCGCGGGCGAAGTGCCGCTCGTCCTCGGCGGACATGGGGGTGACGCCGGCGAGCTGGTCCTCGTGGCGCTGCCGGGCTATGCGGTCGCCGGCTTCCTGGCGGAAGCGTTTGACGAGGCCGTGGTCCACTGCGGGTCCGCTGGTCATCGGGCGGCTCCATGGCGGGGGCCGGGGCCCGGGGGGTTGCCCGGGCCGGGGCCGGGGGTGGCGCCGGGGGCGCCGTAGGCGGGGTGCTGGCCCGGGGCGGCGGGCTGACCGGGCTGGGCCGGCTGACCGGGCTGACCGGGGGGCGGGGGCTGCTGGCCGTGCGGCTGGGGCTGGCCCGGCTGGCCGGGCTGGGGCGGCTGCCCGGGCTGGCCCGGCTGGCCCGGCTGCTGCGCGCCGCCGCCGTACGGCGCCGGCGGCACCCCGCCCCCGTACGGCGGCTGCGGGGTGCCCGGGGTCGCTGGCTCGGCGAACAGCGAGCCGAAGTTCTGGTGCATGTCGCTGGCGACCTTGCGGATGGAGCGTACGAGCATCGACTTCTCCGGGCGCCCGCGCCGCCGCCCCGCCATCTGCTCGGCCCCCGCGAGGTCGTCCGCGATCACGCCGAGCACCCGGGCGCCCGACTGCGACGCCGTGAGCATGTCGTTGACCTGCCCGGCGACCTTCGCGGCGCCGGACGGCTCGGTGACCAGCAGCACGCCGATCAGCGGCGTGCCCAGCGCCGCGGCGCCGCGCTGGGTGCCGTGCAGCCGCGCGGACAGCGACGACGCCCGGTCCCGTACCCGCGCGATCTGCTCCGGCAGCGCCCGGGCCACCAGCAGCACCAGCGCGGCGTGCGAGAACAGCTCCAGGGTCCCGGACTCCGCGCCGACGCGGCCGCAGTCCGCGATCACGTCCGCGCCGCCGTGCGGCGACTCGGCGAGCGCGGCGAACGCCCGGCCCAGCGTGGGCCAGAGCCGGGTGAGCCCGGCGGACTGGTCGGAGTTGCCGAGGCCGACGATGACGTCGAGCCCGCCGGACATCGGCTGGGCGTGGTCCCACAGCTGCTCGGCCGCGATGCCGCGGCGGGCCGTGGCGGCGAGCGACAGCATGCCCGTGTTCGGGTCGAGGGCGTTGCCGTTCTGCCCGACCGAGCGGTAGACGAGGTCGCCGCCCGCCGGGTCCGCCTCGGCGAGCAGCACGCGCCGGGGCCAGACGGCGGCCAGCGCGACGGAGGTCGTCGTCACGCCGGGCGCGCCCTTGTCGGCCGCGACTGCGATCAGCGCCATGGTGAGTTCCCTCGCTCCCGTGAAGACCCGTTGACCGTTCCCCGTGACGATGTCAGCCGTTGCTGGATACGAGAGTCAGGCCGACTTCCTTCTCGGACGCCGCCGTGACGATGGGGCCCGCCTGTGTCTTGTCGACGAGGAGATTGACGGTGACGGTTCCACTGGTGACCGTGCCGTCGTCGCCCCTGACGATGCTCTGCACCTTGACGCCCTCGGCGAGCACCTCGCCGGGCGCGACGGTGCCGGCGGTGCCGGTGTCGTCGTCGCTGGTGCTCGGGCTGTCGCCGACGAAGTAGGCGTCGACGCGGGCGCCGCTCTCCAGCCTGCCGGGCATCTGGCCGGACTCCATGGTCACGCCGACCACGGTCTGGCCCGCCTCCAAACCCTTGCCCTCCTGGATCATCTCGGAGACCAGGACGCTGCCGGGGACGAGGTCGGTGGTGGCGTAGAAGTCGTCGAGACCGCCCCGCTGGTTCCAGCGGATGTACGGGATGTCGCTGTCCTCCGGCATCATCACCTGCTCGATGTGCTCCTCGGTGATGCCCTCGCCGGCGGGGACGCGCTCGGAGATCTGCACGGCGGCGACCTGGTTGCCGGCGCGCAGCACGAGCACGGCCGTGCCCAGCGCGCCCGCGAGGATGAGCAGCACGGCCAGCGCCGCCAACGCGGGTTTGCGTTCGCGAGGGGCAAACGGCAGCCGGTCGCCGGACTGCGGAGCGGGGGCGGCCGACCTGCCGCCCGCGGCTGCCGTGCGTTCCCTGGTCTTCACGGAATCACCCCGTAACTCGCCGTTTCCTGGCCGAAATTCCCCTACCTGGTCGGCCGAGAACGCCGCAACAGGTTGTCAAGCCATCGAACCGTAGCAGTAGCCTAAACCCCCCTCAACCCGCGCCGGGCAACGAGAGCGTCACAGCACATCGACAGTTCCGACAGCTGAGACGGCCACGTTGCGAAGGGGCGAATCACCAGCTTGCCGGGGGCGCGAGCGGTCCGCCGCGGCGGGCGGCCGGCGGGCGCGCGCCCGCCGGGAGCGGGGCCCGGACGGGGCCGGCGGGGCGCTCCGTGACAGCGGCGCGGACGGCGTATTGGCGAATCCGGATATGTGCAGTCGCCAACTCGTCAATAAGATGGAATTCCGCGGGCGCCCGGGGCGGGATTAGCGATGTCGGTGGTCGTCACTACGATCCGGTGGGAAAGGGGGATACCCATGCGGCGGCCGGTGCGGCGGCGGGTGTCCGGCGGGCCTGCGCGGCGCGGGGGGATGGTGAAGTCGGTGGGTGGTGTGGCGGTGCCGGCGCCGGGGCGGGTCCGGGCGGCGGTGGCTCTCGGGTTGCTGGTTCTCCTGGCGCTCCTGCCCGGGACCGGCGCGGCCGCGGCGGGCCGGGCGGCGGGGGACTCCGGCGGGCAGGCGGCGTATCTGGCGGCGCAGTTGCGCGAGGACCCGGTGTACGTCACGGACCAGGCTCCGCGCGAGATCCCGCGCTCCGCCGCCCCGGAGTTCGCGGCGGTCGCGAAGCGGACGGGCGTCCCGACGTACGTCGTGCTGCTGCCCGAGCGCGGGGCGTTCGACGAGCGGCTGCTCGGGGCCGTGCACGACCGGCTGCGCCGGGACGGGCTGTACGTGCTGCTGGACAGCAGCGGCATCGGCGTCACCGCCGTGCCGTTCGGCGTCGACGTGCCCGCGTCGGCGGCGGCGACGGTCGCGCTGTACGAACTGCCCTACGACGCCGGGCCGGTGCTGACGTTCCAGCGCTTCGTCGAGGCGCTGACCGACGACGACCCGGCGGGGCGCGCGGAGGCGGCGCGGCAGAAGTACGGCGGCGACGCGGACAGCGGCCCGCGCGAGGAGCCGGACAAGCTGCACATCACGCGCACCGACCGCGAGAACCAGTCCTTTCTGACCGGCATCGCGCTGGCCGGGGTGCCGCTGCTGACGCTGACGCTCACGGTGTACGTGCTGCGGATACGGACCCGGGCGCGGCAGGACCGGGCGGCGCGGGCCGGTGGGAAGCCGGCCGCGGCGCCGTTCGCCGGGGTGGGCGGCCGGGGGCTGCTCGCGGCGTGCGCGGCGGCGGCCGTGCTGGCCGGGGGCATCGCGCTGGGCGCGGCGGCGCGGTACGACGACACGACGTCCGACCCCGGCCCGCTGCCGACCCGGGCGGACATGACGGCCCGCCTGGACCGCGTGGCCGCGGGCCTCGCGGAGCACCCGGTGTACCTGGACCCGGAGTCGCCGGCGCAGATCGACGCCGCGGAGCTGAAGGAGCTCCGCGGGCGGATCGGCGCGCTGGACGTGCCGGTGTACGTCGTCTCGGTGCCGATGGCGCCGGAGGACGAGTCCGGCGGGCAGGCGGACACGTTCCTCAAGACCCTCGCCGAGACCTCCGGCAAGGACGGCGTCTACGTCCTGGCCGACCCGCGCAGCGGCTACGTCGACGCCGCGGACCTCGGCGTCGGGCTCGACATCGAGCTGTACCTGCTGCCGGAGGAGATCGGCTACCCGCCGCGCGAGAACGACGACCTGCGGCTCGGCGAGCGCGTGGGCGCGCTGCTGGACGAGCTGGCCGGCGCGCGGCGCGGCGGCGGCGACGGCGCGGGCACGGTGCCGTCGCCGCTGGACCCGCCGGACCCGGTGTCGGAGGACGCGCTGCCGTCGGTGTTCGCGGCGGACTTCGTCCCGGGGCTGGTCGTGGGGGCGCTGGGGTCGGCGGTGGCGTTCGGCGTGGTCGCGGGGTCGGTGGGGATCCTCCGCCGGGCGCGGGCCGCCGTCGCCGCGGCCGGGGCCGTCGCCGGCGCCGCCGGGCCGGAGGGCGGCGCGGCACCGGGGTACGAGGCGCCGCCGGACCCCTCGGAGGCGTACCTGCGGCGCACGGCGCACGCGGAGCTGGCGGCGCTGGCCCGGGAGTTCGACGCGGCCGACCCGGACGGCGCGGTGCGCACGCGCGTGTGGGACTGCCTGGACGCGGCGCAGCTGCTGGTCGACGCGCAGGAGGACGGCCGCATCGACGCGGACGCGCCGCCGGAGGCGCTGGCGGCGGCGATCGCCCTGGCCCGCGCGGGCCGCGCGACGCTGGCCCGCCCGGACGCCGCCCCGCCCCGCGGCCTGTGCACGCTCAACCCCCTCCACGGCCCCGCCCACGCCCGGTCGCGCACCCGCCTCGCCCCGGGCGCACCGGCGCGGACGGTCCCCCTCTGCGCGGCCTGCCGCGCGGCGGCGTCGGCGGGCCCGGACACGGCGCGGGCGCGGCGCCTCACGCTCCCGTCGCCGCGCGGGAAGGCCCGTATCCCGTACGACGAGGCCCCCGGCGCGCTGGCCGCGGCCGGCGAGGGGATACCCCGACTGATCCGCGAGGCACAGGAGTCCGCAGGTGTCCACGACTGAACGCGGCCCCCGGCCCGCGCACGGCGCGCCCCGCGCGCGGAGCGCGGGCGCGGCGGCCGGCGTGCTGGCCGCGCTCCTCTGCCTCCTGCTGCCCGCCCCCGCCGCCCGGGCGGCGCCCAGCCCCGGGGAGGAGATCGCGAACCACCTGCGCGACTCCCCCGTCTACGTGCACGACGCCTACGCCGGGGCCGTCGACGAGGCGCGGCAGCGCGACCTCGCCGCGCGGATCGAGGCGACCGGGCTGCCGATCAGGGTGGTGCTCGTCCCGCTCGCGAAGGGCGACGACTTCGCCGGGGACCCCGGGACCCTCGCGGAGGTGGTGCGGGGGCGGCTCGGCGGCGGCGAGCTGATCCTCGTCACGACCGGCGAACAGGCCGAATGGCTGGAGGGCTACGAGTGGCCCGGCGACGAGCACCAGGCGCAGGACGCGGTGCGGGCCATCGGGCACCTGGACGAGATGCGCGACGCCGGGCTCGCCGCCCGGGTGGAGAAGGCCGTCGAGCTGATCGACGCGGGCAACGGCACCGAGGTCTACGACGAGGCCGTCGCCGACCTCGGCGCCGGCCCGTCCCCGGCCGCGCCGGGCGCGGAGGAGGCGAAGGGGGCGGCGGACGGGGGCGGTCCGGCGCTGCCCCTGGTGCTGGGCGGCATCGCCCTGGCCGTCGTCCTGGCCGCCGGGGCGCTGTTCTACGTCCGCCGGCGCACCGGTTCCCGCGCGGCCGCCGCGCCGTTCGCCACCCCGCAGGCGGTGTTCGCCGCGGCCCGCGCGGCGGACGAGACGGAGCTGCGGCGCCGCGCGGAGGACGAGGTCGTGGCGCTGGGCGAGGCGGTACGGGAGGTGGAGGCCGACGCCGCCGCCCCCGACGGCCGGGCGGCGCACCTGCACGCGGCGCTGGACGCGTACGCCTCGGCCGGCACCGTCCTCGACGGCGCCCGGGGCCGCGCCGACCTGGCCGGCGTGCTGGCCCTGGTCGCGGAGGGCCGCGACGCGATCGACGCCGCCCGCCGCACCCGCCCCCGCCCCCGCCGCACCGGCACGCCGCTTCCCCTGTGCTTCTTCAACCCCCTCCACGGCCGCGCCACCCACCGCACCCGCTGGCGCCCCCTGGGCCGCCGCCGCCAGCTCCACGTCGCCGCCTGCGCCGGCTGCACCACCGCCCTGCGCGAGCGCCGCGCCCCGGAGGTGCTGACGGACACGGTGGACGGCCGCGACGTCCCGTACTTCGAGGCGCCCGCGGAGGACAGCGTGTGGGCCGCCACGGGCTACGGCTCCCTCACCCGGGAACCCCTGGCCCCCCGGATAGCCCGGGGCGACTTCACCCGCGCCCGCGGCTGACGCGACGCGGCGGCTGGCTCACCGGCCTCGGGCTGACGGCGGCGGCGTCACGGCGGCGGGCTTATGGCGGCGGGCTTGCGGCGGCGTCGGGCGGCCACGTGACGCCCGCCCGCTCCAGCATCCCGCGGTACCTGCCGTGCCGCCTGCGCATGATCGCCGCCGCCAGCCACAGGTACCCCCACCACAGCGCCGCGCCCCCGCCCGCCACCGCCAGCGGCACCGGCCGCAGGGCCCCGCCCACCGCGAGGGCGAGCAGCGCCCCCAGCGGCACCGCCACCGCCAGCAGCCGGAGCCGCCCGCGGCTCGACGGGCCGTACAGGTCCAGCATGATGCGCGCGTGCAGCAGCTCCACCTCCGCGCGCGCCTCGGGCAGCGGCACCGGCCCGCGGCCGGGGGCCAGACCCGGGAGCGGGCCGCCGAGGGGGGCGTCCGGGTAGCGGGAGCGGGTGCGGGCCGCGCGCTCCGCCGCGTCCGGGAGGCGGTGGAAGGCGAAGACGGGGTGGCCGCGGCTCGGGGCGTGGTCCGCGGAGAGGCCGCCGTAGCGGTAGCCGTACTGCTCGGCCAGGTAGGCGAAGGCGGCGAAGGTGCGCCGGGAGTTCCACGGGTTGATCGTCGTGTACGTTCCGGCGCCCCGCTCGCCCGCCTTCAGCAACGCCCGGAGCTGGGACCGGAGCCGGGGCCGCACTGCCATGGCCGTCCTTCGTCTGGAACCGTACGCACCGGCGCGGGCCCGGCCGCGGAGAGCGGACGCGGGCGGCTACGCGCCGCCGCCCACCTGGCTCTCCTCCTTCTTCGTGCCCTTTTTGAGTTCCTTCTCCAGGTCCACGTCCACCTTGTGCGCCTCGCGCACCACGGTGTCGGACATCTCCGCCAGGCTCGTCAACTGCTCGTCGATGTCGCCGCGGCCGTCCTCCCAGCCCGACTCGAAGTCCTCCAGCTTGTCGACCACGCCGCTGTCCCCGATGTCGTCGCGGTACGACTCGAAGGTCTTCTTCGTGCGGTTCATCCGGTTCTTGATGCTGCGCAGCCGCCCGCCGAAGCCGTCGAGTTCGCTGAGCGGAATCGCCAGCCTGTCGCCGTCGTCTCCCATGGGCCTCTCCCCCAGTCACTACGGAAGCGGGGCGCCGCCGCACCGGAACAACGATGCCACGGCGCCCCGTCCGAGCGAAACGAGCCGAACCGAACCGCGGAGGTCAGCCCTTGAGGCCCTTCTCCAGCTCGGAGTCCAGGTTCTCGAAGGCGTCGGCGGCGGACTTCAGGAAGTCGCCCATTCCCTCAAGGCCCTCGATGGTCTTCTTCGCACCGGTGGTGAACTCGTCGAAGGACTGGTCGAACTGCTTCGAGGACCGACCGGTCACGTAGCCGTCGCTCACCAGGCCCTGGATGAACTTGCGCAGGTCATCCAGCTTGCGGTCGATGTCCTGCCGCTCGTCCTTGAGTCGCTTGGCGGCATCCCGCATGTCCTGATATGTAACATCGACATCGGCCTTGCCCATGGCAGCTACCCTCCCGTTTTTCTCATCGTCGCGAGGGCCGTCCCCGAGACGTCAGTCATGCATCGTTCGTATCCTGCAACCGTAGACGCAGTCTCCCGCCCCCACGGTTGCAGGGTCGTACCGACCGGCGTACTGCCGGTTGCGGCAATGCCGGTCGCGACGACCGCGCTCCCGGCACCCCCGCTCACGCCAGCGGCGTCGTCACCGCGAACGGCTCGCCGTCGCCCAGGTGCAGCAGGCCCTTGCCCGGCTGCACCTGGTCGCCGACCGAACCGCGGTTCAGCCGGATGCCGATGAGGTCGCCCGCCGACGGGTCCTGCGGCGACAGGGCGACCCCGCGGCGCGCCTTCTTCGCCTCCACCTGCCAGCCGGAGAAGCCGGAGGCGACCTCCTCCTCGTCGCCCGCGAGCACCAGCGCCCAGCCGCGCTCCGCGCCGCGCCGGGCGATGGCCTTGAACTCGTCGCCCGCGTCGCAGTTCGTCAGCATCTCCGCGTCGTCCACGAGCACCGCGATCGGCTCGTCCGGCGACGCCTGCTTGAGCAGGTCGTGCACCTCGTCCTCGTCGATGTCGTCCTCGGTGAAGACCTGGAGCACGCCCTCGCGGTCCGCCAGATCGCGCATCGGGGAGGGCCGCGGCGCGGCGATGACGAGCCGCACGCCCTGCTGGAGGTACGTCAGCGCCATCGACTTCAGCACCGTGCTGCGGCCGGACTTGGCCGGGCCGCCGATGATGAACGCCGGGATGCCGTCGGCCAGGTTCGGGCCGAAGCCCATCAGCTCGTCGCCGCCGACGCCGACGAGCGCCCACAGCTTGGAGCCCTGCTGCGCCTGGACGTCGCGCATCTCCCACGCCTCCTCGAAGCCGAGGCGGCTGGGCAGCACGTCGACGCGGAACGGGCGCAGCGAGCGCGGCACCGCCGCGTCCCGCTCCGTCGCCGCCTCGCCGATGGCGGCGACGGCGGCGGCCTGCGCGGCGCCGGAGAGGTCGTCGGACAGGACCGCGATCTGGGTCTCCAGGCCGCTCTCGGCGCGGAACATCCGGCCGGGCTCGATGTCCTCGGGGATGTTGCGGGCGTTGAGGCTGATCATGGAGAAGTCGGAGCGGTCCGGCAGCCGGAAGGCGAACTTGTCCTCCGTCAGCGTGCTGATCCGGCCGGTGAGCACGCTGCGGTCACCGGTGATGATCATGTGGATGCCGACGCTCGCGCCCTCCCGCAGCAGCCCGTAGATCTCGTCGGTCAGGTCGCCGTGGTTGATCTCGCCGAGGGTGGGCAGCCAGCCCTCCCAGCGGTCGAGGAGCACCACGACGTACGGAAGCTTCTGCTCCGGGTCGGCCGCCGCGGCCCGCTGCTCGGCGATGTCGGCGAAGCCGTCCGCGGCCAGCAGCTCCTGGCGGCGGCCCAGCTCCTGCTTGAGCCGGCCGACGAGGCGCACCGCGCGCTCGGTCTGGTTGCGGCTGACGACGGCGCCGCAGTGCGGCAGCCGGGTCAGCGCGTTGAGCGCGCCGTTGCCGCAGTCGATGCCGTACAGGTGCAGGTCGGCGATCGAGTGCGTACGGGCGAGGGAGCCGGCGATCGTCCGGAGCATCTGCGAACGGCCGCTGCGCGGGGCGCCGCCGACGATGAGGTGCCCGAAGTCCGCGAAGTCGATGGCGACGGTGCGCCGCGCCTGCTGCGCGGGCAGGTCCTCGATGCCGTACGGCGCCGGGGGCAGCGGCCCGGTCGCCTGCGGCGCGTCCAGCTCGTCGAGCTGGACGCTGTCGGGCAGGGCGGGCAGCCACGGGCTGTGCTGCTCGGGGATGCCCAGGCGGTCGTTGGCCTCGTTGACCGCGTCGACGAGCACCTTCAGGTCGGTGATCTCGTCCTCCTCCTGCTGCGCGCCCGCGGGCCGCTTGAGCGCGCCGCGGCCCAGCTCGGCCCAGCCGAGGCGGCCGGCCCAGGGCTGGGCGGTCGCCGGGTCGGCGGCGCCGGGGCGCCGGCCGCCGACGCGGCCGGACTGGAAGGGGACGAGGGAGGCGTGGCCCAGGCGGACGTACGCGCGGCCGGGCATGGACTTGGCGATGTAGCCGGCGTCCGGGGCGTCGATGACGTCCGCGGACTCGCCGCCGTCGGTGACGCGCAGCGCGATCCGCAGGTTGGTGTTCGCGCGGATCTCCGGGGAGACGACGCCGCTGGGGCGCTGGGTGGCGAGCATCAGGTGGATGCCGAGGGAGCGGCCCCGGGCGGCGATGTCGACCAGACCGGTGACGAAGTCGGGCAGCTCGCGGACCATGGCGGCGAACTCGTCGATGACGAGCAGCAGCCGGGGCAGCGGCGCGTACCGCCCGGGCTCGCGGCGCAGCAGGTCCTGGAAGTCCTCGATGTCCTTGGCCTCGGCGCCGGCGAGGATGTGCTCGCGGCGGTGCAGCTCGGCGCGGAGCGACTCCAGGGCGCGGGTGACGAGGTGGTTGTCGAGGTCGGTGACCATGCCGACGGTGTGCGGCAGCTTGACGCAGTCCTTGAAGGCGGACCCGCCCTTGTAGTCGATGAGGACGAAGGTCATGTTCTCCGGGGTGTTCGACACCGCGAGCGCCGCGACGATCGTCTGGAGCAGCTCGGACTTGCCGGAGCCGGTGGTGCCGGCGATGAGGCCGTGCGGGCCGTCCTTGCGGATGTCGATGGCGAACGGGCCGTCGTACGACTCTCCGATGACCGCGGTCGTCGACTGCCCGCCGAGCTGCCAGCGGGCGGCGATGGCGTCCCCGGTCGGCGGCTCCAGCTCGACGACGTCGAGCAGCCGGCTGGACGACGGGATGGCGGCGTCCTCCGCCTCGCCGCTGATGTCCCGCACCGGCGACAGCCCGCGCGCCACCAGCGCGCACCACGCGGGCGAGACGAAGTCCGGGCGCACCCCGCGGCGCCGCTCGGAGCCGGCCTGCTCGACGCGCAGCCGGATCGGGCCGGTGCCGTCGGCCGCGGCGGCGCGCTGGGCGGCGTCCTGCGACGGGCCGGTGCCCCAGGCGCCGACGCGGAACGGCGGGAAGCCGCCGGTGCCGCCGGGCCCGCCGACGCCGGGCACCTGCTGCATGGGGATGCCGCCCTGGGCGGCGGCCCGCGGGTCCTGCTCCTCCGGCTTGGGCTCGGCGACGACGATCGCCTGGCACTCGCCGGGCAGGAAGCGGTCCTCGGAGTCGAGGCAGATCGCGAACATCGACACCGCGGGGCCCTCGCGTAGCAGCCGCACCACGCCGGGCAGCGAGCGCAGCCGGCGCGAGCCGTCGAAGACGACGACGATGTCGGGGTCCTTGAAGGACGTCGGCCCGCTGGCGCGCTGGTCCTTGGCGGCCTTCTGGCGGGCTTCGAGCAGCTGGGTCAGCTCGGCGATGCGGGCGGCGACGGTCTCGGTGTCGGTGCCGACGAGCGCGTTGGTGTCGTACTCCCCGGGCGGGCGTGCGTGCGGCAGCCAGCGCATCCAGTCCCAGCCGCCCTGCCCGCCGGGCTCGGTCAGCACGTAGAACTGGACGTCCAGCGGGCTGTGCAGGACGGCGGCCTGCGCGACGGCCCAGCGGCCGAGGGCGCGCGGGGTGTCGCCGGCGCCGGCGATGCCGAGGACGCCGACCTGCCGCAGCGGCACGGTGACGGGCGCGTCCTGGATCTTCCACAGCACCTGGCGGCGGTGCTCGTCCTGCTCGGGGTCCTCCAGCAGGACCTCGGAGTCGAGTTCGGCGGTGCCGAAGCGGAGCAGCAGGTGGTCGGCGTCGGTACGGCGGCGCTCCCACAGCCGGGTGCGCGGGCCGGTGGAGGTGGACAGCAGGAGCGCGGGGTCCGGGCCGCCCAGCCGGCGCTCGTTGCGCTCGGCGACGAGGGCGTCGCGGGCGTCCTTCTCGATCCGGGCCTTGTGTTCCTTGTATTCGGCGACGGCCTGCACGTGGGACTTGCGGCCGTGCTTCTTGTCCATGAAGTAGTTGCCGATCATGATGATCGGGCTCATGAACGCCATCAGCAGGTAGTACCAGCGGCCCATGACCAGGCACATGGTCACGCCCATGACGGCCGGCATCAGCGCCATCAGCCACGGCAGCGGGCGGGCCTGGCCCTCCTTGGGCGGCGCCGGGAGCTTGAAGCGGGTCTCGCGGTCGGGCGGCAGGAGGCGCGGCGGGCGGTTGTAGTCGAGCCCGGCGCCGTCCTCGGAGACGGCGACGGCGGCGTCCGGCGGGCCGTAGCGCACGAGCTCGAACAGCGAGTTGCCCACGGCGACCTGGGCGCCGTACGGCCAGGCGTCCTTGCTCCGCGGCGGCTCCTGCGGCGGCGGGGGCGCCGCGGGGGCGCCCCCGCGGCGGACGCGCCGGGCCTCCCGGCGGGCCTCGCGGCGGCGGCGCCGGCGGGAGCGGCGGCTCTCGTCCTCGTCGGAGCTCTCCTGGGGCTTGGCCAGCTCGGCGAACGTCGTGCCGTCGAGGGTGGCCTTCTCCTGGTCCCCGTGGACGTGGACCTTGCAGGTGCCGTCGGCGGAGACGGTGAGGCTGAAGGCGCGCTCGGGCAGTTCGGGGTCGGTGACCCGGATGTGGGTCGCGTCGCCGCTGCCGACGTCGACGCGGCCGAGGCCCAGGCGGTGCACCGCGCCGGCCATCGGGCCGCCGACGACGCGCAGCTCGACCAGGCCGGTGACCTCGCGGGGCGGGCAGCCCACCGGGTCGTACAGGCTGACGACCGTGCCCTCGCGCAGCGGCGACTGGGCGACGGGCAGGCCGGGGTCGACGGCGAAGCCGTCGACGAAGAGGGCGGCGGCGCGGGCGCCGCGCCGCCGGGCTGCGGCGGCGCGCCGGGCGGGGCGGGGCGCCGAACGGGGCGGCCGCCGGAGGCGCGCCCGGCTGGCCCGGCGGCGGGCCGCCGGCGGCCCAGCCGGCGGGCGCCGGGGCCGCGGCGGCCTGGGCGTGGGCGTGCTGGGCCTGCTGCGCGTGCTGCGCCGGCACCGGGACGGCCTGCGGCGCCGCCTGCGGGCCCCCCGGCGGCGGCATCGAGTCGAGCTGGCCGGCCAGGACCCGGGCGACATCGCCCACGGACGACTCCGCCTCGGCGTCGAGGACGACGTCGGCACGGTCGCCCCCGAGCGGATCGACGACGGTCAGGGTGAGGCGCACGCTGATCCTCCTCGAACGTCCCCGGCTGTTCCCCGGCTTTCCCCCCGAAGAAATGCGTTCAGCTCGGACACTAGGGTCTACGAAACGATATCCGCACGGGCCTTCGCGGGAACAGCGCGTATCGGGGATTGTGGATAACTGCGCCGCCGCGGCCCGCCCGCGGCGCGCCGGAGACGGCCGGGCGTGCGACACGTGCGACGGAGGGGGCAGCATGAGCCGCTGGATGGAGGCGCTCACGATCGAGCGCGGGGGCTTCCGGATCCGGGTGCCGGAGTCCTGGTGGGAGTTCGACGTACGACCCGAGTCCCGCGACGGCGCCATCCGGGAGATGGTCAACGACCGGGTCCGCCGCAACCCCGAACTCGCCGAGCAGCGCGGCGTGCTGGAGGCGTTCCTGCGCAAGGCCGCGAAGGACGCCTGGGCGTCCGGCGCCCTGTACTGCGGCTGCATGGCGGAGAGCTTCGGCGGCGAGGTGCCGGTGACCGGCTCGATCACCGTCTCCCTCATCGGCGCCCGCACCGAGAGCGGCGAACTGCTGCCCACCGACCCGGCGCTGATCGTGGAGCAGATCAAGCAGATCCGGCCGAAGAAGGAGGGCGACGCCTGGCGGAAGGTCTCGACGGTCGAGATCGAGGGCATCGGCAACGCGGCCCGCACGCAGGGCGTCGAGGACATCAAGATCCCCGGCGACGACCGCACGGTCCGGGCCGTGCTGATGCAGACCTTCATCCCGGTCCCGGGCCAGCAGGGCAAGGTGGCGCTGGTCGCGGGCAGCAGTCAGGTGCTGGACCTGGCGGACTCGTTCTTCGACGTGTTCGACGCGATCACGTCGACGTTCCGGTTCGTCGGCGAGTAACGCGGGCCGCTTCCGGCCCCGTACGCCGCCCGGGGCGCCCCGCGCCGCCGTCACTTCGGCGTGAGCACGTCCTTGAGGAACGGCTCGATGGCGCGGTGGAACGCCTCGGTGTCCTCCAGGTGCAGCAGGTGCCCGGCGTCCAGCTCGGCGTAGCCGCCGTGCGGCAGGACGCGGACCATCTCCTGCGCCTCGGCCCGGCCCAGCTCGCCGTCGATGCCGCGGATCACCAGCGCCGGGCAGCGCACGAGGGCCAGCTCCTCCCAGTGCGCGTCGTGCACCCACGTCTCGCGGGCCCGCAGCATCTGGCGGCGCGAGAACACCGGCCGCCAGCCGTCGGCGCGCTCGGCCATCACCTCGGCGTAGAACTCGCCGCGGGCGGGGCGCGGGCGCTCCAGCACGGGGTCGTCCTCGCCGAACCACCTGCGGACGTCGGCGAGCGTGGCGAACGGGACCGGCCAGGAGCGGAACCACTCCTCCCACTCGCGCTGCGAGGCCGCGCCCAGCGCGGAGGCCCGCATGTCGCAGATGACCAGCCCGCGCACCAGGTCGGGGCGGCGGGCGGCGAGCTGCCAGGCGGTGAGCGCGCCCATCGAGTGCCCCACGAGGACGACGGGGGCGAGGTCCAGCTGCTCGATGGCGGCCTCGGCGTCCGCGACGTAGGCGTCGCGGTCGAACGGGCCGTCCGCCGGCTTGTCGCTGCGCCCGTGCCCGCGCTGGTCGAGCGCGATGGCGCGGGAGCGGGCGGAGAGCCAGCGGGCGGTGGTCGCCCAGTGCGACGCGCGGCCCATCAGGCCGTGCAATAACAGCACGCCGGGACGATTCTGCAGGCCACCGCCCGGCGGCTCACCGGCCGGGGCGGGCCCGCCGGCCCGGGCCGGCCCGGCGGCGGACGGCCGCGGGCGCGGCCCGAGGCCGTCGGCACCGCGCTTCGGCGGGTCCCCGAACTCCCAGGCGGCCAGGCGCAGCCCGCCCGCCCCCGTCACGTTGATACGACGCACCATCTGTACCGACACCCCCAATCCGTTCGGCGAAGCTCACACTATCGAATATCCGTTCGAACACCGAGGCGCTGACCCCGACACCCCTCGTTCGAGTGACCGGGCCGCGGGGTTGGCCGCGGCCTTCGCGGGGAGACAGAGACCGGGAGGCGGGCCCGCAGCGGGGACGGCGGGTCCGATGGGGGAGACGACCCTGGGAGCTCGGGGCTCCGGGTCGGTACGGGGAGGCGGGGCCCCGGCGAGCCAGGCGCCGGGGCCCTCGCCACGGCCCCCGCCGGGCGCGCGGGGGCCCGGGTATGTCACCGGCATGACCCACCCCTCCCTGATGCCGTCAGCGACAGCGTGGCACGCGGTGCGACCGCGCGCTGCCCTTCGGACAGGAATCCCGCCGTCCGCTCGACGCCGCGGCGGCAACGGCGCAAACCCGCCACCGCCGGGGCCCGAACGGCCCTACCGCTTGGCCACGAAGACGTGCGAGGCGACCTCGGAGTCCAGCTCGGCGGCCTCGCCGCCGCTGCCGACGAGCACGCCGCCGGCCGAGTCCGTCACGCTCACCACCGCGCCCGGCTGCACACCGGCCCGCCGCAGCGAGGACATCAGCTGTGAGTCCTTCTGGATCGGCTCCCCGATCCGGCGGATGATCACCGTCCCGGCGTCCGGCCCCAGCGCGCCCAGGCTCACCATGCCCTCGTCCAGGAACGGGTCCACCCCGGCCTCCTCGCCCAGCTCCTCCAGGCCCGGGATGGGGTTCCCGTACGGCGACTCCGTCGGGTGCCGCAGCAGCTCCAGCACGCGGCGCTCGACGGCCTCGCTCATCACGTGCTCCCAGCGGCACGCCTCCGCGTGCACGTGCTCCCACTCCAGGCCGATCACGTCGACCAGCAGGCACTCCGCCAGGCGGTGCTTGCGCATCACCCGCGTCGCGAGCATGCGGCCCTCTTCGGTCAGCTCCAGATGCCTGTCCCCGGCGACGCGCACCAGACCGTCCCGCTCCATGCGGGCGACGGTCTGGCTCACCGTGGGGCCGCTCTGGTCGAGCCGCTCCGCGATTCTCGCGCGCATGGGGACGACGCCCTCCTCTTCGAGTTCGAGGATGGTGCGGAGATACATCTCCGTGGTGTCGATCAGTCCGGACATGCGTGCCCCTAGATTTCTCGTGCGGTGGCCCTGCACTAATTCTGACTCATCCCGGTGACAACCGGACCCGGCGCGTTCCTTTCGCCTGACTTTCGCCGCCCATCCGCGGGGATCTGCGGGAAAAAGACGATCCGCGCCGGCTCCCGGGAGCCCGGCCACCGGGCCCCGCACCGGACAGGTTCGTATCGGCCCTAACCGAGCAGCTCGGCCAGGTCCAGCGAGGCCGCCACCCGTACGGCCACGTCCTCCGCGTACGCCGCGTCCTGCCGGGTGAAGCCGCGCCGCCCGCCGCCGCGCAGGAACGTCACCACCCCCAGCGTCCGGCCCCGGCTGCGCAGCACCGCACACAGCGCGTGCATCGTGCCCGGCGGCCACTTCCGGGCCACCGACCAGCCCTCCGCGACCTCCGGGTCCACCCCGCCGCAGCCCGCGCGCACCGTGCCGCCGCGCTCCACCGCCTGAAGCGCGGGGTGCCCGGCCGGGTAGCGGACGGGGAAGCCGTGCGGCCCGGCCGGCAGGCACGGGCCGGGGCCCTCGGCCGGCGTCGCCGCGGCCCGGGTCAGCTGCGCACGACCGGGCGGCGAACCCGGGTCGTGCGGGCCGCCGGGACCGGGCGGCGCGGTGCCGGGCTCCGCGGGGGCGGCGGCCAGGTCGACCAGCGCGTGGTCGGCGAAGCCGGCGAGCGCGAAGTCCAGGTAGACGGTCGCGGCCTCCATCGGGTCCTCGCACTCGGCCGCCGCGCGCGAGGCGCGGTGCAGCTGGTGATCGCGGAAGCGCAGCACCGAGGCGGCGTCCTCGGCGAGCTTGGCCTCGGTGACGTCCTGGAAGAGCCAGCCGACGCCGAGCGGCACCGGGTGCTCGGCGAGCGGCGAGGCGAGCCGGACGAAGGCGCCGCGCAGACACCTGCGCCGGGCCGCCGGATCGCCGCCGGTCTCGCCGCGCACCGTGACCCACACGTCGGCGGGGACGGCGGTGCTGCCCTGCGCCAGCACGTGCCGCAGCGCGCTCTCGACCTCCTCCACGCCCTGCTCCAGCAGCTCCCCGAAGGGGCGCCCGAGCACCCCCGAGCGCCGGGCGCGCAGGACGCGCGCCGCCTGGCCGTTGGCCAGCGCGGGGCGCAGGTCGGCGTCGACGAGGAGGACGCCCCAGGCGGCGTCCTCGCAGAGGGCCTCGCTGAAGGCGATGGAGCGCTCCAGGTCCAGCTGCGCGTGCACCTCGCTGAACGCGCAGTAGACGCCGACGGCGGCGCCGGCGGCGGCCGGGCCGCCGTCCGGGTCGACGTCCGGGTCGGCGTCCGGATCGCCGGTGGCGGGGTCCGCGGCGGCGGAGTCCGCGGCGCCCGCGGTGGCGCTGCCCGTACGTACCGCGGAGGTCTGGGTGCGTACGAGCACCCGGCCGCCGTCCTTGCGCAGCAGCGCGAACTCCTGCACCTGCCGCCCCGGCGCGTCCATCGCCCCCAGCAGCCGCGCCTCCACGTCGGCGGCGTCCTCCGCGCGGGCCGCCCAGCCCGCCAGCCCGCGGCGGCCGACCGCCTCCGCGGCGGTCCAGCCGAGCAGCTGCTCGGCCTCGCGGTTCCAGTGGGTGACGACGCCGTCGGCGTCGAAGGCGCACAGGGCGGCGTCCATGCCGTCGAGCAGCGCCGCCAGCAGGTCGGGGGCCGCGGCGCGGACGGGCGGCGGCGCGTCCCCGGCCGTCGCGTCCGCCGCCGCGGGTGGGGACCCGGCGGCGGTTTCTCCCGTGTCCGGAGCGTCCGCGGCCTGCTCGCCGGAGGCGTTCCTGCGGTCCCGGTTGGTACGCCGGGTCGCGCTCATCAGGCACCCCCTGCTCGCCGCGGCGTCGTGTGCGTGGTGTGGTGCACCCGGATCATTCAACTCGAACGTGACGCAGCACACACCCGTTCCGCCGAAATCGTTGCGAGGCAGAAATCAGTTGAGGGGCGCCAGGGGCGTGCCTAGTGTGTGAGGTACACGAGAAGGGAGGTGGTTCGGCAGATGATGAAGTACCGGACGCGTGAGGTGACTGCGGGCTAGTGGTCCGCCGTCGCGCTTGAGCGCAATGCCGGACCAGGGCGCCTAGGACGCGCCCAGCCGGCCCTTATCCCAAGCAGTTCACCCGACCCGCGGTCCGCCGGTACGTCCGACCGGCTCCCCTGAAGGGGAATGGGCCGCGGGTCGCCTGCTGTCCGGGCCCGGTCCCGCCACCGGCCCGTACGGCCACGAGGCCAGGCGGCCACGGGGCCAGGCGGCCACGGGGCTACGGGCAGAGCCGCTCGACAGTCCAGCCGGCGGCCGCGCCGCCCTCGGCGCGTACGTACCGCAGCCGGTCGTGGAGGCGGTTCTCGCGGCCCTGCCAGAACTCCACCGTCCGCGGCCGGACCCGGAAGCCGCCCCACTCCGGCGGCACCGGCACCTGCTCGCCCTCCGGATAGCGGTCCGCCAGCTCCGCGTACATCCGGTCCAGCTCCGCCCGCGACGCCACCGCCGACGACTGCTCGCTCGCCCACGCGCCCAGCTGCGAGCCGTGCGGCCGGGTGCGGAAGTACGCGACGGTCTCGTCGCGCCCCGTACGCTCCGCCGCCCCCGCGACGATCACCTGGCGGGCGACGGGATGCCAGGGGAAGAGCAGCGACACGTGCGGATTGGCCGCCAGCTCCCGGCCCTTGCGCGAACCGTAGTTGGTGAAGAAGACGAACCCCCGCTCGTCCACGTGCTTCAGCAGCACGGTGCGGGAGCTGGGCCGCCCCTCGGCGTCGGCGGTGGAGACGACCATCGCGTTGGGCTCGTGCAGTCCGCTCTCGGCCGCCTCCCGGAACCAGCGGCCGAACTGCTCGAAGGGATCGGCGGCGAGGGAGTCCTCCGGCAGTCCCGCGGCGCGGTAGTGCGCGCGCATGGCGGCCGGGTCGAGGGAACCTTCGGTGTCTACGTCAACGTGGCGCACCCGCATATCTTGCAGTATGAGCGGTGGCCGCGGGGCGGGAGTTTGCCCGCTCGACGCCCCTGGTAACCCTCCGGACCGGGATCCGTGGAGTGTGCCCCATCTCACGCCCGGCCGCACGTGCGTAACCCGACAGAATCGGCCGCTGCACCACTGTGGAAAGCCCACACCCCCGGCTATGGTGGCCGGAATGCACGGCCCCGGACCGCGAGCGATGGCGCCGCGGAGCCTCGCCGGCGTACACCCCCCACACACCACGTCGCGCACCACACCACGCCCCCGGGGCCGACCCGTCCGCCGCTGCACACCCACCGCAGCGCACCGCAACACACTGAGGGAGCCGCCTGATGTCCGACTTCGTACCCGGGCTTGAGGGAGTAGTCGCCTTCGAGACGGAGATCGCCGAACCCGACAAGGAGGGCGGCGCGCTCCGCTATCGCGGTGTGGACATCGAGGACCTGGTGGGTCACGTCTCCTTCGGCAACGTCTGGGGTCTGCTGGTCGACGGCGCGTTCAAACCGGGGCTGCCGCCCGCGGAGCCCTTCCCCATCCCCGTGCACTCCGGCGACATCCGCGTCGACGTGCAGTCCGCGCTGGCGATGCTCGCGCCGGTCTGGGGGCTGCGCCCGCTGCTCGACATCGACGAGGCGCGCGCCCGCGAGGACCTGGCGCGGGCGGCCGTCATGGCGCTGTCGTACGTCGCGCAGTCCGCGCGCGGACAGGGGCTTCCGATGGTGCCGCAGCGGGAGATCGACAAGGCCCGTTCGGTCGTCGAACGGTTCATGATCCGCTGGCGCGGCGAGCCCGACCCCAAGCACGTCGCCGCCGTCGACGCCTATTGGACCTCCGCCGCCGAACACGGCATGAACGCCTCCACCTTCACCGCCCGCGTCATCGCCTCGACCGGCGCCGACGTCGCCGCGGCGCTGTCCGGCGCGGTCGGCGCGATGTCCGGCCCGCTGCACGGGGGCGCGCCGTCGCGGGTGCTGGGGATGATCGAGGAGATCGAGCGCACCGGCGACGCCGAGGGGTACGTGAAGCGCGCGCTGGACGGCGGCGAGCGGCTGATGGGCTTCGGCCACCGGGTGTACCGCGCGGAGGACCCGCGGGCCCGGGTGCTGCGGCGGACGGCGAAGCAGCTGGGCGCGCCGCGGTACGAGGTCGCGGCGGCGCTGGAGAAGGCGGCGCTGGCGGAGCTGCGCGCGCGGCGCCCGGACCGGGTGCTGGAGACGAACGTCGAGTTCTGGGCGGCGATCGTGCTGGACTTCGCGGAGGTGCCGGCGCACATGTTCACGTCGATGTTCACGTGCGCGCGGACGGCGGGGTGGTCGGCGCACGTGCTGGAGCAGAAGCGGACGGGGCGGCTGGTGCGGCCGTCGGCGCGGTACGTGGGGCCGAGGGCGCGGTCGCCGCGGGAGATCGAGGGGTACGCGGAGGCCGGCGGGGTCGGCTGAGGTCCGGGGGCGGCGGCCGGGCGGCCGGGCGGCCCGGCGGCCCGGCGGGCGGCGCCCGGCGGGGCGGCGGCTGGGCCCGCGGTGCGGCGTGGGCTCTGGAGCTGTGGGGGGTACGGCTCCCGGGGGGCCTGCGGGGGGCTCCGGGGGATTCGTCGGTGTCCCGTGTCTGCGGACGGTCGATGTCGGTGGGGCGGCCTACCCTTGGGCGGGTGTGCGGGGTTCGGGGGTTGCGTCGGGGGTTGTCAGCGCCGTTGTCAGCAGGTGCGCCCACTGCTCCACCACGCGGTCGCGGCGGGCGCTGTCGTCCGTGAGCAGGGTCGCGAGCCCCAGGCCCCGGGCCATGTCGAGAAACCCCTGCACCGTCTCCCGTACGCCCGGCACCGACTCGTCGGCGCCGAGCAGCGCCACCGTCATGCGGTGCGCCTCTCGGCCCACGCGGGCCTCCAGCGCGGCGACGCGGGGGCGCAGCTGCTCCTCGTTGGCGGCGGCGACCCAGAGCTGGAGCGCCGCGCGGAAGAGCGGGCCGGTGTAGAGGTCGACGACGCCGCGTACGACGGCGGCGGTCGTCTCTCCAACGGCGGTCGCCTCCCCGGCGGCGGTCGCCTCCCCGGCGGTGGTGTCTCCGGGCCGTACGGGATCCGCCGCCCGTCCCCGTACGCCCGCCGGCGGCGGCAGCGCGCGCAGCGCCGCCGAGCGCTCCGCCGCCACGTGCTCCACCGCCGCCGTGAACAGGTCCTCCCGGGTCGGGAAGTGGTGCTGCGCCGCGCCGCGCGAGACGCCCGCCCGCTCGGCGACCACGCTGACCGTGCTCCCGCTCCAGCCCAGCTCCGCCAGGCACGCGACCGCCGCCTCCAGCAGCCGCTGCCGCGTCGCCCGGCTCCGGTCCTGCCGCGGGTCCCGCCCCCGCGGCTGCCGGGGTGCGTCCGTCAGCGGAACCACTTCGGCTCCCGGCGCTCCAGGAACGCCGTCATGCCCTCGCGGGCCTCGGGGGACGCGAACAGCGACGCCGACAGCTCCGCGAACGGCTCCGTGTCGCGGTCGAAGACGCGCAGCACCTCGCCCGTCAGCAGCTGCTTCGACGCCGCGAGGCCCTGCGGCGACGCCGCCCGCAGCCCGTCGAGCACCGGCGTGAGCAGCGCGTCGACGTCGTCGCCGGCCAGCGTGACCAGTCCGATACGGGCCGCCTCCTCCGGGCCGAAGCGCTCGCCGGTGAGGTAGTAGCGGGCCGCGGCGCGGGCGTCGAGGCGCGGCAGCAGCGGCATCGAGATCACCGCGGGCGCGAGGCCGAGGCGCGCCTCGGTGAAGGCGAACGTCGCGCCCGTGCCCGCCGCCGCGATGTCGCAGGCGCCGAGGAGCCCCAGGCCCCCGGCCCGTACGTGCCCGGTGACCCGGGCCACGACGGGCTTCGGGCACTCCACGACCGCCCGCAGCAGCCGCGCCAGCGCCAGCGGGCCGTCCGTGGCGGCGGCCGCCTCGGTGGCCTCGCCGAGGTCGGCGCCGGCGCAGAAGGTGTTGCCGGTGTGGGTGAGCACGACCGCCCGGACGTCGTCGTCCGCCGCGGCGGCGGCGAGGCCGTCGTGGAGTTCGGCCATGAGGCGGGTGGACAGGGCGTTGCGGTTGTGGGGCGAGTCGAGGGTGAGGGTGCTGACGGCGCCGCGGTCGTCGCGCGCGATCCGGACGAGGGGCGCGTCGGCGGCGGCCGGGCCGGCGGGTGCGTCGGTCATGGCGTCGGGGTGCTCCTTCGGTGCGTGTGCACGTCTGCGTTCTCAGTACGACTTGGGCAGGCCCAGCGTCTGGTGCGACACGTAGTTGAGGATCATCTCCCGGCTGACCGGGGCGATCCTGGCCACGCGGGACGCGGTGAGCATCTGCGCAAGACCGTACTCCGTACTGAGGCCGTTGCCGCCCAGCGTGTGCACGGCCTGGTCGACGGCCCCCGCCGCCGCCTCCGCCGCCGCGTACTTCGCCATGTTCGCCGCCTCCCCCGCACCCGCGTCGTCACCGGCGTCGTACAGCGCCGCGGCCTTCCGGGTCATCAGCCGCGCCAGCTCCAGCTCGATGTGCGCCTGCGCCAGCGGATGCGCGATGGCCTGGTGCACGCCGATGGGACCGCCCTTCCACACCTGCCGCGTACGCGCGTACTCGACGGCCCGCGCCACCGCCTGCCGCCCGAGCCCCTGCGCGAACGCGGCGGTCATGATGCGCTCGGGGTTGAGGCCCGCGAAGAGCTGGAGCAGCCCGGCGTCCTCGTCGCCGACGAGGGCGTCGGCGGGCAGCCGCACGTCGTCGAGGACCAGCTCGAACTGCTTCTCCGGGGCGTGCAGCTCCATGGGGATCTGCGCGCGCTGGAAGCCCTCGGCGTCCCGGGGGACGATGAACAGGCAGGGCTTCAGCTTGCCGGTGCGGGCGTCCTCCGTACGGCCGACGATGAGCGTGGCGTCGGCGATGTCGACACCCGAGATGAACACCTTGCGGCCGCTGAGCACCCAGTCGTCGCCGTCGCGGCGGGCGGTGGTGGTGATGCGGTGGGAGTTGGAGCCGGCGTCCGGCTCGGTGATGCCGAAGGCCATCTTGCGGGTGCCGTCGGCGAGCCCGGGGAGCCACGTCTCCTTCTGCCGCTCGGTGCCGAAGCGGGCGATGACCGTGCCGCAGATGGCGGGCGACACGACGAGCATGAGCAGCGGGCAGCCGGCCGCCCCCAGCTCCTCCAGCACGATCGACAGCTCCGTGATGCCGCCGCCCCCGCCGCCGTACGCCTCGGGCAGGTTGACGCCGAGGTAGCCGGCCTTGCCGGCCTCGGCCCACAGCTCGTCGGTGTGCCGGCCGTCGCGGACGACGGCGCTGAAGTAGTCGGGGCCGAAGCGGGCGCCGAGGGCGGCCACGGCGGCGCGGAGGTCGCGGTGCTCCTGGGGTTCGAGGAGGGGGCTGGCACTGGCGCTGGTCATGGCCGGGGGCCTTCCTGGTCGGCGGGCGGGGCTTCCTCTGCTTCTTCGGCTGCTTCTTCTTCGACTGCTTCTTCTTCGACTACGGCAAGCAGCGCGCCGACCTCCACCTGGCGGCCGGGGGCGGCGTGCAGGGCGGTGAGAACGCCGCCGGCGGGGGCGGTGACCTCGTGCTCCATCTTCATCGCCTCCAGCCAGAGGAGGGGCTGACCCCGCCGTACGGGGCGGCCGGGCGCCGCGCCGTCCGCGAGGCGGACGACGGTGCCGGGCATGGGGGCGAGGAGGGATCCGGCGGGGGTGTCGGCGCGGGGGTCGGGGAAGCGCGGGAGGGGGTGGAGGGTGTACGAGCCGTGGGGGGTGTCGACGTGGACGGGGCGGTCGCCGGCGGGGCCGGGGGCGTAGACGGCGACGTCGTAGGCGCGGGTGACGCCGGCGGCTTCGAGCACCACGCGCGCGGGGGCGGCGGAGAGCACGCGCACGCCGGGCAGGTCGTCGGCGCTGAGGCCGTCGCGGGTGCGGCGGTAGCGGACCTCGACCTCGGCGCCGCCGGGGTCGGCGCGGTACGCCTTGGTCTGCGGCTGCGACGGCACGTTGCGCCAGCCCCCGAAGCGGGCGGGCAGGACGGCGCCGGGCGCCTGGCGGCGGGCGGCGGCGTCGGCGAGGGCCGCGGCGAGGGCGGCGAGGTGGAGGGGCGTGGGGTCGGTGGGCTCGTCGCCGGGCGGGCGGGTCAGCTCCGGCAGGTGGCGGTCGTAGAACGACGTGGTCATCTCGGCGCGTACGAACTCGTCGTGCCCGAGGGAGCGTACGAGCAGGGCGCGGTTGGTCGTGGGGCCGTGGACGCGGGCGCCGCGGAGTGCGGCGGCGAGCCGGCGGACGGCCTCCGCGCGGGTGGGGGCGTGGACGACGACCTTGGCGAGGAGGGCGTCGTAGTAGGGGGTGACGGTGTCGCCGGCGGCGTAGCCGGCGTCGAGGCGGAGGGTGGGGGGTTCTACAGTCCCTCTCCCTACGCCCTGGAGAGCGTGGGCGGTACCCCCACTTCCCGGAACCGCGGCTCCGCCCCCGACCCCGGCGGGGCCGCCGCCCTCGCCGCCCGGCAGCGTCAGCCGGTGCACCACGCCCGTCTGCGGCGCGTAGCCCGCCGCCGGGTCCTCCGCGTACAGCCGCGCCTCCACCGCGTGCCCCCGCGGCCGCGGCGCCTCCGGCGGCAGCGGCGCGCCCTCGGCCACCCGCAGTTGCAGCGCGACGAGGTCCACCCCGTACACCGCCTCCGTCACCGGGTGCTCCACTTGCAGCCGCGTGTTCATCTCCAGGAACTGCGCCCGCCCGTCCGGCGCCAGCAGGAACTCGACCGTCCCCGCCCCCACGTACCCGATCGACCGCGCCGCCCGTACCGCCGTCTCCTCCAGTTCGGCCGCCGCGCCCGCCGGCAGCCCCGGCGCCGGGGCCTCCTCGATCACCTTCTGGTGCCGCCGTTGCAGCGAGCAGTCGCGCGTGCCCAGCGCCCACACGCCCCCGTGCGCGTCCGCGAGCACCTGCACCTCGACGTGCCGCCCGCCCTCGACGTACGGCTCGACGAACACCTCGCCGTCGCCGAACGCCGCCTCGGCCTCCGCCGCGGCCGACGCCAGTTCGGCGTCCAGCGCCGCCAGCTCCCGTACGACCCGCATGCCGCGCCCGCCGCCTCCCGCCGCCGCCTTGACCAGCAGCGGCAGGTCGTCCGCCACCGCCTTCGCCGGGTCGAAGGGCGCGAGGCCCATCAGCTCCTTCGCGCGCGTCTTGGACGCCATCGCCTCGATCGCCTCCGGCGGCGGCCCGACCCACGTCAGCCCGGCCGCGGCGACCGCGCGCGCGAAGTCCGCGCTCTCGGAGAGGAACCCGTAGCCGGGGTGCACGGCGTCCGCGCCCGCCGCGCGCGCCGCCGCGACCAGCAGGTCGGCGCGCAGGTACGTGTCCGCCGGCGCGTTCCCCGGCAGCCGCACCGCCGCGCCGCCGGCCGCCAGCGCTTCGCGTACGTGCAGCGCGTCCGCGTCGGCGTCGGAGTGCACGGCGACGGGCGTGATGCCCAGCGCGCCGCAGGTGCGGAAGACGCGGCAGGCGATCTCGCCGCGGTTGGCGACGAGGAGGGTGCTTATCACGGGAGTCGGGTCCTTTGTCGTCGACGATGAAGGGCTCACAGGCGGAACACCCCGTATCCGTCGTGCACCCCCGCGTACGGCGCCGTGTGGATCGCCGACAGGCACATGCCCAGCACCGTCCGGGTGTCCCGCGGGTCGATCACCCCGTCGTCGTACAGCCGCCCCGACAGGAACGCCGGCAGCGACTCCGCCTCGATCTGCTGCTCCACCATCGCGCGCAGCGCCGCGTCGCCGTCCTCGTCGTACGGCGTGCCCTTCGCCTCCGCCGACGCCCGCGCGACGATCGACAGCACGCCCGCGAGCTGCTGCGGCCCCATGACGGCCGACTTGGCGCTGGGCCAGGCGAAGAGGAACCGCGGGTCGTACGCGCGGCCGCACATGCCGTAGTGGCCGGCGCCGTAGCTGGCGCCCATGAGCACCGACAGGTGCGGGACGCGGGAGTTGGAGACGGCGTTGATCATCTGGGCGCCGTGCTTGATGATGCCGCCCTGCTCGTAGTCCTTGCCGACCATGTAGCCGGTGGTGTTGTGGAGGAACACCAGCGGGATGTCGCGCTGGTTGGCGAGCTGGATGAACTGCGCGGCCTTCTGCGACTCCGCGCTGAACAGCACCCCGCGCGCGTTGGCGAGGATCCCGACGGGGTAGCCGTGCAGCCGCGCCCAGCCGGTCGCCAGGCTCGTCCCGTACAGCGGCTTGAACTCGTCGAAGTCCGACCCGTCCACGACCCGCGCGATCACCTCGCGCGGGTCGAACGGCACCTTCAGGTCGCCCGGCACGACGCCCAGCAGCTCGTCCTCCGGGTACGCGGGCGGGGCGGCCGGCGGCGGGTCGGGGTGCGCCTTGCGCCAGTCGAGGCGGGCGACGACGCGGCGGGCGGTGCGCAGGGCGTCCGGCTCGTCGACGGCGAAGTAGTCGGCGAGGCCGGAGGTGCGGGCGTGCATGTCGGCGCCGCCCAGGGACTCGTCGTCGCTCTCCTCGCCGGTGGCCATCTTCACCAGCGGCGGGCCGCCGAGGAACACCTTCGCGCGCTCCTTGACCATGATCACGTGGTCGCTCATGCCGGGCACGTACGCACCGCCGGCCGTCGAGTTGCCGAAGACGACGGCGACCGTGGGGATGCCGGCGGCGGAGGAGCGGGTCAGGTGCTTGAACAGGGCCCCGCCCGGAATGAAGATCTCTTTCTGAGAAGGCAGATCGGCGCCGCCGGACTCCACCAGATGTATCGACGGCAGCCGGTTGGCGAGGCTGATCTCGTGCGCGCGGAACGCCTTCTTCAGCGTCCAGGGGTTGGACGCGCCGCCGCGGACGGTCGGGTCGTTGGCGGTGATCAGGCACTCGACGCCGGAGACGACGCCGATGCCGGTGACGAGCGACGCGCCCACGGCGTAGTCCGAGCCCCACCCGGCCAGCGGGCTCAGCTCCAGAAACGGGGTGTCGGGGTCGAGCAGCAGCTCGACGCGCTCGCGGACGAGCAGCTTGCCGCGGGCCCGGTGCCGCGCGGTGTACTTCTCGCCGCCGCCCGCCACCGCCTTGGCGTGCTCGGCGTCGAGGGCGGCGAGCTTGTCGAGCATCGCGGTGCGGCGGGCGGCGTACTCGGCGCCCGCGGTGTCCAGCGACGAGGCCAGGACGGTCACGGCAGCAGCTCCTCGGGTATGTCGACGTGCCGGGCGCGCAGCCACTCGCCGAGCGCCTTGGCCTGCGGGTCGAAGCGGGCCTGCGCGGCGACGCCCGCGCCGAGGATCCCGTCGACGGTGAAGTTGAGCGCGCGGAGGTTCGGCAGGACGTGCCGTACGACGGCGAAGCCGGCGGTCTCCGGGAGGAGTTCGCGGACGCGGCCGGCGGTGAGGGTGTGGGCGAGCCAGGGCCACGCGGCGTCGTCGCGGGCCCAGACGCCGACGTTGGCGCTGCCGCCCTTGTCGCCGCTGCGGGCCCCCGCGACGGCGCCGAGGGGGGCGCGGCGGGTCGGGCCGCCGGGCGGCGGGGGCGGCGGCAGCGGCGGTTCGGGTACGGGCGCGAGGGCCCGGGTGCGCGGCGGCGGGGCGACGGGCACGCGGGTGCCGTCGGGCAGCACTGCGGTGTGCGGGACGTCGGCGGCGGGGACGTAGGCGGCCTCGAAGACGCCGTACGGCTGCGCCCGTCCGGGCGGGGCGGTGAGGTGGAAGCCGGGGACGCTGGCGAGGGCCAGTTCGACGGCGGCGCCGGTGACGGCGCGGCCCACGGCGGCCTCGTCGGGGTCCCGGACGGCGAGGCGGAGCAGCGCGGACGCCTCCTCCTGCACGTCGGCGTCGGGGCGGTCGGTGCGGGCGAGGGTCCAGCGCACGTCGGCGACGCCGGCGAGGGCGGGGGCCAGCTGGGCGCGTACGAGGGCGGCCTTGGCCTCGATGTCGAGGCCGGTGAGGACGAAGACGACCTCGTTGCGGAAGCCGCCGAGGCGGTTCAGGCCGACCTTGAGGTCGGGCGGCGGCGGCTCGCCGCGGACGCCGCTGACGCGGACGCGGTCGGGGCCGTCCGGGGCGAGGCGTACGGAGTCGAGGCGGGCGGTGACGTCGGGGCCGGCGTAGCGGGGGCCGGCGGTCTCGTAGAGGAGCTGGGCGGTGACGGTCCCGACGGTGACGGCGCCGCCGGTGCCGGGGTGCTTGGTGATGACGGCGCTGCCGTCCGGCTCGATCTCGGCGAGGGGGAAGCCGGGGTGGCGGACGTCGTGCTCGGTGAAGAAGGCGTAGTTGCCGCCGGTGGCCTGGGTGCCGCACTCCAGCACGTGCCCGGCGACGACCGCGCCGGCGAGGGCGTCGGCGTCCTCCGCGGCCCAGCCGTGGTGCGCCTGGGCGGCGCCGGTGACGAGCGCGGCGTCGGTGACGCGGCCGGTGACCACGACGTCGGCGCCGGCGCGCAGGCAGGCGGCGATGCCGGCGCCGCCGAGGTAGGCGTGGGCGGCGAGGGCGCCGTCCCACGTGCCGCGGGCGGTGAGGTCGTCGCCCTCGACGTGCGCGACGCGGGCGGGGACGCCGACGCGCGCGGCGAGGTCGCGGACGGCGGCGGCGAGGCCGGCGGGGTTGAGCCCGCCGGCGTTGACGACGAGGGCGACGCCGCGGTCGCGGGCCAGGCCGAGGCCGTCTTCGAGCTGGCGCAGGAACGTCTTCGCGTAGCCGGCGGCCGGGTCCTTGAGGCGGTCGCGGGCGAGGATGAGCATGGTCAGCTCGGCGAGGTAGTCGCCGGTGAGCACGTCGAGTTCGCCGCCGGTGAGCATCTCGCGGACGGCGGCGAAGCGGTCGCCGTAGAAGCCGGAGGCGTTGCCGATACGGAGCGTCACGGGCGGCCGTCCGCCGCGCCGTCCCCGGCGGCGCCCCCGGCCCGTTCCCGCCCGCCGCCCGGCGGGCCCGCGAACGCCTGGGCGATGCCGAGCCAGCGCTCCGCCTCCGCGCCCTCGGCGACGAGCGCCGTGTCGGCGCGGTGGACGCGCTGGGTGGCCAGCAGGCAGAAGTCGAGCGCGGGCCCGGTGACGCGCTCGGCGGCGTCCTCCGGCCCGTACGCCCAGACCGGGCCGCCGCCCGGCGGGGCCAGCTCGACGCGGAACGCGGCGGCGGGCGGCGTCAGCCCGTTGACGACGTACGCGAAGTCCCGCGTGCGCACGCCGATACGGGCCACGTGCCGCAGCCGCGCCGTGGGCGCGCGCCGTACCCCCAGGGCGTCGGCGACGTCCTGCCCGTGCGCCCAGGTCTCCATCAGCCGCCCCGACGCCACACCCCCGACGCTCATCGCCGGCCCGAACCACGGCATCCGCACCCCCGCCGGCTGCGCCAGCAGCACGCGCCGCAGCTCCTCGCGCCCCTGCCGCCAGCGGTCGAGCAGCGTCGCGGGCGGCTGCGCGGCGCCGCGCGCGGCGCCCTCGTCGACGAACCCGTACGGCGCCTCCTGCGCGCGCGCCAGCATCCGCTGGAACTCCTCGGGCTCGACGGCGGCGGCGAGCGCGGCGCGGTCGGTCCAGGCGAGGTGGGCGATCTGGTGCGCGACGGTCCACCCGGCGGCGGGGGTGCCGAGCGCCCACCGCTCGGGCGGCAGCCCGGCGACGAGCGCGTCCAGCGCGGCGCTCTCGTCGCGGAGGTCGTCGAGCAGGGAGGTGATCTCCGGGCCCGCCATGGTGCGCTCCCCTCGTGGCTACTGCGCAGTAGGGTGGCAGCGGGGAGTAAAACAAGCAAGCGTGCTTGCCGGATTATTCGACCGGTGACTCCCCGTGACCAAGTGGCTGCGCGTATCGTTTGAAGGGCGGCAGCATGCCACCCACGGAGCTGCGGGGAGGAGAGCCGGAATGACCCTCGTCGACGACAGGATCGAGATGGCCGACACCGACGACAAGGCGACCTTGGACGAGCTGTTCGAGGTGTTTGAGCGGACCCCCGCCTTCGAGGGCTATCGCATCGAGGTCGTCGAAGGGTCCATTTTCATGACGCCGCAGCGTGATGCGCACTGGGAGATCATCCTTGAGATCTCCATGGCGCTGAAGATCGAACTCGGCGGGAGCGCCAAGGTGCTCTCCGACGTGCGCATCGATTTCCCCGGCAAGAAGAACGCCCTCTGCCCCGACGTGCTCAAGATCCGAGAGGGCGCGAAGCCGGGCAAGAAGGGACGCTGGGCGTACGAGGACATCGACTTCGTCGCCGAGGTGATCTCCCCGGGAACGGGAAGGAACGACTACGGCCCCAAGAAGACCGCCTACGCCCTCGCGGGCGTGCCCGTCTACCTGATCGCCGATCCGTACCAGCGCAAGTGCCACGTCTACACCGAGCCCAAGGACGGCGACTACGCCAAGGAGGTCATCGTCGCCTTCGGCACCGAGTTGGACCTCAAGGAGACCCCCCTCGGGCTCACCCTCCCCACCGACAGGTTCCCCTCCGACTGATCACCCCTCCTCCAGCCCGTCCGCCAGCAGCTCCGCCAGGTGGCGGGCGCGGACGCCGGCGAGCTGGTCGAGCTGCGTGCGGCAGGAGTAGCCGTCGGCCGCGACCGCCGCGCCGTCCGGCGCGTTCCGTACCGCCGGGAGCAGCTGGTCCTCCGCGCAGGCCGCCGAGACCTCGTAGTGGCCGCGCTCGAAGCCGAAGTTGCCCGCCAGGCCGCAGCAGCCGGCCGCGAGGTCCCCCTCAAGCCCGGCCTTCGTCCTCAGGCGGCGCTCGGCGGCGTCGCCGAGGATCGCGTGCTGGTGGCAGTGCGTCTGGCCGGTGACCGGGCGGTCGAGGCGGGGCGGGGTCCAGTCGGGGGCGGCGGTTTCGAGGGCCTCGGCGAAGGTGCGGACGCGGGCGGCGAGGCGGGGGGCGCGGGGGTCGTCGGGCAGCAGCTCGACGAGGTCGGTCCTCAGGGCGGCGGCGCAGGGCGGTTCGAGGACGACGAGCGGCAGGCCGGCCCCGTCCCCCGTACCGCCGTCCCCGTCCCCGGAGGGCGTTGCCGGCTCCAGCGCGTCCAGCGTCCGCCGCATCACCGCACGGGCCTGGTCCAGCTGCCCCGTGGAGACGTACGTCAGCCCGCAGCACACCTTCCCCGCCCCCCGCGGCAGCCCGACCCTGAGCCCCGCCGCCCGCAGCACCCGCACCGCCGCCGTGCCCGCCTCCGGCGACAGGTAGTTGGTGAACGTGTCCGGCCACAGCAGCACCTCCGCCCCCGCGTCCGCCGTCAGCGACCGCGTCAGCGGCACCGGCGCGAGCGGCGGGATCGGCCGCTCCGCCGCGATCCCCGCCAGCCGCTTCGCCACGGCCGCCAGCGGCGCCACGCCCGCCAGCGCGTTCGCCGCCCGCCCCGCGCGCAGCGCCGCCGTCAGCCGCAGCCACCGCGGCAGCCGCCCCATCGCGTAGTGCGCCATGGGCCGCCGCCGCCCGGCGTAGTGGTGGTACAGGAACTCCGCCTTGTACGTGGCCATGTCCACGTCCACCGGGCAGTCGCTGCGGCACCCCTTGCACGACAGGCACAGGTCCAGCGCCTCGCGCACCTCCTCCGAGCGCCACCCGTCCGTGATGACCTCGCCGGCGAGCATCTCGTGCAGCAGCCGCGCCCGCCCGCGGGTGGAGTGCCGCTCCTCGCCGGTGGCACGGTACGACGGGCACATCACCCCCGCGCTCCCCGCCGGGTTCCGGCACTTGGCCACCCCCACGCACCGCCGCACCGCCGCCGCGAAGTCCCCGCCCTCCGGCCCGTCGTGCGGGTAGCCGAACGCCACCGGCACCGGCGCCCGCCCGCGCGGCAGCGGCGCGAAGCGCAGGTCGGCGTCGAGGGGCGCGGGGCGGGCGATCACGCCGGGGTTGAGCGCGCCGTCGGGGTCCCACAGGTCCTTGAAGCCGCGGAACAGCCCGGCGAGTTCGTCCCCGTACATCGCCGGCAGCAGCTCCGACCGCGCCCGCCCGTCCCCGTGCTCCCCGGACAGCGAGCCGCCGTGCGCGACGACGAGGCCCGCCAGCTCCCCCGAGAACTCCCGGAAGCGGGCGATGCCCGGCGCGGTCAGCAGGTCGAAGTCGATGCGCACGTGGATGCAGCCGTCCCCGAAGTGCCCGTACGGCAGCCCGCGCAGCCCGTGCGCGGCGAGCAGCGCGCGGAACTCGCGCAGGTACGCGCCCAGCCGCGCGGGCGGCACCGCGCAGTCCTCCCAGCCGGGCCACGCCTCGCTGCCGTCCGGCATCCGGGTGGCGGTGCCGGAGGCGTCCTCGCGTACCCGCCACAGGGCGCGCTGCGCGCCCGCGTCGGAGACGACGGCGTGGTCGACGGCGTCGGCGGCGCGGCACACCTCCTCGGCGGCGGCCCGCGCGGCGGCGGGGGTGTCGCCGCCGGTCTCGACGAACAGCCAGGCGCCGCCGCGGGGCAGCGCGTGTGTGTCGGGGCCGCCACCGACAAGGTCGGCGGCCATGCCCTCGACGGTCAGCGGACGCAGCGGCAGCAGCCCCGCGGCCGCCTCGGCGGCGGCGGACTCGTCGGCGTAGCCGAGGACGGCGAGGGCGCGGGCGGGCGGCGACTCGACGAGGCGGACGGTGGCCTCGGTGAGAACGGCGAGGGTGCCCTCGCTGCCGGTGAAGGCGCGGGCGAGGTCGGCGCCGCGCTCGGGGAGGAGGGCGTCGAGGGCGTAGCCGGAGATGCGGCGGGGGAGGTCGGGCCAGCCGGGCAGCGGGGTGTCCGGGCCGTCCGACGCGGCGTCCCCGCGCCCGCCCGTACGCAACGTGGCCAGGTGCCCCGCGACGAACTCCGGCAGCCCCGGCAGCACCTCCAGCCCGCCCGGCTCCAGCCGCACCGCCCGCCCCCGGTACGTCACCACGTCCAGCGCCCGCACGTTGTCGGCCGTCGTCCCCCACGCGACGCTGTGCGAGCCGCAGGAGTTGTTGCCGACCATGCCGCCGATCGTGCACCGGCTGTGCGTCGACGGGTCGGGCCCGAACGTCAGCCCGTGCGGCGCCGCCGCCCCGCGCAGCCGGTCGAGCACCAGCCCCGGCTGCACGACGGCGGTGCGCGCGGCGGGGTCGACGTCGACGATCCGGTTCAGGTGCCGGGTGAAGTCGAGGACGACGCCCGCGCCCACCGCGTTGCCCGCGATGGACGTACCGCCGCCGCGGGCGACGACGGGCGCGCCGAACTCCCGGCACACGGCGAGCGCGGCGGCCACGTCGTCCGCGTCGCGCGGGGCGACGACGCCGAGGGGGACGCGGCGGTAGTTGGAGGCGTCCATGGTGACCAGGGCCCGGTCCCCGGTGCCGAACCCCACCTCGCCGCCTACCGCGTCCCGCAGGCGCCGCTCCAGCGCGACGGCGTCCACGCCCGTACCCGTCTCCGCGCCCGCACCGGTCGCCGCGCCCGTCCCCGTATCCGTATCCATGCCCCCCAGCGTGCCGGACGCCCCCGCTCCGCCGCGCGTATTGACGTGCCCCGGTCCCACCTCTAACGTCCGGTGCCAGAAATATTCGAAGCAAGTATCGAATGTTTCGGTCCCGCCTCATCCGGATCCGGCGCCACCACTCCACCACCGCCCGCGCCCACCCGCGGGGGAAGAAGGGGAACATGCGAAGACTCCGCAGCAGGCCCAGGGCCCTGCTCGCCGCACTCGCCGGCGCCCTCTGCCTGTACGGCCTCGGCACCGCCACCCCCGCGTACGCGGCCGACTCGCTCAACCAGCTCGCCCAGGCACACGGCAAGTTCATCGGCTCCGCCGCCGCGACCTCCCACTTCTCCGACAGCCAGTACACCGAGATCCTGGGCCGCGAGTTCGGCCAGATCACGGCGGAGAACGAGATGAAGTGGGACACCACGGAGCCGAGCCGCGGCCAGTTCAACTTCGGCCCCGGCGACCAAATCCGCGACTTCGCGCAGCAGAACGGCCAGTCGATCCGCGGCCACACCCTCGTCTGGCACAGCCAGCTCCCCGACTGGGTCTCCAACCTGCCGAGCGGCGAGGTGCGCGACGCGATGGAGAACCACGTCACCGAGGTCGCCGGGCACTACGCGGGCGACATCTACGCCTGGGACGTGGTCAACGAACCCTTCAACGAGGACGGCACGTTCCGCACCAGCCCGCTCTACAACGCCATGGGCGAGGACTTCGTCGCACACGCCCTGCGCGCCGCCAAGGCCGCCGACCCGAACGCGAAACTCTGCATCAACGACTACAACATCGAGGGCATCAACGCGAAGAGCACCGCGATGTACAACCTGGTGCGCGACCTGAAGGCACAGGGCGTGCCCATCGACTGCGTCGGCATCCAGGGCCACCTCGCGATCCAGTACGGCTTCCCGAGCGACATGCAGCAGAACATGCAGCGCTTCGCCGACCTCGGCGTCGACGTGGCCGTCACCGAGCTGGACGTACGGATGCAGCTGCCCGCCGACTCGCAGAAGGAAGCCACCCAGTCCCAGTACTACGCCAACGTCATCGACGCCTGCCTGGCCGTCGACCGCTGCGTCGGCGTCACGGTGTGGGGCTTCCCGGACAAGTACTCCTGGGTCCCGGACGTCTTCGACGGCGAGGGCTCGGCAACCCTCTGGAACGACAGCTACCAGCCGAAACCCGCCTACGACGCGGTCGTCGAAGCCCTCGGCGGCGACCCCGGCCCCGGACCGGGCCCGGGCGACGGCTGCGCCGCGAGCTACGCCGTACCGAACGAGTGGAACGGCGGCTTCACCGCGGCGGTCACGGTCAGCTGCGACGGCGACTCGCTGTCCGGCTGGTCGGTCTCCTGGGACTACGCGCCGGGCCAGCAGATCACCAACGCCTGGAACGCCACGTGCCGCCAGTCCGGCACGCAGGTGACCTGCACCAACGCCCCGTACAACGGCAACGTGCCGGACGGCGGCTCGGTCACCTTCGGCTTCAACGGCACCTACACGAACGGCAACCCGGCCCCGGCCACCCTGACCCTGGGCTGACCCCCCGCCCGCCGGGACCGCAGAGGAGGGGCGGACCCGGCGGGCGACGGGCCGGCGCGGGCTCGATCTGGACGGAGACCCACCCCAGGTGACCCGGTGCCGGGGTGGGACGCCCCTCTCAGGGTCGCCCGGTGGCTCCGGACCGCGTCGTGGGCTCCGGGGGCACGGGCGTGAAACTCGGTGGGGGCGGCTCCTCTTCCGTCGGCGTTCCGTACGGGACGACCTCCGCTCCCTCCGGGATCGCGACCCGGCACAGGTGGATTCCGTAGCGGCACGATCGGCACCAGAGGAACCCGTTCCCGATGCCGTCCGGCGTCCGCTCCCGGAACCGCAGCGACAGCGCACGCGCGCCGCAGCCCGCCGGGCACGGCAGGCGTAGCGGGGGTGCCGGGGCGCGGTAGGCGCGGGTGTAGGTGCGGAGCCAGTCGTTCCAGGTGTTCGCCATGGTGGGTCGTCGATTCGTCCGGTCGCTGCCGCTCCCCTCACGTCAGCCCCCGGCGGGCTGCTCAGTACGTGGGTTTCTCGTCTCAGAGCGTGGACGGAGCGTCGTCGCCGGGCGGTCGGGCCGTAGGCTTCGGGGGTGGCTGAGATCGAGATTCCCGCTGACATCAAGCCCGCCGACGGTCGCTTCGGGTCGGGTCCGTCCAAGGTGCGTACCGAGGCGCTCCAGGCCCTCGCCGCCACCGGGTCCTCCCTTCTCGGGACCTCCCACCGGCAGGCTCCCGTGCGGGACCTCGTCGGGCGGGTGCGTGAGGGTGTGCGTGAGCTGTTCGCGCTGCCCGAGGGGTACGAAGTGGTCCTCGGCAACGGCGGGTCGACCGCGTTCTGGGACATCGCCACGCACGGGCTGATCGAGCGCAGGTCGCAGCACCTGTCGTTCGGCGAGTTCTCGTCGAAGTTCGCGAAGGCCGCCAAGGCCGCCCCGTGGCTGGAGGAGCCGGCCGTCGTGACGTCCGAGCCCGGTACGCACCCGGAGGCGCGGGCCGAGGCCGGGGTCGACGTGTACGCGCTGACGCACAACGAGACCTCCACCGGCGTCGCCATGCCGCTGCGCCGGGTCGCGGGGGCCGACGACGGGGCGCTCGTGGTCGTCGACGCGACGTCCGGGGCCGGCGGGCTGCCGGTGGACGTGGCCGAGACGGACGTGTACTACTTCGCGCCGCAGAAGTCCTTCGCCTCCGACGGCGGGCTGTGGGTCGCGGCGTTCTCGCCGGCCGCGCTGGAGCGGGCCGCGCGGGTGCACGCCTCCGGGCGGCACGTGCCGGAGTTCTTCTCGCTGCCCACCGCGATCGACAACTCCCGCAAGAACCAGACGTACAACACCCCGGCCCTCACCACCCTCTTCCTCCTGGCCGACCAGCTGGAGTGGCTGAACGGGCAGGGCGGGCTGGACTGGGCGGTACGCCGCACGGCCACGTCGGCCCGTACGCTCTACAACTGGGCCGAGGAGTCGAAGGCCGCCACGCCGTTCGTCGCCGACCCGGCGCAGCGCTCGCAGGTCGTCGGCACGATCGACTTCTCCGACGACGTGGACGCCGCCGCCGTCGCCAAGGTCCTGCGCGCCAACGGCGTCGTGGACACCGAGCCGTACCGCAAGCTCGGTCGCAACCAGCTGCGCGTCGCCATGTACCCCGCCATCGACCCCGCCGACGTCGAGGCGCTCACCCGGTGCGTCGACTTCGTGCTGGAGCGGATCTGACGCCGCTTCCCTCCGTACGGAACGGGCCCCGCGGCCTCGCCGCGGGGCCCGTCGCCGTATCGCGCCCGCTCAGTGCGACAGCCGCTGGTACTTGCGCACGGCCAGCGGCAGGAACACCGCCGTGATCACCACCGGCCACACCACCGCCATCAGCATGGCGTGCTGCTCGATCCACGAGTCGCCCAGCCGCCCCGGGTTGCCGAACAGCTCGCGCACGGCGTTGGCGGTGGACGACACCGGGTTCCACATCGCGACCGCGCCCAGCCAGTCCGGCATGTCCGCGGGCGACGCGAAGACGCTGGAGACCATGCCGAAGGGGAACGCGACCGCGAAGAGGTTGCCCGCCGCCTCCTGGTTGGGCACCAGCAGGCCGAGCACCACCCCGACCCAGATCAGCGCGAAGCGCAGCCACAGCAGCAGCGCGAAGGCGGCCGCGGTCTCCAGCGCCGTGCCGTCCGAGCGCCAGCCGATGATCAGCGCGATCGCCGCCATCACCATCAGGTCGAGCGTGGCGCCGATGAGGTCGGAGACGCCGCGGCCGCTGACGACGGCGGAGGGGGACATCGGCATGGAGCGGAAGCGGTCGGTGATGCCGTGCTCCTTGTCGATGGTGATCAGCATGGCGGTGTTCATGAACCCGAAGGCCATGGTCATCGCGAACATGCCGGGCATCGCGTACGACTTGTACGCGTCCGCGCCGCCCTCCATCGCGCTGCCGAAGACGTACACGAACAGCAGCACGGAGACGACCGGGAAGCCGAGCTGCCAGGCGATGTTCGACGGCTGCCGGCGGTAGTGCAGCAGGCCGCGCCGTACGATGGTCCAGCAGTCGGCGAACGCCCACTTCAGCGCCCCGCCGGGGGCCTGCTCGCGGACCGGCGGGCGGGTGGCCTTGGGCGCCTCCCCCGCGCGCCCTCCCGGGGTCCCGCCCGGGTTCTCTCCCCGGTTCTCCCCCGCCGTGGACTCGGTGGCGGTGCTCATACGACCTTGGCCTCCTCTTTCTCGTCGGGCTTCGGCTCCGTCTCCGCCGCGCTGTCCGCCGCGGTGTGGCCCGTCAGGCTCAGGAACACGTCGTCGAGCGTCGGCCGCCGCAGCGCGATGTCGTCCACCGCCACCCCCTCGTCCTGCAACGTGCGCGCGACCTCCGTCAGCGCCGCCACCCGGTCGGCGACCGGGCCGTGCACGCGCAACTCCTCCAGCTCGATGGCCGGTTCGGCGCCGGAGACGCGGGCCACGGCCTTGACCGCGTCCGGGATCTCCTCCGCCGAGCCGACGACGACCTCGATACGGTCGCCGCCGACCGTGTTCTTCAGCGCGGCCGGGGTGTCGTCGGCGATCGTCCGGCCGCCGTCGATGACGGCGATGCGGTCGGCGAGCTTGTCGGCCTCGTCGAGGTACTGCGTCGTCAGCAGGACCGTCGTGCCGCCGGCCACCAGGTCCCGTACCGCCTCCCACACCTCGCCGCGGCTGCGCGGGTCCAGGCCGGTCGTCGGCTCGTCCATGAAAAGCACGTCCGGGGCGAGGATCATGCTCGACGCCAGGTCGAGCCGGCGCCGCATGCCGCCGCTGTACTCCTTCGCGCCCTTGTCCGCCGCCTCCGTCAGGCCGAACTGCTCCAGCAGCTCCACCGCGCGCTCGCGGGCGCGGCGGGAGCCGAGGTGGAACAGCCGGGCGAACATCTCCAGGTTCTGCCGGCCCGTCAGCACCTCGTCCACGGCGGCGTACTGCCCGGCCAGGCCGATCCGCCGGCGCACCTTGACCGGGTCCTTCATCACGTCGTGCCCGCCGACCCGGGCCTGTCCGCCGTCGAGGCGGATGAGGGTGGACAGGATCCGTACCGCGGTGGTCTTGCCCGCGCCGTTCGGGCCGAGCAGGCCGTAGACGGTGCCGTACGGCACGGTCAGGTCGAATCCGGCGAGGGCCCGCTTCTCTCCGTAGCGCTTCTGCACGCCGTCCGCCACGACGGCGTCGGCCGAGCTTGCCATCACGCTCTTCCTCCCCTATCTGAGTACGCTGTACCCATTTACGCATACGGTGTACGCAGAAGGCAAGTCCGCAGCTAGACTGCGGTCCCATGGCGGCAAGGGAACACAGCGGCAGCGGCGACCTCAGCCGCAGCATGGCCCTGCTCTGGGGCATGGAGGAGCGCGCCAAGCGCGGCCCGAAACCCGGCATCTCGGTGGCGCGGATCGTCGACACGGCCATCGGCATCGCCGACACCGAGGGGCTGGAGGCGGTCTCGATGCGCAAGATCGCCGGGAGCCTGGGCGTGGGCACCATGTCGCTGTACCGGTACGTGCCCGGCAAGGCGGAGCTGCTCGACCTGATGCTCGACGCCGTCGGCTCGGTCGAGCCGGAGGACGTCGAACGCTTCGAGAGCTTGACGACCTGGCGGGAGCGGCTGCGGAGCCTCGCCCACTCGATGTGGGAGCACTACCTGGAGCACCCGTGGCTGCTCCAGGTCGACCAGGGCCGGCCCGTGCTCGGCCCGAACGGGCTGGAGGCCTTCGAGCTGGCCCTCGGCGGCTTCGAGGGGCTGCTGCTCACCGACCAGGAGAAGGTCGGCTTCGTCACCTCGATCGACGCCACCGCGTCCGGCCTCGCCCGGGTGCACGTCAACGCCACGCAGGCGGAGGCCCGCACCGGGATCAGCGACCAGGAGTTCTGGGAGGCTCAGTCGCCGGCGCTGGAGTCGGCGATGGCGTCCGGGCGCTATCCGAGGATCGCCAAGCTGGCCGAGGACTCCTTCTCGGCGCTGGACGAAGAGACGTTCATGTTCGCCATCGACCGGATGCTGGACGGCCTGGGGGCCCTGCTCGACCGCCGGCGGGCGGAGGGGTGGACCGTACCGCCGGTCCATCCGGAGTGCCACGACGAAGGAAAGGGAGAAGGAAAGGGAGAAGGAAAGCAAGCGGGAGTGAAGAGCGACTGAGAAGCGGAACCGCGGACCCCTTCCCCGCACTCCCGCCCCAGGGTAGGCCGCCCCGCCGACAACCGGGTTCTACGCCCCGGGCGCACCCGCCGCCGGACCCCCGCGCCTCAGCCCTGGATCACGTCTCACCCCCGGCCCACGCACCCGGCCCCCGCGCCTCAGCCCCGGCGCGGGCGGCGCGCCACCGCGCGGCGCAGCAGCAGCACCGCGCCGATCCCGGCGCCCACCATCAGCACCGCCGTCACCGGTTTGCGGTCCCCGTCCCCGCCGCTCGCGCCGTCCGCCGAGCCGCCGCTCCCGGACCCGTCGGCGCCCGCGTCACCCGACTCCCCGTCCGAGCCCCCCTCGGCCTCCCGCCACACCAGGTCGCTCTGCTCCCCCTCGCTGCCGAACACGATCGCCGACCCGTCCGCCGTGTACGTCATCGACTCGCCCTGCGACTGCAACGGCACGTCCAGCCGCCCGTCCTCCTCCGGCCTGCCGTCCGCGAAGCGGTACATCCGCCCGCCGACGTACGAGCGGAGCGCCATCCTGGTGCCGTCCGGCGAGAACGCCCCGTCCGTCACCCACAGGTTGATCGGCGCGACCCGCCGGAAGATGTTCATCGACCCCGTCGACAGCTTCTCCGGCGCCACGTACATCGCCGCGCCCCCGTCCTCCTTCTTGCTCACGACGTACACCCGCCCCGTCTTCGGGTGCACCATCAGCGCCTCCGCGTCGCGCGGCCCGTCCTCGTACTGCATCTCGTACTGCACGGCGTCCACGGTCGCGTCCTTGAGCCGCTTCGGCTCCGGGAAGCGGTAGACCCACACGTACGACCACGAGCCGCCCATGTTGTCGCCGATGTCGCCGACGTAGAGCTGGTTGCCGGGGCCGAGCGAGATGGCCTCGACGTCGCGCGGCTCGCCTATGCCGCGCAGCGTGATCGTGGCCAGCGTCTCGCCGGTCTCGCCGTCGACGGCGTAGACGTACGGGCCGTCCTCGGAGTCGTTGTGCGTCCAGTACACGCCGTCGTGCTGGCGGCTGGCGGCCAGGCCGCTGGATTCGGTGATCCGGGGGTCGGTGAGGATCACGTCGTCCTGCGCCGCGGCGGGCGCGGCGCACACGAGGAGGGCCAGCAGGGCGGCGGCGATCGGCAGGCGGAGGGCGGCGCGCATGGCGCCAAGCCTGCCATGCGGATGTCCGTACGCGTGTCCGTACGCTCCCCGGATGCCCTTGCTTCGAGCGCGCTCGAAGGAGTTGGCTTGATCCTCATGAGGTATACGCAGCTGGGACGTACGGGGCTCAAGGTGAGCCGGCTCGTGCTCGGGACCATGAACTTCGGGCCGCACGCCGACGAGGCCGAGAGCCACGCCATGATGGACACCGCCCTCGACGCCGGGATCAACTTCTTCGACACCGCCAACGTCTACGGGTGGGGCGAGAACAAGGGCCGCACCGAGGAGATCGTCGGCACCTGGCTCGCGCAGGGCGGCGGGCGGCGGGACAAGGTCGTGCTCGCCACCAAGGTCTACGGCTCGATGAGCGCGGACCGCGACGACACCTGGCCCAACCACGACCGGCTCTCCGCGCTCAACATCCGCCGCGCGGTCGACGCCAGCCTCAAGCGGCTGCGGACGGACCACATCGACCTCTACCAGTTCCACCACGTCGACCGGCGCACGCCGTGGGACGAGATCTGGCAGGCCGTCGACGTCCTCGTGCAGCAGGGCAAGATCCTCTACGCCGGTTCCTCCAACCACGCCGGCTGGCACATCGCGCAGGCCAACGAGGCGGCGCGGCGCCGCGGCTCGCTGGGGCTGGTGAGCGAGCAGTGCCTGTACAACCTGCGCGAGCGGCGCGCCGAGATGGAGGTCCTCCCGGCCGCCGAGAGCTACGGCCTCGGCGTCATCCCGTGGTCCCCGCTGGGCGGCGGGCTGCTGGGCGGCGCGCTGCGCAAGGAGCGCGAGGGCGGCGGCGCGCGGTCGGCGGGGGCGCTGCGGGACGACGCGGTGCGCGCGCAGGTGGGCGCGTACGAGGACCTCGTCGCCGCGCACGGCCTGGACCCGGCGGAGGTGGCCCTGGCGTGGCTGCTGACCCGCCCGGGCATCACGGGCCCGATCGTGGGCCCGCGCACGGGTGAGCAGCTGACGTCGGCGCTGCCGGCGCTGGAGCTGACGCTGTCACCGGAGCTGCTGGCGTCGCTCGACGAGGTCTTCCCGGGGCCGGGTCCGTCCCCGGAGGCGTTCGCCTGGTGACGTAGCGGCCGTGGCTCGCTCAGCCGCCGAAGGCGGCGGCGACGGCGACGACGGCGAAGATCAGCACGAGCGTGGCGCTGACGACGCGGATGCGGGTCTTGGCGTTCACGCGTACGAGCTTACGGGCCCGCCGCCCCGCGCGGGGCGGCGGGCCCGCGACGGCGATGGCGGGGCGTGACGACTCGCCGTGAGTATCGTTGTACTGCCCGGTTGCATGCGATCAAGCAGCAGCGGGGAGGAGCGCCACGATGGCCGACGAGAGCGACGAGCTCACCCTCGACAAGATGTTCGAGTGGCTGGAGCGGATGCCGGTCCCCGGGGGATACAGGGTTGAGATCGTCGAGGGGGTCATTTGCATGTCACCGCAGCGGGACACGCTATGGGACACGATCTACGACATTCTGGATCAATTGCGCGCCCGGTACTCCCGGCGAAGGCTGAAGTCGGACGTACGGATCGACTACCCCGGCCATCTCAACGGCTTCGCCTCGGACGTCGTCGCCCTCGGCGAGAATGCCGCCAAGAACGACGAGGGACGATGGCGCTCTCAGGACGTGGAGTTCGTGGGCGAGGTGATCTCCAAGGGCACCGCCGCCAACGACTACGGACCGAAGAGGGCCGTGTACGCCGCTGCCGAAGTGCCCGTCTACCTGATCGTCGATCCGTACACCGCCAAGTGCCGCGTACACCTGAAGCCCAAGGACGGGAAGTACCGCGTCCAGAGCACCCTCGCCTTCGGCGTGGACATCGACCTCACCGACACCCCTGTCGGGCTCAAGCTCGCGACCGGCGAGTTCCCCCGCGACTGAGCCCCGGTTACGCCCCGCCCAGGGGCCAGGAGGCCACCGGCTCGTAGTGCGGCTGGGCGCCCGCCACACCCCGGAGCGGGAGGTGGCTGCGGATCAGGGTGAGGGCGGGCACCTCGCGTCGCGGGGTGGTGAAGTCGCGTAGGGCGTCCGTGTACGGGGCCAGGTCCGCGCCGCCGCCGTGGCGCTGGCGGGCCAGCGTCAGGTGGGGGCGGTAGCGGCGTTCGCCCCCGGGTCCGCGGGCCCCGGCACCGGACCCCGCGCCCTCGCCCACCCCCCGTGTCCGCCGCCCCGCCGCCTCCGCGCCCGCCGCCAGGCGGCCCAGCTCCTCGACGTCCCCCGTCGCCGCCGTCCACAGCACGGTGTCCGAGAACCGGCCGCCCCCCGCCAGCCCCAGCGACAGCGGCCCCCGCCGCCGCGCGGCGGCCCGCGCCAGCCGGTCGCCCAGCTCCGCGACGGCGCCGGCCGGCACCTCCCCGTAGAACGCCACCGTGACGTGCCAGCCCTCCGGCCGGGTCCAGCGCAGCCGTCCCGCGTCCGGCCTCCCGCGGAGCCGCGCGACCGCGGCGGCCAGCGGCTCCAGCACCTCCACCGGCGGGACGACCGCGGCGAACAGCCTCACGCCGGGCCCTTCAGTCCGTGTCCGGGAACCGCCGCGTCACCCACCGCCACGCGAACTCCAGCAGCACCGACGCGGCCACCGCGACCCCCACCGCCGTCCACGGCATCTGCGTGCCGACCAGCTTCAGCGCGAAGAAGTCCTGTAGCCACGGCGTGACCAGCACGATCACGAAGCCCAGCGCCATCGTCGCGACCAGCCCCACCCGCCACCAGGTGTACGGCCGCGCGATGATCGCCAGCACCCACATGGCGATGAGGAACAGCGTCAGCGTCGCCGCCGACGTCTCCGCGTCCAGCGCCCCGTCCCCGGTGTAGTGCCGCCGCGCCAGCATGTACGTCAGGAACGTCGCCGTTCCCGCGATCAGCCCGGCGGGGATCGCGTACCGCATCACCCGGCGTACGAAGTGGGGCCGCGCCCGCTCCTTGTTCGGCGCCAGCGCCAGGAAGAACGCCGGCACGCCGATCGTCAGCGTCGACAGGAGCGTGAGGTGCCGCGGCAGGAAGGGGTACGGGACCTGGGTGGCGACGACGAGCAGCGCCATCAGGACCGAGTAGACGGTCTTGGTGAGGAAGAGGTTCGCGACCCGCTCGATGTTGCCGATGACGCGGCGGCCCTCGGCGACCACCGAGGGGAGGGTGGAGAAGCTGTTGTTCAGCAGGACGATCTGCGCGACGGCCTTCGATGCCTCCGAGCCCGAGCCCATGGACACGCCGATGTCGGCGTCCTTCAGCGCGAGCACGTCGTTGACGCCGTCGCCCGTCATGGCCACGTCGTGCCCGCGGGACTTCAGGGCGGCGACCATGTCGCGCTTCTGCTGCGGGTTGACGCGGCCGAAGACGGCGTTGTCGTCGAGGACGGCGGCCATCTCGTCCAGGTCGGCGGGCAGCGTGCGCGCGTCGACCGTACGGTCCGCGCCCGCCATGTCCAGCTTCGCGGCCACCGCGCCGACGGACACCGCGTTGTCGCCCGAGATGATCTTCGTCTCGACCCGCTCCTCCGCGAAGTAGCGGAGGGTGTCGGCGGCGTCGGGCCGGAGCCGCTGCTCCAGGACGACCAGCGCGGCCGGCTCGACGCCGCGCGCGACCTCCGGGTCGTCCAGCTCCCGGGTGGCGCGGGCGAGGAGCAGGACGCGCAGCCCCTGGGCGTTCAGCTCGTCGATCTCGGTCAGAGCCGGGTCGGCGGGCGGCAGCAGCACGTCGGGCGCGCCCAGCAGCCACGTGCCCGCGCCGGCGGCGAAGCCGCCCGCGTCGGCCGCGTCGCCCGCGCCGCTCGCGTCGGCCGCGTCGCTGAAGGCCGCCCCGCTGTACTTGCGCGCCGAGGAGAACGGCAGCGACTCCGTGCACCGCAGCTCCCCGGTGTCCGGGTACGCCTCGACGATGGCCTGGAGGCTGGCGTTCGGCCGCGGGTCGGACGAGCCGAGCGCGCCGAGCACCCGCCGGACGTCGGCCTCGGCGGCGCCGCCGAGCGGCCGCAGCTGGGTGACGTCCATGCCGCCCTCGGTGAGGGTGCCGGTCTTGTCGAGGGCGACGACGTCGACGCGCGCGAGTCCTTCGATCGCGGGGAGTTCCTGGACGAGGCACTGCTTGCGGCCGAGCCGGATGACGCCTATCGCGAACGCCATGGAGGTGAGCAGCACCAGGCCCTCGGGCACCATCGGCACGATCCCGCCGACCATGCGGCGGATGGCGTCCTTGGTGTCCTCGTTCTCGACGACGAGCTGGCTGATGACCAGGCCGATGGCGGCCGGGACCATCATGTACGTCACGTACTTGAGGATCTCGCTGATGCCGCTGCGCAGCTCGGAGTGGACGAGCGTGAAGCGCGACGCCTCCTCGGCCAGCTGCACGGCGTACGCCTCGCGCCCCACCTTCGTCGCCGTGAACGCGCCGCCGCCGGCGACGACGAAGCTGCCGGAGAGCACCTTGTCGCCGGGTTGCTTGACGACGGGGTCGGCCTCGCCGGTGAGGAGGGACTCGTCGATCTCCAGGCCGTCGGACTCCAGCACCTCGCCGTCGACGACGGCCTTGTCGCCGGGGCCCAGCTCGACGAGGTCGCCGAGGACGATCCCGGCGGTGGGGATCTCCCGGGTGCGGCCGTCGCGGCGCACCTGGGGCTTGGCCTCGCCGATGACGGCGAGGCTGTCGAGGGTCTTCTTGGCGCGCAGCTCCTGGACGATGCCGATGCCGGTGTTCGCGAGGATCACGAAGCCGAACAGGCTGTCCTGGATGGGCGCGACGGCCAGCATGACGACCCACAGGACGCCGATGATGGCGTTGAAGCGGGTGAAGACGTTGGCGCGGACGATGTCGGCGGTGGAGCGGGAGGAGCGTACGGGAACGTCGTTGACCTCGCCGCGGGCGACGCGCTCGGCGACCTCGGCGGCGGTGAGTCCGTCGTGCCGGCGCGCGGCGGCGGACTCGGCGGTGGCGTCGGCGGCGGTGGGCTCGGCGGCGGTGGTGGCGGCGCCCGGCTCCGGCCCCTCGCCGCCCTCGGGGGCGGTCTCGACCCGCTGCGTCATGCGTACGACGTTACGTGTTCGGCGCGGCGGCTGCGCGGGCGCCCCGGGCGAGAGCGGCGGCCCGGCGGCGTACGTACAGGATGCCGAGGAGTCCGAGACCCGCGCCCGCGAGACAGGTCCACAGCCACCACATGCGGTCGTGGTCGTCGAGCCAGCCGGTGAACGGCAGCTGGACGAGGAAGAGCACGAACCACAGCACGGTGCCGCCGACCGTCACCGCCATGATGTCGCCCTCGAACGGCTCCGGCGCGGGATGACTGTACGCCTTCTTGCCCATGTCACCAGGGTACGGGCCGCGGGCCGGCCGCATACTGGGTGGGCGCCGGAGTCCGGCCACCGCCGGGCCCCGCCCGGCACGGCTCCGGCACCGCTCAGCACGAAGGTCGCGCATGCCCCCCAACGCGAAGACCGGCAGCAACTCGCCCCTCGACGCCTACTTCCGCATCTCGCGGCGCGGCTCGTCCGTCACCCAGGAGCTGCGGGGCGGGCTGGCGACCTTCTTCGCCATGGCGTACATCATCGTGCTCAACCCGATCATCCTGGGTTCGGCGACGGACAAGTTTGGCCAGAAACTCGACCATGGCGAGCTGGTCACCGCCACGGTGCTGGTCGCCGCGGTCACCACGCTCCTCATGGGCGTCATCGGCAACGTCCCCGTCGCCTGCGCCGCCGGCCTCGGCATCAACGCGGTGGTGTCGCTCCAGCTCGCGCCGGAGATGGCGTGGGCGGACGCGATGGGGATGGTGGTGCTGGCGGGGCTCGTCATCATGCTGCTGGTGGCCACCGGGCTGCGGGAGCGGGTGATGTCCGCGATCCCGGACGGCCTGCGCAAGGCCATCGCGATCGGCATCGGCCTGTTCATCGCCCTCGTCGGCCTGGTCGACGCGGGCTTCGTCACCCGCAACCCGGACTCCGCGCACACCACCGTACCGCTCGGCCTGGGCACCGCCGGTCACCTGGACGGCTGGCCGGTGCTGGTCTTCGTGCTGGGGCTGGGGCTGACCTTCGTGCTGCTGGCGCGCCGCTTCCGCGGCGCGATCCTCGTCAGCATCGTGACGATGACGCTGGTCGCGATGGTCATCCACGCGACCGCCGACCTCCCGGAGGAGGCGTGGGGCCTGACCGCCCCGGTGGTCCCGGACAGCGTCGTGGAGGCCCCGGACTTCGGCCTGCTGGGCGAGGCGAGCCTCTTCGGCGGCTTCCGCGAGGCAGGCATCCTGACCGGCTGCCTCTTCGTCTTCACCGTGCTGCTGTCCGGCTTCTTCGACGCGATGGGCACGATCCTCGGCGTCACGGAGGAGGCCCGCCTCCTCGACGAGCACGGCCGCCTCCCCGAGATGAACCGGGTCCTGATGGCCGACGGCGCCGCGGTCGCCCTCGGCGGCGCGGCCTCCGCCTCGGCGAGCACGGCCTTCGCCGAGTCGACCGCGGGGGTCGGCGAGGGGGCCCGTACCGGGCTGGCGAACGTGGTGACGGGCGGGATGTTCTGCCTGGCGCTGGTCTGCACGCCGCTGGTGACGATCGTCCCGGCGCAGGCGGCGACGCCGGCGCTGGTGGTGGTGGGCTTCCTGATCCTGTCGTCGAACATCGGCAGCATCGACTGGTCCGACCCGACGATCGCGATCCCGGCCTTCCTGACGATCACGCTGATGCCGTTCACGTACAGCATCACGGCCGGCATCGGCATGGGCTTCCTCGCCCACGTGCTGCTCCGCGCGGCGGTGGGGCGCCCGTGGAGCGTACGCCCGGCGCTGTGGGTGACGTCGGCGGTGTTCGTGGTCTACTTCGCCCTCGACCCGATCGAACGCTGGCTGGGCCTCGACTGACCGCCGCGCGCGGCGCGCTGGGCGGCGCCACGCCCGGGCCCGCCGGGGCCGGGTCAGCGGGGCCGGGTCAGCGGGGGCGGCCGGTGGCTCCGAGGCGGTGGGAGGCCGGGGTGGGGCTCGTCGGCCAGTGGGTGAGGCGTTCGGTCTCCTCGACCGCCGTCCGGAAGCGTTCGTCGAAGTCGTTGCGCCGCAGCAGGCGCACCACGTAGTCCTGCACCGCCATGTCCCGCCGCGCCGCGTGGGTGCGGAGGCGGTCGAGGAGTTCGCCGTCTATTCGCAGGCTGAGCACGTCTGTCCCCATGCCGTCAGGGTCGCCGCTCGCGGAGGGCGGGCGCGGGCGTTCCCGTACGCGGTCATCCTTTCGGGCGACGTGGGCAGCCTGCCCGTAACCTCCTCAGTCTCGGCTTCCACATTTTACTTAGACAAAGTAATGAGGTACGCTAATGACCATGCCTGACCTGTCCCGGGACGAGAACGCCGCCGCGGTGAACTCGCTCCGCTCCGCGATCATGCGCCTGACCCGCCGGCTGCGGCACCAGCGCGTGGACGAGTCGCTGAGCCCGACCGAGATGTCGGTGCTCGGCACGCTCTTCCGCTGCGGCCCCCTCGGCCCCGGTGAGCTGGCGCGCAAGGAGCACGTCCAGCCGCCGTCGATGACCCGCATCGTCGCCATGCTGGAGACCAAGGGGCTGGTCCGGCTGGAGCCGCACCCGGAGGACCGGCGGCAGAAGGTCGTCAGCCAGACCGAGCAGGCCGAGGCGATGCTGGAGGAGAGCCGCCGCAAGCGCAACGCCTGGCTGGCCGAGCTGGCCGGCGGGCTGTCCGAGCAGGAGTGGGCCACGCTGCGCGCCGCCGCGCCGGTGCTCGAAAAGCTCGCGCACCTGCCCGTGCCGGACGCGCGCGCCGCGCCGCCGCAGGACACCGCAGAAACAGGACGCTGACAGGAGGGGACACTTTTGAGTACGGGACCCGGAGCAGACTCCGCCCCCGCACCCACATCCGACGACCGCGGCACCTTCAGCTCGCTGAAGATCCGCAACTACCGGCTCTTCGCCGGCGGCCAGGTGGTCTCCAACACCGGTACCTGGATGCAGCGCATCGCCCAGGACTGGCTGGTGCTCAGCCTCACCGGCTCCGCCACCGCCGTCGGCATCACGACCGCGCTGCAGTTCCTGCCCATGCTGCTGTTCGGCCTCTACGGCGGCGTGCTCGCCGACCGGCTCCCCAAGCGCAAGCTGCTGCTCTTCACCCAGACCGCCATGGGCCTCATCGGACTCGCGCTCGCGGCGCTCACGCTGAGCGGGGCGGTGACGGTCTGGCACGTGTACCTGATGGCGTTCCTGCTCGGCCTCGCCACCGTCGTCGACAACCCGGCGCGGCAGGTGTTCGTCGCCGAGCTGGTCGGCAAGGAGCAGATGCAGAACGCCGTCAGCCTCAACGCCGCCAACTTCCAGACCGCACGGCTCCTCGGCCCCGCCGTCGCCGGCATCCTCATCACCGCCGTGGGCAGCGGGTGGGCCTTCCTGCTCAACGGCCTGTCGTTCCTCGCCCCCATCACCGGGCTGCTGCTCATGCGCACCGCGGAGCTGCACCGCGTCGAGCGCGCGCCGCGCGGCAAGGGGCAGCTGCGCGAGGGCCTTACGTACGTCGCCGGGCGGCCGGAGCTGCTGTGGCCGATCGTGCTGGTCGGCTTCATCGGCACGTTCGGCTACAACTTCCCCATCTGGCTCACGGCGTACGTGGACGAGGTCTTCCACGGCGACGCCGGCACGTACGGCCTGCTCAACTCGCTGATGGCCGCCGGCTCGCTGGGCGGCGCGCTGTTCGCGGCCCGGCGCGGGGTGAGCCGGATGCGGCTGACGGTGCTCGCGGCGCTGGCGTTCGGAGTGCTGGAGATCGTGGCGGCGGTGTCGCCGGCGTTCTGGCTGTTCGCGGCGCTGCTGGTGCCGGTGGGCGCGTTCGGGCTGCTGTTCAACACGACGGCGAACGCGAACGTCCAGCTGGCCACGGACGAGGCCATGCGGGGGCGGGTGATGAGCCTGTTCGTGATGGTGTTCGTCGGCGGCACGCCGATCGGCGGGCCGGTCGTGGGCTGGGCGACGGACACGTTCGGCGCCCGGATCGGGTTCCTGACGTGCGGCGTGATCTCGGCGGTGGCGGCGGTCACGGTGGGCCTGGTGCTGGCCCGGGTCGGGGGGCTGCGGCTGCGGATCGACCTGCGGCGGGGGCGGAAGCACGTCGCGTTCGTGCCGTCGCGGCGGGCGGAGGAGCTGGCGCCGGCGGCGTAGCGGCGGCGGTGGGGCCCGGGCGGCTGCCGCGCACCCGGCCCGCTTGCGCGCCGTACGGCCACCGCGACCGCCGCCCCTGCGTCCCGGCGCCCCGGCGCCCTCCAGCGTCCTCCGCGCCCTCCGGCGTCCGGCGTCCTCGCCCGCGTACGGGCCTCAGTCGAACCAGCGGGCCTCCCCCAGCTCCCGCGTCCGCGACGGGTCCTCCAGCAGCGCCGCCGCCTCGAACCGCCGCGCCCACTGCCCCGTCGACCACGCCAGTCCCGCCGCCAGCCCCTCCATCGTCGCCGCGTGGACGGTGCCGTCCGGGGTGCGGCGCCAGTCGAGTTCGGCGCCGCCGGCCGTGAGCCGCTCGTGCTCCTCGTACGTCTCCGGGGTGTCCGGGCCCAGCAGGTCCCGTACGGGCCGCGGGACCTCCCGGGTTTCGCCCGCCGCGGCCACCCCCGCCTCGTACGCCTCCGTCAGCCGCCGCACCTGGAGCAGCTCCGCCAGCGCCGCCGCCCGCCGCGGGTCGACCGGCAGCAGCGGGCGGGCCGCCGCCAGCGGCACCAGGTCGGGGGCGTCCGCGACCAGGGCCTCGCCGGCCGGCACTACCTCCGTGGCGCCGTCGCGGACCGCGCGGAGGTCGTCCGGGAGGGTGACGGCGGCGGGGTCGAGGTCGGCGAGGAGGGTGTAGAGGGCGTGGAGCTGGGGCGGGGTGACCTCGTCGGCGGCGGGGTCGGCGAGGCGGGCGAGGAGTTCCGCGGCGCCGCCCGGCTCGTCGAGGAGCGCGGCGGCGGAGGTGCGTACGCCCAGGGCGCGGAGGACCTGCTCGTCGCCGACCGCGGAGGCGTCGGCCGGCTCGTACAGCCCGGCGAGCAGCGGGTCGCCGCCCGCGGCGCGCAGGCCGGCGGGCGGGCGGCCGTCGAGCACGGGGTTGCCGCGCAGCCACCAGGCGGTGTACGGGCGTACGAGCCGCGCCTCGCCGTCCGGCAGCAGCACGCGCGCGGGACGCGTCAGGGCCTCGCGCAGCGGCGGGCGGGAGAGCAGCGCGAGCGCCTGCGGCCAGCGCACCTCGTCGACGAGGTCCAGGTCCCGTACGCCCACCAGTTCGGTGAGCACCGGCGGCACGGGCGTGTCCGGCAGCTGGTCGAGGACGTCCTCGCACCACACGTCGACGGCGTCGAGGAGCCCGGCGTCGTCGGGTTCGGGGTAGTCGGCGTCGCGCGGCTCCAGCTCGTCGGGGTCGAGGACGACGTCCCCGGCCCGTACGAGCGCGAAGTGGGCCTGCACCCCGACAGCCGTCAACGGCTCCTCCCCCCACCGCTCGACCAGGCCGGGGTCGCACAGCGCGAGTTCACCCGGTCGGATGACGCCGGCGAACGGGCTGCCGGGGTAGACGAGTTCTCCGGCGGGGGCCGGCTCGCCGTCCTCGTCGGGCAGCGCGAGGGCGCCGAGCCACGGTTCGTCGCCGGGCGCGAGGCGGGCGTCGCGGACCAGCCCGAGGACGATGTCCGCCAGCTCCTCCGGCCCCGGCGCGCCCTGTTCGGGCCCCTCGTCGAACCACACCTCCCCCGCGTCCAGCGACCCGGCGACCGCCGCCCGTACCTGCGGGGTCGTCAGCACGGCGCGGGGGGTGGCGGGGACGGCGCCGAGCTGCTCCAGCACGGGGTGGGCGGCGACGGGGTCGGCGACGCGGAGGCCGAGGCGGGCGAGGCGCGCGGGGCGGCTGTCGTCGGGGGCGCCGGGCTCGCCGCCGTCGGCCGTGGGGAGGAGGACCTGGCGCGGGCCCACGACCACGCGGCCGTCGGCGAGCGGCACGGGCAGCCCGGCCAGCTCCTCGGGGTCGGTGCCGGCGAGGGAGTCGTAGAGGCCGTGCCACCAGGCGGCCGGTCGCTCCACGCCGCTGAGCCGCTCGACGAGTTCGCCGAGCGGCACGCGCGCGACGCCGAGGGTGCGCAGTTCGCCGCGGCGCTCCAGCCCGGCGGGGAGCAGGTGCGGGAAGACGTCGCCGAGCCGGCGCACGGTCTCCGCGCCGGCGCCCTCGGCGACGAGCGCGTCGCGGGGGCGCAGGGGCCGCGGCCCGTCGCCCTCCCCGGGCGCGTCGGACGGCGGCGTGGCGGGGGGCAGGAACGCCACGTCGGGGAGGAGCCGGAGGATGCCGGCGCGCAGGGCGCCGTCCAGCTCGCCGCGCCCGAGGGGGCCGGGGACGAGGTCGACGGTGCCGGGGGAGAGGGGGGCCCAGTCGGCGAGGAGCGCGGCGTAGGCGTCGGCGGCGCGGTCGACGAGGAAGTCGGTGAGCGGGCCGGGGGCGAGGTGGCGGCGGGTGGGTTCGAGGGGGAAGGAGGCGATGAGGAGCGCGGGGACGCCGAGGGGTTCGTCGGTGGGGGTGGGGGCGTGGAGCACGGGGGCGGTGGCGGGCGCGGCGGGGGCGCCGTCGGGGCCCACGGGGACGGCCCAGGTGACGGTCCAGGTGGGGCGGAGGCGTTCCTCGACGGGGCGGTCGGCGAGGAGGCCGGGGTCGAGCCGCCCGGCGGCGGTGCGGGTGCGGTAGCGGGTGGCGGCGGGCGGGGCGGCGGCCCCGGGTTCGGCGGCGGCGGGCTCGGCGGCGGGTTGGGCGGCCGGTCCGCGGGCCGGTGTGCTCGTACGGCCGCTGTCCTCGATGACCGTGTACGGGCCGTCCGTGCGGCGGCGCAGGGTGCGTACGCCCTCGGGGGTCTCCACCACGACCTCGGCCAGGCCGGGGAGCGCGAGGAGGAGCGCGTCGTCGACGGCGTCGAGGAGGCGGCGGGCGAGGGCGGCGGCCGCCGGGTCGCGCAGGGGGAGGCGGACGGCGGTGTCGTAGCCGCCGGGCACGGCGGGGGCGCCGGTGTCCGCGAGGGGCAGGGGGAGGCGGAGCAGGGGGACGTGGCCGGCGCGGCGGGCGGCCTCCTCGGCGAGCGCCGGGTTGCGCTCGCCGGCCGTACGGACCAGCTCCCGCGCCTCCGCCAGCGACCACCGCGCCCCCGCGCCGCCCCGGGAGACGACCTCCGGCGCGTCGCTGACCGCCAGCACGGCGGAGAACCCGACCCCGAACCGCCCCACGGCCTCGCCGGTGTCCTCCCCGCGCTTGGCGGAGGCCCGCAGCGTGGCCAGCGACTCGACGCCGGCGGCGTCGAGGGGAGCCCCGGTGTTGGCAACGGTCAGCACCCCGGCACCGCCTCCGGCGGACGGCTCCCCGGCCCCGCCGGCGGCGTCCAGCGTCAACCGCAGCCGGCCCGCCTCCCCCGCGCGGGCGGCCGCGTCCGCCGCGTTCTGGGCCAGCTCGACCACCAGGCGGTCGCGGTAGCCGCCGAGGGCGAGGTCCTCCTCCGCGTTGGCGTCCTCGCGGAAGCGGGCGGCCGACGCCGCCCAGGCGTCGAGGGCCGCGGCGCGCAGCCGGGCGGTGGGGTCGGCCACGGCGGCCGGGGGGTCCACGGGATCCACGGGGTCCACGAAGGCTCCTTGTCGCGGGAGGTGCCGGTCCGCCGCAGCGTATTCGGTCGCCCGCGGCGTACGCGCGGCGCACTCGCCCGCGGGCGCCGGGGCCGCGTGCGGGGGGCGAGGGGGCGGCCGTGCGCGCGGTACCGTCGAGAAGTCAACAGCGCACGGCCGTAGGGGATTCGGTGGGCATCGAGAGCGACCAGCTCGTATACGACTACCTGAGCCGCGTCGGCGACATCGCACAGCAGCGCGCCCTGCCCTCCGGGCAGCGCATGCGGCTGGTCAACGAGCTGCGGACCGGCATCGACAAGGTGCGCGCCGCCGAGGGCGCGCACAGCGTGGCCGCGGTGAAGCAGGTGCTCGCCCGGTTCGGCAGCCCCGGGGACATCGTCGAGGCCGCCAAGCGGGACCCCGCGTCCGCCGTGCCGGAGGTCGCGGTGCGGCCCGGGGAGCCGCCGCCGGCCGGGGGCGGCGGGCTGGCATCGCGGCTGCCGCGGCCGCGGGCGGGCGGGTCGGAGAAGTGGCTGGGCCGGCTGCCCCGGCCGCGTACCGGCTCCGACTCCGGTCCCGGCTCCAACTCCGGCCGCCGCGGCGGAGGCGGGCCCGAGTTCCCCGTACCCCGGCCGGCGCCCGCGCCCGACGACTTCACACCCCCCGCCGAGCCGCCCCCCACCGCCGCCTCCCCGCCCCACCTCGCCGGCGAGGACGAACTCGACCGCTCCCACGCCGACCCCGACTGGTGGCACGTCGAACCCACGCCGTTCGCCGGCCCGGTGCCCGGACCCCCGCGCGGCGCCGACAAGGTGCCCGGCTTCACCGGCGGCGTCGAGCTGCCGGAGCTGTTCCGGCACCCGGAGGACCAGGACGCCGACGACGGCGCGGACGGCGCCCCGGACGGCGCTGGTCCGCGGCAGCCCGGCCCGAAGGGCGCCGTGGGCCGCGCCGCCCGCGCCGCCAAGGCCGCGAACGCGGCCCGGTCCGCCCGGGCCGCCAAGGCGAAGCAGGCCCGCCGGGAGGAGGCGGAGGCCGAGGCCGAGGAGGAGTACGAGGACGACGAGCCGGCGCCCCCGCCCCGCCGCCACGGCGCCGCCACCCGCGAACTGCTGCGCAGCGCCGGCCTGATGGAGGTGCTGGCGATGGGCGCGCTGCTGGGGGGCGCGGCGCTCAGCCAGTGGATGGCGTCGGTCGTCGGCTGGGCGCTGGTGTACACGTCGCGGCGGCTGTCGATGAGGGAGAAGAAGTGGGCCGCGCTCGGGGTGCCGGGCACGGTGGCGGCCGGCGGGCTGGTGTGGCTGTGGGGACGTCACGAAGGGCGGTGGGGCGAACAGCTGAAGGAGGGGACGCTGGGGCAGGCGTACCAGGACATGTTCCTCGACCTCGTCCGGCTCGCGGCCGTCGCCTCGGTGCTCTTCCTGCTCTGGCGGGCGCGGCGGCGGCTGCGCAAGTAGCGCCCGCCGCCCGGGACCACACCGGTGGGACGGCGCCGCGGGTGCCGCCCGGGGCCCGGCGCAGGCGCGCCGGGCCGCTGTACGGGGCCGTCCGCCGCGGCCCACAATGAGGCCACCACGGCAGCGTCCCGGAGAGAGGCACCCGCATGAGCATCTCCCTTGTCGACCTCGCGTCCTGGCGGTCCGGCGACCCGGACGAACGGCGGCGGGTCCTCGCCCGGCTCGACGAGTCGCTGCGGGCGACCGGGTTCGTGATGGTCACCGGTCACGGCGTGGACCCCGCCCTGCGCGCGGCCGTCAGGGCGGCCGCCCGTACGGCCTTCGACCTGCCCCCCGACGTCAAGGACGGCTACCGCAACCGGGGCGACGGCGGCTGGACCGGCCCCGGCGGCATCGCCGCGGCGGCGATCAAGGACGGGGCGAGCCCGCCGGACCTCGTCGAGCTGTGGAGCCTCTATCCGCACCACCCCGGCGTCTGGCCGGCCGAGGTGCCCGGCCTGCGCGAGCCGGTCGAGGAGTACGCGCGCCAGATGCGGCGCCTCTCGCTCGACCTGCTGGAGCTGCTCGCCGCCGCCCTCGGGGAGCCGGCCGACTTCCTCACCCGCTACGACACGGACGCGGCCTGGACGTGCAATGTCAACTGGTACGGGAGCAGGCGGCGGACCGGCGCGCCGCGCCCCGGCCAGTACCGGCTCGGGGCGCACCAGGACTGGGACCTCATGGCCGTCCTGGACCGCCAGCACGGCCTGGGCTGCCTCCAGGTGCGCAACGGCCCGGCCGACGCCGAGGACGACGAGGACAACTGGCGGGACGCCCCGTACCACCCCGAGGTGGACGCGCTGACCGTCAACCTCGGCGAGCTGGGCGCGATGTGGAGCGGGGGACGGTGGCAGGCGGGGTGGCACCGGGTGCTGCCGCCGCCGGTGGACGCGCCGGCGGAGGAGCTGATGTCGCTGGTCTGGTTCTACAACCCGGGCCCGGCCACGCCCATGCCGGCGGGGGGCGCCGGCGGGGCGGAGGAGCGGCCCGCGACGGTGGGCGAGTTCCTGGACGAGCGGCTTCAGGCCATCCTCCTGACCTGACCGGATCGGGCGGCGGGCAGAATTGGCCGAATGCGTACCCCCTCCCCGCCGCCCGCCCCGTCCCGGCCGCCGGCCCCGTCCCGGCCGCCGGCCTTCACTGTCGGCTTCGACCTGGACATGACCCTCATCGACTCCCGGCCGGGGATCAAGGCGGTGTACGAGGCGCTCGTCGCGGAGACGGGCGTGTACGTCGACACCGACCTCGTGACGTCGCGCCTCGGCCCGCCGGTGGAGTCGGAGCTGGCGAACTGGTTCCCCGCGGACCGCGTGGCCGCCCTCGGCGACCGCTACCGCGCCCTCTACCCCGACCACGGCATCACCCCCACCACCGCCCTGCCCGGCGCCGCCGCGGCGCTCACGGCGGTGCGGGCGGCCGGCGGGCGGGCCCTGGTGGTCACGGCGAAGAGCCGGCCGCTGGCGGAGCTGCACCTCGACCACCTGGGCCTGGCCCCGGGTGCGGTCGTGGGTGGGCTGTGGGCGGACGCGAAGGCGACGGCGCTGACGGAGTACGAGGCGTCGGCGTACGTCGGCGACCACGTGGGGGACGTCGCGGGGGCGCGGGCGGCGCGGGTGCTGTCGGTGGCCGTGGCGACGGGGCCGTGCCCGCCGGCGGAGCTGCGGGCGGCCGGGGCGGACGTCGTACTGCCGGACCTGCGGGCGTTCCCGGAGTGGCTGTCGGGGTGGCTGTCGGGGGCCGGGGCGCCGGGGCCGTAGAGGCGCGGCGGCCCCCGGGGTGGCCTTGGGGGCGCGCAGGCGTGCGCGTCGTACGCTACGGCGCCGGCGCCGCCTGCCGCGCCTCGCGCCGGGACGCCGCCGCGGAGCGGAACAGCCCGGCCAGCGCCAGCCCGAAGCCGACACCCATCAGCATCGAGACGAGATACGCGACCGTCGGCAGCGGGTCCGCCCCGATGAAGAACGGGACGAAAGTGACAAACGTACCGAGCGCGCCGACGAGGAAGACGATCGCCCCGGCGCGTACGAGCAGGTCCCCGGGGCGGGAGGTTCCGGTGTTCACACCACCAGCGTAGGCGGGCCGGAATGTGCGCGCGGGATACGCGGGATATGCGCTGAGGAAGCACCCGGCGACATCTTGTCACCACGCGGGGGACCATTAGCCTTGAGGTGGCGGGTCACGTGACCCGCTCTCCTGCTCTTTCGGGGGCGGCGAGCACGAAAACGAAGACAGGGCGACGACACGTGCCTACCGGCAAAGTCAAGTGGTTCAACAGCGAGAAGGGCTTCGGCTTCCTCTCCCGCGACGACGGCGGTGACGTCTTCGTGCACTCGTCGGTGCTGCCGGACGGAGTGGAGACGCTCCGGCCCGGGCAGCGCGTCGAGTTCGGCGTGGTGGCCGGACAGCGCGGCGACCAGGCGCTGTCCGTGACGCTGCTGGACCCCACCCCGTCGGTCGCGGCCGCGCAGCGGCGCAAGCCGGACGAGCTGGCGTCGATCGTGCAGGATCTGACGACGCTGCTGGAGAGCGTGACGCAGCAGCTCGAACGCGGCCGGTACCCGGACAAGACGCACGGCCGGAAGATCGCCGGGATGCTGCGGGCCGTCGCCGATCAGCTGGACGTCTGAGGGGGCTGTCGTACCCGTACCGGGTGGGAGGGAAGCGCCGGAGCCCGGGGCGCGGGGGTGTTTCCGTCTCCCCTGTCCCGCGTCCCTTGTCCCCTGTCGCCTGTCCCCGCTCGCCGGTCTCCGCTACGGGAACGCCAGCGCGCCCGGGGCGAGCGGCGGCACCAGCCCCTCGGCCGCGGCGCGGGTGAGCAGCCCGCGCACCGCGGCGTAGCCGTCCTCGCCGAGGTCGGCGGTGAACTCGTTGACGTACAGCCCGATGTGCTGCTCGGCCACCGCGGGATCCATCTCCTGCGCGTGCTCCGCCACGTACGCGCGCGAAGCCTCCGGGTCCGCCCACGCCATCCGCACCGAGGCACGGGCGGCGTCGGCGAGCGCGTGCAGGGTCTCGGCGCCGAGGGCGCGGCGGGCGACGATGGCGCCGAGGGGGATGGGCAGCCCGGTGACCGCCTCCCAGTGCTCGCCCATGTCGGCGACGCAGTGCAGGCCGTAGCCCTGGTAGGTGAAGCGGGCCTCGTGGATGACGAGCCCGGCGTCGACCTTGCCGTCGCGGACGGCGGGCATGATCTCGTGGAACGGCATGACGACGACCTCGCCCACGCCGCCCGGGACTTCGGTGGCGGCCCAGAGCCGGAAGAGCAGGTACGCGGTCGAGCGCTCGCTGGGCACCGCGACGGTGCGCCCGGCGAGGTCCACGGGGTTCTGCGCGGCGGCGGTCAGCACCAGCGGGCCGCAGGCGCGGCCGAGGGCGCCGCCGCAGGGGAGGAGGGCGTAGCGGTCGAGGACGTAGGGGAGGACGGCGTAGGAGACCTTGAGCACGTCCAGCTCGCCGCGCTCGGCCATGCCGTTGGTGAGGTGGATGTCGGCGAGGGTGACGTCGAGGGGCGGGGCGCCGGGGACGAGGCCGTGGGCCCAGGCGTGGAAGACGAAGGTGTCGTTGGGGCAGGGGGAGTAGGCGATGCGGAGCGCCTGCGACGGCGACGGGCTCGGGGGCGGGGTCATGGGTGCTCCTTCCCCTCCGGTGGGGCGGCGGTGGCGGCGGGTCCTCCGGTCGGGCGGCCGGGGGTAGGGCGGTCGACGGCGGGGCGGCCGGGGGTGGTGCGGTCGACGGCGGGGCGGCCGTCGGCGGGACGGTCGTCGCCGGGACGATCGACGGCGAGGCGGTCGTCGGCGGGGCGGTCGTCGGCGGGGCGGTCGTCGCCGGGACGGTCGTCGCCGGGACGGTCGAGGGCCAGGCGGCCGGGGGCGGGACGGTCGACGGCGGGGCGGGGCGAGGAGTCGTCGGGCGGTGGTGCTGGCGGGGCGTTGTCGGAGGGGCGGCCTACCCTGGGGCGGGAGTGCGGGGAAGGTGGGGCGGGTGCGGCGGCGGGGAGGTCGCCGGTGCCGGTGTCACGGGCGATGGCCAGGTCGGGGAGGCGCGCGAAGGCGGTCGTCAGGGCCTTCAGGGCGGCAGGGATGCGCCAGGCGGCGCGGTCGCGGGGGCCCACCGCGTTGGACACCGCGCGGATCTCCAGCACCGGCACCCCGTGCCGGGCCGCGGCCTCGGCGACGCCGAAGCCCTCCATCGCCTCCGCCGCGGCCCGCGGATGGCGACGCAGCAGGGCGGCGGCGCGCTCGGCGGAGCCCGTGACGGTGGACACGGTCAGCACCGCACCCAGCACCGCGCCGGCCGCCTCCGCCGCGGCCCGCGCCGCCTCCGGCGGCGGGCGGTGGGACACGGCGCCGAAGCCCAACTCGGTGACGGGCACGAACCCCTCGGGCGTCTCCGCACCCAGGTCCGCGGCCACGATCTCGTCCGCCACGACCACCCCGCCCACGGGCGCCGCGCCCGCGAAGCCGCCGCCGATCCCGGCCGCGACGACGACGTCGTACGGAACGACCGCCCCGGCCAGCGCGGTGGCGGTGGCCGCCGCGGCGGCCGCGGGACCCACCCCGCCGACCACGACGTCGTAACCCCGCCCGGCCCGCCCGACCGCCTCCGCCTCCGCGGCAACGGCCGTGACCACCAGCACCCGGCCCGCGGACGCCCGGCTCCCGCGCATACGCCCCGGGGTGGGCCGCGCCGCCGGCAGTCCCCGCTCGCCGCCGGGCGCCACCGCCCCGCCGCCGGGCATCAGCTCCGCCGCCCCGCCGCGCGGCCCGTCAGCCGCCCGGCAGTGCGCAGACCAGTGCACAGACCCACAGTGCGCAGACCCGCCGAACCCGGCCCCGCAGAGCACAGACCCGCCGAGCCCTGACCCGCAGTGCGCAGACCCGCGGAGCCCGGTCCTCCCGGGCCCCGTCGCGCGGCGCGCGGCACGCGCCGTCCCGTCGCGCACACCGTCCGGCGTCCCGTCAGGACTCCTTGCGCTTCAGGTCGAAGCTCCACGCGCCCTTGTAGTTGCCGTCGTCGTCGATCTCCACGATGCCGACCTTCGCCTCGTCGTCCTGCACCGGCTGGCCCGTCTCCGACCGCGTGTTGAAGAACTGGTCCCCGCTGTACGTCACATACGTGTGCTTGCTCGGCCGCGGCACCACCGGCCGGCCGTCCACCCACAGCGTCCACCCGGTGTCCGCGATGTCCGGGTCCACCCCGATCCGGACCCGGTCGCCCGCGTCCACGGTGATCGACGCGTCCGCGCTCTCCTCGACGCACGCGGTCAGCTGCACGCCGGTGATGTTCTTCTCCTCCTCGTAGCACTGCGCCTCCGTGCTCGCCGTCCGGTCCCCCACCGTGATCTGGGCCAGCGGCGTCGGCTTCTCGCACCCGGCGAGGGCGACGACCGAGAGGGCGGCGACGCCCAGAGCCGCCCCGGAACGACCGGCGCGAAGGGCGGCGCGGCGGCCGCGGGCGTGGGAGAACGCGGTGGTGGCGGGCGCAGTGGTCATGCGGGCAGGCTACCTGCCGCCCCCGGTCAGGCCACGCGCGGGTGCGGCGTGCCGCGGCGGGCGGCGGTGAGCAGCCCCCGCACGGTCGCCAGCAGCCCCGCGGCGACGACCGCCGCCCCCGCCGCCATGCCGCCCACGCCGTTGAGCGGCAGCAGGATGCCGATCGCGCCGCCCGCGACCCACGACAGCTGGATGACCGTCTCGGAGCGGGCGAACGCCGACGTGCGCACGTACTCCGGTACGTCCCGCTGGATCAGCGCGTCCATCGACAGCTTCGCGAGCGACTGCGCGAACCCCGCCATGGCCGCCACGCAGATGACCGCCGGCAGCGAGTAGAAGACCGCCGCCAGCACCGCCGTCGCCAGCGCCAGCGAGAGCAGCACGGCGATCAGCTTCTCCGGCCCGCGGGCGCGCAGCCAGGAGCCGATGACCGAGCCGAGCGCGTTGCCGGTGCCGGCGGCGACCGCCGCCATGCCGAGCGTCAGCTCCGGCCGCAGCCCGCCCGGCGGGTTGTCGCGCAGCAGGAACGCCAGGAACAGCGTCATCAGCCCCGACAGCACGCGCAGCGAGGAGTTGGCTTGCAGCGCGTACAGCACCGAGGGGCCGACGGAGCGCAGCCCCGGCTTCGGCGGGGTCCGCAGCCGGCCCTCCCCGCCCGCCGCCAGCCGCGCCTTGCCCTCTCCGCGCGCGGAGTCGACGGCCGGGGGCATACGGAACGACAGCAGCACCCCGAAGCCGAAGATGACCATCGCCCCGTAGAGCGGGAAGCCGGGCCCGATGACGTGCAGCAGCCCGCCGACCGGCGCGGCGATCCCGGTGGCGAGCAGCCCGGCGAGCGTCACCCGGCTGTTGGCCTTCACCAGCGACGTGTTGCGCGGCAGCAGCCGCGGCACGACGGCGGAGCGCACCACCCCGTACGACTTCGAGCACACCAGCACGCCGAGCGCCGCCGGATACAGGCTCAGGTCCCCGGACTTCACCGCCCCCGACAGCACCAGCGCCAGCAGCAGGCGCGCCAGCATCGTGCCGGCCATCGCGGCGCGGCGGCCGTGCGGGACGCGGTCGAGCAGCGGGCCGACGACCGGGGCGAGCAGGGCGAACGGGGCCATGGTGATGGCGAGGTAGAGCGCGACCCGGCCGCGGGCCTCGTCGGTCGGTACGGAGAAGAAGACGGTCGACGCCAGCGCGATGGTGATCATCATGTCCCCGGCGGCGTTGACCATGTGCAGCTCGATGAGCCGCCCCAGGCCCGACTCCCCCGCGCCCTGCGCGTGCGTGGCCCGGCGGATCCGCCGGCCCGCGCCGACGACCGGCCGGCGCACGGCACGCCCGACCGCCCGGCCCGCCTGGTGCAGCGGGCCGGTCGCGGGAGCCGCCCGGTCCTCGACCACCTCGCCATAGTGCCCGCACGCGGGAGGGTAGGGCGAGAACCGCGCGGGCGCATACGGTCATCCGGCGGTCAGCCGGTGGACAGGCGGCGGGGTCCCGGTACGCGCCCCGCGGTCATCGGGGGACCGGCGGGTGGTCCGTACGGGGCACGCGGCGGCCCGCCCGGGGGGTGCGGCGGGGGCGGCGGGGCGCCGGGGCGGGTGGTGGGCGTACGGTCCCGGCGCGGCGCCAGGTAGGGTGAAAGACGCGCCTCTGAGTGTGTCGTGAGGAATCGAGCGTTGACGCGGCCCCCCGGTCCGCTCCCTCGGCTTCCGCGCCCGCTCGGCCGTCCGTACCGAAAGACTGTGAGCCAGATGAGCCCTGCGAACAGCCCCGCCGAGACGCCGCCCGCGGTGCGCGGCACGCGCGCGCGCAGCCGCGTCGCCCCCGACCAGCAGTGCGCCGACGCCGTCGGCCTCGCCCGCGAGGCGGCCGAGGAGTCGGCCGGCGCGGACCGGGTCGGCGAGCACCTCGGCGTCATCGCCGACGACACGCGGGTGGTGACCCACCTCTTCGAGTGCCGGCTGCCGGGGTACCGCGGCTGGCGGTGGGCGGTGACGGTCGCGCGCGCGTCCCGCGCGCGGGCGGTGACGCTGGACGAGACGGTGCTGCTCCCCGGCCCGGAGGCGCTGCTGGCGCCGGAGTGGGTGCCGTGGAACGAACGGCTGCGCCCCGGGGACCTCGGGCCCGGCGACCTGCTGCCCACGGAGGACCAGGACCTGCGGCTGGAGCCGGGGCTGGCGGTGGGCGAGGAGGAGCTGGAGGAGGACGTCGCGGACGTCGGGGGCGCCGCGGCCCGGGCGGCGCGGTCCGTCGACGCCGTTGAGGCCGAAGCCGCGGAAAGCGAGGCCGCGGAGGGCGAGGCGGCCGAGGGCGCCGGGGCCGCGGAGGGCGCCGCGCCGCCCGGGGGCGTACCGCGGCGGGCGGAGATCGCGGCGATCGCCGACGAGCTGGGCATGACCCGGCACCGCGTGCTCTCCCGCTACGGTCTGCACACCGCCGCGGACCGCTGGGAGGACGAGTACGGCCCGAAGACGCCGATGGCGCAGGCGGCGCCGGCGTCCTGCGTGAGCTGCGGGTTCCTCATGCCGCTCGCGGGCTCGCTGCGGCGCGCCTTCGGCGTCTGCGCCAACGAGTACTCGCCGGCGGACGGACACGTCGTCTCGCTCGCGTACGGCTGCGGCGGGCACTCGGAGGCGGCGGTGATGCCGAAGCCGGTGGAGCCCGCGCCGCCGGTGCTGGACACCCTGGGCGCGGACCCGACGTAGCCGCCGCCGGGCGGGCCGTACCGCAGAGCCGCCGGAAGGCGCGTACGGGACGGGCCGGGCCGACGGCGGCGCAGCCCTGAGGGCCGGGCCGTTTCCGCACGGCTCGGTCCGGTAGCGCCCCGCCGGCGAGGACTACTGTGGAGCGGATGACGACCGGCAACCCCGCCCGGACCCTCGCCGAGGAGCTCCGCGCCCGCCCGGACACCGCGCTGGCCGAGCTGCTCCGCGCCCGGCCCGACCTGCTCACCCCCGTACCGGGCGACCTCACCCAGCTGGCCACCCGCGCCGGCACCCGCGCCTCCGTCGTCCGCGCGCTCGAACGGCTCGACCTGTTCACGCAGCAGACCGCCCAGGCGCTCGCCGTCGCGCCGGACCCGTGCCCGTACGACGTGCTGGCCGGGCTGATGGGCGACGAGCCCGACACCGTGGCCGCGCTGCCGCGCGCCGTCGCGGAGCTGCGCGCGCAGGCGCTGGTGTGGGGGGACGAGCGGCGGCTGCGGCTGGTGCGTACGGCGCGGGAGCTGCTGGCGCCGCAGGCGTCCGGGTCCCCGACCGGGCTGGGGCCGGGCGCCGCCGAGGCGGCGACGGGGATGTCGCCGGGGCGGTTGCAGCAGGTGCTCGCGCACGCGGGGCTGCCGGCGACGCACGACCCGGTGTCCGCGGTGGAGTCGCTGACCGCGCTGTTCTCCGACCCGAAGCGGATGGCGGACCTGCTGGACCAGGCGCCGCCGGACGCGGTGACGGTGCTGGGGCGGCTGACCTGGGGGCCGCCGTACGGGACGGTGTCGGCGCAGCCGCCGGCGCACGTGCGGTGGCTGCTGGACCGGGGGCTGCTGCTGCCGACGGCGCCGGGGAACGTGCTGCTGCCGCGCGAGGTGGCGCTGCACCTGCGCGACGGCCGCGCGCACCGGCGGGTGGCGGCGGTGCCGCCGGAGCCGGTGGCGGCGGGCACGTACGGGACGCGGGTGGTGGACGCGACGGCCGCGGGGCAGGCGGCGGTGGCGGTGGAGACGGTCGAGGAACTGCTCGGGGAGTGGGCGACGGCGAGCCCGTCGGTGCTGCGGGCGGGCGGCCTGGCCGTACGGGACCTGAAGCGGACGGCGGCGGCGCTGGACGTCACGGAGCCGCGGGCGGCGTTCTGGGTGGAGCTGGCGTACGGGGCCGGGCTGCTGGCCTCGGACGGCGGGGCGGACGAGCGGTACGCGCCGACGCCCGCGTACGACGCGTGGCTGGAGCTGCCGGCGGCCGAGCGGTGGGCCGAGCTGACGGCGGCGTGGCTGGCGGCGACGCGGACGCCGGGACTGGTCGGCGGCCGCGACGGCAAGGGCCGGGCGCTGGCGGCGCTCGGCGAGGGACTGGACCGGGGCGCGGCGCCGGAGGTGCGGCGCGGGGTGCTGGCGCTGCTCGCGGGGCTGCCGGAGGGCACGGCGGCGACGGCGGACTCGGTGGTGGAGCGGCTCCGCTGGGAACGCCCCCCGCGGGGCGGCGGCCCGGCGGAGGGCGAGGAGGACGACCTGCGGGCGCGGCTGGCCCGGTGGACGCTGGAGGAGGCGGAGCTGCTGGGCGTCACGGGCCGCGGCGCGCTGGCGGCCCACGGCCGCGCGCTGCTGACGACGCCGGAGGCCACGGATGCACCCTCCGACCCGACCGCGGCACCGCCCGCCGACCCGACCGCGCAGCCGACCGCTCCCCCGACCGCGGCACCAACCGACGCCGCCACCCCCACCCGTCCCCCGCACTCCCGCCCCAGGGTAGGCGGCCCCGCTGACAAACAGCCCGGCCGACCGCCCGCGACCGGCACCGACGCCGAAGCAGCCGCCGAAGCCGAAGCAGCCGCCGACGCAGCCGACGCCCCGCCCCCCGCCGAAGCCCTCCCCGCCGACGCCCCCACCCCCGTCACCGGCGCCGACACCCTCGCCGCCCGCCTCCGCACCCCCGCCGCCCCGGCGCGCACCGCCCCCGCCACCCCCGCCGAGGCGCACGCCGCCGCCGTCCGCGCCGCCGGCGCGCTCGCGCCGCACCTCCCCCCGCCCGTCGACCACGTGCTCCTCCAGGCCGACCTCACCGCCATCGCCCCCGGCCCCCTCCAGCGCGAACTCGCCGCCGTGCTCGGCGTCCTCGCCGAGGTCGAGTCCAAAGGCGGGGCCACCGTCTACCGCTTCACCCAGGAGTCCGTACGCCGCGCCCTCGACGCCGGCCGGTCGGCCGCCGAGCTGCACGACTTCCTCGCCGTCCACTCCCGCACCCCCGTGCCGCAGCCGCTCAGCTACCTCATCGACGATGTCGCCCGCAAGCACGGCCGCCTGCGCATCGGCGCCGCCGGCGCGTACCTCCGCTGCGACGACGACGCGCTCCTCGCGGAGATCGTCGCCGACCGCCGCTCCGCCGAGCTGCGGCTACGGCACCTCGCGCCCACCGTCCTCGTCTCCCCCACCCCGCCGGACGTGCTGCTCGACCGGCTCCGCGCGATGGGCTACGCCCCCGCCGCCGAGTCGCCGGACGGCGCCGTCCTCGTCGCCCGCGCCGCCGCCCACCGCACCCCGCCCCGGACGCCGCCCGCGCCCGTCCCCGACGGCCCGCCCGTGCCGGACGGGACCCTCCTCGCCGCCGCCGTCCGCGCCGTACGGGCCGGAGACCGCGCCGCCACCGCCCCCGTCCGCCCCGCCCCCGCCGGATCCGGCACCGGCACCCCCGGTGCCGAAGCCGCCGCGCCGGCCCCCGGCGCCGCCCGACCCGGCGGTCTCCCCCGCACCACCTCCGCCGAGACCCTCGCCGTCCTCCAGGCCGCCGTCCTCAGCGACGCCGCCGTCTGGATCGGCTACGTCAACGCCGACGGCGCCGCCAGCCAGCGCGTCATCGCCCCCGTCCGCGTCGAGGGCGGCTACGTCACCGCGTACGACCACACCGCCGACGAGGTCCGCACCTACCCCCTGCACCGCATCACCGGCGCCGCCGAACTCGCCGACGACACCCCCTGAACACCTGCCCGGCCACGGGCTGCACCACCGGCTCGGCACCCGCCCGCGCGCCCCTCACGCCATCGGACAGTCGTTCCAGGAGCCGGAGCCGGTCACCCCGTCCTGACCCCGCCGCCGCCCACCCGGCCCCCGGCCGCCCGGTACTCCCGTACCGCGATGCGCGCCAGCTTCGTCAGCATCATCCCGTTGCGCACCGCGACCAGGTAGTCCACCGGCAGCCCGTGCATCCGTGTCCCCGGCCCGCGCAGCGGGTGCCAGTCCAGGAAGAACAGCGTGTTCTCCCCCCACGGCTCCAGCCGCATCGCGATCCGGGCCGCCCCGAACGGGTCGGCCTTGGCCTCCAGCTCCAGCCGCCGCCCCGGCTCGCACACCCGGACGACGCAGGTGTCGTCCAGCGCCACCGGCCCGGCGCCGACGCGCACCCGCAGCCGCGCGCCGACGCCGGGCCAGTGCGGGTCGGCGTCGAGGACCTGGCGGGTGCCGGTGACCCAGTCGCCGTAGCGGTAGCCGTCGCTCAGCAGGTCCCACACCTTCTCGGGCGGGGTCAGGATCAGTCGGCGGCTGCGTGCCACTGCGGACCTCCCGGTCAGTTTTGAAGAAGTCTTCGCCGGTCCGTTCTTCGTAATCTGGGACCCGTACCCGGTCAGACCCCAGAAAGGTACTGCGATGACGGACGCGAAGAAGGCAGCCACGGCCGAGGACGGCGAATCCTACGAAGGCTTCACCGAAGCAGAGATCGCGGCCATGAAGGAGCGCGCGAAGGAGATCAAGAAGGCCAAGCGCGGTGTCAAGTCCGACCCGCTGGCGGACCTCCTGGAGAAGATCGTCGAGATGCCGGAGCCCGACCGGAGCATCGCCGGACGGCTGCACTCCCTCATCACGGAGGCGGCGCCGTCGCTGTCGCCGCGGCTCTGGTATGGGATGCCGGCCTACGCCGTGGGCGCGAAGAACGGCAAGGGCGGGGAGATCGTCTGCTTCGTACAGACCGCGGACAAGTTCAAGTCGCGGTATCTGACCCTCGGCTTCAACGACGCCGCGCGCCTCGACGAGGGCACCATGTGGCCGACCTCCTTCGCCATCACCGAGCTGACACCCGCCCACGAGAAGACGGTCACCGAACTGGTGAAGAAGGCGATGGGCTGACCCCGCCCGCCCGCGCGCCGCGCGGCCCCGCCGTGTCGGGGTAGAATTTCCTGTTCCCGAGTTTCCCGGCAGGGGGGCACCAGGGGGAGCAGCGGTGAGCGAGGGTGTGGGAGGAGGTCCGGCATGTCGTGCCTGATCGTGCAGTCGGACAAGACGCTCCTGCTGGAGGTGGACCACGAGCTGGCGGAGGAGTGCCGGCGCGCCATCGCGCCCTTCGCCGAGCTGGAGCGCGCCCCCGAGCACATCCACACGTACCGCGTCACGCCGCTGGGCCTGTGGAACGCGCGGGCCGCCGGGCACGACGCCGAGCAGGTCGTCGACGCGCTCGTGACCTACTCGCGCTATCCCGTGCCGCACGCGCTGCTCGTGGACGTCGCCGAGACCATGGCGCGGTACGGGCGGCTGACGCTCACCAAGGACCCCGCGCACGGCCTCGTGCTCACCACCACCGACCGGCCGGTGCTGGAGGAGATCCTGCGGTCCAAGCGGATCCGGCCGCTGGTCGGGGCGCGGCTCGGCGAGGACGCCGTCGCCGTGCACCCGTCGGAGCGCGGGCAGATCAAGCAGGCGCTGCTGAAGCTCGGCTGGCCCGCCGAGGACCTCGCGGGGTACGTGGACGGGGAGGCGCACCCGGTCTCGCTGGTGGAGGACGGCTGGGCGCTGCGGCCGTACCAGAAGCAGGCCGTCGAGGGCTTCTGGCACGGCGGGTCCGGCGTCGTCGTGCTGCCGTGCGGGGCGGGCAAGACGCTCGTCGGCGCGGGGGCGATGGCCGAGGCGAAGGCGACGACGCTGATCCTGGTGACGAACACGGTCGCGGCCCGGCAGTGGAAGAGCGAGCTGCTGCGCCGCACGTCGCTGACCGAGGACGAGATCGGCGAGTACAGCGGCGCCCGCAAGGAGATCCGCCCGGTCACCATCGCCACGTACCAGGTGCTGACGACGCGCCGTAAGGGCGTCTATCCGCATCTGGAGCTGTTCGACTCCCGCGACTGGGGGCTGATCGTCTACGACGAGGTGCACCTGCTGCCGGCGCCCGTCTTCAAGTTCACCGCCGACCTCCAGGCGCGCCGCCGGCTCGGGCTGACGGCCACGCTCGTACGGGAGGACGGCCGCGAGTCCGACGTGTTCTCGCTGATCGGGCCCAAGCGCTTCGACGCCCCGTGGAAGGAGATCGAGGCGCAGGGCTACATCGCGCCCGCGGACTGCGTCGAGGTGCGGGTGAACCTCACCGACGCGGAGCGGCTCGCGTACGCCACGGCGGAGACGGAGGAGAAGTACCGCTACTGCGCCACGACCGACACCAAGCGCCGGGTCGCCGAGACCCTGGTCGCCCGGCACGCGGGGCAGCAGACGCTCGTCATCGGCCAGTACATCGACCAGCTCGACGAGCTGGGCGAGCACCTCGACGCGCCCGTCATCAAGGGCGAGACGACCAACGCCCGCCGCGAGAAGCTGTTCGACGCCTTCCGCAGCGGCGAAGTCAGTGTTCTGGTGGTGTCGAAGGTCGCGAACTTCTCGGTCGACCTGCCGGAGGCGACGGTCGCCATCCAGGTCTCCGGCACGTTCGGGTCGCGGCAGGAGGAGGCGCAGCGGCTCGGGCGGGTGCTGCGGCCGAAGGAGGACGGGCACGAGGCCCGGTTCTACTCGCTCGTCGCCCGCGACACCGTCGACCAGGACTTCGCCGCGCACCGGCAGCGGTTCCTCGCCGAGCAGGGGTACGCGTACCGGATCGTGGACGCGGACGACGTCCTCGCCGGCGACGACGTCTGAGCGGCGGTCGCCGCGGCCGTACCGGTCGCCGCGGCCGGACCGGCCGCGGCTGCTACGCCGGCGTGTACGCGTACACCAATATCGCGTACGCCACCGCCGGCACCGCCAGCGGCCCGAACACCAGCGCCAGCCCGGGCCCCTTCCGCGCCGCCGCCGCCCGCCGCGCGCCGGCGGACTGCGCGACGGCGCCGGCCGCCAGCAGCGCGAGCACGCCCAGGAACAGCAGGGCGGCGAGGGTATCGCTCATCTCATGGATGTGGTCGCACGGGCCCGGCTCGCCGGGCGAGCAGTCCCCGGCGCCGCGGTACATCGGGACGAACATCGCCAGCAGCGCCGGCGGCAGGGCCGCCAGCACGTACACGCTCCGGCCGAGCGCCGTGGTCACCTTGACCCACGTCGGGCGGCGCCGCGCCTGCGGCTCCGTCAGCGACATCCCTACCCCCTGTGACCTGCCTGTCGGTGGGGGAGACGCACCGGAGCGGGTGCGGGGTTCCCGCGGTCCGGCCCCTCCCCCCGCGGTAGGGGCCGGGCCGCGGAAGCACTGCGGGCGGGCCGGGCGGTGGCCCGGGGGCTCTGAGGGCCCGGCCCGCCCGGCTCAGGCGTAGAACGCGGGCCGCGGTACGAGGTCCACGTCCACCACCGCGCCGGTGCGCTGCGCCTCGACCGTCGCCGCCGCGACCGCCGTGGCGGCGTAGCCGTCCCAGGCGCTCGGGCCGGTGGCCGCGCCCGCGGCCACCGAGTCGACCCAGGTCTGCACCTCCGCGTCGAACGCCGCGGCGAAGCGGCCGCCCCACTCCTGGTCGATCTCCGTGCCGGCCCGCGCCGCCGCGCGGACCTCGGCGCGCGCCGGGTCGGGCAGCCGGACGAGGCCCGTCTCGCCGACGGTCTCGCACCGGATGTCGTAGCCGTACTGGCAGTTGACGAAGACCTCCAGGTCGATGCGGACGCCGCCGGCCGTCTCGAAGAGCATGAACTGCGGGTCCTTCAGGTGCGGGAAGCGGCGCTCGGTGGCGCGGGGCATGATGACCTGCGCGGAGACGATCTCGTCGTCGAGGAGCCAGCGGGCGGCGTCGATCTCGTGCACGCCGGTGTCCTGCGCGGCCATCTCGGTGGTGTAGCGCTCGCTCTGGGTCGGGTTGCGGTGGGCGCAGTGCATCATCAGCGGGCGGCCGATGCCGCCGCCGGCGATGACGCGCTTCAGCTCCCGGTACCCCGGGTCGTACCGGCGCATGAACCCGACCTGCACCAGCCGCCGCCCGTGCGCCTCCTCCGCCGCCAGCACCCGCAGCGCGTCCTCCGCGGTGGTGGCCAGCGGCTTCTCGCAGAGCACCGGCTTGCCCGCGGCGATCGCGGCGAGCACGTGCTCGGCGTGGGCGGCGTGCCAGGACGAGACGAGCACGGCGTCCACGTCGTCGGCCGTGATCAGATCCGCCACGTCCGCGGCGACCCGGGCGCCGCCGGCCTCCGCCGCGGCCTTCTCGGCGGCGGCGGGGTCGATGTCGGCGACGGCGGTGACGCGGGCGCCGGCGACGGTGCGGGTGAGGCGCTCGACGTGTTCGCGGCCGATGGCGCCGGTGCCGACGACTCCGATGCGTACGGTCATGTCTGGGTGCTCCTCAGTAATCGTTTTCAGCGAGCCGCTTCAGCGGGGGCGGCGGGTGCCGCTGAGGCCCACGCCCGCCAGGTAGTCGCGGGTGCGGACCGCGATCGGCAGCGGCACGTCCGGCTCGCACGGCCACAGGTCCTGCTCGACGACCACGAACAGCTCCGCGTCCAGCCCGGACAGCGCCTCGACGACGTCCGCCGGGTTCGGCACCCCGGCCGGGGGCTCGACGGCCACGCCGCGGCTGACGGCCTCGCTGAACGACAGGTTCTCGGCCCGGACCTGCTCGATGATCACCGGGTCCATCTGCTTGATGTGGACGTAGCCGATGCGCTCGGCGTAGCGGCGGATGAGGTCGAGGTTGTCGCCGCCGCCGTAGGCGACGTGGCCGGTGTCCAGGCAGAGGTTGGCGTAGCGGGAGTCGGTGGCGTTCAGGAAGCGCTCGATCTCCGGCTGCGTCTGGATGTGGCTGTCGGCGTGCGGATGGACGACGAGCCGGACGTCGTAGTCGTCGAGGAGGATCCGGCCGAGGTCGTCGGCGGCCTTGCCGAGGGCCGTCCACTGGCCGGCGGTCAGCTCCGGCGGCTCGGTGAAGTCGCCGGTCTTCTCGTCGCGGTACAGCGGCGGGATGAGCACGAGGTGGTGCGCGCCCGCGGCGGCGGTCAGCTCGGCGACCCGGCGGACGGCGGCCAGCGTCGCGTCCCACTCGGCGGGGCGGTGCAGGGCGCCGAAGATCGTGCCGCCGGAGACCTGGAGGCCGCGGTCGGCGAGTTCGCCGGCGAGGCGCTGCGGGTCGGTGGGGAGGTAGCCGTACGGGCCCAGCTCCAGCCACTTGTAGCCGGTCTCGGCCAGCTCGTCGAGGAAGCGGGTGTACGGGACCTGGTGCTCCTCCTCGGGGAACCACACCCCCCAGGAGCAGGGGGCGGAGCCCAGGCACAGGTTGCCCGCGGCGGGGCGCGGGGCGGCGGGTGCGTCCGGTGCGTTCGTCGTCATGAGGGTGCGGCCTCTCGGTGGTCGGGGCCCCGTCGCGGGGGGCCTTGACGTAGTGCTGGCGGGAGGGCTCAGTTGGCGGTCGGGAACGCGAACGCCGCGCTCCGGGCCGCCGGGTTGCCGCCGTCCGGCCAGCGGGAGGTGACGACCTTCGGGCGGGTGTAGAAGCGCACGCCCTCCTCGCCGTGCACGGGGCTGTCGCCGATGAGGGAGTCCTTCCAGCCGCCGAAGGAGTACGCGGCCATCGGCACCGGCACCGGCACGTTGATGCCGACCATCCCGACGTGCACCCCGCGCTGGAAGCGGCGGGCGGCGGCGCCGTCGCCGGTGAAGAGCGCGGTGCCGTTGCCGTACGGGTTGGCGTTGATGAACGCGATCGCCTCGTCGAGGGTCTTCACGCGGACGATCGCGAGCACCGGGCCGAAGATCTCCGTACGGTACGCGTCCATCGCCGCGGTGACGTGGTCCAGCAGCGTCGGCCCGGTGAAGAAGCCCTCCTCGTGGCCCGCGACCGTCAGGTCCCGCCCGTCGACGACGACCGTGGCGCCCTGCTCCGCCGCCGAGGCGACCGCCCCGCCGACGCGCTCCTGCGCGGCGCGGGTGACGAGCGGGCCCATCTCGCTGGCCGGGTCGTCGCCGGGTCCGACGCGCACCGCGCGCGCCTTCCGCTCCAGCGCCTCGACCAGCGGGCCCGCCGCGTCCCCGACCGCGACGGCGACGGAGATCGCCATGCAGCGCTCGCCCGCTGAGCCGTAGGCGGCGGCGACGAGCTGGTCGGAGGCGTAGTCGAGGTCGGCGTCCGGGAGGACGACGGCGTGGTTCTTGGCGCCGCCGAGCGCCTGGACGCGCTTGCCGGCGGCGGTGGCGCGCTCGTGCACGTGCGTCGCGACGGGCGTGGAGCCGACGAAGGAGACGGCGGCGACGCCGGGGTGGTCGAGGATCGCGTCGACGGCGGTCCGGTCGCCGTGGACGACGTTGAACACGCCGTCGGGCAGCCCGGCGTCCGCGTACAGCTGCGCGACGAGGTTGGAGGCGGACGGGTCGCGCTCGCTCGGCTTGAGCACGAAGGTGTTGCCGGTGGCGATGGCGAGGGGGTGCATCCACAGCGGCACCATCGCGGGGAAGTTGAACGGCGTGATGCCCGCGCACACGCCCAGCGGCTCGCGGAAGGAGTGCACGTCGACGCCGCGCGAGTACTGGTCGGAGTAGCCGCCCTTGAGGGCGTCGGCTATCCCGCAGGCGTACTCGACGACCTCCCGGCCGCGGACGACCTCGCCGCGCGCGTCGGAGACGACCTTGCCGTGCTGCGCGGAGATGAGGCGGGCCAGCTCGTCCTCGTGCCGGGCGAGCAGCTCGCGGAAGGCGAACATCACGCGCATCCGCTGGGACAGCGAGCTGTCGCGCCAGCCGTCGTACGCCTTGGCGGCGGCGCTCACGGCGGCGTCGACGTCGGCGGTCTCGGCGAGCAGGACGCGGGCCTGCTCGCGGCCGGTGGCGGGGTCGTAGACGGGGGCGGTGCGGGTGGAGGAGGCGGCGGTGAGGCCGCCGGCGATCCAGTGCTCGATCGTGTGCATGAGGGTCTCGCTTAGCTTGCGGGGTTGTTCTCGGGGTCGTTCGGGGCTCAGAGGTACGGGCGCTGGGCGCGCTTGGCGTCGCGGTACTCCTCGTACGCCTTGCGCGTGGAGTCCAGCTCCGCGACCTCGCTCACGGGCACGTCCCACCACGCCGAGGACGGAGGGTTGGGCCCGGTCAGGTCGGTGACGACGTGCACCACGGTGGTGCGCTCCGCCGCCTTCGCCCGGGCGAAGGCGGTCCGGAACTCCGCGACCGTCGCCGCCGGCAGCACGTTCGCGCCGAGGCTGGCGGCGTTCGCGGCCAGGTCCACGGGCAGCGGCCCGCCGTCGAGTTCGCCGGTGTCGGGGTTGCGGCCGGCGTAGCGGGTGCCGAAGCGCTGCGAGCCGAGCGACTCGGACAGCGCGCCGATGGACGCGAAGCCGCCGTTGTCGACGAGGACGACGACGATCTTCAGGCCCTCGGCGACCGCGGTGACGATCTCCTGGGAGAGCATCAGGTACGAGCCGTCCCCGACGAGGACGACGACCTCGCGGTCGGGGGCGGCCATCTTCACGCCGAGCCCCGCGGCGATCTCGTAGCCCATGGTGCTGTACGCGTACTCGACGTGGTACGCCTTCGGGTCGCGGGCCCGCCAGAGGGCCTGGAGGTCGCCGGGCATGGACCCGGCGGCGTTGATGACGACGTCGCGGTCGTCGGTCAGGTCGTTGACGGCGCCGAGGATCTCGGTCTGCGCCGGGGGCGGGCCGTGGCCGCGGTCGGGGTGGTACACGGCGTCGGTGGTGCGGCGCCAGCCGTCGGCGAGTTCGCGTACACGCGCGCGGTAGTCGTCGTCGACCTGCCAGTCGGCCAGTTCGGCGTCGAGCGCTTCGAGGCCCGCGCGGGCGTCGGCGACCAGCGGCTCGGCGGCGTGCTTGATGGCGTCGAGGCGGGCGACGTTGAGGTTGACGAACGCCACGTCGGGGCGGGCGAAGACGGTGCGGCTGGCGGTGGTGAAGTCGCTGTAGCGGGTGCCGACGCCGAGGACGACGTCGGCCTCGGCGGCCAGCGCGTTGGCGGCGGCGGTGCCGGTGGAGCCGAGCGCGCCGACGGCGCACGGGTGGTCCCAGGGCACGGCGCCCTTGCCGGCGTGCGTGTCCGCGACCGGGATGCCGGTGCGCAGCGCGAACGCCCGCAGCTCCGCCCACGCCTCGGAGTACACCGCGCCGCCGCCGGCGACGAGCAGCGGCCGGCGGGCGCCGCGCAGCAGCGCGACGGCGCGGGCGAGCGCGGCGGGCTCGGGCGCGGGGCGGGGCACGTGCCAGACGCGGCGGCGCAGGAACGCCACGGGCCAGTCGTACGCCTCCGCCTGCACGTCCTGCGGCAGCGCGAGGGTGACGGCGCCGGTCTCGGCGGGGTCGGTGAGCACCCGCATCGCGGCGAGCGCGGCGGGGATGAGCTGCTCGGGGCGGTCGACGCGGTCGAAGTACGCGGAGACGGGCCGGAGCGCGTCGTTGACGGACACGTCGCCGTTGCGGGGGTCTTCGAGCTGCTGGAGCACCGGGTCGGCGGCGCGGGTGGCGAACACGTCGCCGGGCAGCAGGAGGACGGGCAGCCGGTTGGTGGTGGCGAGGGCGGCGCCGGTGACCATGTTGGTGGCGCCGGGGCCGATGGAGGAGGTGCAGGCGTAGGTCTGGAGCCGGCCCGCGGTCTTGGCGTAGGCGGTGGCGGAGTGGACCATGGCCTGCTCGTTGCGCGCCAGGTGGTACGGGAGGTCCGCCTCGCCGGTACGGACCGCCTGGAGCAGCGCCTGGCCGACGCCGGCGACGTTGCCGTGGCCGAAGATGCCCCACATGCCGGGGATCAGGCGGCGCTCGACGCCGTCGCGCTCGCTGTACTGGGCCGCCAGGAAGCGCACCAGCGCCTGCGCGGTGGTGAGCCTGACGGTGTCCTTGCCGGGTACCTCGCTCATCGCGTCCCTCCTCCGAACGGCAGCCTCGGGTCGGTCTCCTGCTCGTCCCAGGTGCCACGGATCCAGCCGTGCGCCGGGTCGTCGCAGATCAGCCAGGCCCGCTCGGCGCCGGGGCCGGCCATGACGTTGAGGTAGTACAGGTCGTAGCCCGGCACGGCCATCGACGGGCCGTGCCAGCCGTGCGGGATGAGCACGGTGTCGCCGCTGCGCACCTCGGCGAGCACGTCCAGCGGGCGGTCGGCGGTGCCGTAGACGCGCTGATAGGCCATTCCCGGTCCCTGCGGCCCGTCGGCGACCTCGAAGTAGTAGATCTCCTCCAGCTCGCTCTCCGCGCCGGGGCGGTGCTCGTCGTGCTTGTGCGGCGGGTAGGAGGACCAGTTGCCGCCGGGGGTGAGCACCTCGCAGACCAGCAGCCGGTCGGCGTCGAAGGTCTGCGGCAGGCAGTAGTTGTGCACCTCGCGGCTGCACGTGCCGGCGCCGCGCAGCTCCACGGGCACGTCTTCCGCGGGCCCGTAGCGCACCGGCAGCCGGCGCTCGCAGCGCGCCGAGGGCAGCGCGAAGCGGCCGCCGCCGGGGCTGGCGACGCGGACCTCGGCGTCGCGCGGCACGTACGCGAAGTCGGTGGGCGCGCCGAAGACGCCGGGGCGGCCGGCGAGGGTGAGGCGCTCGCCGTCGGCCTCGACGGTGCAGCCGCCGGCGAGGGGGAGCACGAGGTGCTCGGCGTCGCCGGTGGCGAGCGTGCGGCTCTCGCCGGGGGCGAGTTCGAGGATGCGCAGGCCGGAGTAGCCCCAGCCGGCGGAGCGGGGGGTGACGACCGTACGGTACGGGCCGGCGGCCGACTCCCCGCTCTTCAGGAACAACTTGTCGCTCACAGCAAGCTCACCGCCCGGTCCACTGCCCCGCTCACGTCGCCGTCCGCCGGATACAGCAGCGAACGGCCCACCACCAGACCCTGTACCCCCGGCAGCCGCAGCGCGCCGCGCCAGGCGTCGAACACCGCCCGCTGGGCGTCCGCGCCGCCGCCGGTGTCGCCGCCGAGGAGCAGCACGGGCAGCGTGGTGGCGGCGACGACGCGCTCCATCTCCGGGACGACGGGCAGCTTCAGCCAGGTGTAGGCGCTGCGGCGGCCGAGCCCGGAGGCGATGGAGACGGACGTGACGACGGCGTCGGGGGAGAGGTCGTTGCGTACCCGGCCGTCCTGCCAGCGGGACAGGAACGGCTCGACCATCGCGACGAGGCGGCGGTCGGCGAGGGCGTCGACGGCGCGGGCGCTGGACTCCAGGGTGGCGGCGGTGGCGGGGTCGTCGAGGGCGATGCGGGTGAGCATCTTGCCGCCGTCGAAGCCCATGGCGTCGATGGTCTCGGCGTCGTAGCCGGTGAAGCGGTCGTCTATCTCGAACGCGGCGCCGGCGAGGCCGCCGCGGTTCATGGAGCCGAAGACGGCCTTGCCGTCGAGGACGCCGAGGAGGAGCAGGTCTTCGAGGATGTCGGCGGTGGCCAGCACGCCGGTGACGCCGGGGCGCTCCAGGGCGAGGCAGAGCCGTTCGAGCAGCTCGCCGCGGTCGGCCATGGCGTGCGCGTCGGCGCCGACGGCGTTGGCGCCGCGGGCGGGGTGGTCGGCGGCGATGATCAGCGCCCGGCCGGTGTCGCCGTCGGCGCCGCCGCCCCCGAGGGGCGAGGCCGCGGGGCGGCGGGCGGCGGCCGCGACGGCGACGGCCTCGGGGCTGTGGACGCGGGCGGCGGTGAGGTCGCCGATCTTCTCAACGGTCATGCGTGGGTCTCCGGGGAGTGGGCGCGGACGCGGGTGGGGGCAGCGGTCGCGGTGGTTGCGGTGCGTACCTCGATCGTCGCACCGCCCGGCCGCGTACGCTCCGTACGCGTCGTGTCACCGGCGCGGCCTACCCTGGGGCGGGTGTGCGGGGGACGGGGGGCGGACGAAGCGGAGCCGCTCACACCGCTCGTGCCCGGGCCCGCGGGCCCGCCCGCGCACGGGCCCGCCGACCCGCGCGCGCTCCCACCCGCCGGCCCGCACACCCGCCGGCTCCGCGCCGCGCGCGTGGCCGGGTCCCCCGCGCCACGCGCGCCGCCCGCGCCACGCACGCCACCCGGGTCACCCGGGCCACGCGCACCCGGGCACCGCGGCCCGGGTCCGCGCCCGGTGGTCGCCCGGGTCACGACCCCGCCTCCGCCGCGCGCAGGCGCTCCTCCACCTGAGCCGCCGTCGGCATCGCGTCGGAGCACGCGAGTTCCCCCGCCACGTGCGCCCCCGCCGCGTTCGCGAACGCGATCGTCCGGTTCAGCTCCCAGCCCTCCAGCATCCCGTGGATCAGCGCCCCGCCGAAGGCGTCCCCCGCGCCAAGGCCGTTGACGACCTCCACCGGCACCGGCGGCACCTCCGCCTCCGCGCCGTCGCGGTGCACGGCCAGCACCCCCCGCGGGCCCTGCTTGACGACGGCCAGTTCCACCCCCGTCGCCAGCAGGGCCCGCGCCGCGGCGCGCGGTTCCCGCTCCCCCGTCGCGACCGCGCACTCCTCCAGGTTGCCGACGGCGACCGTCGCGTGGGCCAGCGCCTCGCGGTACAGCCCGCGCGCGGGACCGTCCGCCGGCCCGGCCGTCGACAAGGCAGCCCCCTCCGGCCAGAACATCGGCCGCCAGTCCAGGTCGAAGACCGTGTGCGCCGCCCGCCCCCGCGCCGCGAGCGCCGCGAGCGTCGCCGACCGCGAGGGCTCCTCGCACAGCCCGGTGCCGGTCATCCAGAACACCCGCGCCGCGCGAACCGCCTCCAGGTCCACCTCGGCCGCCGTCAGGTCCAGGTCCGGGGCCTTGGGGTAGCGGTAGAAGTAGAGCGGGAAGTCGTCCGGCGGGAAGATCTCGCAGAACGTCACGGGCGTGGGCAGCGCCGGTGAGGTGCCGACGAAGTCGGTGCCGACCCCGTATCCGCGCAGCGCGTCGCGGACGAAGGTGCCGAAGGGGTCGGCGCCCGTCTTCGTGACCACCGCCGCGCCGTGCCCGTAGCGGGCGGCGGCGACGGCGACGTTGGTGGGGCTCCCGCCGAGGTATTTGCCGAACGTGCTGACCTCGGCGAGGCCGACGCCGGTCTGGAGCGGGTAGATGTCCACCCCGACCCGCCCCATGGTCACCACGTCGTACGGCCCCTGCATCGGCACTGCCACTCCTACTCCTTCACCGCTCCGGTGAGCATTCCCTCGATGAACCGCCGCTGGAGCGCGATGTACACGACCACCACCGGCAGCGCGATCAGCACCGCCGCCGCGGCCAGCAGCGAGGTGTCCGAGGTCTGCTGGCCCTGGAAGAACGCCAGCCCCAGCGGCACCGTCCGCAGCCCCTCCTCGCTGATCATCACCAGCGCCATCAGGAACTCGTTCCACGTCCACATGAAGGTGATGACGATCATCGTGGTGATCGCCGGCCGCCCCATGGGCACGAGGATCCGCCACAGCGTCGTGAAGCTGTTCGCCCCGTCGACCCGGGCCGCCTCCATCACCGACTGCGCGCTGTTGCGGAAGTACGTCCGCATCCAGAACACGCCGAACGCGAGCGACTGCGCGGTCTGCGGCAGGATCAGCGCCCAGTACGTGTCGGTGATCTCGTAGTGCCGCAGGTCGAAGTAGAGCGGCACGACCAGCGCCTCCTGCGGCAGCGTCAGGCCGATGACGAACACGTAGAACAGGATGTTCGAGCCCGGGAAGCGCATCACGCCGAAGGCGTACGCGGCCAGGATCGACAGCACCGTCGCGACGGTGACCACCACGACCGCCACCAGGATCGAGTTGCCGAGGTACGTGCCGAAGTGGCCCTGGCTCCAGGCGTCGGAGAAGTTGCCCCAGTTCAGCCCGTCCTCCGGCAGCGAGAACCCGGTCTTGAGCGAGCCCTGCTCGCCGAACGCCGTCGACAGGATGCCGATGACCGGCGTCAGCGAGATGACGGCGAAGATCGAGAGGATGCCGTACGTGAAGGTGCGTTCGATCCGGGAGCTCATGAGCGCCGCCCTTCGACGAGCCGGGAGACCGTGACGGTCAGGGTGAAGATCAGCACGGTGAGCGCGACGCCCACGGCCGCGGCGGAACCGACCTGGTTCAGCTCGAAGGCGCGGTGGTAGACCTCGTACGCCGGCACGGAGGTGGCCTCGCCGGGGCCGCCGCTCGTCATGACGTAGATCAGGTCGAAGTTGCGCAGCCCGGCGACGATCGTCAGGGTCAGCGCCACGGCGATCTCGGCGCGCAGCGCCGGCAGCGTGACGGCGAAGAACTCGCGGAACGCGCCCGCGCCGTCCAGCCGCGCGGCCTCGTACAGCTCCTTGGGGATGCGCTGGGCGCCCGCCAGGAACAGCACGAGACACAGACCGGTCATGACCCACGTGCCGACGATGCCGACGGCGGGCAGCGCCCAGTCGTAGTCGCCGAGCCAGGGGCGGGCCAGGGAGTCCAGGCCCACGGCGCGCAGCACGTCGTTCAGCAGCCCGTCGGGGGCGAGGATCGACTGCCACGCGACGCCGACGACGACCATCGCGAGGACCTGCGGCAGGAACAGCACGGTGCGGAAGAACGTCAGGCCCCGCACCCGGATCCGCGACATGGCCGCCGCGAGCAGCAGGCCGATGCAGACGGGGAGCGCCGAGTAGAAGATCAGCAGCACCAGCGCGTGCCCGAAGGGGGCGCGCAGCGACGGGTCGGTGAAGATGTCGGCGTAGTTGTCGAAGCCCGCGGAGGTGGCCCGGGTCAGGCCGTCCCAGTGCAGGAACGACAGCCACACCGACTGCCCGAACGGGACGAGCAGGAACAGCGCGTAGATGACCAGCGCGGGCAGGACGTACAGGTATCCGACCGCCCGGGGTTCGCCGGGCGCGCGGCGGCCGTAGCCGGCGGTGAGGGACTTCATCACGACCCCGCAGGCTCGGAGCCGGCGCCGTCGCCGCGCTGCTTCTCCATGAACGGCCCGTAGTCGTCCTGCAGCTTCTGCGCGAACTCCTCGGGCGAGATCTTGCCGGCGATGAGGTCCTGCAACCCGGCGGAGGCGGTGTCGTAGAACGTGGGCGTGGCGTAGTCCAGGTACGGGACCAGGCCGTCGTCCTCGTTGAGCCGCTTCCAGGCCGCGATCATCTGGCCGTCGGCGCTGTCCGGGTCGACCTCGTCGGCGGCCTTGCCGGGTACGGCGGGCAGCACGCCGTGCTTGGTCATGACGTCGGCGGCGTGCTCGTCGGTGATGAAGTCCAGGTACGCGGCGGCCACCTCGGGGTGCGCGGACTTGGAGGTGACGGACCAGGACAGGCCCTGGCCGCCGGTGGTGACGGGGTTGCCGCCCGCGGTCGCGGGCAGCGGCGCCATGACGCCGAGCTTGTCGCCCATGGGCTTCTTCAGGTCGGCCTGCAGCCAGGTCCCGGCGATCAGGTACGCGCCGTCGCCGCCGGCGAACTTCTTGTAGGCGGCGTCGTAGCCGAGGCCGTTGGCGTCCTTCGGCAGGTAGCCCTTGTCGATCCAGTCGACGAGCAGCGCGGCGGCGTCCTTGGTGTGCGCGTTGTCGAAGCCGTCGCCGCGGCCGAGGACGGTGTCGCGGCTCTCGGCGGCGTTGAAGTGGTCCTGGAGCACACCGAAGTTGTGGATGGCGGGCCACTGGTCGAGGTTGCCGAACTGGATGGGCAGCTCGCCCTCGTCCTTGAGCGTCTGAAGGCCGTCGGTGAACTCCTTCCAGGTCTTCGGCGGCTCCAGGCCGGCGTCGGCGAGCTTCTCCTTGTTGTAGTAGAGCCCGATGAACTCGCCGGTCTGGGAGATCCCGTAGAGCCTGCCGGTGCCGAACTGCTTGCCTCCCCCAGAGCCTTCGGCCTGGGCGGTACCCCCAGCCGAGACCCGGTTGAGGTTCAGCAGGGTGCTGGGATAGCGCGTGTTCCAGTCGTAGATGCCCGCGTAGTTGTCGAGCGGCATGAGCAGCCCGGCCTGCACGAACGCCACCATGTCGGGGTAGCCCTGGTTGGCCTGGACGACGTCCGGCGGGTTGTTGCCGGAGAGCGCGAGCTTCAGCGTCGTCTTCAGGTCGTCGAAGCTCCGGGAGACCCGCTTGATCTTGACGTTCGGGTACTTCTCCTGGAATTCCTTGTTGAGCTGCTCGATCTCCGCGTGCTGGCCCCCGCGGACCTCCTGGTCCCAGACGGTCAGCGTCACGTTCCCCGCCTTCGACGGGTCCGGTACGCCGCCCGTACCGCCGGCGCCCCCGCCCTCGACGGCGCCGGAGCCGTCGGTGCCGGGCACGCAGCCGGCCGCTATGACGGCGAGCCCGGCGGCGAGCGCGGCGGGCACGAGGGTACGTGTCCTGGTCCGCTGTCTACCGCCGCCCTTGTTGCGCAATCCCATCAGAACTCCTTCTACTCGTCCCGGAAGCCGATGGTCGGAATCGCCCGCCGGCGCGGACGGCTCCGCACCAGGGCCGGGACCAGGCCGTCCAGGAAGTCGTACCGCCGGGCCACCTCGGCGGCGTCCACGTCGCCGGCCTTGGCGCGGGCGGCGGCCTCGATCCACCACGCGGCCACCTCCGTCCAGTCGGGCGCGGACAGGGAGCCGCCGAAGTGCTGTACGGACAGCGCGGCGGTGAGGTTGGCGAAGGCGAGCCGGTCGGCGAGCGGCCAGCCCGCCAGGGTCCCGGTCATGAAGCCGGCGACGAACACGTCGCCGGCGCCGGTCGGGTCGAGTGCGTCCACCAGCAGCCCGGGGACGTCGGCGCTCTCGCCGGTGATCCCGTCCACGGCGACGGCGCCGTCGGGGCCCTTGGTCACCACCGCGATCGGCACCAGCTCGGCGAGGGCGCGTACGGCCTGCTCCGGGGAGTCGGTGCGGGTGTACTGCTGCGCCTCGGCGGCGTTGGGCAGGAAGGCGTGGCTGTAGCGCAGGCCGGTCAGCGCGGCCAGGTCCCAGCGGCCGGTCTCGTCCCAGCCGACGTCGGAGAAGACCTGCGAGCCCTTGTCGTGCGCGTGCCGCACCCACTCCTCGTCCCGGCCGGGCTCCAGGGAGGCCACCACGGAGCGGGCGCGCGGGAGGTCGGCGCAGACGGGGGCGGGCGCGGGGTGCTCGTGCGTCACCATGGTCCGCTCGCCCTCGTACGCCATGGAGACCGTGACCGGCGAGTGCCAGCCGGCCAGCCGCCGCGACGGCGAGAGGTCGACGCCCTCGTTCTCCGCCAGGCTCTCCCAGATGTAGTCGCCGTAGAGGTCGGCGCCGAAGCTCGCGCAGAGCGTGGTGCGCAGCCCGAGGCGGGCGAGCGCGGTGGCCATGTTCGCGATGCCGCCCGGGCTGGAGCCCATGCCGCGGGCCCAGTTCTCACTGCCGCGTACGGGCGCGCCTTCGAGGCCGGTGAAGACGATGTCCATGAACACGGTGCCGGTCAGGAGAACGTCGTGCTCCGGATCGCCGGCAGCCCGTGTGCCCGCCAGCGGATCGATCGCTGTGCGGACCGCCGAGGGAGTGGTCAACGGCGTGTCCTTCCTGCTCGTGGTTCACATTGAGCGACACCTTGCACCGCCGCGACAGATTTTGCAAGAGGTCACTCACACTCGCGCAAACTCGCTCAGGTGGAGTACATTGCGGTCCATGCTGCGAGAGACGCGCCACGAGAAGCTGCTGAGCATCCTCGGCGACGAGGGCGTGCTGCCCGTCCGGGAGATCGCCACGCGGCTCGGCGTCAGCGAGGCCACGGCCCGCCGCGACCTCACCGAGCTGGGCCGCGCCGGCCGCCTCACCCGGGTCTACGGCGGCGCCGTCGCCGCCCGCGCGGACGACGAGCGGCCCTTCGCGGAGGTCGCCGTCGACGACCCGGGCGGCCGCGACGCGGTCGCCACCCGCGCCGCGGAGCTGGTCGAGGACGGCGACGTGGTGCTGCTCGACATCGGCACCACCACGCTGGCGCTGGCCCAGCGGCTGCGGGGCCGCCCTGTGACGATCGTCACCAGCAACCTCGCGGTCTACGAGGAGCTGCGCGACGACCCCGCGGTCACCCTGATCCTCCTCGGCGGCGAGGTCCGGCGGAACTACCGCTCGGTCGTCGGCGTGCTCACCGAGTCCAACCTCCGTGAGCTGTACGTCGGCCGCCTCTTCCTCGGCGCCAGCGGCATCCTCCCCGACGGCAGCGTGCTGGACAGCACGCACGTCGAGGTGCCCGTCAAGCGGGCCATGATCAGAGCGTCCCGGCAGGTGGTGCTGCTGGCCAGCGCCGGCAAGTTCCCCGGCGACTCGGGGCTCGTGCGCATCTGCGGCCCCGAGGACGTGCAGATGCTCATCACGAACACGTCATCGGACCCGGCGACCCTCGCGACCTTCGGCGAGGCCGGTGTGGAGGTAATCACGGTATGAGGCTGACAGTGCTGGGCGGCGGCGGGTTCCGCGTGCCGCTGGTGTACCGGGCCCTGCTCGAAGACAGCGGCGAGGAGTCGGGGCGGTGCACCGAGCTCGTCCTGTACGACACGGAGCCGCGGCGCCTTACGGCCATCGGCGCCGTCCTCGCGCAGCACGCCGCCGACGCGGCGGCCCGCGGCGCCCGGCCACCCGCGGTCCGTACCACCACCGACCTCGACGACGCCCTGCGCGACACCGACTTCGTCTTCTCCGCCATCCGCGCCGGCGGCCTCGAAGGCCGCAGCCTCGACGAGCGCGCCGCGCTCTCGGAGGACCTGCTCGGCCAGGAGACCGTCGGCGCCGGCGGCGTCCTGTACGGGCTGCGCTCCGTACCCGCCGCCATGCACATCGCCGAACGGGTCGCGGCCGTCGCCCCGCACGCCTGGGTCATCAACTTCACCAACCCGGCCGGCATGGTCACCGAGGCCATGCAGCGCCTCCTCGGCGACCGCGTCATCGGCATCTGCGACTCCCCGGTCGGCATGGCCCGCCGCGCCGCCCGCGCGCTGGGCGTGGACCCGGAGCGCACGGAGCTGGACTACGTGGGCCTCAACCACCTCGGCTGGCTGCGCCGCATCCTCGTCGACGGCGAGGACCGCCTGCCCGCCCTGCTCGCCGACACCGCGGCGCTGGAGTCCTTCGAGGAGGGCAAGCTCTTCGGCGCCGAGTGGCTTCAGGCGCTGGGCTCGCTGCCCAACGAGTACCTGCACTACTACTACTTCAACCGCGAGGCGATCAGCGCCCTGCGCGACGCCCCGGCGACCCGCGGCGAGTTCCTGCGCGAGCAGCAGGCGGCGTTCTACGCCGCCGCGGCGGCCGACCCCGGCGAGGCGGCGGCGGTGTGGGAGCGCACGCGCAAGGAGCGCGAGGCGACGTACATGGCGGAGAGCCGCGAGAGCACCGGCGGCTGGCAGCGCGACACCTGCGACCTGGACGGCGGCGGCTACGACCGGGTCGCCCTGGCCCTGATGCGCGCCATCGCCCGCGACGAGCACGCCACCCTGATCCTCAACGTCCCCAACCGCACGACGGTCCCCGGCCTGGACGCGGACGCCGTCATCGAGGTCCCCTGCCGCGTGGACGCCCGCGGCGCGCACCCGATCCCGACGCCGCCGGCGGCGGCCGACCAGTTGGGGCTGATGCTGACGCTGAAGGACGTGGAGCGCTCGACGATCGCCGCGGCGGACACCGGCAGCCGCGCGAAAGCGCTGCGCGCGATGGCGCTGCACCCCCTGGTGGACTCGGTGAACGCGGCGAACCGCATCCTGACGGCCCGGGGTATCTGAGCCGGGCCCGGCGGCGGCTCGCGGGCACCCGCATGCCGGGCGCCGCTTTCGGGCACCGCCGAATGTCGGAGACTTCCCGCCCCCCGTGTCCCTACGCTCCGGCGGTCAGAGGGAAACCGGGAGACGGGGGGCTCCGGCATGATAGGTCCAGCGGACGACAACGAAGACCCGCCGCGGTCGGGGGTGCCGCGGTCCGTCGCCGTGGCGGTGGCGCTTCTCGCCGGCCTCCTGCTGGCGTGGTTCGCGCACGAGGAGGGGATCGACTGCGAGCGCAGGGGCAACATCACGATCTGCGAGGGCACCACGCCGCCCGCTGAGGACTCGCCCGACCGCGAGCCCTACGGCGCGGGCGGCCCGTAGCGACGCCCCGGGCGCGGCGCGTCAAGGCAGCGAAGACCGGCCACTCGTTCGAGCGGCAAGATCGTCGTTCCGGGTGGGTACGCTGGTCGTACGGGCGAGGATCCGTCGTATGGGAGCACCTGCTATGAGCGTGGCACCGAAGAAGCCGGAGCACACGACCCCTGCGTGGCCGACGCCGCCACCCGGCGGCTACACAGCCGACGACCTGGACACGCTCCCCGACCTGCCTCCGCACACGGAGCTGATCGACGGGAGCCTTGTTTTCGTGTCGCCGCAGAGTTCGTTTCACGACAACACCATGTTCCTGCTGCGGCTGGGGCTGCTGCGCACGGTGCCGGACGGTCTCGCGGTCAAGGGCGAAATGACGATCGTCATCAACGACCAGCAGCGACCTGAGCCGGACCTGATCGTGCTGCGGGCCGAGGCCCTGGGCAACGGGGACGAGACGAGGTACGACGCGGCGGACGTGCTGCTCGCCGTCGAGGTCGTCTCGCCCGAGTCCCGGGCGCGAGACCGCGAGACCAAACCGCTGAAGTACGCGAAGGCAGGCATCCAGCACTACTGGCGCGTCGAGAAGGAGGACGGCAAGCCGGTCGTCTTCGTCTTCGAGCTGGATGCGGAGACCGGGGCCTACACCCTGACGGGAACCTACCGCGACCAGCTCAAGCTCAGCGCTCCATTCGACATCGACATCGACCTCACGCTCGCCTACTGAGCGGTCTTAGGACGTTCGTCTGATCCACCGCCCGATGCGCCGGGGGCGGCCCGGCTGGTCGGATGGTGCCATGGATGCTCTCATGGACCTTCCGGACACCGTGCGGACGCGGCTTGCCGAGGAGTGGAACGCCTGGCTGTGCACCGTCCGGCCCGACGGGTCCGCGCACGTCACGCCCGTGTGGTTCGTGTACGAGGACGGGACCTGGTGGGTGGGCACGGACGCGGGCGCGGTGAAGGTCCGGAACCTGCGCGGCGAGCCGCGCGTCTCCCTCGCCCTGGAGAACGGCACGCACCCGGTCGTCGCCGAGGGCACCGCATCGATCACGGACGACTTCCCCGCCCCGGTCGTCGCCGCGTTCGCGGCGAAGTACGGCTGGGACGTCACCGCCCCCACCCGCCCCGGCACGGGTCGCGTGCTGCTGCGGATTCCGGTGCGCCGCTGGCTGCTGGCGGGCACGGCGCAGTAGCCGGGCCCGTTCGGGCAGGGGGAGCGGGGAAGGGGCGCGGCGGCAGGAGCGGCGCGCTCCCCCGGCGGCTCCGTACGGCGCGCGTGGGCGAGCCCTCCTCGGCGCCACTGCCGTACGCCTCCCCCGGCCCGGAACGCGCGTGCGCGCTCCGCGCTGACCTGGGGCGTCAAGCACTCGGCACCGGCGGGCCGCTCCTCCGCCCCCTCTTGTCGTTTCCCTGCGGCACACCTCATGCGCCACGGTAATGCTCCCTGACCACAGGGGAAATTTGCCTATGATCACACCTTTTTCGGGGCATCTTGTCGCGCCCTCGCCCCGTGAGTATCCCTGGCGTACACCCCGCTTTCCTGGCCAGCCAGGAGGGGCGACCGAGACACCCGTACGTGAGGACAAACGATGAAGAAGGCATACGAGGCACCGACGCTGATCCGGCTCGGGGCGTTCCGGAAGAAGACCGGGTTCCTGCTGCGCGCCGGCAACGACCGGCTCATCCTGAGCAAGAACTGACGAGCGACGGTTCCCGAACCGACGTCATGAGTGAACAGCACGAGAGTGCGGGGACGGGCCCCGGCGACGCCCACTTCACGGTCTTCACCGACCGGGAGGAGGCGGCGGCCGTGGCCCGCTCCCTCACCCGCCCCGGCACGCGCGTCCTGCGGCACGCCTCGGGCCGGCCCTGGCTGGTGGGCCAGTGGCACGACCAGGACCTCGTCACCGCGCGCGCCGGCCGCGCGGCGCTCGCCGTCGTCGGCTGCTGCCCGGTCGGCGCCGCGGAGCTGGAGCGGCACGCCGGGCGGCTGCGCGACCTCGCCGAACTCGACGCGCTGGCCCGCTCCCTGCCGGGGAGCTGCCACCTCGTCGCCGCGCTCGACGGGCGGCTCCGGGTGCAGGGCACCGCCTCCGGGCTCCGGCTGGTCTTCCACGCCCCCGTCGCCGGCACGCAGGTGGCCGCCAGCGGCGCCGACGTGCTCGCCGCCGCGCTCGGCGGCGAGCCGGACGCGGAGCAGCTGGCCGTCCGGCTGCTGTGGCCGGTCCCCCATCCGCTCGCCGAGGCACCGATGTGGCGCGGCATCACCGCCGTCGCCCCCGAGGACGCGCTGATCGTCGCGCCGGACGGCCGGACCGTACGCCACACGCGCTGGTGGACGCCGCCGGAACCGGTACGCACCCTCGCCGACGGCGCCCCCCTCGTCCGGGAGGCCCTGGCCGCGGCGGTCGACGCCCGCACCCGGCAGGGCGGCGTGGTCAGCTGCGACCTCTCGGGCGGACTGGACTCCACCTCCGTCTGCTTCCTCGCGGACAGCTCGCCGGCCGCGGTGGTGGCCGGCACCTGGCCGGGGCGCGACCCCGCCGACACCGACCTGCACTGGGCGGAACAGGCCGCCCGGTCGATGCCCGACGTCGACCACGTGGTCTGGGACGCCGACGCCTCCCCGCTGGTCTACACCGACCTGCTCACCATCGACGACCTGCTGGACGAACCGACCATCGGCGTCATGGACCGCTCAAGGGTCCTGCACCACCTGCCCGCCCTGGCGGAGCGGGGCAGCCGGCTGCACCTGACCGGCATCGGCGGCGACCACGTGACCTGGTGCTCCGAGGCGTACTACCACCGGCTGCTGCGCATCCGCCCGGTGTTCGCCCTGCGCCAGGTGCGCGGCTTCCGGGCCCTGTGGCAGTGGCCGCTGGGCGGCACGGTGCGTGCGCTGGCCGACTCGCGGCCGTACGGGAAGTGGCTGGCCGACGCCGGCGACCGGCTGCGGGCCCCGCTTCCCCCCACCGTCAGCGCCGGCCTGGGCTGGGGCATGGTCCCGCGCCTCTTCGACTGGGTCACCCCCGACGCCGAGCGGATGGCCCGGCGGGCGCTGCGCGGGGCCGCCGCGACCGCCGTACCGCTGCACCCGGACCGCGGCCTGCACGCCGACCTCGAACAGATCCGCTCCTGCACCCGCATCGTCCGCCAGTGGGACCGGATGGCCGCCCGGGCCGGCGTGCCGATGGCGTCGCCGTTCCTCGACGACCGCGTCATCGAGGCATGCCTCGCCGTGCGCCCGGGCGAGCGCGTCACGCCCTGGCGGTACAAACCCCTCCTGACCACCGCCATGAGCGGGATCGTGCCCGACGCGTGCCTGCGCCGCACCGACAAGGCCGCCGCCTCCATGGACGCGTCCGACGGGCTGCGCGCGCACCGCGGCGACCTGCGGGCGCTCTGGGAGGACTCCCGGCTGGAGCGGCTCGGCCTGGTCGACGGCGCGGCCCTGCGCCGGCTCGCCGAGCGGCCGGGCAGCCCCGAACTGCAGGACCCGATCCTCTACTCGACCATCGCCGCCGAGGTGTGGCTGCGCGGCCTGGGCCGGACCGCCCGGACCGCGGCCCCGGCCTCCACATGACCGCACCGCCCCGCACCGCACCGCCCCAGCAGAAAGGCACACGTATGCCACTGAAGTTCGGCGCCGATGTCTCCACCGCCGAGACGGACTACGGCACGGTCCTCCTGGACGCCCGCGCCGGGGAGTACTGGGAGCTGAACCCCACCGGCACCCTGGTGGTCAGCACGCTGATGGCGGGCGGCGACGAGGCCGCCGCGGTCGCCGCGCTCGTCGACGAGTTCGACATCGACCCCGCCCGGGCGCAGCAGGACGTCGACGCCCTCGTCCGGCAGCTGCGGGCCTCGGGGCTGGCCGAATGACGACGCCCAGCGCCCTGGAACGGCCCACCGGTGTGCCCTTCCCCAGACGCCTGGCCGCCCGTCTCGTCCTGCTCCCCGCCCTCGCGCTCTCCCTCCTGCCGCCCCGCCGGCTCCGCGCCGTGCTCCACCTCGCCCGTCGCGGGGCCACGGCGGCCACCGCCGTACAGGCCGGGGACGCGCGGGACGCGATGTGCGCGGTGAGCCTGCGCTGCGCCGGGCCGAAAGGCTGCCTCCCCCGCTCCCTGGGTGCCGCGCTGCTGTGCCGGCTGTCCGGGACCTGGCCGACGTGGTGCGCCGGGGTGCGCGTGGTGCCGCCCTTCACGGCGCACGCCTGGATCGAGGCGGACGGCCGCCCCGTGGCCGAGGACGTACCCGACGACTACTTCGCCCGGCTCCTCACGGTCGCGCCCGGGAGCCGGTCGCGCCGATGACCGGCGGCCCGGCGGATCAGGCACGGCCCGCGGCCGGGGGCGACCACTCCACCCGGGTCGCGGTCGCCACCACGTACCGGCTGACCGCCGGGCACCGGACCCCGGCCCTCGTCGCCACCGTGCTCACGCTGGCCGGCTCCGCCCTGGGGCTGGCACAGCCGCTCGTCGCCAAACAGATCGTGGACGCGAGCGGACGGGACCAGGTGCTGTGGCCCCTGCTGCTGCTCCTGGCCGCGCTGTTCCTCGCCGAGGCGGCCACGGGCGCGGTGGGCCGCTTCGTCCTGGAGCGCATGGGCGAAGGCATCGTACGGGGGCTCCGCCACGGTCTGGTGGCGCGGCTCCTCCGGCTGGAGATGCGGGAGTACGACCGGCACCGCAGCGGCGACCTGATCTCCCGGGTCACCGCCGACGCCACCCTGCTCAGGGAAGTCGTCTCCCAGGCGCTGGTCGATCTGGTGACGGGCGCCCTCGTCGCCGCGGGCGCGGTCGTCCTGATGCTGTGGATCGACCCGCTCCTGCTGCTCCTGGTCGCCGTCACCGTGACCGCCGCCGCCGTGATCGTCGCCTCGCTCCTCCGGGGCATCCGGGCCGCCTCGGAACGTATGCAGACCTCCGTCGGCGCGATCGCCGCCGACCTCGAACGCGCCCTCGGCGCCCTGCCGATGGTGCGGGTCCACCGCGCCGAGGAGCGGGAGGCGGCCCGTATCGGAGAACGGGTCGAGACGGCCCACAGCGCCGGCGTACGGACCGCGAAACTCGCCTCCCTGATGAGCCCCGCGGTCGAACTCGCCGTGCAGGGCTCCTTCCTGATCGTGCTGGTCATCGGCGGCCTGCGGGTGAACGGCGACGCCAACTCCCTCGGCGACCTGGTCGCCTTCCTGCTGTACGCCTCCTACCTGGTCCTTCCGCTGTCCTCGGTCTTCCGGGCGGTCGGCCTGATCCAGCGCGGCATGGGGGCCTACCAGCGCATCGAACAGGCGCTGGCCCTGCCGGCGGAGCCCTCCGGGGACCCGCCGACCGCCGTCCGGGCGTTCCCGCGCGCACCGGCCCGGCCGGCGGCCGCGGACCGGGAGCCCGCCCTCGCCCTGCGGAATCTCCGCTTCGGCTATGACCCGGACCGGCCGGTGCTGCGCGGCGTCTCGTTCACCGTCCCCCACCGGCAGCAGACCGCCCTGGTCGGCCGGTCGGGGGCGGGAAAGAGCACGATCTTCGCCCTCGTCGCCCGGTTCTACGAACCGGACTCCGGAACCCTGCTGTTCGACGGCCTGCCCGCCACCGCGCTGAGCCGCGCCGCATGCCGCGGACGCCTCGCCGCCGTCGACCAGAACACCCACGTCGTCCACGGCACCCTGGCGGACAACATCACCTATGCCGCGCCCGGCGCCACCGACGCCGAACTCCGGCGCGTCATCGAACTCGCCCAGCTGGAGGGAGTCGTGCGGCGGCTGCCGGGCGGCCTGTCGGGCATGCTGGGCGAGCGCGGCGGCACGCTGTCGGCGGGCGAGCGCCAGCGCGTGGCCCTGGCCCGCGCCCTGCTCACCCGCCCCGCGATCCTCCTGCTCGACGAGCCCACCTCCCACCTCGACACCCTCAACGAGACCGCGCTCACCGCGGTGATGAAGGACGTCGCCCGGGAATGCGCCCTGCTGGTCATCGCGCACCGGCTCTCCACGGTCCAGCACGCCGACCAGATCGTCGTCCTGGACGGCGGCTGCACCGTCGCCCGCGGACGTCACGAGGAACTGCTCACCAGCAGCCCCCTCTACCGCAGGCTGGCCGCCGGGCAGATGCTCCGCCCGGCCGGGGCCCGGACCTCGTCCGACGCGGCCGTCCCCGCCCACCCGCCCACGCCGCCGCCGTGAACCCGGGCGGAGCGTGACGGGCGGGGGAGGGGTCGGGTCCCCTACGGTGTGCTCCCGCAGACCCGTGTGACGAGGACCTCCCACCCCTCGGCCAGCGCCTCCAGATGCCCGGTCCAGGCGGGCTGCTCCTCCGTCTCTTGTGTCTCCGGCGCCTCCAGCGCCTCCGCGGGCGTGGCGAGGTAGAGCAGGACCGGGCCCTCCAGGGCGGCGGTGAGCTGGAGGGTCAGGGCGTCGAGGTGCCGCCCGCCCAGACCGGCCTGTCCGAGCAGGTAGCGGACGTGCGGCCGGGTCAGTCCCGGGCCGCCGGCCGGTATGGGCTGGTTGCGGTCGAGCGCCGCGCGGGCGACGGCCTGGTGCTCCAGCAGGAAGCAGATACGGCCCTGGCCGTACGCGATCAACCGGTCCACCGGGTCGCCGCCCGGGCCCAGCGGCGGCGGGCCGGACAGCACGCGCTGCTGGAAGGCGCGTTCGCCCTCGTCGAGGAGGGCGGCGAAGATCCCCGCGCGGGTACGGAAGCGGCGGTAGACCGTGCCCTTGCCCACACCGGCCCGCTCCGCGAGGTCGTCCATAGTCACGTTCCCGACGCCGTCCTCGGCGATCATCCGGCGCGCCGCGTCCAGGAGCAGCCTTCGGTTTCGCGCCGCGTCGGCCCGCTCCGGGCGGGGTTTCCCCAGGGGGATCAGGTCACCGTCCACGGTCGCCACCGTATCGCCGGGAATAGAAGCGGGGTAAAGTCCGCTTAGGCTGAATGTGGACGTACGAGCCGTCCGCCGCGCCGGGCGCCCTGCCCCCGCGTACCCCCGTATCCGACAACCGGAGACCCGCGCACATGAACCTCTTCCGCATCGACGCCAGCATCCTCCCGGGCAGCTCGGCCTCCGCCGAGCTGGCCGACGCGGTCCAGGCCGAGTGGGCCCTGACGCACCCCGACGCCCCGGTGGAGCGCCGCCACCTCGGCACCCGGCCCCTCCCCGCCGACGCCTGGGCCCTCGCCACCACCGCCGGCTTCACCCCCGCCCCCGAACGCACGCCCGAGCAGACCGAGGCCATGGCGCTGGCGGCGGAACTGGCCGGAGAACTGGACCGCGCCGACGCCGTACTGCTGGCCGTGCCGCTCTACAACTACGGGGTGTCCCAGCACTTCAAGGTCTGGACGGACCTGGTCATCAACGCCGCCGGCCCCACCACCCCCGTCCTCAAGGAGAAGCCGACGGTGCTCGTCGCCACCAAGGGCGGCGGCTACCGGCCCGGCGCGCCGCGGGAGGGGTGGGACCACTCGACGCCGTACCTGCGGCGGGTGCTGGTCGACATGTGGCAGGCCGACCTCACGGTCATCGAACGCGAGCTGACCCTGGCCGCCACCACCCCGAGCATGGAGGACCTCCGGGAGGAGGCGGCGCGGCTCCACAGGGACGCGCTCGACGCGGCCCGGGAGGCCGGTCGGACGCTGGGGAAGGCGGTGGCCCGGGTGTGAGGGCGTGACGGCCGCCCCGCCGCGCGGCGGGCAGCGCGCTGCCCGCCGCCGTGGTCCGTAGCCCGTTGCGGTTGTCTGCGGATCTTCGCGGCGGGGCACCGCCGCACCCCCTCCCGTTTGATCACACAATCCCTTCGTCGCACTCCACCCGCTCCACCGCCGAAGGGGTTCCGCGTTGCCGTACGTGATGAGTCGCAAGGCCGCCGTCACCGCCACCACCTGGCTCGCCGCCGCCGTCGTCCTCGGACCCGCCGCCGGGTCCGCGGCGTCCGCGACCGGGCAGGACTGCTACGACCGCCGCACCGAGCCGTACACCTCGGTCGTCGACGCGCACCTGCACTTCCGGCCGTTCGGCGGCGAGGCCGTCCCGTTCCGCGAGCTGGTCGGCTACCTCAAGCGCACGGGCGTACGGCACGCGGGCGTCTTCGGCATCGGCCAGAGACTCCCGGTGGACTCCCCCTGCACGTACTACCTCGACTGCCCCGGCACGCCCGTGCTCCCCAGCCTGAAGAACGACTTCGTCAACGCCGAGAACGTCGTGGAGCACAAACAGGACGACGTCGACCTGGCGCTGTCCATGACGTACCCCGACCTCGCCGAACCGGAGACCGTCATGGACGGGATGCGGCTGCTCGACAAGGAATTCCCCGGGATGTTTCAGTGGATGGGCGAGGTCAACCTCATCAAGCAGGCCCTCCTCCCCAACCACCACGAGCCGGCCGACGAGGAGGACATCGAGGACTGGGAACCGTTCATGGAGAAGCTGCGCCGGCGCGGGATGCCCCTCACCATCCACTCCGACCTCGGCAACGACCGCGAGCCGACGCGCTACCTGCACCTCATGGAGCGCGTCCTGGAGCTGTATCCGCACAACAAGATCATCTGGGCGCACATGGGGCTCTCCAAGGAACTGTCCACCATGGACCCCGACGCGCACATCGCCATCCTCGAACGGCTCCTCGACCGCTACCCGAACCTCACCCTCGACCTCAGCTGGCGGGTGCTGGAGGACATGTACTTCAGCAAGCCCGGGGTGCGGGAGAAGTACGCGGCGCTGCTCGACGCGTATCCGGAGCAGGCGGTCCCGGGCACGGACTTCGTCGCGTCGCGGAAGAAGGACTTCGGGGTCTACAAGGAGGAGCTGGAAGTGACCAGCCGGATCAACAAGGCGCTGGGCGACGAGGCGTTCCGGCGGATCGCGCTGGGGCAGAACTACTTCGACCTGCTGGGGATCAAGAAGCGGGCGCCGGAGGTCTGCGAGGTGTGACACGTACGCCGGGAGGGGGCCCGAGCGGGCACGGTTAGGCTCCCGCCCATGGTGCATGTGAGTCTTCCCGAAATCGGCCTGGAAGGTGAATGGCCGGTCAGCGAGGCGGAACGGACCGTGGCCGCAGGGCTGCTGGCCGCACTCCCGGCCCTGCCGGACCCGGGGGCCGACCTGGCGGCGCGAGGGCGGTTCGTGGAAGTCACGCTGCGCACGGTGACGGAAGTGATCCGGGAGAACGGGACGTTGCTCTTCGGCGGCCGGACGGGCGGGGTTCCGGAGGTGCCGGGCAGGGTCCACATGATCGGAATGCCGTTCGCCATCGCCAGTACGTTGACGCACGTGAGCAAGACCCGGCGGCTGATGCTGGCGAACCGGGGCGCGGAGGCGGCGAACGCGTATCTGGTGGAGAGCCTGGCGCGGCTGGAGCCGGAGGTGGTGGAGCTGCGGCGGCTGCTGGCGGAGGCGGCGGAGCCGGAAGCGGGGGGTGCGTAGGAGGTGGCGTTCGAGCACAAGAACGGCGGCCCGACGCTGAGTCTGGCGGAGCCGGCGGAGTGGGCGGAGCCGGAGGAGCGGGCGGAGCCGGCCGGTGGCCCGGGACGTGGCGCCACGCCGCAACCGGAACAGGACAAGCCCCTCGCCCCCTCCCACTCCGCCGCCTCCACCGTCGGCCAGCTCACGCACGGCCTCCGGCGGCTGTGGCCGCTGGTGCAGCCCCTCAGCGCCGAGGCCGTCATCGGCTGTCACGACCGGGAAACCACCTATCCGGAGACGGGCGTCAGCCCGCCGCGCCCGCACTGGTTCATCCACGACCGCACGGCGGCCGAGCCCACGCACGACCAGGCGCTCGACGTCGTCGACCCCTGGTACATCGACCCGGTCGTCGAGCCGGTGCAGCGGTTGTCGGTCGAAACCGTCAGATCATGGCTGGAACGCGCCCAGGCCCAGCCCGCCCCCGACCCGGACACGTACGAGGTCGGCTGGACGGAACTGTGGTTCAACGCCACCCGCGTCCGTGTCCCCCACCCGTGCGCACCGGACGTCCCCGCGAACGTCGCACTGGAGGCCGCGGAGGTCCGCTGGGTCGCCACCGTGCCGTGCGCGCGGCGGGAGGGCGCCGCGTGGGTCGCCGGGCCGACGCGCGAGATGCGCCGCATCGGCATCCGCGCGCCGATGACGCTGCACGCGTCCAACTACGGCCAGGTGGAGATCTCGGTCTCCGCGAACTGGTCGATTTGGAGCGCGGAAGGGACGCCGGGCCGCGCGGCGTTGGTCGACGCGGCCCGAAGCCTGGTGGCCGACGGGTGGAGTGTGAGGTACGGCGCGGAGTTCTTTCACGAACTTGCGTAGTGGGGGGGTGGGCCGGTTCGGCGGCGGGGTGCGACGCGGTGGGGCGACCGAGGCCGGTCGGGGAGGCGCAGCGCGGCGCGGCCACCGAGGCGGGCGGGGAGGCGCGGCGCGGAGCGGCCACCCCGGCCCGGCGGGAGACGCAACGCGACCCAGCCACCCAGACCGGCCGGGGAGACGCAGGATCACGTCCCGCGGAGTGGTGTAGGCGGTTGGGGTTGTGAATGGGTGGGTGTCTGCCGGGGGCGTGCACCCGTTGCGGGTGAATGCTCCCTGAACAAGGGGCAGGCCATCGCGCAGTCTCCCTGGTGAACGGCCAGTTCAACCGGAGGAGCACACGATGGCCTTGTCCCAGTCTGACCTGATGCGGCTGCTGGAGTCACTACGCACGGCCGACGGAGTTGAAGCGATCAGGATGCTGGTGGAGCGCATCCTGCAGGAGCTTATCGAGGCCGAGGCCACCGAGGCCATCGGCGCCGGGCCGGGCGAGCACGCCGGGACGCGCAAGACCTGGCGCAACGGGCACCGGGAGCGGCTGCTGACCACCCAGGCCGGCGATGTGGACCTGAGGATCCCGAAGGTGCGGACCGGGTCGTTCTTCCCCTCGTTGCTGGAGCGGCGCCGGCGGATCGACCGGGCCTTGTTCGCCGTGGTGATGGAGGCGTACGTACGCGGCGTGTCCACCCGCAGCGTGGACGACCTGGTCAAGGCCCCCGGCGCGGACTCGGGCATCTCCAAATCTGAGGTCTCGCGCATCTGCGGCGAACTCTTCACCGACAAGCCGACCAACCCCAAGCAACAGATCCCTCCCCAAACCGAACCCAACCAGCCCTCCGACTGACTACACCACTCGGCGGGACACGCTCCTCGTCCTCACAGCGGTTTTCCATCCGCTGTCGAGCAGGCTGAGCGCCGTCTCCCGCCGCATCTACAGGATCAAGCCGGTTGACGTGCACGTGGAAACAGATCCGTCAATCAGCTGGGCGGGATTGCCGAACTGGATCCCCGCGTACGTCTGGCTCCCCGGCCGACCCACTGGTGCGCCGCCGGACCATCCCACTGACTGGCGGGCGTGGGCGATAGCACGAGGTGGGGCGGAGGCGGACCAGTCGGTCCTCAAGGTGACCGTTACGGCTCGTGAATCCGCGTCCGTCGTGATCGACTGCCCCAAACTGCGCCACAGTTCAGAACCCCTGGAGGAGCCCCCGAGAGGAATCGTCGCCTGCTGTCCGGCCGGCGGCGCGGCCGTTACGCCGAGGCGGCTTCAGGTCGATCTGGGGTCCGGAACGACCACGTGGGTCGAGGAAGACGGCTCTCCCATCCCGCCGCTCACCCTCCTCCTCGCGCCAGGGGAGACTGAGCAGTTCCTCATCTTCGTACGTGCCCACTCCGGGCGCACCGAGTGGCACTTGGAGCTGCCGGTTCTGGTCAACGGAAAACGGCAGTTGATTCCCGTCACGGATGGAGGCAAACGCTTCATCACCTACGGGCGGGAAGGCTACGACGAGTACCGCTGGTCCGACGGCGGGTGGGAGCAACACGCCTCGGCCTGACACCGGCCGGTTCCCCCTCGCACCGCCGGGTGCCGTCGGCCGCCCACCCCCCGCTCCCCCGGCCCGCCCGCACCGCCCATGTGCCCGCCAACCTGCCCGCGCCGCAGGCGTGTCAGTGGCGCCCGCTACCGTTCGGGCACGACGTACGAGCCGGGAGGGCACTGGTGGCTGGTGGGCCGATCGATCTGATTCAACTGCCGGGCGAGGGAGGTAGCGTCATCCTCCGGATCACCGGGATGAAGCACCTGAAAGAGTCGGGTCCGGTCGGTGTGCTGGAGGGGGAGATCCTCGTCGACACGGCCTTCGTGCAGGGGCGGACCCCGATCACGGTGTCTCCGGAGGACCTGCGGGAGTGGCAGGAGGCCCTGGACGCGCTCGACGCGGGCCACGACATCGCGTGGCGCGAGCACCTGCGCGGGCCGGAGGTGTTCATCGAGCGTGACGCCGAGGACGCGTCCGCGCAGGTCACGGTGAGGGACCGCGCGGAGTCCCCGACGTCGGTGACGGTCACCGTCCCGCTGTTCGACGCCTGGTTCGATGACGCCTATCGCCGTCTGGACCTGACGTGGCGCACCTGGCCGATAGCCGAGGACTGACAACGCGCCACCGTCTCCCCGGGAGGTCCCAGGTGTACATCGTCAACGTCTGCGTCGCACTCCGGCGCGGCGAGCAGTGGTTGCTGATCGTCCGCCACCCCGATCTGGGCCACGCCGGCGGAACGCTCGCGGTGCCCGGCGGCAAGGTGGAGGTCAGGGCCGGCGAGCCCGGTGACGACGTCCTCGAAGAGACCGCCCGGCGGGAGGTGGCCGAGGAGGTCGGTGTCGACCTCACGGGCGTTCCGCTGCACTACGCGGAGAGCACGTTCTTCGTCACCGACACCGGCGGCCCCGTCGTGAACGTCGTGTTCGCAGCCCGGATACCGGAGGACGCGAAGCCGTACCCGGCGGCTCCCGCCGAGGTGTCCGAGGTGCTGTGGCGTACGCGGCAGGAGGTCGAGGCCGCGGCCGACTGTCCTCCGTGGACGGTACGGAACGTCCGCCGGGCGGCAGAAGCGCTGGAGCGCGCCGAGCCCGTCTGAGACCTGAGCCCGGGGCTCCGGTCGCACCTACCAACGATCCGGAACATTCCGGTCGTACGGTGACGAATCAGCGACGGTCCGTGTCCGTCAGCGGTCCGCGTACTCCCCCAGGACGACCACCGAGACCACCGCTCCGCCGAAGGCGGCCACCGCCCGCCACGCCGTATGGAGGCGGTGCCGTGTCGCGCGGGCGGCGACGGTTGAGATGGGCGGGCTGTCGGGGCGCGGGGCTTCGGCGGCCCGCGGGCTGTCTGCCGCCCCGCGCGGCGGGGCGAGGGAAGCGCTGCTCATGCTTCCAGCGTGCCGCAGGCCACCTGCGGAAACGTCGGCCGCGGGGCGGAACCGCGCGGACCCGGATCTACGACCTCGGGGCCACCCGCACCCCTACGGAAGTCTCAGGGTCTCCCCGACGTCCCCGTCCCCCGCCGACCGGGGCACCGGCGGCGACATCGGCGGCGACGTCCGCGCCGGAGCCAGCGTCGCCCGTACGGTCTTACCGACGAACTCGCGCGGAAACCACGACAGCTCCGCCCCCAGCCCCCGCGCCAGGAACAACCCCCTCCCCCGCTCCTCCTCCGGCCCCGGCGGCGCCTGGTCCGGCACCCGCGGCGGCAGCGCCGCCTGCGGGTCCGACACGTCGATCACCAGCGCCCCGTCCTCCCGCACGGCCAGCCGCACCCACACCCGCCGGCCGATCCGCCGCCCGTACTGA
>NZ_JBMDLF010000009.1:0-354040 GCF_048656465.1 Streptomyces sp. MAR4 CNX-425 | reverse complement strand
CGGGCCGTCGACAACGCCCAGGGCGGCCTCGAAGCGGCCAAGAAGATGGCCGCGGACGCGAAGAAGATGCGCGAGGACGCGGCGTCGGAGGCGAAGGACAAGCTGGAGGACGCCTCCGACGCGGGCATCCAGAACCGCAAGTGGTGGGAAGAGGCGGTCGACTGGGTCAAGGACAACTGGGACACCATCGTCAGCGTCTGCAAGGTGATCGTCGCCGTCCTCGGCATCGTCGTCCTCATCATCGGCGGCCCCCTGGCCTGGGTCGTCCTCGCCGCCGCCCTCGTCGTCCTCGCCGACACCCTCTACAAGTACATGAACGGCCAAGCCTCCCTCTTCGACGTCGCCATGGCCGCTCTCGACTGCATCCCCGGGTTGAAGGGACTGACCTCGCTGGCCAAGCTGGGCAAGGGCCTGAAGAGCCTCAAGGGCGGCCTGGCCGGGCTTCGCGGTATGAAGAACGCCGTCCTCGGCCTGGCCAAGCGCGGCCGCACCATGATCGACGACGCGGCCCAGGGCGCCACGACCCGGCTGAAGAACATCGTCTCGAAGTTCACCGATCCCGTGGACCTGGCCACCGGCCAGATGTACCTGCCCCAGACCGACATCGAACTGCCCGGGCTGCTCCCGTTGAACTTCACCCGCCGGCTGGGCTCCACCTACCGGGCGGGCCGCTGGTTCGGCCCCACCTGGGCCTCCACCGCCGACCAGCGCCTGGAAACCGACGACCGGGGCGTGGTGTTCGTCACCGAGGACGGTCGGCTGCTCGCCTATCCGCACCCCGCGGCCGCCGACACCCCGGTGTTGCCCGAGCAGGGCCCCCGCTGGCCCCTCGCCCGCCTGGAATCCGGCGGCTACACCGTCACCGACCCTGTCGCCGGCCACACCCGGTACTTCGCCCGGCCCGACGACGACGGCCTGGGTGTGATCGAGCGAATAGCCGACCGCAACGGCCACACAGTCGCCTTCACCTACGATGACGAAGGTGCCCCCACCGGCATCCGCCACTCCGGCGGCTACCACCTCGTCCTCACCACCGAGGCCGGCCGCGTCACCGCCCTGAGCCTGGCCGGCGCGGCCGACGACGGCACCGACCTGGTCGTCAAGAGCTTCGGCTACGACATCGCCGGCAACCTCACCGAGGACGTCAACTCCTCCGGCCTGCCGCTGGTCTTCACCTACGACCACCGGCTGCGGGTGACCTCCTGGACCGACCGCAACGGCCACCGCTACGACTACACATACGACGGCGAGGACCGCTGCGTCGCGGAAGGCGGCGCAGCCGGCCACCTCGCCCTGACGATCGACTACGGCGCCACCGACCCCGCCTGGCCCGGTGCCACCGTCACCACCCTCACCACCGCCCAAGGCGCCGTCACCCGATTCGTCGTCAGCGACAACTGCCAGATCGTCGCCGAGATCGACGCGCTCGGCCACACCACCCGCACGGCGTACGACGCACACCACAACCTCACCGCCGAGACCGACCCCCTCGGCCTGCGGTTCGTGCACGAGTACGACACCGACGGCAACCTGCGCGCCCTGGTCCGCCCGGACGGCACCACCACGAGCCTCGACTACGCCGCCCCCGGCCTGCCAACGCGGGTGACCGCGCCGGACGGAGCGACCTGGGTCCAATCCTTCGACGCGGCCGGCAACCGCCTCTCCGTCACCGACCCGTCCGGCGCCACCACCCGCTTCCACTACGACGAGCAGGGCAGGCTCCGAGGCGTCACCGACGCGCTGGACCACACGGTCCTCGTCGAGAACAACGCGGCCGGCCTGCCCGTCGCGACGACCGACCCGCTCGGCGGCACCACGCGCTACGAGTACGACGCCTTCGGGCGTGTCCGCACGGTGACCGACCCCCTGGGGCACACCACCCGGGCGACGTGGAACGCGGAGGGCGGACTCACCTCCTACACGATGCCGGACGGCACGACCGAGTCCTGGACGTACGACCCCGAGGGCAACTGCGTCGGCCACACCGGCCCCGCCGGTGCGACGACCACCTACGAGTACACGCACTTCGACCAGCTGAGCGCCTACACGACGCCCGAGGGAGCGCGCTACGAATTCACCCACGACGCGAGCCTGCGGCTCACGTGCGTCAGGGACCCGCTCAGGCGCCTGTGGCGGTACGTGTACGACCTGGCGGGTCGCCTCGTCGCGGAGACCGACTTCGACGGCAGGACAACCGAGTACGTCCGGGACGCAGCGGGCCGCGTCACGGAGTCCGTCACGCCGCTCGGGGAGCGCCTCACCTACGAGTTCGACGCGCTCGGCAACGTCGCGTGCAAGAACGCGGCCGGTGCGGAGACGACGTACACGTACGACGCGGCCGGACGGCTGCTCACCGCCGCCGGCCCGGACTCCATCGTCACATACGAGCGCAACGAACTGGGCCTGGTGACGCGGGAGAGCGTCGACGGCCGCAGTCTGTCGTTCGGCTACGACGCCCTCGGCCGCCGGGTCCGGCGCGTCACCCCCTCCGGTGCTCTGACGACGTACGACCACGACGCCGCCGGCCGCCGCGAGGCGGTCACGGCGTCGGGGCACACGCTGCGCTTCGGGCGGGACGCGGCGGGCCGCGAACTGACCTGTCTGCTGGACGGCTCGCTGACCGTGGAGCAGCGGTGGGACCCGGTGGGGCGACTGCACGCGCGCACGGTGACCGCCGGGGAGCGCACAGTCCAGCAGCGCACGTACACCTACCGCGGCGACGGCAATCTCGTCGCCGTACACGACCGGCTGGCCGGCATGAGCCGGTTCGAGATCGACGCCGTCGGCCGCGTCACCGGCGTCGCCGCCGCGGGTGACTGGACGGAGACGTACGGGTACGACGCCGTCGGCAACGTGTCGCGGGCCACCTGGCCCGACCACCACGCCGACGCGGCGGCCGCCGGCGAACGCCGTTACGACGGCACACGCGTCCGGGGTGCCGGTGCCCTGCGCTACGACCACGACGCCGCCGGCCGACTGGTGGCCCGTACCCGCAAGCGGCTCTCCCACAAGCCGGACACCTGGCGCTTCGCCTGGGATGCCGAGAATCGCCTGACGCAGGCGACGACCCCGGACGGCGCCGTGTGGTGCTACCGCTACGACCCGCTCGGCCGCCGCGTCGCAAAGGAGCGGCTGAACGCCGAGGGGGAGGTGGCGGAGCGGATCGAGTTCACCTGGGACGGGGCCGTGCTCGTCGAGGAGACGACGCGCACCGCGGAAATGCCGCACCCGGTGACCCTGACGTGGGAGCACGACGGGTTCAGCCCGATCGCGCAGGCGGAGCGCATCACGGACGCCACCGACCAGCGGGAGATCGACTCCCGGTTCTTCGCCATCGTCACCGACCTGGTGGGCACTCCGCGGGAACTGGTGGACGCGGACGGGCGGATCGCCTGGCGCGCGCGCAGCACCATCTGGGGGTCCACCGCCTGGTCCGCCAGGAGCACGGCGTACACGCCGTTGCGGCTGCCCGGCCAGTACGCGGACCGGGAATCCGGGCTGCATTACAACCTGCACCGCTATTACGACCCCGCGCTCGCCCGCTACGCCACGCCGGACCCGCTCGGCCTGTCGCCGGCGCCCAACCCCGTGGCGTACGTGCACAACCCGCTGACGTGGTCGGACCCCCTGGGACTCTCCCCGTACAGCAGCCGCAAGCTGGGCCTGAGCGATGCGGCCCAGAACGCGATCGCGAAGCTGGAGAACATCAAGAAGGACCCCATCGGCAGGATCAACAGTATGCCGAACCACAACCACTACAGCGCGGCCCGCCGGGAGGCCGCGGGCGAGGTGGTGGCCGTGAAGCAGAGCGGTGTGCCGTTCGACCACATCGCGGACCTGACGAACGCGAGGAACGGTCTGGAGAACGTGCGCAAGGTGTTGGTCAAGGAGATGGACGTACTGCCGGAGGGGCTGACGGAACGCGGCCTCGACGTGCTCATCAAGAAGCACGACGAGACGGTCTACCATCTCGACCGGCTGAACGGCTTCCTCTCGTCCATCGGCCATCGTTGAACGGCGCACGACGTATCGGAGGATCATGGACGACGGGCACGACGCGCACATCGCCGAGGACCGGCGCCGCTGGACCACGCCCGACGGGGCGGCCGCCGTGGAGCGCGTCCTGCACGCCCTGCGTGGCGGTGCGGACTGGCGGGACGTCTCCGCCGAGTTCTCCGGTCTCGGGGACCGCAGGGACCTGCGGGGCGTCCCGCTCGCCGACGCGGACCTGCGCGGGGCCGACCTGCGGGACGCCAACCTCAGCCACGCCGTGTTGCGCGACGCCCGGCTTGACGGTGCGGATCTGTCGCTGTCCCACCTCGCGGGGGCCGACTGCGCGGGGGCGTCGCTGCGCCGCGCGGTCGTGGCCGAGGTGCACGCCGGCGCCGCCGTGTTCTCCGGGTGCGACCTCTCGGAGGCCCGCATGGACGGGGCCGGGCTGATGCGGGCGGCGCTCGGCGGAGCGAACCTGCGCGGGGCGTCGCTGCGGGGGGCGAACTTCGCGGGGGCGGACCTGCGGGGTGCGGACTTCGCGGACGCGGATCTGGACGGCGCGGTACTGCTGGGGGCGAAGACGGAGGGCGCGATCTTCGAGCGCGCCAGTATGACCGGAGTCCGCGGGGGGCGTCTCGCGCCGTAGGCGCCCGGCGCCTGGGGTGCGCGGCCGCGGGGCGTGGGTCCTCCGCAACCGGCGGTGCCGCGCGGCGGGGTTGGCTCCCCGCCGCGCGGCTCTCTTCCGCTCCGTACGCCGGCTGTCCGGGTCGGCGTACGGGCCTCAGCGACCGGCGTCCGCCGGCACCGGGGTCTCGTCCGCCACCGTGGCCTCCGGTTCCGCGGCCGGCGGGCCCGCGGCCGGGACGCGGCGCAGCAGCGTCACCGACAGCACCGCCGCCGCCACCGCCAGCCCCGCCGCGACCGCCGCCGCCACGTTGAGGCCGCTCGCGAACGCCGCCTTCGCCGGCGCCAGCACCGCCTCGCCCAGCGCCGCCGGCAGGTCCTCCGCCGCGGTCAGCGCGCCCGGCAGGGTGTCGCGGGCGGCGGCGTCCGCGCCGTCCGGCACGGCGGCGGGGGCGGCGTCCATCGCGGGGGCCATGTCGCCGCGGTAGACGGCGGTGCCGACGCTGCCGAGCAGGGCGATGCCGAGGGCCACGCCGAGGTCGCTCGCGGTGCTGTTGACGGCCGAGGCCGCGCCCGCCTTCTCCGGCGGGGCGGAGCCGATGACGAGGTTGGTGGCCAGGGCCATCACCGGCGCGATGCCCGGGTAGAGCAGGTAGAAGCCGGTGATCAGCATCGGCAGCCCGCCGACGCTGTCGACCTGGGTGAGGACCACGTACCCCGACGCGGACAGCAGGCTCCCCGCCGCCACGACGTACCCGGGACGCACCCGGCGGGCGAGCACCGGCGACAGCGTCGAGACGGCCACCAGCAGCACCGCCGCCGGCAGGATCCACAGCCCCGCTTCCAGCGGCGTCAGCCCCTCGACGAGCTGGAGGTACTGCGTGAAGAGCAGGTACACGCCGCCGAGCGCGACCGCGCTGAGGAGAAAGACGGCGAGGGCGCCGCTGAAGGTGCGGTCGCCGAACAGCCGCATGTCGAGCAGCGGGTCGCGCAGCCGCAGCTGCCGCCGTACGAACACGGTCGACAGCACGACGCCGAGGACGAGGGCGACGATCGCGGTGGCGTTCACGCCGTGCGCGGCCATCTCCTTCACCCCGTACACGACGGGCAGCACCGTGACCATCGACAGCGCCACGCTCGGCAGGTCGAGCCGCCCGGGCCGCGGCGCCCGGTACTCGGGCACCAGGAACGGCGCCGCGAGCAGCACCAGCGCCATCACCGGCGCGCCCGCCAGCAGCGCGGCGCCCCACCAGAAGTTCTCCAGCAGCAGCCCGCCGACCAGCGGGCCGACGGCCACGCCGACGGACACGGACGCCGCCCACAGGCCGATGGCGGTGGCGCGCTGCCGGGCGTCCTGGAACATGTTGCTGATCAGCGACAGCGTCGACGGCATCACGGCCGCCGCGCCCACGCCCATCACTGCGCGGGCCGCGATCAGCGCCTCCGCGCCGGGCGCGAACGCCGCCGCGGCCGAGGCGGCGCCGAAGGCCGCGGCGCCGAAGAGCAGGATGCGGCGGCGGCCGATGCGGTCGCCGAGGGTGCCCATCGCGACGAGCAGCCCGGCCATCATGAAGCCGTAGATGTCGTTGATCCACAGCAGTTGGCCGCTGGAGGGGCCGAGGTCGGCGGCGATGTCGGGGGTGGCGAGGAACAGCACGGTCATCGTGACGAACAGCAGGACCGTCGGCGCGAGCAGCACCGCGAGGCCGATCCACTGCCGGGGGCCGGCGCGCAGCGCGGGCGCCTCCGGGGCGTGTGCGGACATGATTTTCTCGTTTCGGGGTTCGGGGACGGTCGGGGTCAGAAGGGGTACGGGTGCGTCGCGCGGGCGGTGCGCAGGGCGCGGGCCCACCAGACGAGTTCGTCGAGCGCGCCGTCGGGGCAGTCGGTCTCGTGGACGGTCAGCGCGTGCGCCTCGGCGAGGTCGGCGCGCAGGGCGCGCAGTGCGCGCGGGGCGCCCTCCCCGGCCCGTACGTGCAGCGCCACCGGCCGGGCCTTGAACGCCTCCGCGCACCACACCAGCGCGCGCCGCAGCGGCCCGGCGGAGTGCGGCGGGGCGGCGGCCGGGGCCGGGGCGACGACGACGAACCCGTCGGCGGCGTCCAGCCACGGCCGCAGCTCCCGTACCGCGGGCGGCTCCGGCGCGGCGCCGGGCAGCACCCCGGGGCACGGCTCCGGCAGGCAGGCCGCCGCGAGGTCGATCAGGTCCACCTCCAGGCGGGCCCGCCGCCCCGCGAGCGCGGCGAGGCGCCGGGCCTCGGCGCCGGCCGCCCGGCCGGGCACGAGGCCGCCGAGTACGGTCAGCCGCAGCGTGCCGTCCGGGCGGTCCGCACGGTCTGTACGGTCCGTACGGTCCGGATCCGTGCCGTCCGCGGTGTCTCCGGCCATCGGCTGCCTCCTCCCGCTCGTTCGCGCCGCCGGGGACCACGTTCCGGCAGGGCGCTCCAGGTCTCCTTCGGATCCGCTTCAGGTCCGCTGCCGGTGCGTGCCGGGCGCCCGGGGCCGGGCGTGCGGCCGGGCGGCGCCGGGGCGGTGTCGGCGGGCCGGGTTACGGTGAACGGATGCGCTTCGGGGTGCTCGGTCCGCTGGCGGTGTGGACGGCCGGCGGCCAGGCGGTTCGCGTACCGGAGGTGAAGGTCCGCAGCCTCCTCGCCGACCTGCTCGTCCACGCCGGCCGCGCCGTTTCCGCCGACCGGCTCGTGGCCGACCTGTGGGGCGACGCCCCGCCGGCGAACCCCGCCGGCGCCCTCCAGACCCGCGTCTCCCAGCTGCGCCGCGCGTTGGAGGACGCCGAGCCCGGCGCCCGCGCGCTCGTCGTCTCCCGCCCGCCCGGCTACCTGCTGGACGTCGCCCCCGAGGCCACCGACACCGGCCGCTTCGCGGCCCTGACCGCCGCCGCCCGCCGCGCCGGAGGGCCCCGGGAGCGCGCGGCGCTGCTCGCGGACGCGCTCGCGCTGTGGCGGGGCGAGGTGCTGGCGGACTTCGCCGACGAGGAGTTCGCGCGGCCGGAGATCGCGCGCCTCGACGAGCTGCGGCTGACCGCGCTGGAGGAGCAGGCGGAGGCCCGGCTCGAACTCGGCGAGCACGCCCTCCTCGCCGACGAGCTGGGCGACCTCGTCGCCCGCCACCCGCTGCGCGAGCGGCTGCGCGCCGCCCAGCTGCGCGCGCTGTACCGCGCGGGGCGGCAGACCGAGGCGCTCGACAGCTACGGGCGGCTGCGCACGCGGCTCGCCGAGGACCTGGGCCTGGACCCGGGGCCCGAGCTGGTCGCGCTGCACCGGGCGATCCTGGAGCAGGACCCGGCCCTGGGCCCGCCGGCCCGGGAGGAGGCGGTGGTACGGGGCAACCTGCCCGCGCCGCACGGGGAGCTGATCGGCCGCGCCGACGCGGTGGCGGCGGTGCGGGAGCTGCTGGCGGCGGGCCGGCTGGTGACGCTGACCGGCCCCGGCGGGGTGGGCAAGACCCGGCTGGCGCTGGAGACGGCCCGGGGGCTGCCGGCGGAGTTCCCGGACGGGGTGTGGCTGGTGGAGCTGGCGACGCTGGCCCCGCCGCGGCCCGGCGGGGCGGACCGGGACGGCGGGGCGGACCGGGATGGCGGCGGCGCGCCGGGTGCCGACGCGGCGGCGGAGGTCGTGGCCGCGGCGCTGGGCGTACGGGACGAGACGGCCGGCGGCGGCCTGCTGACCGGCGCCGGCGGCGCGGCCCCGGCGGAGCGGCTGGCCGAGGCGCTGCGGACGAAGCGGACGCTGCTGGTCCTGGACAACTGCGAGCACGTCGTGGACGCCGTCGCCGCTCTCTGCGCCCGGCTGCTGGCCGCGGCGCCCGGCGTGCGCGTCCTGGCGACGGGGCAGGAGCCGCTGGGCGTCGGCGGCGAACGCCTGTGGCCGGTGGCCCCGCTGGACGTCCCGCCGCCGGTACGGGACCCGGCGGCGCCGCCGGCGGCCGGACCCGGCGACGCGGCCGCGGACCGCCCCGGCGCCCCCGGCACGGCCTCGCCGGGCGTCCCCGGCCCGTACCGCCCGGCCGCCCCGGGCACGGACACGGCCACCGCCGCCCCCGTGGGTCCGATGGCGGACACGGCGCCGCCAGGGCCCGGGCCCCGCGGCACCGCCGCGGACCGCCCCGGCGCCCGCGCCACGGCCTCGCCGGGCGCCCCCGGCCCGTACCGCCCGGCCGCCTCCGGTGCCGCCGCGCACCCGCCCACCGGCCGCGCACCGGGCGCGACCCCCGCCACCGGGCCCGCCACGGATCCCGCCCCCGGGCTCGCCGCCCTCCGCGCCTCCGGCGCCGTCCGCCTCTTCGCCGAGCGGGCCGCGGCCGCCGCCCCCGGCTTCACCGTCGACGCGGCCAACGCCGCCGCCGTGGCGACCGTCTGCCGCCGCCTCGACGGCATCCCCCTCGCCCTGGAGCTGGCCGCCACCCGCGTCCGGGCCCTCGGCGTGCACGAGCTGGCCGCCCGCCTCGACGACCGGTTCCGGCTGCTCTCCGCGGGCCCGCGCGACGCGCCCGCGCGGCAGCGCACCCTGCGCGCGATGCTCGACTGGAGCTGGGAGCTGCTGACCGCGCCGGAGCAGGCCGTGCTCCGCCGCATGTCGGTGCACGCGGACGGCTGCACGCTGCGCGCGGCCGAGGCGGTGTGCGCGGGCGGCGGCATCGCCGAGGAGGACGTGCTCGGCCTCCTCGCCCGCCTCGTCGACCGCTCCCTGGTCATGGCCGTCCCCGGCGACGGCGTGGCCCCCGCCCGCTATCACCTGCTGGAGTCCGTCGCCGCCTACGGCCACGAACGGCTCTGCGAGGCCGGCGAGTCCGCCTCCGTACGCCACCGCCACACCGCGCACTACGCCGCCCTCGCCGCCGAGGCCGAGCCCCAGCTGCGCGGCCCCGCCCAGCGGCAGTGGCTGCTGCGCCTCGACGCGGAGTCGGCCAACATGCGCGCGGCGCTGGACGACGCGGTACGCACCGGCGCCGCGGCCACCGCCCTGGGGCTGGCCGTCGACCTCGCCTGGTACTGGGTGCTGCGGGGCCGCCTCGGCGAGGGCCGCCGCTTCCTGACCACGGCGCTGACGGCGCCGCCGCCCCCACCCGCAGCCGAGGACACCGCCCCCGCCCCCGGCCCGGATTCCGTCGCCGACCCGGCGGCGGCCCGTACCGCCGCGCGCACCTGGCACGCCGCCATGACGCTGCGCCTCGGCGAACCCCTCGCCCTCGGCGCCCTGCCCCTCCCCCGCCCGGCGCCGCCCACCGCCCTGCCCGCGCTGGCCGCCGGCGCCCGGGCGGACGCCTTCCTCGGGCTCACCCGGCTCGGCCTCGGCCCGCTGCCCGGCGGGGACGACCCGCTGACCCGCGCGGAGAAGGTGTTCCGCGCCCTCGGCGACCAGTGGGGCACGGCGGCGGTGTCCAGCACGAGGGCCCGGGACGCGGTGCTCCGCGGCGACCTGCCGGCGCTCGCGGAGTACGGGGAGCGCAGCATGGCGCTCTTCGCCGCGCTCGGCGACCGCTGGGGCCAGCTGCACGCGACGTACGCCCTCGGCACGTACGCGGAGATCACCGGCGACTACGCGCAGGCCGCCCGGCTGCACCGCGAGGGCCTGCGGAGGGCCGAGGACCTGGGGCTGTGGTCGGAGGTGTCGGACAAGCTGTCGATGCTGGGCCGGGTCGCCCTGCTCACCGGCGACGTCGAGCAGGCCGACGCCCTCCACGGCCGCGCCGCCCGGCTGGCCGCCGAGCAGGGCTACGTGGTGGGCGAGGAGTTCGCGGGCATCGGCCTGGCGATGGGCGCCCGCCGCCGGGGCCGGCTGGCGGAGGCGGAGGGGCACCTGCGCCGCTGGCTCGACTGGGACCGCAAGATCGAGTCCGATGTGGGCACCGCCCTGATCCTCGCCGAGCTGGGCTTCGTCGCGGAGCTGGCCGGCGACCCGGAGGCGGCCCGCGCCCGCCACCGCGAGGGCCTGGCCTTCGCCCGCCCCACCGGCGACCCCCGCGCCTTGGCCCTCGCCCTGGAGGGCCTGGCCGGCGCGGAGTCCCTCGCCGGCGCCCCGGCCCTGGCCGCCCGTCTCCTCGGCAAGGCCGCCGCGCTCCGCGCCGCCGCCGGCGCCCCGCTGCCCCCGGCCGAACGCACCGATACGGACCGCATCCTGGCCCGGCTGCGCGCGGCGTCGGACCCGGCGGACCTGGCGGCGGAGCTGGCGAGGGGCAAGGCGGCGGAAGTGGCGGACCTGCTGCCCGACGACGGGTGACGGGGGACAATGGCCGTACCCGCCCCGAACCGAGGATCATGGCCGACGACCACGCGGAGCGCGGCGCCGCCGGCCGGCGCCGCCGGCTCACCCCCGCGGCCCGCGCGTCGCTGCGCGCGGCGGGCTGGTACCCCGGGCGGCGGGTGGAGATCGGCGACGTCGTCGCCCGGCTGGAGTCGCTGGCGGTGCCGGTGCCCTCCGCGGCCCGCGCCTTCCTCGCCGAGTACGGCGACCTCCGCCTCGTCCACGAGCCGTCCGCGGAGATCAACGGCCGTCTCGTGCGCAGCTTCACCGATACCGGTCACGCCCGGAGGACCACCGGGCACGGCGCGCTCTTCCGCGCCGCCGTCGCCGAGGCGGCGGGCGCGGCGGTGTGCCCGGTGGCGCGCACGAGCTTCCACGTCACGATCCACGTGGCGGAGGACGGCCGCTTCTACGGCGACCGGGACGCGGCCGTCTACTTCTTCGGCGCGGACGCCGCGGCGTTCCTCAACCTGGCGGTGACGGGGCGGAAGCCGCCGCTGTTCGCGGGGTTCGAGTAGCTCCACCGGACACCGGACACCGGCCGCCGGGCGGCGGTCGGCGGTGTCAGCCGCCCATCGTCCAGTCCAGGCACCGGCGCTGGAAGGCCGCCTCCTCGCCGAGCCGTACGAGCTGCTCCATCCCGTACGCGCGCACCGGCCGCGCCATCCGCACCGGCGGGTGCGCCGCGCCGGCCTCTGCCGCGGCGCCGGCGCTCCCGTCCCGTACGGCGAGGACCCCGTGGCGCAGCAGCGCGCGGAAGAGCGCGGGCAGGGCGTCGGCGGGCAGCCGCTCGTCGGCGCAGACCTCCGTCGCGTCCGGGAGGCGAAACGTTCCTGGAAAGACGCTGCACCGGGCCCAGAGCAGCTGCTCCGGGGGCGTGAGCAGGCGGTGCGTCCAGCGCAGCGAGGCCCGCAGGGAGCGCTGCCGGGCCGGCCAGCGGGGTTCCTCGACGGCCAGGTCGAGGCAGCCGCCGGGGCGGGAGAACCGTTCCAGCAGCCGGTCGGGGCGGAGCCGGGCGAGGTGGGCGGCGGCGATCCTGGCGGCCAGCGGCAGGCCCTCCAGCAGGGCGCAGACGGCGTGCAGCGCCTCGCGGTCGGCGGCGTCGGCGAGGGCGTCCGCGGGGGCCAGGCTCTCCAGCAGCGCCGCGCAGTCGGCGGGCGCCAGCGGCGCCAGCCGCAGGGTCGCCCCCCGCGGTCCCGCCGCCCACGGCCCGGGCCCCGGCCGCCGCCGCGGCCCGCCGGCCGCGCCCGGCGAGGGCGCGCCCGCACCACCCGCACCGCCCCCACCGCCCGCACCGCCGCCCGGCGGCACCCGGCTCGTCGCCACCACCCGCAGCCCGGTCCGCTGCCGCAGCAGGTCCTCCAGCCCGTCCGCCACCGCGCCGGCGACGTGCTCGCAGGTGTCCACCAGCAGCACCGCCGCGCGCCGCCCGCCGTCGGGCAGCCGGCGTGCCGCCTCCGCCAGCCGCCGGTGCACCGCCGCCGCCTCCCGCACCGGCGCCATGTCCACGCGCAGCACCTCCGGCGCGGAGCGCCGCGGCCAGGCGGCCGATCGCCTCGGCCGCGAGCGCGCTCTTGCCGACCCCGCCGGGGCCGGTCACCGTCACCAGCCGCGTGTCACGTAACAGTTCGCCGAGGCGTGCGGTGTCCGCCCGGCGTCCGATCAGCGTCATGTGGCCGTGTCCATCGTCCAGGCTGTCCGTAGCGGAAACGCGTGTGCGCCAGTTCTTCTGTGCGAGATCAGCCTGCCCCGGCCGGGCGGCCGCGGACATCGGTAGCCCGCGCGGATGGGTATACGTATCCGCGCGGGCGGGCTCCCCGGACTACCTAGGTAGCGAGCGGGCGGCCGGGCTCAGAGCGCGGTCATCACGTGCTTGACGCGGGTGTAGTCGTCGAAGCCGTACGACGAGAGGTCCTTGCCGTAGCCGGACTTCTTGAAGCCGCCGTGCGGCATCTCGGCGACCAGCGGGATGTGGGTGTTGATCCACACGCAGCCGAAGTCCAGCGCCTTCGACAGCCGCATGGCGCGGCCGTGGTCCTTCGTCCACACCGAGGAGGCCAGCGCGTACTGCACGCCGTTGGCGAACGCGAGCGCCTGCTCCTCGTCGGTGAAGGACTGCACGGTGATGACCGGGCCGAAGACCTCGTTCTGGATGATCTCGTCGTCCTGCTTCAGCCCGGACACGACGGTCGCGGCGTAGTAGTAGCCCTTGTCGCCGACCCGCCGGCCGCCGGCCTCGACGCGCGCGTGCGCGGGGAGCCGGTCGACGAACCCGGCGACCCGCTCCAGCTGCGCGGCGTTGTTCAGCGGGCCGTAGAGCGCGTCCGCCTCGCCCGGCCCGGTCCTGGTGTCGGCCGCGGCCTTGGCGAGGGTGGCGACGAACTCGTCGTGCACGGACTCGTGGACGAGGACGCGGGTGGCGGCGGTGCAGTCCTGGCCGGCGTTGAAGTAGCCGGCGACGGAGATGTCCTCGACGGCCTTGGGGATGTCGGCGTCGTCGAAGACGATGACCGGCGCCTTGCCGCCCAGCTCCAGGTGCACCCGCTTGAGGTCCTTGGCCGCGCTGCCGGCGACCTCGGTGCCGGCCCGGACCGAGCCGGTGATGGAGGCCATGGCGGGGACCGGGTGCTCGACCATGAGCCGGCCGGTGTCGCGGTCGCCGCAGACGACGTTGAAGACGCCCTTGGGCAGGATGCCGCCCATGATCTCGGCGAGCAGCACGGTGGCGGCGGGGGTGGTGTCGGAGGGCTTGAGCACCACGGTGTTGCCCGCGGCGAGCGCGGGGGCGAACTTCCAGATCGCCATCATCACCGGGTAGTTCCAGGGCGTGACCTGGGCGCAGACGCCGATCGGCTCGCGCCGGACGTACGAGGTGAGGCCGTCCATGTACTCGCCGGCGGACTTGCCCTCCAGCATGCGGGCCGCGCCGGCGAAGAACCGGATCTGGTCCAGCATCATCGGCAGCTCTTCCTCGCGGGTGAGCTCCAGCGGCTTGCCGGTGTCCCTGCACTCGGTCTCCAGCAGCTCGTCCGCCCGGGCCTCCAGGGCGTCGGCGATCTTCAGCAGCGCCAGCTGCCGGGCCCCGGGGGTGGCGTCCCGCCAGCCGGGGAACGCGGCCTCCGCGGCCCGTACGGCGGCGTCGACGTCGGCGGCGCCGGACAGCGGCGCGGTCGCGTAGACCTCCTCGGTAGCCGGGTCGATCACGTCCATGGTCCGGCCATCGGCGGCGTCCCGGAACTCTCCGTTGATGTAGTTGCGCAGACGGCGCGGTTCGCTGGTCACTGCGACCCTCCAGTTGTCGGTCCGCTGATGTGGCCCACCCTAACGGCGGGAGATTTGCCCGTCACGGAGCACCTGGACAGGAAGACTTCCGTCACCGCGCCCCTACCCTCGTTCTGCTCACGGCAGCCTCCCCCCACGCGCGCCCGCCACGCCGATCATGCCACCGGGGACCCCGCGCGGCCCTGCCACGCCGGGGGCGCGCGTTGGCGCGCATGCGGGACGCCGAGCGCGCCTCCCCCGCCGGGCGCGGGCCCCACAGGTACGGTCGGTAGTGGACTGATCACACCTGTGAGGAGCGGTCGTGAGCGATGTGCTGGTTCTGGTGGCGCGTTCCCTGCACTACGCGCACGGGGGCACCCCCGCGCTCGCCGGCGTCTCCCTCGGCGTCGCCCCGGGCGAGATCCTCGCCGTCACCGGCCCGCGCGGCAGCGGCAAGACGACGCTGCTGAAGTGCCTCTCCGGGCAGCTGCTGCCGCACCAGGGCGAGGTGTGGTTCAACGGCGGCCCCGTCCACACCCTGTCCGCCGGCGCCCGCGAGCGGCTGCGCCGGGACCGCTTCGGCTGGATCGGCACCCGCCCGGAGCTGGTCCCGGAGCTGACCGCCTGGGAGAACGCGGCGCTGCCGCTGCTGCTGGCCGGCGAGACGCACCGCGCGGCGCGCCGCACGGCGCTGGAGTGGCTGGAGCGCCTCGACGCCGCCGCCGTCGCGCGCTGCCGCCCGGCGGCGCTGCCGCAGGAGCAGCGCCAGCGCGTCGCCATCGCCCGGGCGCTCGTGGCCGGCCCGGACGTGGTCTTCGCCGACGAGCCGGCGGCGCCGCTGCGGCGCGCGGAGGGCGCGCAGGCGCTGCGGACGCTGGTGGCGGCGGCCCGCTCGCACGGGATGAGCGTCGTGCTGACCGGGGCGGCGGAGGACGCGGCGGTCACGGGGTCGGCCGACCGGACGTTCGCGCTGGTCGACGGGCGCCGGGTGGGCGAGGAGCGGCCGGGCGCGGCGGAGGCGCGGGCGTACGGGGACGGGGGCGGGGGCGGAGGCGGCGCGGAGACCCCGGTTCCGGTGGGCGGGCCGCCCACGGAGGCGGCGCCGGGGACCGCGGAGAGCGGGGCCGGGGCGGCCGCCGGGGCCGGCGAGGCCACGGAACCGGCGGGACCTGCGGGACCTGCCGGGACGGCGGGGGACACGGAGGACTCGGAGGACTCGTGCTCAGTCTCCGCCTAGCCCGCGGCTCCCACCCCCTCGTCCTGCTGCGCCGGCTGCTCGTCGCCTGCGCCTCGGCCGGCGTCGGCTTCCTGCTGCTCGCCGCGCTGGGCCACGCCTCGCCGGAGCAGCTCGCGTGGTGCGCGGTGCCGCTGGCGGCCACCGTCCACTTCGCGGTCGCGGTGGCCCGTACGGACCCGCACGCCAGGCCGTCGCCGGGGCTGTCCTCGGCCGGGTTCGGGCCGGCCGCGGCGCCGGTGGTCGCGGCGGTGACCACCGCGGTGTCGTGCCTGCTGGGCAGCGCCGTGGCGCTGCTGTTCTTCCTGCACCTGCGCGGCGACCTGTCGGGGCTGCCGTTCGACGGCGCGGCCGCAGCGCTGCTGGGCGCCGGCGGCCCCTTCCCCGCGGTCGGCGCGCTCACGCTGCTGGCCTGCGTGCCGGTGCTGGCCGCGGCGGCGAGCGCGGCGAGCCTGCGCCCGCGGCGTACGCCGGCGCCGGGCGACGGGCGCGCAGCCGCGGCGGCGGCGCGGCTGCGGGCCCGCCGGGAGGCGGCCGCCGGGGACGGCCCGGCGGTGGCCGCCCCGGGGGTGCCGGGCGCCGCCGGGGAGGACCCGCCGGTCCCGGCCGACCTGCCGTGGGGCACCGCGCTGGCGACGACGGGCCTGGCCCTCGGCGCGTACGCGGGCGGCTTCGCCGACGCCGGTGACGGGGCGGCGCTGAAGCTGCCGCTGCCCGGCGGCTCCGGCGACGCGGCGCCCGCGGTCGTGGCGAGCTGGGCGCTGATCGCCGCCGGGCTGGTTCTCGCCGGCCCCGGCCTCGTGCACCTGTGCGGCCGGCTGCTGTGCGCGCTGCGCCCGGGTGCGCTGCGGCTGCTCGCCGGGCGGGTGCTCCAGCAGGAGGCCCGCCGCGTGGGCCGCCCGCTGGGCGCGCTGTGCGCGGTGGCCACGGGCGGGGTGCTGTGCACGCTGGTGTGGCCGGACGGCGACGACGCCCGGTCGCTGGGTCCGCTGACGGTGCTGGGCGCGGCGCTGGTGGTGGGCTGCGCGGTGGCGACGGTGTGGATGGCGGCGCTGGAGTCCCGGCGCGCCCGGGCCCGTACGACGACGGCGCTGTTGCGCCTGGGCGCGTCCCCCCGCCTGCTGCGCCGCGCGGCCCTGCTGCGTACGGCGGCCCTGCTGGCGGTCTTCGCCCCGCTGGCGGCGGCGCTAGGCGAACTGGCGTCGCTGCCGCTGCGGTAGGCGCGCGGCCGGGCCCGGCCATCGCCCGCCCCACCGCGCCTTACTCCCCCGGCCGGGGGAGAGCCCGTCCCCCGGGCGAGCGCCCCGCGGTTCGCTCACCGGCGTGACGACCCCGCCGGTGTCCGCTGCCTAGCCTCCCGGCATGACGACGTACGGAGACCTCCCCGCCCGGCGGATCCTCGCCGCCCTGCTCGGGCTGCTGGTGCTGGTGCCCGTGACCGCGTGCGGGACGAGCCAGGACGGCGACCGCGACCACGGCACCACCGGCGGCACCGCCACCGCAACCACCGCCGCCGCCGCGAAGGACCACCCCGCCGCCCGGTCCGTGGCGGCGTACCTCGACGACGTCTGGCCGGAGGGCGCCCCCGGCACCGTCGTCGCCGCCCGCGGCGACGCCCTCGTCACCTGCGCCGGCCGCGGCCTCGCCGACCGCGCGGCGGGCACCCGCGCCCGCTGCGGCACCGTCTACGACATCGCGTCGATGACCAAGCAGTTCACCGCCGCGGCGATCGTCAAGCTCCAGTCCGAGGGCCGGCTGCGCACCTCCGACCGCATCGGCCGGTACTTCGACCACGTCCCCGCCGACAAGCGCGGCATCACCCTGCACCACCTCCTCACCCACACCGCCGGTCTCCCCGAGGCCGTCGGCGACGACTACGACCCCCTCTCCCGCGACGAGCTGGCCGCCGCCGCCCTCGCCGCGCCCCTGCGGTCCCGCCCCGGCGACACGTACGCCTACTCCAACACCGGCTACAGCCTCCTCGCCGCCGTCGTGGAGAAGGCGTCGGGCACCGGCTACGAGGCGTACCTCGCCGGCCGCCTCTTCCGCCCCGCCGGCATGACCCGCACCGGCTACGTCCTGCCCGACTGGGACCCCCGCCGCATCGCCGTCGAGTACGACCGCCGGGGCCGCCCGCAGGGCACCCCGCTGGACCACCCCTGGGCCGCCGACGGCCCGTACTGGAACCTCCGGGGCAACGGCGGCATGCTCTCCACCGCCCGCGACCTGCTGCGCTGGCACCGCGCCCTGCTCTCCCACCGCGTCCTGGACGAGCGGGCGACGTCCCTGCTGTTCCGCCGCTACGTCCGCGAGGGCGCCGGGGCGCAGTCGTACTACGGCTACGGCTGGAGCCTGCTCGACCTCGGCGGCGCCCGCGTCGCCACCCACGACGGCGGCAACGGCTGGTCCGCCGGCCGCGTCACCCGCTTCCTGGACGACGGGACGCTGGTCTTCTGGGTCAGCAGCGCCGCCGCCCGCGCCGGCCGGTGGGACCTGGCGGCGATGGACCGGGAGTTGACGACGGGCGTCGCCGAACGGGTGCGCGCCCGCCCGTAGGGTGGGCGCATGCCGCACTCCCCGTTCGAGATCGAGTCCCTCGCCGAGTTCGACGCCCGCGTCGCCTCCGGCTCCATCAGCGGGTTCCGCGTGCAGTCCGTCGACCTGACGGACCGTACGCACCTGCTGCTCACCGCCGACGTGCACGGCGCGGTGTTCCTCGGCTGCCCGATGGCCGAGGACGCGGCGCGGCGCGTGCAGCGCGACGGCGCGCTGGTGTTCCCCGTGGTGCCGGACCTGCCGTTCGACCCGTACCGCGGCGCGCTGTACACCCCGGACGAGCTGTTCGCGGGCCTGGCGCGGGGGTACGGGGAGACGCCGGACGCCCGTTCGTACGACTGGTTCCGGCGCACCCGCGCCGAGCACGACATATTCGCCGCGGTGATACGGGGCATGCACGACGAGTCGATGTCCAACGCGCTGGACGAGCGGCTGCGCGCCGGCCGCCCGGTGGTCGGCGTCATGGGCGGGCACGCGCTGCGGCGCGGCGGCGAGGACTACGCGGGCGCGGCCCGGCTGGGCCGGGCGCTGGTGCGCGCCGGGTTCGACGTGGCCACCGGCGGCGGGCCGGGCGCGATGGAGGCGGCCAACCTGGGCGCGTACGGGGCGGAGTTCGACGACGCGACGCTCGACGAGGCGGTGCTGATGCTGGGCAAGGCGCCGTCGTTCACCCCTCCCCCAGAGCCTTCGGCCTGGGTGGTACCCCCAGTGACGGAGTGGGCGGAGGCGGCCTTCGCGGTACGGGAGCGGTGGCCGGGCGGCGGCGACTCGATCGGCATCCCCACCTGGTTCTACGGCCACGAGCCGCCGAACGCCTTCGCGGGGCACATCGCGAAGTACTTCGCGAACGCGCTGCGCGAGGACGGGCTGCTGGCGCGCAGCACCGCGGGCGTGGTGTTCCTGCCGGGCGCGGCGGGCACGGTGCAGGAGGTCTTCGACGCGGCGACGCCCAACTACTACGAGTCGCGCGGCGAGCCGCGGCCGATGGTGCTGGTGGGCCGGGACCACTGGTCGGCGAAGCTGCCGGCGTGGCCGCTGCTGTCGGCGCTGGCGGCGGGCCGGTCGATGGCGCCGCGGATCGCGCTGGTCGACTCGGTGGCCGAGGCGCCGGAGGCGCTGCTGCGGCTCGGGGCGGCGGGTTAGGACAGCCGGGCAGCGGGACCGGGCAGCAGGACCCGGGCGGCGGGCCGGGGCGTCGGGCCGGGCGGCGGTGCCGGGCGGGGGGTCAGGGCGCGGTCTCCGGCGGCAGCGTCACGGTCACCGTGAGCCCGCCGCCGGGGCGGGGCCGGGCGGCCGCGTCGCCGCCGTGGGCGCGGGCGACGGCCCGGACGATCGACAGCCCCAGCCCGGCGCCGCCGCCGGTGACGACGCGGTCGGCGCCGAGGCGGCGGAAGGGCTCGAAGAGGGCGGGGACCTCGTACGGGGGCACGGCGGGCCCGGTGTTGGCGACCGTGAGTTCCGCCCGGCCGCCGGGCCCGGTGGCGCAGCCGACCGTGACGTGCCCGCCGGTGCCGGAGTTGTGCCGGACGCCGTTCTCGACAAGGTTGTGCACGAGCCGTTCCAGCAGCAGCGCGTCCCCGGCGGTCCACGCCTCCGCCGTGGCCGCCGTCACCTCGATCCCGGCCCTGGCCGCCGCGGGCGCGGCCTGGGCGACGACGTGCGTGACGACGTCGGCGAGGTCGACGGGGTGCCGTTCGGTGACCTCGTTCTCGGAGGTGGCCAGGAGCAGCAGCCCGTTGATGAGCCGCTCGTGCCGGGAGTTGATCTGCAGCAGGTCCTCGCCCAGCCGGGTGACGTCGGCGGAGGCGGCGGGCCGGTGCATGGCGGTCTCGACGAGGGCGCGGCCGATGGTCAGCGGGGTGCGCAGTTCGTGGGAGGCGTTGGCGACGAAGCGGCGCTGGCCGTCGAAGGAGCGGTCGAGCCGTTCGACCATGGTGTCGAAGGTGTCGGCGAGTTCCTTGACCTCGTCGTCGGGGCCGGCTAGCGCGATGCGTTCGTGCAGTCCGCGGCCGGCGGCGGGGGCGTCGGCGATGCGGCGGGCGGTGTCGGTGACCCGGTGCAGCGGGGCGAGGACGCGGCCGGCGACGAGCCAGCCGGCGCCGGCCGCGACGGCGCCGACGGCGAGCAGGGCGACGCCGCCCTGGGTGAGGAGGGAGGTGCCGGCGGCGTCGCGCAGGACGTCCTCGCGGCTGTCGGTGAACCGTTCGTGGGCGGGGCCGGGCGTCCCGGCCGGGGCGCCGGTGGGCGCGGCGGACGGTTCGGGTTCGGCGGAGCTGCTGGTGAACGTGCCGCCGGTGCGGAGGCGGGCGTCGAAGAGGACGTAGGTGAGTCCGAGGAGCACCGCCCCGGCGGCCAGGAACACGGCCCCGTAGACGAGGGTGAGGCGGGCGCGCAGGGTGAAGCGCCGCGGGCGGCGGGCGGTGCGCGGGCGGCTCACGGGATCCGGTATCCGACGCCGGTGACGGTCTCGACGACGGGCGGTGCGCCGAGTTTGCGCCGCAGTTTGAGCACGGCCAGGCGGACGGCGCCGGTGAACGGGTCGGCGTGCTCGTCCCACGCCTTCTCCAGGAGGTGTTCGGCGGAGACCGGGGCGCCGTCGGCGCGGAGGAGTTCGGCGAGGACGGCGAACTCCTTGCGGGACAGGGGCACGTAGCGGCCGTCGCGGACGACCTCGTGCCGGGCCGGGTCCAGGGCGATACCGGCGCGGCGCAGCACGGGCGGCGCGGCGGGCCGGGCGCGGCGGCCGAGGGCCTGGACCCGGGCGGCGAGTTCGGGGAAGGCGAAGGGCTTGGTGAGGTAGTCGTCGGCGCCGAGCGTGAGGCCGGTGACGCGGTCGGCGACGTCGGCGGCGGCGGTGAGCATCAGCACGCGCGCGGGCGAGCCGGCGGCGACGAGCCGGCGGCAGACGTCGTCGCCGTGGACGGCGGGCAGGTCGCGGTCGAGGACGACGACGTCGTAGTCGTGGACGGCGGCGCGCTCCAGCGCGGCGGCCCCGTCGTACGCGACGTCGACGGCGTGCGCCTCGCCGCGCAGCCACGCGCCGGCGGCGGCGGCGAGCACCGGTTCGTCCTCGGCGACGAGCACCCTCATGTCACGGCCCCCTCCGGTCGGGTTCACCGGGCCCATGGTGCCGAACGGCGTGTTTCCTCCCCGTGAGTAAGTGCCGTGCGGCGGCGGGGGCGGGGACGGCGGAAACGGTGGGGAAACGCGCCGCCGGGTTGCCTGGGCCGTACGGCGCCCGCGTCCGGCCGGCGCCGCCGAGACGAGCGGAGACGACGATGCGACGACGTACGCGCACCGCGCTCGCGGCCCTGCCGCTGGCGCTCGCCCTGGCCCTGACCGGCTGCGGCTCCGGCGACGGCGACGACGGCGAGGTGGCGTCGGCGGGCGGCGGGAAGAAGGACGGCGGGGGCGGGGAACCGGTCGCGGAGGACCTCGACGAGCAGATGCTTCAGTTCGCGCGGTGCCTGCGGAAGAACGGTGTGGACGTCGAGGACCCGGAGCCCGGGCAGGGCGTGGCCCTGAACATGGACGGCGTCGACGAGGCGGTGGCGGAGCGGGCCATGGAGGCGTGCCGGAAGTACGACCCGGCGACGTCCTCGAAGGACGACCCGATCAGCAAGGAGCTGGAGGAGAAGCTGCGCAGGTATGCGCGGTGCATGCGGAACAACGGGGTGGCGGACTTCCCCGATCCGGTGCCGGGCGGCGGGTTGCAGGTCGACGGGGCGATCGAGCGGGACCCGGACTACGACGGGGCGGAGCGGGCGTGCGAGGAGCTGCTGCCGGCGGGCGAGGGCGAGAGCTCCACGAACGAGAGGGAGGGCTGATGACCGCGAGGCCCGCCCCCGCCCGGCAGGAGCCGGACCCCGCGGAGCCCCGCCCGGAGCCGGACCCCGGCGGCCCGCATCCGGGGCCGGTGCCCGCGGGCCCCGCGGCGGACCCCGCCGCCGGGGCCGCTGCCCCGCCGCGCCGCGGGCGGCACCGCCGCAGGCGGCGGCGGATCGCCGCCGGGGCGGTGTTCCTCGCCGCGACCGGCGGCGCCGCGGCGGCCGGCCTCGGGGTCGGCGGGGCCGGCGGCCCGGCGGACGAGGCGGGCGGCGAACTGCCCCCGGCGACCGCCGAGGTGACGCGCGACACGCTGGTCGACACCCGCAGCGCCGACGCCGAGCTGGGCCGCGGCCCGGCCACCGGCGCCGCGGCCCGCACCGGCGGCACGCTGACGCGGCTGCCGCGCTCGGGGGCGCGGGTCGGCCGCGGCGAGGCGCTGTACGAGGTGGACGCGGAGCCGGTGACGCTGCTGTACGGGGACGTGCCCGCGTACCGCGCGCTGGCGCCCGGCGCCGAGGGCGCGGACGTGGCGCAGCTGGAGGAGAACCTGAGCGCGCTCGGCTACGCCGGCTTCACCGTGGACGACACGTACTCCGACGCCACGGCCGCCGCCGTCCGCGACTGGCAGGGGGACCTGGAGGTCGGGGAGACGGGCCGGGTGGAGCCGGGGCGGGTGGTGTTCGCGCCGGGCGCGGCCGTCGTGGAGAGCGTGGCGGCACAGCGCGGCGACCTCGTCGCGCCGGGCACCGAGGTCCTCACGTACACCGGTACGTCCCCGGCCGTCACCGCCGAACTGGACGTCGCGGACCGGCGGCTGGCGCGCCGGGGCGCGGAGGTGGGCGTGGAGCTGCCGGACGGGCGGACGGTGCGCGGCACCGTCGCCGACGTGTCGGTGACGACGCGGGCGGGCGAGGGCGAGGAGGAGGCGGAGACCGTCGTGGAGGTCGTCGTCCGGCTGGCGGGCGCGCGGGCGCGGAAGGCGGCGGCCGCGTACGGCGAGGCGGGCGTGCACGTCCACTTCACCGCCGGGCGCCGCGAGGAGGTGCTGACGGTGCCGGTCGCGGCGCTGCTGGCGCTGGCGGAGGGCGGCTTCGGGGTGGAGGTCGTCGAGGACGGCGCGGCGCGGTACGTGCCGGTGGAGACGGGGCTGTTCGCGAACGGCCGGGTCGAGGTCTCGGGCCCGGGCCTCGCGGCGGGCACGAAGGTGGGCATGCCGCGGTGATCGAGCTGACGAACGTGACGAAGACCTACGCCGGCGGCGTCACCGCGCTGGCCGGGGTGTCCCTGCGGGTGGCGGCGGGCGAACTCGTCGCCGTCACCGGCCCGTCGGGGTCGGGGAAGTCGACGATGCTGCACGTGCTCGGCACCCTGGACCGGCCGACGTCGGGCGGGGTGCGGATCGCCGGGTACGACGCGGGGGCGCTGTCGGACGCCGGGCTGTCGGCGCTGCGCGCGCACCGGATCGGCTTCGTCTTCCAGCGCTTCCACCTCGCCGACGGCACGTCGGCGCTCGACAACGTCGCCGACGGCCTCCTCTACACGGGCCTGCGCCCGGCGGAGCGCCGGCGGCGGGCGGCGCGGGTGCTGCACCGGGTGGGTCTCGGCCACCGATTGGAGCACCGGCCGCACGAGCTGTCGGGCGGCGAGCGGCAGCGCGTCGCGGTGGCCCGTGCGGTGGCGGGGGACCCGCCGCTGCTGCTGGCGGACGAGCCGACGGGGGCGCTGGACACCGCGTCGGGGGCGCGGGTGGTGGAGCTGCTGCGGGAGCTGAACGAGGCGGGGACGACGGTGGTGGTGATCACGCACGAGCGGGAGCTGGCGGCGGCGCTGCCGCGGCAGGTACGGCTGCGGGACGGCCGGGTGGAGCGGGACGTACGGGTGGAGCGGGACGGGGTGGTGACGGCGTGAGGGCCGCGAAGGGCGCGCGGGGCGCGGAAGCCGCGGCGGGCGCGGGCGCGAAGGGCGCGGCGGCGGACGGGGGCGGGATGCCGCCGTCCCGGCTGTGGCCGGGGGATGTGGTGCGCGGCGGTGCGGTGGGGTTGCGTACGCGGCCGCTGCGGGCGGTGCTGTCGGCGCTGGGGATCGCGATCGGGATCGCGGCGATGGTGGCGGTGGTGGGGATCTCGTCGAGTTCGCGGGCGGATCTGGACCGTACGCTCGCGTCCCTGGGCACGAACCTGCTGACGGTGTCGCCGGGCCGGACGATGAGCGGCGCGGAGGCGACGCTGCCGGCGCGGGCGGAAGACATGGTGGCGAGGATCGGTCCGGTGTCGTCGGTGTCGGCGATCGGCGAGGTCGCGGACGCGGACGTCTACCGCACGGACCGGATCCCGGAGGCGGAGACGGGCGGGCTGGCCACGTACGCCGTACGCACCGACCTGCGCGCGGCGACGGGCGCGCGGCTGCGCGACGGCTCGTGGCTGAACGCGGCGACGGCGCGGTACCCGGCGGTGGTGCTGGGCGCGACGGCCGCGGAGCGGCTGGGCGTGGGGCGGGCGTCGCCCGAGGTGCGGGTGCTGGTGGGCGGCGAGTGGTTCACGGTGGTGGGGATCCTGGAGCCGGCGCCGCTGGCGCCGGAGCTGGACCTGGCGGCGCTGGTGGGCTGGCCGGCGGCGCAGGACCGGCTGGGCTTCGACGGCCGCGCGACGACGGTCTACACGCGGTCGCCGGACGCGGATGTGGCGGCGGTCCGCGCGGTGCTGGGCGCGACGGCGAACCCGGCGGCGCCGAACGAGGTGGAGGTCTCGCGCCCGTCGGACGCGCTGGCGGCGAAGCGGGCGGCGGGCGAGGCGTTCACGCGGCTGCTGCTGGGGGTGGGCGCGGTGGCGCTGCTGGTCGGCGGCGTTGGGGTGGCGAACACTATGGTCATCTCGGTGCTGGAGCGCCGCGCGGAGATCGGCCTGCGCCGCGCGCTGGGCGCCACGCGGGGGCACGTCCGCACGCAGTTCCTGACGGAGTCGCTGCTGCTGTCGGCGCTGGGCGGGGCGGCGGGCACGCTGCTGGGCGCGGCGGTGTCGGCGGCGTACGCGGCGGCGCAGGGCTGGCCGCCGGTGCTCCCGGCGTGGGCCCTGGCGGGCGCCCTGGTGGCCCCCCTGACGCTGGGCACCCTGGCCGGTCTCTACCCGGCCCACCACGCCAGCCGCCTGCCCCCGACGACGGCGCTGGCGGCGCCGTAGGGGCTGCCCGTGAAGGGCTCGGGCCGAGGGCGGAGGGATCCGAGGCGGATTCCCCGGGGGCGGGGGCGCAGCCTCGCCGAGGTCCAGGGGCGCAGCCCGGGGGAGGCCGGGGTGCAGCCCCGCGCAGGTCCGGGCACAGCCCCGCGGGGGGGCTCGGGGGCGGAGCCCCGAGTTTCGGGAAGGGGCGGGGTCGGGGAACACACCCCTCACCCGCCCAGCACCACCACCTCCGACGCCTCGAATCCCGCCCCCACCCGCTCGCCGACCTCCGGCGCCCCCCGCAGCGGCACCGCCGCCTCCAGCTCCGGCCCCCGCTCCGGGCGCAGCAGCAGCACCACGTCCTCCCCGCGGAACGTCCGCCCCACCACCTCGCAGCCCAGCCCCGACCCCGCCGGGCCCACCCGCACCCCCGCGGGCCGTACCAGCAGTGACCGCTCCCCCGAGGCCGCCGCGGCGGCGACGCCCACCTTCCCCCACGGCGTGTCCGCCACCGACCCGTGCACCGTCGCCGGCACCACGTTCGCGAACCCCAGGAACCGGGCCACGAACTCGTCCGCCGGCCGCTCCCACACCTCCACCGGCGTGCCGCTCTGCGCGACGCGCCCCTCCCGCATCACGACCACGCGGTCCGCCAGCGCGAACGCCTCCCCCTGGTCGTGCGTCACCGCCAGCACCGTCGTGCCCAGCCGCCCGAACAGCTGCCGCAGCTCCACCACCAGCCGTTCCCGCAGCGACCGGTCCAGCTGCCCCAGCGGCTCGTCCAGCATCAGCAGCTGCGGCGACGGGGCCAGCGCCCGCGCCAGCGCCACCCGCTGCTGCTCCCCGCCGGACAGCGCCCCCACCGCCCGCCGTTCCGCCCCGGGCAGCCCGACGAGCGTCAGCAGCGACGCGACGCGCTCTCGGGCCGCCGCCCGCGAGGTGCCGTGCATGCGCAGCCCGAACGCCACGTTGCCGCCGACGTCCCGGTGCGGGAAGAGCTGCTGGTCCTGGAACATCAGCCCCACGCCCCGCCGGTGCGCCGGCACCCCGGCCAGGTCGCGGCCGCCGAGCAGCACCCGCCCGGCCGCGACGGGTTGCAGCCCGGCCACGGCCCGCAGCAGCGTGGACTTGCCGCTGCCGCTGGGCCCGAGCACGCAGACGATTTCGTGTTCCGCGACGTCGAGGCGGATCGCGTCGACCGCCGCCCGGTCGCCGTAGCGCACGGTCACGTCGTCGAGTGCGAGCATCAGAACTCTCCCGCCTGGTTCTTGCGGACGCGCTCCAGCAGCAGCAGCGCCGCCGCGCACACGCCCATGAGGATGGTGCTCAGGGCCATCGCCTGCCCGTAGTTGGTCTCGCCGGCGCGGCCGAGGAGCCGGGCGACGGCGACGGGCAGCGTGGGCCGGTCGGGTCCGGCGATGAAGACGGTCGCGCCGAACTCGCCGAGGGACACGGCGAAGGCGAAGCCGGCGGCGACGAGCACGGCCCGCCACACGAGCGGCAGGTCGACCTCCCGCCAGGCGCGCAGCGGGGAGGCGCCGAGGACGGCGGCGGCCTCCCGGAGCCGGTCGTCGACGGCGCGGAGCACGGGCAGCATGGTCCGTACGACGAAGGGGACGCCGACGAGCGCCTGCGCGAGCGGCACGAGGATCCAGGAGGAGCGCAGGTCGAGCGGCGGGCTGTCGAGGGCGATGAGGAAGCCGAAGCCGACGGTGACGGCGGAGGTGCCGAGCGGCAGCATCAGCAGCGCGTCGAAGCCGCGGACGAGGGGCCCGGCGCGGCGGGTGACGGCGGCGGCGGCGAGGCCGCCGACGACGACGGCGATGACGGTGGCGACGGCGGCGTAGGCGAGGGAGTTGCCGACGGCTTCGAGCGGGGGGACGGCGAAGGTGCCGTCGCTTTCCTGGAGGGCGCGGTAGAAGCCGGGGCCGTGGCCGCCGGGGGTGGCGAAGGAGCGTTCGACGAGGACGGCGAGGGGGGCGAGGAGGAGGACGGCGACGAGGGCGAGGACGCCGCCGAGGAGGGCGCGTTCGCCGGGGGTGCGGGGGCGGCGGGCGGTGGTCTCGGGGGCGACGAGGCGGAGCGCGGTCTCCCGGCGGCGTACGGTCCAGGCGTGCAGGGCGAGGACGGCGGCGACGGCGGCGAACTGGAGGAGGGTCAGGACGGCGGCGGTCGGCAGGTCGAGGAAGTCCGCGGTCTGGCGGTAGATCTCCACTTCGAGGGTGGCGTAGTAGGGGCCGCCGAGGATCTGGATGATCCCGAAGGAGGTGAAGGTGAAGAGGAAGACCATGAGGGCGGCGGCGGCGACGGCGGGGCCGAGCGCGGGCAGGGTGACGTGCCGGAACGCGGCGAGGCGGCCGGCGCCCAGGACGCGGGCGGCTTCCTCCTGCCGGGGGTCGAGCTGGGACCACAGGCCGCCGACGGTCCGTACGACGATCGCGAAGTTGAAGAAGACGTGGGCGAGGAGGATGGCCCAGACGGTGGTGTCGAGGCGTACACCCCACCAGCCGTCGAGGACGCCGCCGCGGCCGACGAGGGCGAGGAACGCGGAGCCGACGACGACGGTGGGCATGACGAACGGCACCGTGACCAGGGCGCGCAGCAGGGCCTTGCCGGGGAAGTCGAAGCGGGCGAAGACGTACGCGGCGGGCAGCGCGAGGACGAGGGTGAGCGCGGTGGAGGCGGCGGCCTGCCAGAGCGTGAACCACAGGACGCCGGGGATGCCGGGGTCGCCGAGGACGTCGGGGACGCGGCCGAGCTGCCAGCGGCCGTTCTCGCGCAGGCCGCGGGCGACGATGGCGGCGACGGGGTAGGCGAAGAAGACGGCGAAGAAGGCGGCGGGGACGGCCATGAGCGCGAGCCGCCCGGCCGCCCCGCGCCGCCCGGCGCGGCCCGCGCCGGGCCGCCGCCCGGCGGGGCCGGGGCCGGCGGCGCGGGTTACCTCACGACCAGCGAGGTCCACGTCTTGATCCACTGCTCCCGGTTGTCGTCGATGACGGCCGGGTCGAGGGTGTGCGGGTCGGCGATCTCCTCGCCGTAGCGGGTGAACACCTCGGGGAGTTCGGTGTTCTCGCGGGCGGGGTGGACGAACATCTGCAGCGGCATGTCCCGCTGGAACCGCTCGCCGATGAGGAAGTCGATGAGGGCCTTGCCGCCTTCGGTGTTGCCGGCGTTGGTGAGCAGCCCGGCGAACTCGATCTGGCGGAAGCAGGTGCCGGTGGCGACGCCGGTGCTGGCCTCCTTCGGCATGGACTCCATGTCGAGGACGGGCGGGCTGGAGGCGTACGAGACGACGAGCGGCTTGTCGCCCTTGCCGGCGCCGGAGAACCGCTCGTAGTACGCCTGCTCCCAGCCGTCGACGACCTCGACGCCGTTGTCGCGCAGGTCGCTCCAGTAGTCCTCCCAGCCCTCCTTTCCGTACTCGTCGGCGGTGGCGAGGAGGAAGGCCAGGCCCGGGGAGGAGGTGGCGGCGTTCTCGGTGACCAGGAGGTCCTGGTAGCGGGGGTCGGCGAGGTCGTCGAGGGTCTGCGGCGGGTCGAGGTTCTCCTTCTCGAAGTACGCGCGGTCGTAGTTGACGCACACGTCGCCGTAGTCGACGGGGGTGACGCGGTGCTCGCCGGCGTCGAGCTGGAGCTTCTCCGGGATGCGGTCGAGGCCCTTCGCCTCGTACGGGGTGAAGATCCCGTTGTCGAGGCCGCGGGAGAGGAGGGTGTTGTCGATGCCGAAGAAGACGTCGCCCTGGGGGTTGTCCTTGGACAGGACGGCCTGGTTGACGGCGGACCCGGCGTCCTTGCCCTTGAGGATGTCGACCTGGTACCCGGACTGTTTCTCGAACGCCTTCAGCACGTCGTCGGAGGCGGCGAAGGAGTCGTGGGTGACGAGGGTGACGCTCTTGTCGTCCGAGCCGGACCCGGATCCGTCGCCGGAGTCCGAGCCGCAGGCGGCCAGGCCCAGGGCGAGGGACGCGGCCAGGGCGGTGGTGACGGTGCGCTTCATCGGGCTGCTTTCATGGCGGGCGGGCAGCCCGGGCAGCAGCGGAGGGTCGACCGAACTTCCTACCCAGAATGACCTGGGCGAGGTTCGAGGGTCTGCGGCCTGGACGGTGCCGCACTCTCAGCGCTGCGAGCGCTCCCCTGTCGGTATGTACATCTGAACGGTATCAGGCGGGTGTGCCGGCCGGGGCCGCGGAGGCGGCGAGCTGCCCGCAGGCCCCCTCGATCTCCTGCCCGCGGGTGTCCCGCACGGTCACGGGCACGCCGTGGGCCTGGAGCGCGGCGACGAACGCGCGCTCGTCCTCGGGGCGGGACGCGGTCCACTTCGAGCCGGGGGTGGGGTTGAGGGGGATGAGGTTGACGTGGGCGCGGCGGCCCTTGAGGAGGCGGCCGAGGAGGTCGGCGCGCCACGCCTGGTCGTTGACGTCCTTGATCAGCGCGTACTCGATGGAGACGCGGCGGCCGGAGCGGGCGGCGTACTCCCAGGCGGCGTCGAGGACCTCGCGGACCTGCCAGCGGGTGTTGACGGGCACGAGGGTGTCGCGCAGCTCGTCGTCGGGGGCGTGCAGGGAGACGGCGAGGCGGCACTTCAGCCCCTCGTCGGCGAGGCGGTGCATGGCGGGCACGAGGCCGACGGTGGAGACGGTGATGCCGCGCTGGGAGAGGCCGAGGCCGTCGGGCTCGGGGTCGGTGAGGCGGCGTACGGCGCCGAGGACGCGGTTGTAGTTCGCCAGCGGCTCGCCCATGCCCATGAAGACGATGTTGGACAGCCGGGCGGGGCCCCCGGGGACCTCGCCGTCGCGCAGGGCGCGCATACCGTCGACGATCTGGTGGACGATCTCGGCGGTGGACAGGTTGCGGGTGAGCCCGGCCTGGCCGGTGGCGCAGAAGGGGCAGTTCATGCCGCAGCCGGCCTGGGAGGAGATGCACATGGTGACGCGGTCGGGGTAGCGCATGAGCACCGACTCGACCAGCGTCCCGTCGAAGAGCCGCCACAGGGTCTTGCGGGTGGTGTCGCCGTCGCAGCTCACGTGCCGTACGACGGTCATCAGCTCGGGCAGCAGGCCCTCGGCGAGCTTCGCCCGGGACCCGGCCGGCACGTCGGTCCAGCCGGCCGGGTCGGTGGCGTAGCGGGCGAAGTAGTGCCTCGACAGCTGCGCGGCACGGAACGGCCTCTCCCCCAGCGCGGCGACGGCGTCGCGGCGCTCGGCGGGGGTGAGGTCGGCTAGGTGCCGCGGCGGCTTCTTGGCACCACGGGGGACGGCGAAGGTGAGCTTTCCTGGCTTGGGCATAGCCGTACCAGTGTCGCAGACGAATGCGCCGGGACCCGCATCATCCCCGGTCGCCGCCGGCGGCCATCGAGGCGCCGGCCTCCTACCGCAGGGGCGCGACGCCGCCCGTGGGCGCGCCGTCGCTGTCGCCCGTGGGCGCGACGCCCCAGTCGTTCTCGGCGGGCGCGACACCCCACTCGCTCTCAGCGGGCGCGACACCCCACTCGCTCTCCGCAGGCGCGACCCTGTCGTCGCCCTGCCAGTCCAGGAGCGGCGCCACGCCCGAGGTGGGCGCGCCGGCATTGTCGCCCATCGGCGCGAGACCGCTCGTGGGCGAGCCGTCGGTGTCGCCCGCCACCGCCGTGGCGGTGCCCAGCGCCGCGCCGCCGATGGCCAGCAGCGCCACCGCCGTGGCTCGCGCCACCGTACGTTTGATCCTCATGAAACTCCCCCTTCGGGTCGCGGACATCCCCGTAACCGTGGCCCGCCGCGCCCCCGCGGCACCACGTGTTTCGGCCGCCGCCGAAACTCCCGGGAAGGGCGGCCGTCAGCCCGCGCCGACGAAGACGACCATCAGCAGCCACACCACCGGCGCCGTCGGCAGCAGCGAGTCGAGCCGGTCCATGATGCCGCCGTGGCCGGGCAGGAGCGTGCCCATGTCCTTGATGCCGAGGTCCCGTTTGATCATCGACTCGGCCAGGTCGCCGAGGGTGGCGCTGGCGGCCGCCGCGGCGCCGATCAGCAGGCCCTGCCACCAGCGGCCGTCGTCGACGAGGAACTCCATGCACAGCGCCCCCGCCGCCATCGCGAAGGCCAGCGCGCCGGCCAGGCCCTCGCGGGTCTTGCCGGGGCTGATGCGCGGGGCGAGCTTGTGGCGGCCGAGCTTGTAGCCGACGGCGTACGCGCCGGTGTCGCTGATCACCGTGAGGATCAGGAAGGTCAGCACCCGCTGCGGGCCGTCGTCGTCCGCGGCGAGCATCAGCGCGACGAAGGTGGCGAGGAAGGGCACGTAGAACGCGGCGAAGACGCCGGCGGTGACGTCGCGGAGGTAGTCCTCCGCGGGGCCTCTCAGCCGCCATACGGGCACGGCCAGCGCGGTGAGCGCGAGCGCCGCGCCCGCTCCCTCGGCGCCGCGCGCGTACCCGGCGACGACGGTGGCGACGCCGCCGAGCACCAGCGGCACCAGGGGTGTGCGGATGCCGCGGCACTCCGTCAGCCGCGACGTCAGCTCCCAGAGCCCGACCGCCACGGCGGCGGCGATGACGCCGACGAACAGCACCTTCACGACGAACAGCGAAGCCAGCACGATGGCGCCGAGGCCGAGCCCGACGCCTATGGCGGCACCGAGGTCCCGGCCGCCGCGGCGCCGTCGGGGTGCGGGCGGCGGCGCGGAGGAGGAGCCGTCCGGGGCGGGCGGCTCGTGCGGCTCCCCTGAGGGGCCTGGGGAGGGGTCGTCGGCGGGGGTGTCGTCGCCGGACACGGTGGGCATGCGCGGAGTCTGCGCCCTTTCCGCCCCGCCGTACACGGGACCCGCCGGGGCCCCCCTGGAGGAGTCGTTCATCAGACCTCGAGCAGCTCTGCTTCCTTGTGCTTGAGCAGCTCGTCGACCTGGGCCACGTACTTGTGGGTGGTGTCGTCGAGCTCCTTCTCGCCGCGGCGGCCCTCGTCCTCGCCGATCTCCCCGTCCTTGACGGCCTTGTCGATGGTCTCCTTGGCCTTGCGGCGCACGGAGCGGATGGCGATCCGCGCGTCCTCGCCCTTGGCCTTGGCGACCTTGATGAACTCCTTGCGGCGCTCCTCGGTGAGCTGCGGGAAGACCACCCGGATGATGTTGCCGTCGTTGGAGGGGTTGACGCCGAGGTCGGAGTCCCGGATCGCCTGCTCGATGTTGCGCAGGGCGCTCTTGTCGAACGGTGTGACCACCGCCATCCGCGGCTCCGGCACCGAGAACGACGCCAGCTGGTTGATGGGGGTCTGCGTCCCGTAGTAATCCGCCGTGATCTTGTTGAACATCGCCGGATGGGCCCGCCCGGTGCGGATCGCGGCGAAGTCGTCCTTGGCGACCACGACGGCCTTCTCCATCTTCTCCTCGGCTTCGAGGAGGGTCTCTTCGATCACCACTGGCTCCTGGTCTCTTCTGTGGGCGGCAGGGAGGCGCCCCACCCCGCCCGTACCATGCCTGCACGGTGTCCGACCGGCAGGCCGTTGTCCATCCCTCAGACCCGGCTGCCGTGTGCGCTCACGAGCGTACCGATCTTCTCACCCCGCACCGCCCGGGCGATGTTGCCCTCCTTCAGCAGCTCGAAGACGAGGATCGGCAGTTCGTTGTCGCGGCAGAGGGTGACGGCCGTGGCGTCGGCGACCTTGAGGTCACGGGTGATGACCTCGCCGTATCCGAGTGCGTCGAACTTCACCGCGTCCGGGTTCTTCTTGGGGTCGGCGTCGTAGACCCCGTCGACGCCGTTCTTGCCCATCAGCAGGGCCTCGGCGTGGATCTCCAGGGCGCGCTGCGCTGCCGTGGTGTCCGTCGAGAAGTAGGGCATGCCCATGCCGGCGCCGAAGATGACGACGCGGCCCTTCTGCATGTGCCGGATGGCGCGCAGCGGGATGTACGGCTCGGCGACCTGGCCCATGGTGATCGCGGTCTGCACCCGGGAGCCGATGCCTTCCTTCTCCAGGAAGTCCTGGAGGGCGAGGCAGTTCATCACGGTGCCGAGCATGCCCATGTAGTCGGAGCGGGCCCGGTCCATGCCGCGCTGCTGCAGTTCGGCGCCGCGGAAGAAGTTGCCGCCGCCGATCACCACCGCGATCTCGTATCCGTCGCGTACGACGGCGGCGACCTCGCGGGCGATCGCGTGCACGACGTCCGGATCGACGCCGAGATCACCGCCGCCGGAGAACGCCTCGCCGGACAGCTTCAGCAGGAAGCGCGCACCGGCCCTTTTCGTGTGGTGGCCGTGGTCCGCGTCGGCGTCCTCGTTCATGAAGTCTCCTCGTGCGCATGCGAAGGAGGCCATCGCCGTGGGGTTCTGTTCCACCCGTACCCGGCCATGGCCTCCTCGTCACTTCCGCGGCCCGGCGGCGGTCATCCGTACCGGCCCGCTCCAACTCAACCCGACCCTAGCGGGGCCGGCGGCCGTTCGCCGTGCACCGTGCGCGCCGGGCGCCCGGCGCGCGCCGCCCGGTCGCGCGGGCGTGCGCGCCGGACGGTCCGGTGCACCGGTGCGCGGCTGTGCTCAGGAGCCGACGCGGATGCGCGAGAAGCGGGTCACCTGCACGCCCGCCTCGCCGAGCACCTTCTGCACCGACTTCTTGTTGTCCTTGGCGAACGGCTGGTCCAGCAGCACGTTCTCCTTGAAGAAGCCGTTCACCCGGCCCTCGACGATCTTCGGCAGGGCGGCCTCCGGCTTGCCCTCCTCGCGGGAGGTGGCCTCGGCGACGCGGCGCTCGTTCTCCACCGTGTCGGCCGGGACGTCCTCGCGGGACAGCCAGCGCGGCGCGAAGGCGGCGATGTGCTGCGCCACCTCCTTGGCCGTCTGCGGGTCGGCCTTGTCCAGCTCGACGAGCACGCCGACCTGCGGCGGCAGGTCGGGCGAGGTGCGGTGCATGTACGTGCCGACGTAGGCGCCCTCGAAGCGCGCGAAGCGGTCGAGGACGATCTTCTCGCCGAGGGAGGCGTTGGCCTCGTCCACGTACGCCTGGACGGTCTTGCCGTCGATCTCGGAGGCGAGCAGCGCCTCCAGGTCGGCGGGCCTGGTGGCCGCGACGTGCTCGGCGAGCGCGTTCGCGACGGCGAGGAACTTGTCGCCCTTGGCGACGAAGTCGGTCTCGCACTTCAGCTCCAGCAGGACGCCGGAGGAGTTGTCGTCGGCGATCACGGAGACGACGGCGCCGTTCTCGGCGGAGCGGCCCTCACGCTTGGCGACGCCCTTCTGGCCCTTGACGCGGAGCAGCTCCACGGCCTTGTCGACGTCGCCCTCGGCCTCTTCCAGCGCCTTCTTACAGTCCATCATGCCGGCGCCGGTGAGCTCCCGGAGCTTCTTGACGTCGGCGGCGGTGAAGTTCGCCATGATTCGGTGGTTTTCTCTTCTCGAAGGGGGACTGGGTTCGGACGGATCAGGCCTGCTCGGCGTCGCCGGACGGCTGCGCGTCCTCGGCGGCCTCGGCGGCGGCCGGGGCGGCGGCCTCGGGGGCCTCCGGGGCCGGCTCGGCGGCGACAGGGGTCTCGTCGGCCTGCTCGGCGTCGGCGACCTGGGCGGTCTCCGCGGAGGACTGCACCTCGGCCTCGGCGGCCTGCTCGTCCTTCTTCTCGACCGGGGCGTCCTGCCCGGCCTGGGCTTCCTTCTCCGCCTTCTCCGCCTTCTCACCGCCGAGCAGGTCGCGCTCCCACTCGGCGAGCGGCTCGGCGTCGGTCTTGGCGGCCTTCTCGTCACCGGTGGCGGCGCCGGAGCGGGCGATCAGGCCCTCGGCGACCGCGTCGGCGATGACGCGGGTGAGCAGCGTCACGGAGCGGATCGCGTCGTCGTTGCCGGGGATCTTGTAGTCGACCTCGTCGGGGTCGCAGTTGGTGTCGAGGATCGCGACGACCGGGATGCGCAGCTTGCGCGCCTCGCCGACGGCGATGTGCTCCTTCTTCGTGTCCACGATCCAGACGGCGCTCGGCACCTTCTGCATGTCGCGGATGCCGCCGAGGGTCTTCTCCAGCTTGGCCTTCTCGCGGGAGAGGACGAGCAGCTCCTTCTTGGTCAGGCCGGAGGCGGCCACGTCCTCGAAGTCGATGGCCTCAAGCTCCTTGAGGCGCTGCAGCCGCTTGTGGACCGTGGAGAAGTTGGTGAGCATGCCGCCCAGCCAGCGCTGGTTCACGTACGGCATGCCGACCCGGGTGGCCTGCTCGGCGATGGCCTCCTGGGCCTGCTTCTTCGTGCCCACGAACATGATGGTGCCGCCGTGCGCGACGGTCTCCTTCACGAACTCGTAGGCGCGGTCGATGTACGACAGCGACTGCAGGAGGTCGATGATGTAGATGCCGTTGCGCTCGGTGAAGATGAAGCGCTTCATCTTCGGGTTCCAACGGCGGGTCTGGTGCCCGAAGTGGACGCCGCTCTCCAGCAGCTCCCGCATCGTGACGACGGCCATAGCCGTACTCCTCGTGTGTCTCGGTTGTGCGCGGCGGCCGGGCGGCCGCCGCTCCTGACGCCCCTGCGCGTCGCGCCTCCGGCGGGAGCCGGGGGACCGAGTGACGCGGCCACCTTCAGGCAGGTGGCGGGGCGTGCGAAGTCGACCCGGAGAGCCGGGTCGCCACCAGAAGTGTAATGGACGGCGTCACCCGCCTGCGCCACGGAGCCCGCCCGCCGGCGGGCTCCGCGGGTCCCCGGGCTCCCGGGCTCGCAAGATCCCGCCCCCGCGCCCGAAGCCCCAGTTGTCCACAACCGGCCGGTAATCCACAGTTTCCGCCCCTGATCCCCCACCCCACCTCCCACCCCGCCAAGCTGTCCTCCATGAACGGACGACGCGCCCCCCGCACGGCCGGCACACCCGGCGCAACCGCGGACGGCGCGGCGCCCGGGCCGGCGGCCGCCGCCGGCACCGGCCCGGGGCGGACGGGGGACGCACCGGGCCGGGTGCTGCGGCGCCTGCTCGTCGCCGGGCTCGCCACGGCCCTGATCACGGGCGCCTGGCACACGCCCCCGTTCACGACGACCAGCACGCAGGAGGTGGAGGAGGCGGGTGGGGAGGGGGCGGGGGGCGGGGCGGAGAACGGGGTGGCCGGGGTGGGGGACGTGGCGTGGCCGGTGGACGGGGGTGCGCGGGGGCGGCCGGTGGTGGTGCGGGGCTTCGAGCCGCCCGCTTCGCCGTACGGGCCGGGGCACCGCGGGGTCGATCTGCGCGCCGGTGCGGGGCGGCCGGTGCGGGCGGCGGCCGCGGGCCGGGTGTCGTTCGCGGGGCGGGTGGCGGGGCGCGGGGTGCTGGCCGTCGATCATCCGGGGACGGGCCGGCCGCCGCTGCGGACGACGTACGAGCCGGTGCTGCCCGCGGTGCGGAAGGGGGCGAGGGTGGTGGCCGGGCAGGTGGTGGGGCATGTGGCGGGCGGCCCGTACCACTGTGCGACGGTCTGTCTCCACTGGGGACTGCGCCGCGGCCCGGCCTATCTCGATCCGCTGTCGCTGCTGCCGCCCCGGCTGCTCACGGCCGGTCATCCCCGGCTGCTGCCGGTGTTCGGGAGGCCGCCGCCGGCCGGCGGCTGACGGCGCGGGGCGCCGTCGGCGGGGTCAGCGGGCCGCGCCGTGGAGTGCGACGGCGACGGCCGTGTCGGCGACGGTCCCGGGGGCGTCCACGCCGAGCTCGATGCGCCGGACGGCCGCGTCGACGACACCTTGCAGCAGGGTGGCGGCGAGGCGGGGCTCGTCGTGGCCGAGGTCCGCGAGGGCCTCGACGACCATGGTGATCAGTCCGCCGTGCGCGGCGCGGATCTTCTCGCGGGCGCCGGCGTCCAGCTCGCCCGCGGAGATCGCGACGACGGCGCGGTGGCGGCGGTCGCCGACGAGCGCGAGCTGCGTGCGCACGTATGCCTCGACCTTTGCCGCGGGGGTGTCGGCGCGGTCCATGGCCGCTTCCACGTCGGCGGCCCAGCGCGGGAAGTCGACGGCGCAGAGTTCCTCGACGACGGCGGCCCGGCTGCGGAAGTACTCGTAGACCGACGAGCGCGCGAGGCCGGTGCGCTCGGCGAGGGCGGCGAAGGTCAGCGCTTCGGTGCCGCCTTCGCCGAGGAGTTCGCGCGCGGCGTCGAGCAGCGCGCGGTGCTGCATGGTCCGGTGCTCGGCCACGGAGGCCGCTCGAATCTTCGGCACGGTCCAACTTTAGACGGTGGTGGCGCTTCAGCCGCTGGAGTCGGCCAGCTTGGCGCGCAGCTGCAGGACGGACTTGGTGTGGATCTGGCTCACCCTGCTCTCGGTGACGCCGAGCACCTGGCCGATCTCGGCGAGGGTGAGGCCCTCGTAGTAGTAGAGGGTGACCACGGTCTTCTCCCGGTCGGGCAGGGTGTTCACGGCGCGGGCGAGCAGTCTGCGCAGCTCGCGGTCCTCGGCGACCTCGACGGGGTTGTCGGCGGCGGTGTCTTCGAGGGTGTCCATGAGGCTGAGCCGGTCGCCGTTGTCGGAGCTGACGTGCAGCAGCTCTTCGAGGGCGACGACGTTGGCGAGGGAAAGCTGGCTGAAAACGCCGTGCAGGTCCTCCAGCCGGATGCCCATCTCCGCGGCCACCTCGGCTTCCGAGGGGGTGCGGCGGAGGGCGGCTTCGAGGGTGGCGTAGGCGCGTTCGACGGCCCGGGCCTTCTGCCGTACGGAGCGGGGGATCCAGTCCAGCGCCCGCAGTTCGTCGATCATCGCGCCGCGGATGCGGGTGATGGCGTATGTCTCGAACTTGATGGCGCGCTCGGGGTCGAACTTCTCGATGGCGTCGATGAGTCCGAAGACTCCGGAGGAGACGAAGTCGGCCTGTTCCACGTTGGGCGGCAGGCCGACGCTGACGCGCCCGGCCACGTATTTCACGAGGGGGGAGTAGTGCAGGATCAGCTGCTCGCGCAGCCGGCCGTCACGCGTCTCCTTGTACGACCGCCACAGCTCGTCCACCGAGGAGGGTGCTGTGCGTGGTGCGGCACGGTCGGACCCGGAGATGTGCTGGGGCATGCGTCGTCGCCTTGAACCGTTCTGGTGGGGGACGGGGTTCGGTGGGCTGAGGGGGAAGGTGGGCGGCGGGGGGAGGAAGGGGAGCGGGGAGGGTGCGGTGGTGGGGGAAGTGAGGGAACGTTCCGCGAGCGTAGCGTGACCGTACGGTCGCATTCTGCGACTGACGGCTCTTCATGAGTACGCAGATTCGTTCCGCGCACCGCACCTGCGGGTTATGGGGAGGTCACGGCGGGGGGACGGCCGCCGTGGTGCCGGGTGGGGGTGGGTTTGCATCTCCTCCACCCTTTCACCCGAACGTCCCAGGTCAAGGAACGGCTCGTCACCTGATGGGGTGCTCGCTCGGGCGCCGGGCCAGCCGCCAGCCGGTGCCGTCGCGGGCGACGAAGCCGAGGGACTGCAGCTCATGAAGCCTGCCCAAGGCTTCGTCGCGCTCCGTGCCCGCCTCGTGTGCGATCTGTTCGGGCGGGGCGGTGCCTCTTCCGGGGACTGCTTCGAGCACGCGTGCGGTGGCGGCCGGGAGCAGATCGCGTGGTACGACGGGGCCGCGCCGGACCGGTGCGAGGTCGGCGCCGATGTTTCCGACGAGTTCGGCGACCTCGGCGGCCTCGGTGACCAGTTCCGCTCCGCCGCGCAGCAGCTCGTGCACTCCCGCGGAGAGTCCTGAGGTGACCGGGCCCGGGATTCCCATGGTCGGGCGGCCGAGCCGCTGCGCCCAGCGGGCGGTGACGAGGGAGCCGCTGCGGCGCTCGGCTTCGACGACGACGGTGCCGCGGGTGAGGGCGGCCATGACGCGGTTGCGCAGGAGGAACCGCGAGCGGGTGGGGTGGTCACCGGGGGCGAGTTCGGCGACGACCAGTCCCTGGTCGGCGACGCGGCCGAGGAGTTCGGTGTGGCCGGGCGGGTAGACGCGGTCGACTCCGCAGGCCAGGACGCCGACGGTGGCGCCGGTGGCGGCGAGTGCGCCGCGGTGGGCGGCGGCGTCGACGCCGTAGGCGGCGCCGGAGACGACGGCCCATCCGGCGTGGGCGAGGCCGGCGGCGAGGGTGGCGGCGACGTGTGCGCCGTATTCGGTGCAGGCGCGGGCGCCGACGACGGCGACGGACCGCAGGGCGCACAGCCGCAGGTCGACGCGGCCGCGGACCCACAGGCCGAGGGGCCGGGCGGCGGCGAGGTCGTCGAGCTGGCGGGGCCATTCGGTGTCGCCGGGGCAGACGAACCGCGCTCCGGCGGCTTCGGCGGCGGCGAGGTCCTGCCGGGCGTCGGGTCCGCCGAGGCGGCGCCGGTACCGGGCGAGCCGGGGTTCGGCCGCGGGTGCGGGCGGCGGGGCGTCGCCGGTGATCCAGCGCAGCAGTGCCACGGCTCCGTGGGTGCGCAGCCACCGTCCGGCGTCCTCGTCGCCGGGTTCCACCAGGCGGGTCAGCGCCACCCTCGCCAGCCGCTCCGCGTCGTCCCCGGAGGGGCCGGCGGGGGCGACGGGGGCGGCGGGGGCGGCGGGGGGTGCTGCGGGCGCCCGGGCGCTCCCCGGGCGGCCGGTGGCCGGTCGGGTCGGCTCGGCGATCTCGGCCGGCTGTGCGTTCCGGTCGTCGTCGACCGGCGTGTCCTGGGCGTCGGGTGGCGGCTCCGCCGGGGTTCCGTCCGGCCGTTCCGCCGGGGGAACGGCCGGCGTCCGCGCCGGTACGTCGCCCGGCAGGGCGCTCCGCGGCTTCCATGTGGGCTTCGGGGTGGTGTTCATTGGGCGGGCTCCACGGGTGCCGGGATGCGGGCGCCGCGGGGCACCCCGGTGCGCAGTTCCAGGGCGGCGGCCACGTCCTCGGGCCCCGGCAGGTCGTTTCCCGCGAGGTCGGCGATGGTCCAGGCGACGCGGAGGACGCGGTCGAGGCCGCGGGCGGTGAGCAGGCCGCGTTCCAGGTCGCGTTCGGCGGGGGCGAGGACGCCGGGGGCGGGGTGCCAGCGGCGGCGCAGCTCGTGGCCGGGGACTTCGCCGTTGGTGCGCCAGGCGGTGCCCTCGTAGCGGGTGGCGGCGCGGGCGCGGGCGGCGCGTACGCGGGCGGCCGCGGCGGCGGTGGGTTCGGCGGGTTCGGCGGCGGCGGAGAGTTCCGCGCGGCTGACGGCGTCGACGGCGACGCGGAGGTCGACGCGGTCGAGGAGGGGGCCGGTGAGTCTGCTCTGGTAGCGGCGGATGGCCGTGGGCGGGCATTCGCAGCCGCCTTCCTGGCGGGTGAAGCGGCCGCAGGGGCAGGGGTTGGCCGCGAGGACCATGAGGAAGCGGGCGGGGAACTGCACGACGCCCGCGCTGCGGGCGACCACGACGTGCCCGGACTCCAGGGGTTGTCGGAGGGCGTCGAGGATCCGCCCACTGAACTCCGGCGCTTCGTCGAGGAAGAGCACCCCGCGGTGGGCGAGGGAGACCGCTCCGGGTTTCGGCAGGGCGTTGCCGCCGCCGACGAGGGCGGGCAGCGTCGCGGAGTGGTGCGGGGCGGCGTAGGGGGCTTCGCCGACGAGTGGCGGGCCGGCGGGGAGGGTGCCGGCCACGGAGTGGATCGCGGTCACTTCGAGCGATTCGGTCTCCGTCAGCGGCGGCAGCAGTCCGGGCAGCCGTTCGGCGAGCATCGTCTTGCCTGCTCCGGGCGGGCCTGTGAGGTAGAGGTGGTGGCCGCCGGCGGCGGCGACTTCGAGGGCGAAGCGGGCCCGGTGCTGCCCGGCGACGTCGGCGAGGTCGGGCCGGTACGCCCCGGGGCCGACGGCGGCCGGGGTGCACCAGCCGGCGCCGGGGACGGCGAGGCGGGTCGCGGTGGTCGGCGGGCCGGTGTCGGGGTCGGCGGGCTCGTCCGGGGGTGGCTCGTCGTTGAGGACGGCGATGAGCTGCCGCAGGCTGCGGACGCCGAGGACGGAGACGTCGGGCACGAGGGTGGCCTCGCCGGCGGCGGCTTCGGGGACGACGACCTGGCGGCAGCCGGCGTCGGCGGCCGCGAGGACGGCGGGCAGGACGCCGGGCACGGGCCGGACGCGGCCGTCGAGGCTCAGCTCGCCGACCATGACGAGCCCGGCGAGTGCGTCGGGGGCGATGCGTCCGGCGGCGCCGAGGGTGGCGCAGGCGATGCCGAGGTCGAAGCCGCTGCCGGATTTGGGTACGGCGGCGGGGCTGAGGCCGACGGTGAGTTTTTTCTGCGGCCAGTCGACGCCGGAGTTGACGACGGCGGCGCGGACCCGGTCGCGGCTTTCGGTGAGGCTCTTGTCCGGGAGGCCGACGAGGGTGAAGGTGGCGACGCCGGGCTCCAGGTCGGCCTGGACCTCGACGACGACGCCTTCGACGCCGAGGAGGGCGACCGCGCACGTGCGGGCGAATCCCATCAGGCGGCCCCCCGTACGTGCTCGACGACGGGGGCGCCGCGCTCGGGGAGCACGACGCCGACGACGTCGATCCGGATGCCGCCCGGCGGTGCGCCGCCGTGCCGCAGCGCCCACGCTTCGGCGAGCCGGCGCAGCCGGTCGGCCTTGGCCGGGGGCACGCCGGCCATCGGGTGTTCCCAGCCGCCTTCCCGTCGGGTCTTGACCTCGCAGACGACGAGGGCTTCGCCGTCGAGCGCGACGATGTCGATCTCGCCGTGGCCGCATCGCCAGTTCCGCGCGAGGACGGTCATCCCCGCCTCGGCGAGACGTCGCTCCGCGATCCGTTCCCCGTACTGTCCGAGCGCCTGCCGCTGCTTCGGCATCCGGCACCACCTCCCGCGTCCGACTGTGTCGTGCCGCGGGAAACCTTGTGGATCTTGGTGGATTACCGGCCGGTTGTGGACAACCCCCTCACCCGTCGGGGTGAGAGCCGGGGGGCTCAGCCGAGGTCGTCGGAGGGAAGCTCCAGGTCGGACTTGCTCAGCTCCTCGATGTTCACGTCCTTGAACGTGAGCACCCGCACCTGCTTGACGAAGCGGGCCGGCCGGTACATGTCCCAGACCCAGGCGTCCGCCATGGACACCTCGAAGAAGACCTCGCCCTGGACCGAGTGGACCTGCATCTCGTAGTCGTTGGTGAGGTAGAAACGCCGCTCGGTCTCGATCACGTATTTGAACAAGCCGACGACGTCGCGGTACTCCCGGTAGAGCTTCAGCTCCATCTCGGTCTCGTACTTCTCGAGGTCCTCGGCGCTCATGGCACGTTCCCCTTCCGCCTGTGCGTGACCCCATTGTGCGTCGCCCGGGCGCGACGGGCCCGGGCATAGCCGGAAACCGGCCCGTAGGCCGCGCCGCCCAGGATCAGCGCCGCCCCGGCGACGACCGCGAGCAGCAGCATCGGCAGCGGCCCGGGCTCGGAGATCCCGCCGGGGAGCGACGCGAAGCCGTCCGGGCGGTCCAGCATGCCCGCGCTGCCGAGCGGCCACGCCGTCGCGTCGACCCGGCCCTTGACGGCGTCGCGGGGTATGGCGCCGCCGCCGGACTCGGCCAGGTGGTTGCGGGAGTCGACGGAGTCGCCCCGGTGGTCGCCGAGCAGGAAGATCCTGCCCTCCGGCACGACGGTCGCGGGGAAGTCCTCCTGGGCGGCGCGCTCACCGTCCGTGACGTACGGCTCCGCCACCGGGGTGCCGCCGACCGTCAGCCGCCCCTTGCCGTCGCAGCAGCGGACCGTGTCCCCGCCGACCGCGACGACCCTCTTGACCATGGGCAGGTCGCTCCACGCCGCGTTCTCGAAGACGACCACGTCGCCGCGGCGCACCTCGTCGCCGGAGATCCGTTCGGCCAGCACCCGGTCGCCGGATTCGACGGTGGGCGCCATGGAGGGGGTCGGCACGGTGTACGGCTGGTACACCACGGCGCCCCAGGCGAAGCCGCCGAGGAACAGCACGCACCCGACGGCCACGGCAAGGCCCGACAGCACGTTCCCCCTGCGACCGGCTCCGCTGCTGCTCATGGCCGCACACTACCCAGAGGTCCGGCGGCCAGTCAGCCCGCCCGGTAACCCTTCCCGGCCCGCGCGGCCCGCTGCCGCCGGCGGCGCCGCGCTGGCCGGTGAAGGCGCAGGTCAGGCCGGGTGGCGCGGGCGGACGGGGCGTCGCCGCCCCGCGGCCACGTCACCCGGACGGCCCCGTGGCCCCGTAGCCCGGCAACGCCAGCCCGGCAAGGCGAGCCCGGTAACGCCGCCGCCGGTCGCCCGGTGGCCCCGCGGCCCGCGGACCCCCGGCAGCGGGCCGCCCGCCGCCCGAGGGCTCCCGCCGCGGTCAGTCGTTCAGGTCCGCCTTGCGGATCAGCCGGCGCCGCCGCCACAGCACCAGCGGCACCGCCCCCGCCAGCCCCAGCGCGGCCGGTGCGGCGCCCGCGGCGGCGTTCAGCCCGGGCTGGTCGAAGGTGCCCGGCACCGGCAGCGTGCCCCAGCGGTCGATCGGCCAGGCCCGGGCGATGGCCCGGCCGACGACCAGGTCCTCGTCGACGAAGCCCTGGTCCGGCGACTTCTCGTGGTACCGCGAGTCGAGGGAGTCCTGCCGGTGGTCGCCCATCACCCACAGCTTGCCCTCCGGGACCTTGACCGGCCCGAAGTCGTTGTCCTCGCAGGGGGTGTCGCCGGGGAAGATGTACGACGTCTCGTCGAGCGCCTTGCCGTTGACCTTCACCGGGCCGACGCCCTTGCACTCCACGGTGTCGCCGCCGACCGCGATGACGCGCTTGATGAGGTCCTGCTCCTCCGCCGAGGGCATCAGGCCGATGAAGCTCAGGCCCTTCTGGATGCCTTCGAGTACGGGCCCGGAGTCCGACGGCGGCGCCTCGTTCAGCCAGCCGCCCGGGTCGTGGAAGACGACGACCTCGCCGCGCTCCGGCTCGGCGCCGAACCACGGCGTGAGCTTGTCCACCAGCACGCGGTCGCCGACCTGGAGCGTGTTCTGCATGGAGTTGGAGGGGATGGAGAACGCCTGGACCAGGAACGTCTTGATGATCAGCGCGAGCACCAGCGCGACGAGGATGAGGATCGGCAGCTCTTTCCAGAAGGAGCGCTGCTTCTTCTGGCCGGCCCCGGCCCTGCCGGCGTCGGCGGCGCCGTCACCCCCGTCCGGCCCGTCCGTGCCGTCCGGACCGCCCGTGCCGCCGCCCGCGCCGCCGTCGCTCACCGGTCCCGCTTCCGCCGCCGCAGGACCGCCGGAACCGCCGGGAGCACCCGGGCCGCCGCCCGCCGCACCCGGCGGCGGGACGTCGCCCTTGGCGAGGGAGGTGGGGTGGGCGCCGTCTGCGGGGGCGTCCGCCGGGGAGTCCGCCGGCGGCCCCGGAGGGCCGCCGGGAGGACCGTCGGCCGGCTGTTGCGCACGCTCCTGACCGGGCCTGTCTTCGGGACCCTCGTGACCGGACCGGGCGCTGACTGCCACGTCCCCCACATCCACTCCTCACCTTGCCGCTGCCTGCCCCGGGTCAGGTGCAGGCCCACCACTCCCATAACGAGCGAAAGTTCCGCAGGAGTCGGGAGGCGGTCCATTCGGCGCACTTCTTTTGAGGACACCATATTCGCCCGCTCGTCGGATTCCGGAACCGAGGCATAGGTATCCGGAGAGTCAAACTTGTCCCAATGGCCGAGGGGCCAGGCGATGGCCATGGCTCTGCCGACGACGTCCTCCTCCGCGATCGTGCCGTGGTACGGACTGTCCAGGTGGTAGCGCGAGTCGGCGGAGTTGGAGCGGTGGTCGCCCATGACGAAGATCCGGCCGTCCGGCACGGTCACGTCGAAGGTGCGCTGCGACGGCTTGTCCCCCGGGTGCAGGTACGGCTCCACCAGGGCCCTGCCGTTGACCGTGACCCGCCCCGCGTCGTCGCAGCAGACGACCCGGTCGCCGCCGACCGCCACGACCCGCTTGATGAGGTCCTTCTCGTGCTCCGAGGGCAGCAGGCCGATGAACGTCAGCACGTCCTTGGCCTGGGCGATGACCACCGGGTCGTCGAGCCGGTCCTCCTCCCGGTTGCTGAGCCAGCCGCCGGGGTCCTTGAAGACCACGATGTCGCCGCGCTCCGGCTTCGCCCCGAACCAGGGGGTGAGCTTGTCCACCACGACCCGGTCGCCGATCCGGATCGTCTGCTCCATCGACCCGGAGGGGATGACGAACGCCTGGAGCAGGAAGGTCTTGACCCCCAGCGCGATCAGCAGGGCCGCGCCGAGGATGATCGGGATCTCCCTTATCCGCGAGCGTCTTCTGCGCCGGCGCGCCCGCTGGGCCGCCTTCCGGCGCTCCGCCCGCCCGCCGGTCCGCGGGCCCGGCTCGCCGTCGTCCGGCTGCCGGCGGTCCCGGCTCCGGCCGGGCGGGCCGTCCTGCGGGGGCTCCTCGCGGGGCCGGTGCGGGCCGGCGGGGCCGTCCGGGCCGCCGGGCGGGTACGGGTCGCGGGGGGCGCCCCGGGCGCCGGGGGCGTACGGGCCGGGGGGTCCTCCTCCGGGGGCGTACGGATCGGGACGGGCGTACGGATCAGGGTCGCGGGGTCCGCCGCCGGGCCCGTACGGATCACGGGATCCGCCGCCGGGCCCGTACGGATCAGGGGGTCCGCCGCCGCGGCCCCGGCCCGGGCCGTGCCCGTCCCCCGGGCCGCCGCCGGTGTGCCACCCGTGGCTACCCCCCATATGTCGGCCGCCCGAGGGAACCCACGCGGTCCGGCGGCCACCCCCGCCAGTCCGCCCTGCCGATCACCTTGTCCACCGACACCGTGCCGCCGCCGGGCGACCCGAGGTGGTCGCGGGAGTCGCGGGAGTCGCTGCGGTGGTCGCCCATGACCCACAGCCGGTCCGGCGGCACGATCACGTCGAACTCGACCAGCGACGGGGCGTCGCCCGGATACAGGTAGGCCCGCTCGTCGAGCGGCTCTCCGTTCACCGTCACCCTCCCCCGTGCGTCGCAGCAGGCCACCCGGTCGCCGCCGACGCCGATCACGCGTTTCACGTAGTCGGTGCCGTCGGACTCCGCGAGGCCGGTGGCCGCTCCGGCCTCGCGCAGCAGGTCCGGCACCGGGCCCCCGCCGCCGGCGGCGGCGGCGAAGGTTCCGGTGCCGTCGAAGACCACAACGTCTCCGCGCTTCGGTTCGTCCCCGAACGCGTAAGCGAGCTTGTTGACCAATACCCGGTCACCGGGCTGGAGAACCGGCTCCATGGAACTGCTCGGCACCAGGAAGGGCTGGACGACGAAGGCGCTGATGAGCAGACCGACGACGGTGCATCCGGCCGCGAGGGCGAGGCCCCAGCGCAGCGGACGGACAAAAGAGGAGCGCGATGTCCCCTCCCGCCCGGACTCCGGGGAGGAGGAGTCGTCGCGCTCCTCGGGCCGCCGCTCAGTGTCCATCGCAGCGAAGCCTAATATGGCCGTTCGTCCGCGTGGACCGGGCGTGTCAGCTCTCGCGCTTCTCCTTGATCTTCGCGGCCTTGCCGCGGAGTTCGCGCAGGTAGTACAGCTTGGCGCGGCGGACCTGGCCGCGGGTCACGAGCTCGATCTTCTCGACGATCGGGGTGTGCACCGGGAAGGTGCGCTCGACGCCGACGCCGAAGCTCACCTTGCGGACGGTGAAGGTCTCGCGGATCCCGGCGCCCTGCCGACGGATGACGACACCCTTGAACTGCTGGACACGGGAGCGGTTGCCCTCGATGACGCGCACGTGCACGTTGACCGTGTCGCCGGGCCGGAAGGCCGGGATGTCGCTGCGCAGGGAGGCTGCGTCGACGCTTTCGAGAAGGTTCATGGCCGTCTGCTTTCTTCGTCGATGCCACAGGTCATCGACAAGAGTCCGAGGTGGGACAGAGGGTGCTGCAGCGTCGTACGGACGTCATGTCCCCCTGTGGCAGGGGCGCCGCGTCGGACGGCAGGCAGCAGCCGCCTATTCTTCCACGTCGCCGCCCGTACGCCAAAATCGTCCGGCGCCGTCCTCGGTCCAGCCGAGTGCGGCGAGGAGCGCCCGGTCGTCCTTGTCGTACGTCCCGGGGGCGGCCCGTTCGATCAGGTCGGGGCGGATCTCGGCGGTGCGGCGCAGCGCCTGGTCGCGGCGCCAGCGGGCGATGCGGGCGTGGTCGCCGCTGAGCAGCACGTCGGGTACGGGCCGGCCGCGCCAGTCGGGGGGCTTGGTGTAGACGGGGCCCTCCAGGAGGTCGGCCATGGCGCCGGGGGCGAAGGAGTCGTCGCGGTGGGAGGCGGCGTTGCCGAGGACGCCGGGGAGCAGCCGTACGACGGCCTCGGCGATGACGAGGACGGGGGCCTCGCCGCCGGCGAGGACGTAGTCGCCGATGGACACCTCGTGCAGGCGGTGGCGGCCGGCGTACTCCTCGATCAGGCGGCGGTCGATGCCCTCGTAGCGGGCGGGGGCGAAGACCAGCCAGGGCTCGGCGGCCAGCTCCGCGGCGAGCTCCTGGGTGAAGGGCCGGCCGCTGGGGGTGGGGACGACGAGCACCGGGTCGCCGGGTCCGGAGCCGGCGACGGCGTCCAGGGCGGCGCCCCAGGGGCCGGGCTTCATGACCATGCCGGGGCCGCCGCCGTAGGGGGTGTCGTCGACGGTGCTGTGCCGGTCGGTGGCCCACTGGCGCAGGTCGTGGACGCGTACGTCGAGCAGGCCGCGCTCGATGGCCTTGCCGAGGAGCGAGAGCCGCAGCGGCTCCAGGTACGCGGGGAAGATCGAGACGACGTCGATCCTCACGCGGATCCCCCGCCCCCGGTCGCGTCCAGCAGCCCGGGCGGCGGCTCGACGACGACGCGCTGCGCGTCGAGGTCGACCTCGGGCACGATCTCGGCGACGAACGGGATCAGTACCTCGCCGCCGTCCGGCCGCGCCACGACCAGCAGGTCCTGGTACGGCAGGTGCGCCACCTCCGTGACGCGCCCCACCGCGGTGCCGTCGCGGAGCACGACGTCGAGGTCGGCGAGCTGGTGGTCGTAGAACTCCTCGGGGTCCTCGGGGGCCCGGCCGGGGTCCACGTCGGCGACGAGGAGGGTGTTGCGCAGGGCCTCGGCGGCGGTGCGGTCGGCGACGCCCTCGAAGCGCAGCAGGAGCCGCCCGCTGTGCACCCGCCCGGCGGCGACGGTCAGCGGCCCGGCGGACGCCGGGTCGGTGGTCAGGACGGCGCCGGGGGCGAGGCGCCGTTCGGGCTCGTCGGTGCGTACCTCGACGGTGACCTCGCCCTTGATCCCGTGGGCGCGGCCGATCCGCGCGACTACCAGCTGCACGGGTGCCTTCCTCTTCGTACGACGGGGCCGCCGCCGGCCGCTGCGCCCCGGGCCGCCGCCGCGGGTGTGCGGGGCGGGCGGGGGCGGCCGGGTGTCCGCGTACGGCGACGGGCCGGGGCGCCTGGCGGCCTCCCCGGCCCGTGCCGGTGACGACTGTTCCGCTGTGCCCCGCGGCGGCGGGTCAGCGGACCTGGTCCACGTCGACGAGGTCGACGCGGATGCCCCGGCCGCCGAGCGCGCCGACGACGGTGCGCAGGGAGCGCGCCGTGCGGCCGTTGCGGCCGATGACCTTGCCGAGGTCCTCGGGGTGCACCCGGACCTCCAGCACCCGCCCGCGGCGCAGGTTGCGGGAGCTGACCTCGACCTCGTCGGGGTTGTCGACGATGCCCTTCACCAGGTGCTCAAGGGCTTCTTCGAGCATCGTCAGGCCCCGGCGGCCTCGGCCGGGGCCTCGGCGGGCTCGGCGTCGGCCTTCTTCTCGGCCTTGTCAGTCTTGTCTGCCTTGTCCGCCTTCTCGGCCTTGTCGGACTTTCCGGCCTTCTTCGCCTTGGGGGTCACCGCGTTGCCCTTGGGCTCGTCGGCGGCGTCCTTGGCGGCGGCCTCGAAGAGGGCCCGCTTGTCGGCCTTCGGCTCCGGGACCTTCATCGGCTCGGGGGCCGGCAGGCCCTTGAACTTCTGCCAGTCGCCGGTGACCTTGAGGATGGCCAGCACCGGCTCGGTCGGCTGCGCGCCGACGCCCAGCCAGTACTGCGCCCGCTCCGAGTCGACCTCGATGCGCGAGGGGTTCTGGACCGGGTGGTACAGCCCGATCTCCTCGATGGCCCGGCCGTCACGGCGGGTGCGCGAGTCGGCGACGACGATGCGGTAGTGCGGCGACCGGATCTTGCCCAGCCGCTTCAGCTTGATCTTGACTGCCACGGGAGTGGTGTCTCCTGAAGTTGACGTGATTGGGCGGACCGAGGTGCTGCGTGGGGTTGCAGTGCCCTGGCGCCCGATGGACGCGCCAGCCGGAGGAGAGAGGGGTCCTGTGCGGCTGTCGAGTTCAGCTCACCATTGTGCCACACGGCTCCGACGGCTCCGCGGCCGCCCACGTGCGCCGTGACGCGCTGTGACGCGCCGTCGCGCGCTCCCGCACGCCGTCGTACGCCGCTGTCCGCCCTGCCGCGTCGTCGCACGCCTCATACCGCCCGCGGGTGCCCGCGAGGGCACGCCGGCCGGGCGGTACGGCGAGGGGGGTGGGGCGATCGGGAGCGCGGCCGGGGTCAGGCCGCCGCGGCGGTCTCCGGGATGCGGAACGGCTTGCCGCAGCCGCCGCACACGATCGGGGCCTGGGCCAGGACCGAGGGCACGACGCGGACGTTCCGTCCGCAGTCGCACACGGCCTTCACCCGCACACCGCCGCCCGACGACCCGTGCCGGGCCGCGGGACCGCGGAAGCTGCGCGGGCTGTCGGCGGCGGTGGCCGCGTCGTGCGCGCGCAGCGCCTTGCGGAGGCGCTCGCCGGCCGCGCGGTAGCGCTTCTTGGCGGCCGGGGTGAGGGTGACCAGGGAAAAACCGCTGGAGGGGTGGGGCTCGTCAGGGTGGTCGAGGCCCAGCTCCTCCGCGATGGCGAGGAAACGTCTGTTGTGGTAGCGGCCGGCCCGGGAGGTGTCCCTGACCCCGCGGGCCGCGGCAATGCCGTGAACGGCTTCGTGCAGGAGTCGCTCGAAGGACAGCTCCGCCCCGCAGGCGGACGAGGACTCCCCGATCAGTGATTCCGGGGCGGCGAGGTCCGGCAGCTCGGGGTGGTACCGCTGAATCTCGGCCCACGCGGCTGCCAGCTCCGCGGCAAGTACAAGTGGTGTCGTGCTCACGTCGGGACTAACGAGCGGAGTGCCTCCGGTGTTCCGATTCCCGGCATCCCAAATAATTTGCATCTACCCGTCAGTTCACAATGATGCGGTGGGGATGGGGGCGCCTGCGCTGATCTGTGGATGTGTGCCACTTAAATGATCAGGTCCCAACAAAGCCGTACGTGACCGCTTGCGCACCGGCATGCGACGTTCGCACCGTGCGTCCCGGCGGCCTCCCGGCCGCGCCCGGACCGCCCTCCCCCGGGGCGGCCCGAGCCCCCCGGACGATCAGTAGGCCCGGGCGACGACGGCGAGCGTACCGGGCTCGTCGTCCGCCCCCGGCACCGCCCCGTCCGCCGTCACCAGACAGCGCACCGACACGGCCCGCTCCGCCAGCTTCGCCTCGCCCTCCGGGCCGAGGTCCGCCCACGGGATACGGGCCCAGCCGCCGGACACCGCGACCTCGGCCGCCTCGGCGACCGTGCGCACGTCCGTCGTCCGGTCCTCGCGCATTCGACGTGACTCGCGCAGCAACCGTTCCTGATCCTCCTCAAGAATCTTCGGCAGCAGGGCGGCCTCCGCGTCGAGCAGGGCGGCCAGCGCCACCGGCTCTCTGGTGCCGGGCACCCGCCGGACCAGCGTCGCCGTGCCGTCGGCCAGGTCGCGCGGGCCGATCTCGACCCGTACGGGCACGCCCTTGAGCTCCCAGTCCACGGCCCGCCGGCCGAACGGCACGTCGACGCGGTCGTCGACCCGGACCCGTACGCCCGCGGCGGCCAGCCGGTCGGCGGCCTCGCGCACCCCGGCGAGCACGTCCTCGCCGTCCTTCACCGCCAGCACCACCGCCTGCACGGGCGCGAGCCGCGGCGGGACGCGCAGCCCGGCGTCGTCGCCGTGGACCATGACCATGCCGCCGACCATGCGGGTCGTGGAGCCCCAGGAGGTCTGCCACACGTGCTCGCGGGTGCCGTCCGCGGCGAGGTACCGGGTGCCGAAGGCCCGGGCGAAGTTCTGGCCCAGCTCGTGGCTGGTGCCCATCTGCAGCGCTTTGCCATCGCGCATCATCGCTTCGAGGGTCAGGGTGTTGAGCGCGCCGGCGAACCGCTCGGCGGCGGTCTTGCGGCCCGGGAGCACGTCGACCGCGAGCACGTTCACCATGAAGTCGGCGTACACGTCGCGCTGGATACGGGCCGCGTAGGCGCGCGCCTCCTCGTAGGTGGCGTGCGCGGTGTGCCCCTCCTGCCAGAGGAACTCCGTCGTGCGCAGGAACATGCGCGGCCGCAGCTCCCAGCGCACGACGTTGGCCCACTGGTTGATGAGCAGCGGCAGGTCGCGGTAGCTCTGCACCCACTTGGCGAAGTAGTCGTTGACGATGGTCTCGGAGGTGGGCCGGACCACGACCGGCTCCTGGAGCTCCTTGCCGCCGCCGTGGGTGACGACGGCCAGCTCGGGCGCGAAGCCCTCGACGTGCTCGGCCTCCCGGGCCAGGTAGGACTGCGGGATGAAGAGCGGGAAGTACGCGTTCTGCGCGCCCGCCGCCTTGATCCGGTCGTCCATCTCGCGCTGCGTGCGCTCCCACAGCCCGTACCCGTACGGTCGGATGACCATCGTGCCGCGCACCGGGCCGTTCTCGGCCAGCTCGGCCTTGGTGATCAGGTCCTGGTACCAGCGCGGGAAGTCGTCCGCCTGGGGGGTGAGTACGGGTGCCTTTGCCATGGCGGAGATCGTAGGGCGGGCCACGGGCGGAAGGTACCGGTTTACGGGCCGCCCGCCGCCCGCCCGGCGGGCGCCGTCAGAGCAGCTTCTTGAACTCGTCCGGCAGCTCGAAGTCCTGCGGGGACTCGTCCGCGCCGCCGCCGAACGGGCTGCCCGCGCCGGCCGCCCGGCGCTCGGCCGCGGCCTGCTCGTCGGCCTTGCGCTTCATCGGATTGCCGCTGCGCTGGCGCCCCTTGGCCTTCTTCTGCTGCTTGCCCTTGCGCTTGCCGCCGGCGCCACCGCCCGCGCCCGGCATCCCGGGCATGCCCGGCATCCCCGGGACGCCGCCGCCCTGGGCCATCTTCGACATCATCTTGCGCGCCTCGAAGAACCGCTCCACCAGGTTCTTCACCGCGCTGACCTCGACGCCCGAGCCGCGCGCGATACGGGCCCGGCGGGAGCCGTTGATGATCATCGGGTCGTGCCGCTCCCCCGGCGTCATCGACTTGATGATCGCGGCGGTACGGTCCACGTCCCGCTCGTCGAGGTTGTTGATCTGCTCCTTCATCTGGCCCATGCCGGGCATCATGCCGAGCAGCTTGGAGATGGAGCCCATCTTGCGGACCTGCTCCATCTGGGCCAGGAAGTCGTCGAGGGTGAACTCCTTCGGGCCCTTCGCCAGCTTGGCCGCCATCTTCTCGGCCTCTTGCTGGCTGAAGGTCTGCTCCGCCTTCTCGATCAGCGACAGCATGTCGCCCATGCCGAGGATGCGGGACGCCATGCGGTCCGGGTGGAACGCGTCGAAGTCGTCCAGCTTCTCGCCGTTCGAGGCGAACATGATCTGCTTGCCGGTGACCTGCGCGATCGACAGCGCGGCGCCGCCGCGCGCGTCGCCGTCGAGCTTGGAGAGCACGACGCCGTCGAAGCCGACGCCGTCGCGGAACGCCTCCGCGGTGCTGACGGCGTCCTGGCCGATCATCGCGTCGACGACGAAGAGGATCTCGTCGGGGCCGACCGCGTCCCGGATGTCGGCGGCCTGCTGCATCATCTCGGCGTCGACGCCGAGCCGTCCGGCGGTGTCGACGATGACGACGTCGTACTGCTTGTCGCGGGCGTGGGTGATCGAGTCCTTCGCGACCCGCACCGGGTCGCCGACGCCGTTGCCCGGCTCGGGCGCGAAGACGGCGACGGACGCGCGCTCGCCGACGACCTGCAACTGGTTGACGGCGTTGGGGCGCTGGAGGTCGGCGGCGACGAGCATGGGCGTGTGGCCCTGGCCCGCCAGCCACGTGCCGAGCTTGCCCGCGAGGGTCGTCTTGCCCGCGCCCTGGAGCCCGGCGAGCATGATCACGGTCGGCGGGTTCTTGGCGAACCGGAGCCTGCGGGTCTCGCCGCCGAGGATGCCGACGAGCTCCTCGTTGACGATCTTGATGACCTGCTGGGCGGGGTTGAGCGCCTGGGAGACCTCCGCGCCCAGCGCGCGCTCCTTGACCTGCTTGATGAAGGCCCGCACCACGGGCAGCGCGACGTCCGCCTCCAGAAGGGCGACGCGGATCTCCCGCGCGGTGGCGTCGATATCCGCCTCGGACAGCCGGCCTTTCCCGCGGAGGGTCTTGAACGTACTCGCCAGGCGGTCGGAAAGAGTGTCGAACACGGCGCTCGTCGGTCCTCAGGTCGGGGGCGGAGGCAATCGCGCCCTCTAGGGTATCCGGCGCGCGGGACAAACAACCTCGCCAGGGGCAAAGCCCGGGCAGGACGGTGGGCGGCGCACGCCCGGCTCAGCCGCTCAGCGCCGCCTCCACCGCCCGCGCCACCGCGCCGGCCGCCGGATCCGCGAGCGGGCGGCCGGCGGCGTCGGTGACGTAGAAGGCGTCGACGGCGTTGGCGCCCAGGGTGCTGACGTACGCGCCGCGCACCTGCACGCCGGCCGCCTCCAGCGCGCGGCCGATGCGGTGGAGCAGACCGGGGGCGTCCTGGGCGCGGACCTCGATGACGGTGGCCAGCTCGGAGCTGCCGGCGGCGACGGTGACGCGGGGCGGCGGGGCGGGGGTGCCGCGGCGCCGCGGGCGGTACGCCCGCTCCCGCTCGGCGAGGCGGGCGGGGACGTCGAGGGTGCCGTCGAGGACGCGCAGGAGGTCGGCGCGGAGGCGGTCGGGGGCGGGGAGGGAGCCGAACTCGGCGGCGACGCGCCAGGTGAGGAGGAGGACGTGGGGGGCTGATTCGGGGGCGGCAGGGTCGGCAGGGTCGGCAGGGGCGGTCGGGGCAGCGGCGGACGCCGGGGGCGGGGTGCCTTGCGGGGTCTCCGGCGCGGGCGGGGCGGCGTCGGCCACGCCCGGGGGCAGCCGCAGGGGGCGCAGCTCCGCGGTGCGTACGGTCAGCCGGTGCAGCGCCAGTACGCCCGCGAGCGCCGGCAGGACGCCCGGCCGGTCGGGGACGGCCACGAGCAGCTCCACGCCCAGCGGCAGCGGACCGGCCTGCTCCGTACCGCCCGCGCCCCCGTCCGCCGTCCCGCCCGCGTCCGGCTCCGGCGGCTCCTCGGCCCTCGCCCGCACCGCCAGCGCCGGTCCACGCGTACGCCACGCCTCGACCGCCAGCCGCTCCTCCTCCGCCCCCGGGACCCGTACGGCCCGCTCCCCCACCGGCCCGCCGGCCCGCCCCCCGGCCAGCGCGCCGTCCACCCGCCGGGCCAGGTCGGCGACCAGCGCCGCCCGCCAGGTGCTCCACGCCGCCGGCCCGGTGGCCAGCGCGTCGGCCTCGGTGAGCGCGTGCAGCAGCTCCAGCGTGCCGCGCCCGCCGACGGCGTCGGCCACGAGCCGTACGGTCGCCGGGTCGTCCAGGTCGCGGCGGGTGGCGGTCTCCACGAGCAGCAGGTGGTGGCGGACGAGAGCCGCGACGACGTCGACGTCGGCGGCGGGGAAACCGATGCGGCGGGCCGTGTCGCGCGCGATGGTCTCGCCGGTGACGCTGTGCCCGCCGGGGCCGTCCGGCCAGCCCTTGCCGATGTCGTGCAGCAGCGCGGCGACCAGCAGCAGGTCCGGCCGGCCGACGCGGCGGGTCAGCGCCGCGGCGCGTACCGCCGTCTCGACGAGGTGCCGGTCGACGGTCCAGCGGTGCACGGGGTTGCGCTGCGGGCGGCAGCGCACCCGCTCCCAGTCGGGCAGCAGCCGGGTGACGAGCCCCGCCGCCTCCAGGCTCTCCCACACCGGCACCGTGGCCGCGCCGGCGCCGAGCAGCGTCACCAGTTGCTCGCGCGCCTCGTCCGGCCACGGCACGGGCAGCGGCGGCGCCTGCGCGGCCAGCAGCCGCACGGCGTGCAGCGACAACGGCAGCCCCGCCTGCGCGGCGGCCGCCGCGGCGCGCAGCGGCAGCACGGGGTCGCGGGCGGGGCGGGCGGTACGGGCGAGGACGACCTCGCCGTCCTGCTCGACAACGCCGTCCGCGAGCGGGGTGCGGGCGGCCGGGCCGCGCCGGGCGGAGCGGGGGGCGCCGCCGAGGAGCCCGCGCAGGCGGGCGGGGCCGCGCCGGCCGCCGCGGGCGCGCAGGACGCGGTCGACCTCGCGCCAGGTGACGTCGGTGGCGTACGCAATGGTGCGGGCGGCCTCGTAGACCTCACGCAGGAGGGTGTCGGAGTCGAGGAGGCCGAGCGCTTCGGCGACCTGGTCCTGCTCCTGGAGGGCGAGGCGGTCGGTGGCGCGGCCGGTGGTCAGGTGCAGCGCGTCGCGGGTGTCGAGGAGCCGGGCGCGGGCGCGGTCCAGGCCCGCGCGGGGGGCGTCGGCGAGCCAGGAGGCGGCGACGGCGCGCAGGGCGGTGGCGTCGCGGAGGCCGCCGCGGGCCTCCTTGAGGTCCGGCTCCAGGAGGAACTGCAGCTCGCCGTGGCGCTCGGCGCGCTCCCGGCCGAGTTCGCGCAGCTCGGGGAGGCGGCGGGCGGCGCGGTTGCGCCAGTCGGCGAGGACCGCGGTGCGCAGCGCGGCGGTGAGCGCGGCGTCGCCGGCGAGGTGGCGGGCGTCGAGGAGGCCGAGGGTGACCTTGAGGTCCTCGCCGGCGGTCCTGAGCGCCTCGGCGGGGGTGCGGACGGAGTGGTCGAGGGCGAGGCCCATGTCCCAGACGGGGTACCAGAGGCGGTCGGCGAGGGCGGCGAGCGCGGCGGGGCGGAGAGTGCCGTCGTGGAGGAGGAGCAGGTCGAGGTCGCTACGGGGGGACAGCTCGCCGCGGCCGTAGCCACCGACGGCGAGAAGCGCGACACCGCGGACGCCGCGGCCGTCACGGGCGCCGTGGACGTCGCCGGGGGCGCCGCCGTCACCAGGGACGCGGCCGTCACCGGGGGCGACGCGGGTGGGACGGACGTCTCCGGGGCGGTGGGGCCGCAGGTCGCCACGGACGGTGAGGGCGTCCCCGGAGGCGCGGAGGTCGCCGGGGACGCGGGGGTCGCGGCCGTCGCCAGGGACCCGGCCGTCGCCAGGGACGCGGCCGTCAACGGAGACGCGGCCGTCACCGGGGACGCGGACGTCGCCGGGGTCGCGGACGTCGCCGGACGGGCCGGGGGCGGGGGTTCCGTCGGCGTCACCGGCTGCGGCGGCCCCGTCGCCGGACTCGGCGCGCCCGCGGCGCCCGCGGTCGCCGTCCCGACGCCGTGCGGGTCCGCCGGGCCCGTCGCCGCCCGTCGCCCCGTGGAACAGCCCGGCCAGCCACCGGTCGGTGGCCCGCGCCAGCGCGGCCCGCCGGGCGGCGCCGCCCTCGGTGCCGAGCAGCCGCACGCGGGCCGCGGCGTAGGTCTCCCCGGCCTGCGCGGCGCCGGGTTCGCCGGACTCCGGCGCGACGGACGGCGCGTACGCCCCGGGTGGTGCGCCATCGACACCGGCGTCGCCCCGTGCGGCCGCCCGTGCCCCCGCAGCGCGCTCACCCGGCTCCGTACCGCCCCCGCCCGGGCCTCCCGGCGCCGGGTCCGCGGCCCCCGGTGCCGTGCCCCCGTCGAGCGCGTCCGCCGCGGGCTCACCCGCCGCGCCGTCCACCCGCGCCACGGCCCGACCGCCGGGCGCGACCCGCGCGCGCTCCCCCGGCGCTCCGGGGACCGGCCCCGCCGCCCCGCCGGCGCCACCGCCGGCGTGCGCGCCTCCCGGGGGCGCCCCCCGTGACGCCCCCGGGGCGCCCGGCCGGGGTCCGGCCTGCGCCGCTTCCCCGCCCGCGCGTACGGGCTCGCCCGGTCGTCCGCCCGGCTGTTCTCGTCCGGTCTCCGTCACCCACGTACTCCCGCCAGTTGGTCCGCCCGCGCCCCGGCCCGCCGCGGGCGGGCCGGGCGCGGGCCGGGGGTCGCCGACCGCGAGGTCAGAGCGCGTCGGGGCCGCGCTCGCCCGTCCGTACGCGCACCGCCGTGTCCACCGGCACGCTCCACACCTTGCCGTCGCCGATCTTGCCGGTCCGCGCGGCCTTCACCACGACCTCCACCAGCTGCTCGGCGTCGTCGTCCTCCACCAGCACCTCGATCCGCACCTTCGGTACGAGGTCCACGGTGTACTCCGCGCCCCGGTACACCTCGGTGTGCCCGCGCTGCCTGCCGTACCCGCTGGCCTCCGTGACCGTCAGCCCCTGCACCCCGAAGGCCTGGAGCGCCTCCTTCACCTCGTCCAGCCGGTGCGGCTTGATCACTGCCGTGATGAGCTTCACGCGTCCACCCTCTTCTCCGCGGCCGCCGGCGCGGCCGCCCTCTCCGTACCCGCGGCACCCGGCACCGGCGCCGCCGACGCCGCCGAGCCGACCCCGCTGAAGTCGTACGCGCTCTCCGCGTGCTGCGACCGGTCGACGCCCGCGAGTTCCTCCTCCTCGCCGACCCGGAAGCCCACCAGCCGGTCGATGCCCTTGGCAAGGAGCCAGGTGACGGCGAACGTGTACACGAGCACCACGCCCGCGCCCGCCGCCTGCCGGCCGAGCTGCTCCAGACCGCCGCCGTAGAACAGGCCGACGTCGTCGATGGCGAAGAAGCCGATCGCCAGGGTGCCGACGATCCCGCCGACCAGGTGGACGCCGACGACGTCGAGCGAGTCGTCGTAGCCCAGCTTGTACTTCAGGCCCACGGCCCAGGCGCAGACGACGCCCGCGCCGACCCCGACGGCCAGGGCGCCCACGGCGTTCACGGACGCCCCGGAGGGGGTGATGGCCACCAGCCCGGCGATGGCGCCGGAGGCGGCGCCGAGCATGGTGACGGAGCCGTGGCGCACCTTCTCGTAGATCAGCCAGCCGACGACCGCGGCGCCCGTGGCGACCTGGGTGTTGAAGAGCATCGTCGCGGCGACGCCGTCGGCGGCCAGCTCGGAGCCGGCGTTGAAGCCGAACCAGCCGAACCACAGCAGCGCGGCGCCCAGCAGCACGAAGGGCAGGTTGTGCGGCCGCATCGGGTCCTTCTTGAAGCCGATGCGCTTGCCCACCACCAGGACGGCGGCCAGCGCCGCGATCCCGGCGTTGATGTGCACGGCGGTGCCGCCGGCGAAGTCGATGGCCTTGATGTCGCCGTTCAGGCCGATGAAGCCGTCCGGGCCCCAGACCCAGTGGGCGACGGGGAAGTAGACGACCGTGACCCACAGGGCGACGAAGAGGGTCCAGGCGGTGAACTTCACCCGGTCCGCGAGGGCGCCGCTGATCAGGGCCGGGGTGATGATGGCGAACATCAGCTGGAAGGCCGCGAAGGCCAGCACCGGGATGCCCTCGTCGCCGCCCGTCAGGGTGTCGGGGGTGATCTCCGCCATCCCCACGTGGTCGAGGTTGCCGAGGACACCTCCGCCGATGTCGTCGCCGAAGGTGAGGCTGTAGCCGTAGAGCACCCACAGGACGCTGACGACGCCGAGCGAGATGAAGCTCATCATCAGCATGTTCAGGGTGCTTTTGACCCGGACCATGCCCCCGTAGAAGAAGGCAAGACCGGGCGTCATCAACATGACCAGCGCCGCGCTGATCAGGACGAATGCGGTATCAGCGCCATTCAACGTCGCGTCTCCTTAAGCGTGTCGGCCCGTGCGGGGCCCGGGTGGGCCGACGGGTGGGGGCCGGAATGCGCAAGAGGTTCGCGTAACGGGGTTTCCGCCACCGCCCCCGGGTGTTTCGGGGGCGTGACGAAGACCTCGGGGGTGTTACGGGGCGGTGAACTGCGCGTGGGCGCGGGGCGGCACGGTTATTCTCGGGGCCGCATCACGGGGGCGGCCCGTCCGGGGGACGGGCCGGGTGGCCTGGAAGCCGCGGGCGCGGTCAGCCGGCGGCTTCCAGGGTCTCCGGCAGCTCGCGGGCGAGCCGGTCGGCGAGGTCGGCGACCTCGCCCACGGCGCCGTAGCTGCGGACGGCGTTGTCGACGGTCTTCCGCAGCCGGGTGTTGACCCGTTCGGAGCGCACCTGCCGGGCGACCGTCAGGGCCTCGCCGGCGCACGAGGCGCACCGCTCGGGCTGCTCTTCCAGCAGGTGAACGGTGGCGAGGCCGACGAGGTTCAGCGCGTACGAGCGGCGGCGCTCGGCGTCGGCGGCGAACAGTTCGACGGCGCGCGTCATGACGGGCCGGGCGAGGGCGGCGTAGGTGGGGCTGCGGCCGGCGACGTAGGCGAGGTCGCGGTAGGAGTGGGCGTTCTCGCTGTGCAGTTCGGCCTCGGAGAAGAAGCGGATCCAGTCGGGCTCGGCGCGGCCGTGGTCGATGTCGGTGAAGTAGTCCTCGGCCGTGCGGACGGCGCGGTGGCAGCGGTCGGGGCGGCCGAGGTTGGCGTACGCGCGGGCCTCCATCGCATACAGCATCGACTGGGTACGGGCCGTGGCGCTGTCGCGGCTGCCGTACTGCGCGAGGTGGATCAGCTCCAGGGCGTCGTCGGCGCGGCCGAGGTGGATCATCTGGCGGGCCATGCTGGACAGGACGTACGCGCCGAGGGGCGGGTCGCCGGCCTCCTTGGCGGCGTGCAGGGCGAGGACGAAGTACTTCTGGGCGGTGGGCTGGAGGCCCACGTCGTAGCTCATCCAGCCGGCGAGCTGGGCGAGTTCGGCGGTGATACGGAACAGCCGCCCGGCGACGGCGGGCGGGGGCCGCTCCTGGAGCAGGTCGGTGATCTCGTGCAGCTGGCCGACGACGGCCTTGCGGCGCAGGCCGCCGCCGCACTGGGCGTCCCACTGGCGGAACTTGGCGGTGGTGGTCTCCAGCAGGTCCAGCTCGGGGCCGGAGAGCCGGAGGGGGGCGGGCGCGGCGGAGGCGGCGGGGGGCGCCGGCGGCGCGGCGGGCGCAGGGGCGGCGGGGGGCTGCGCCCAGCGCTGCATGGGCTCGACGAGCACGGGGCCCGCGGCGACGTTCAGCGAGGTGCCGAGGAAGCCGCGGCGGGCCAGCATGAGGTCGCCGCGGGTGAACTCGCCGATCTGCTCGACGGTCTCCGCGGCGGTCCAGGGCAGGTCGACGCCGGAGACGGCGGGGCGGGGGCGGGCGGCGTGCAGGCCGAGCTGGTCGACGCCCAGGGCGCAGCCGAAGCGCTCGGAGAACAGCTCGGAGAGGATCCGCGGGATCGGCTCGCGCGGCTGCTCGCCGTCGAGCCAGCGGCGGACGCGGGAGGTGTCGGTGCTGATGTGGTGCGCGCCGAGCCGGCGGGCGCGGCGGTTGACCTGGCGGGCCAGCTCGCCCTTCGACCAGCCGCTGCGCATGAACCAGGAGGTCAGCTCCTCGTTGGGGCTCTTGCCCGCGCCGCCGGCACCGGTCCGGCTGCCGCCCGTGCCGTCCAACTCCAACGCCCCCATCCCGCCTCGGCCGTCGTGGTGCCCCGGATTATCCCCGGAACCCGAGCCCCCCAAGCCCGTCGGGAATCCCTGCCGTTGGCATATCCACATGTCGCATGCCGCCGCCGCTGGCACCGAAAGTAATCCTACGATCACCGTTCCGCGAGCGTGATTCAGGAAACGCCACCATTCGCCACCCCTACGAGTGAACACCGCGTCTCGGACGCGCGGTTGACTTGACGAGGGACGACACCGCAAGAGGCGGAGTGGTGTTCGGCCGGGCGCGCGCCGCGGGCCACGCTACCCCCGGGCGCGCCATCACACCCCGGACACTCCTCCCCGACAACACAGTGTTACCAGCAAACTGCTGTGAGTGAGACGGGTGCGGTAACCCATCGCACCGCGAGCAGTTGGAGGGGGCATGGGCTTCACGATCGGCGGCATCCGCGGCCGACGCGACATCGGGTCCGTCCGGCGCGCCCGTACGTCCGCCGGACATCCGGCGACGGCCGTGGCGGAGTACACCGGGCTGTGGGGCTGGGACGTGCTGCCCGGCGCGCCCCTCGTGCGCGCCCCCGGCGGCGGGCGCGTCTGCTCCTGCGCCGCGGGCGCCGTCTGCCCCGCCCCCGGCGAGCATCCGCTGCCCGACGCCCGCCCGGTCCCCGCCGGCACCCCGCTGGACGAGGTGACGGACGCCTGGGCGGACCCGCCCGGGGCCGCGGTGCTGCTCCCGGTGGGCCGGGCGTTCGACGCCCTGGAGGTCAGCGCCGCCGCCGGGCGGCGGGCGCTGCCCCGGCTGGAGCGGATGGGGCTGCCGCTCGGCCCCGTCAGCGTCGCCCCGGACGGCCGGGCGCACTTCTTCGTCGCCCCCGGCGCCGCCGCCGAGCTGCCCCGGCTGCTGTACCGCATGGGCTGGGACGGCGCCCGGCTCGACCTGCGCGGCCTCGGGCGGGGCGACCATCTGCTCGCCCCGCCCTGCGACCTGCGCGGTCTCGGTCCGGTGCGCTGGCTGCGGCCGCCGACGCTGGACACGGCGGGCGGCCCGCCGCCGGCGCGGCTGCTGCTGGGCACGCTCGCCTACGCGCAGAGCTGCTGGCTCCGCTCCGGCTGACACCAACGGCGGGCCGGGGCAATGCCGCGGCGGAGCGCCGCCCGCGGGAGCAACGCCGCGGCGCCGGGGCCCGCCCCGGCGCCGCGCGGACCGGCCCGCGTCCGGCTCAGTCGCCGACCAGCGCGTCCACGAACGCCTCCGGCTCGAACGGCGCCAGGTCGTCCGCGCCCTCGCCCAGGCCCACGAGCTTGACCGGCACGCCCAGCTCCCGCTGCACCGCGATCACGATGCCGCCCTTGGCGGTCCCGTCCAGCTTCGTCAGCACCAGCCCGGTGATGTCCACGACCTCCGCGAAGACCCGCGCCTGCACCAGCCCGTTCTGCCCCGTGGTCGCGTCCAGCACCAGCAGCACCTCGCCGACCGGCCCGTGCTTCTCCACCACCCGCTTGACCTTGCCCAGCTCGTCCATGAGCCCGGTCTTGGTGTGCAGCCGCCCGGCGGTGTCGATGAGCGCCACGTCGGCGCCCTCGTCGATCGCCTCCTTCACCGCGTCGTACGCGACCGACGCCGGGTCGCCGCCCTCCGGCCCGCGTACGGTACGGGCGCCGACCCGCTCGCCCCACGTCTGGAGCTGGTCGGCGGCGGCGGCCCGGAAGGTGTCGGCGGCGCCGAGCACCACGGACTTGCCGTCCGCGACGAGCACCCGCGCCAGCTTGCCGGTGGTGGTGGTCTTGCCGGTGCCGTTCACGCCGACGACCAGCACGATCCCCGGCACCTCCGCCCCCTCGGGGCCGACGGACTCGGCGGTGTGGACCGTACGGTCGGCGTCCGTGCCGACCAGCGTCAGCAGCTCCTCGCGCAGCAGCGTGCGCAGCTCCTCGGGGGTGCGCGTGCCGAGCACCTTGACGCGCTCGCGCAGCCGCTCCACCAGCTCCTGCGTGGGCTGCACGCCGACGTCGGCGGTCAGCAGCGTGTCCTCGATCTCCTCCCAGGTGTCGTCGTCGAGGTGTTCGCGGGAGAGCAGGCCGAGCAGCCCCTTGCCGAGGGAGTTCTGCGAGCGGGCCAGCCGGGCGCGCAGCCGTACGAGCCGGCCCGCCGACGGGGCGGGGACCTCCGGCTCCGGCGGCGCCACCGGCTCCGGCGGCTCGGCGACGGCGGTGCCGGCCGGGGCGCCCTCGTCGGGCAGGCCCACCTCCTCGATGGTCCGGCGCCGCTCGTCGCTGGGCTCCCCCGCCTCGTCGCCGACCTGTGGCTCGGCGGGGGTCCGGGCGCCGGGCGACGGCGGCGGCGGGGTGACCTGCTTCCGGCGGCGGGAGCCGACGACCAGGCCGCCCGCGGCGAGGACTGCGACGACGGCAATGGCGATGACGATGAGGATGATGTCCATAACGCCCCCAGTATCGCCCGCCCGCGCGGTGTGCGCGGCACCCCCGCCCGCTTCGGGCCCGTAACGGAGCGGACCGGCCGGTTCAGCTGAGCCGCTGGCTGATCACCTTGGAGACGCCGTCGCCCTGCATGGAGACGCCGTAGAGGACGTCGGCGACCTCCATCGTGCGCTTCTGGTGCGTGATCACGATGAGCTGCGAGGTGCGCTGCAACTCCTGCATCAGCCGCACCAGACGCTGGAGGTTGGTGTCGTCGAGGGCGGCCTCGACCTCGTCCATGACGTAGAACGGGCTCGGCCGGGCCATGAAGATCGCCACCAGCATCGCCACCGCCGTCAGCGACCGCTCGCCGCCGGACAGCAGCGACAGCCGCTTGACCTTCTTGCCCGGCGGGCGCGCCTCCACCTCCACGCCGGTGTGGAGCATGTCGTCCGGGTCGGTGAGGACCAGCCGGCCCTCGCCGCCGGGGAAGAGGCGGGAGAAGACGCCCTCGAACTCGCGGGCGGTGTCGTGGAAGGCCTCGGTGAAGACCTGCTCGACGCGCTCGTCGACCTCCTTGACCACCTGGAGCAGGTCGGCGCGGGTGCGCTTGAGGTCGTCGAGCTGCTCGGTGAGGAACTTGTGCCGCTCCTCCAGCGCCGCGAACTCCTCCAGCGCCAGCGGGTTGACCTTGCCCAGCTTGGTGTACGCGCGCTCCGCGGCCTTCAGCCGCTTCTCCTGCTCGGCGCGCACGTACGGCCGCGGCTGGTTGCGCGGGTGCTCCGGGTCCTCGGGCAGCTCCTCGCCCTCCGCGGGCAGCGACGGCGGCACCGGCTGGTCCGGCCCGTACTCCGCCACCAGGTCGGCGGGCTCGACGCCCAGCTCCTCCAGCGCCCGGCCCTCCAGCTGCTCGATGCGCAGCCGCTTCTCCGCGCCCAGCACCTCGCCGCGGTGGACGGAGTCGGTCAGCTTGTCCAGCTCGTCGGCCAGCTCGCGGGAGAGCCGGCGCTGCCGCCCCAGGTCCTGTTCGCGCGCGGCGCGGGCCTGCTCGGCGGCGGCGCGCTCCTCCTCGGCGCGGGCGAGGGAGACCTCGACGTGCGCGAGGAGCTGCCGGGCGCCGGCGGCGACCGCGGTGGCGACGGCCGCCTCGTGGCGCAGCCGGGCGCGGCGCCGCTCGGCGCGGGTGCGCGCCTCGCGCTCGGCGCGGGCGGCGCGGTCGAGCCCGTCGGCGCGGCCGGCCAGTCCCTTGACGCGCTCCTCGTGGGTACGGACCTGGAGCCGGGCCTCCATCTCGGTCTGCCGGGCGTTGGCGCCGTCGGCGGCGAGCCGGTCCCGCAGGGAGGTGTCCGAGCCGTCGTCGCCGTCGTCGGCGGCGCCGGCCTCCTCCTCGGCGGTCTCCAGCTGCGCCGCCAGCTCCTCGGCCTCGGCGTGCGCGCGGGCGAGGGCCTCCTCGGCGCGGGCGGCCGCGGCGGTGCTGCGGTCGGCCTCGCCGGCGGCGGCGCGGGCCTGGCCGGCGAGGCGGCCCAGCTCGCCGGCGACGCGGGACTTCTCGCGGTCCGCGGCGCTGCGCCGGCCGCCCAGTTCCTCGACGAGCGCGGCGCACTCGGCGCGGCGGGCGGCGGCGGCCTCCTGCCGCTCGGCCAGCCGCGCGCAGCGGCCGTCCAGCTCGGTCAGCTCGGCCGCCGCCTCGTCGACGGACGCCTGCACCTCCAGCAGGCTGGGGGCGCCGGCGGAGCCGCCGTGGGCGAAGTGGCCGCCGAAGACGTCGCCCTCGCCGGTGACGGCGGTCAGCTCCGGCCGGGCGGCGACCAGCTCCTCGGCCTCCTCCAGGGTGGCGACGTGGACGGTACGGGCCAGCAGCCGGCGGACGGCGGGCAGCAGCGGGTCGGGGCCGGTGACGAGCGCGGCGAGGTGGCGGGCGCCCGGCGGGAGCGCGCCGTCGGGCTGCGGCTCGTACGGGGCGTCGCCGATCAGCAGCGCGGCCCGCCCGGCGTCGTGCTTGCGCAGCAGCCGCAGCGCGTCGGCCGCGGCGGCGGGGCCGGTCACGGCGAGGGCGTCGGCGGCGGCGCCGAGGGCGGCGGCGACGGCGACCTCGTACCCGGGGGCGACGGTGAGCAGTTCCGCGGCGGGGCCGAGCACGCCGGTGAGCTTGTCGCGGGCCTGGAGCAGGGTGCCGGTGCCGTCCTTGCGGCGCAGCCCGAGGGCGAGGGCGTCGCGGCGGGCGGTGGTGGCGGCGCGGGCGCGCTCGGCCTCGGCGGCGGCGTCGCGGGCGGCGGTCAGCTCGGCCTCGGCGGCGGTCAGCGCGCTCTTCGCCGCCTCCTGCTCGTCGGCCAGCCGGCCGTCGTCCGCGGACAGCCCGTCGACCTCGGCCCGCAGCGTCTCGTACGCCTCCTGGGCGGCCGCGGCCCGCTCCCGGGCCTCGTCGCGCGCGGTGGCGAGCCGGTCGATCTCGGCCTGCGCGGAGGCGGCGCGGCCGCGGGCGGCGGTGGCCTTGCCGCTGAGCCGGGCGAGCCGTTCGCGGCGGTCGGCGACGGCGCGGGCGGCGTCCTTCAGCCGCCGCTCCTCGGCGGCGAGTTCCCGCTCCAGCTCGGCGCGGTGGGCGACGGTGTCCTCCAGCGCCAGCTGCGCGGCCTCCAGGGCGGCTTCGAGCTCGGCCTCCTGCTCGCGGATGCGCTGCGCCTCGCGCTCCAGGTCCTCGGGGTCGCGCCCGCGGCGCTCCTCCTCGGGGGCGGCGGTGGCGTGCTTGGCGCGGGCGTCGGCGAGGCTGACGGTGCCGCGGACGCGCTCGGCGAGCTGGCCGAGCTCGTGCCAGGCGCCCTGCGCCGCGGTGAGCCGGGGGGTGAGGGCGCGTACCTCCTCCTCCAGGGCGGCCTCGCGGGTGCGGGCGGCGGCCAGCTCCGCCTCGGCGGCCTCTTTGCGCTCCTTCAGCGCCGCCTCGTCGGCGATCTCGGCGGCGAGCGCGGCGCGCAGGGTGACGAGGTCGTCGGCGAGCAGCCGGAGCCGGGCGTCGCGCAGGTCGGCCTGGATGACGGCGGCGCGGCGGGCGACGGCGGCCTGCCGGCCGAGCGGCTTGAGCTGGCGGCGCAGTTCGTCGCTGAGGTCCTGGACGCGGGCGAGGTTGGCCTGCATCGCGTCCAGCTTGCGCAGCGCCTTCTCCTTGCGCTTGCGGTGCTTGAGGACGCCGGCGGCCTCCTCGATGAAGGCGCGGCGGCCGGAGGGGTCGGCGTGCAGGACGGAGTCGAGCTGGCCCTGGCCGACGATGACGTGCATCTCGCGGCCGATGCCGGAGTCGGAGAGGAGTTCCTGGATGTCGAGGAGGCGGCAGGTGTCGCCGTTGAGCTGGTATTCGCTGCCGCCGCCTTTGAACATCGTCCGGGTGATGGTGACTTCGGAGTAGTCGATGGGCAGCGCGCCGTCGGAGTTGTCGATCGTGAGCGAGACCTCGGCGCGGCCGAGCGGCGGGCGGCCGGTGGTGCCGGCGAAGATGACGTCCTCCATCTTGCCGCCCCGCAGGGACTTCGCCCCCTGCTCCCCCATCACCCAGGACAGCGCGTCCACCACGTTGGACTTTCCGGAGCCGTTCGGGCCGACGACGCAGGTGATACCCGGCCCGAAGCGGAGGGTGGTGGCGGAGGCGAAGGATTTGAACCCCCGGAGCGTGAGGCCCTTCAAGTGCACTGGCGAGCTCTCCTCCGGCGACGAAACATGTGCCGGAGACTCTATCGCGCAAGCCGGTTTCACTGGGTAACCGCCGGGGCACATCAATTACTGAGCATCACCCCGGTGCGCCGGCTTCGGGGACGGGTTCCCTGCTCGGGGATCCGTGAGACCGGTGGAGAAACGACGAAGGGACGCCGTTAAGCGTCCCTTGACAGTTATCTCAAGCGGTTGAGGTGCAGACCTGACGGATGGTGCGGGAATGTCAGGTGAGCGCAGGCTCCGCCTGGGATACGTCGAGCAGTGACTCGCTGTTGTGAGCAGCGGCGGCGGCGAGCATGTCGTTCTCGGCCTGGACGCGGACGAGTTCCGACTCCAGGTCCTGGACACGCTGCTGCAGCCGTCGCATCTCGGCGAGGAGTCGCGGGTCAGAGCCGCCGACGTAACCGAGAAGCGCCTTTGCCATGATGAAAGGTCCTCCACACTGAGTGACCGACCGAGCGGTGTGGGTCGTGAGGGATTCGCACCCGCGTGTCTGCCCATGGCACAAACAGCTAGGGTGCGCGGGGCTTCAAGCGTCTCACCAAATAGTTTGACGGTCAACACGATCACACCCCGCATCGGGTGCGGCCACGGCGAAACGCCGGCCGCGGGGGTGGCGGGACCCGTCCGGGGTGAGAGCTTCGCACGCAAGGAAGCCCTTGGCAACCCGCTGGTCGCCACCGCCGGACCAGCCCTTATGGCGGAGTGTGCTCTGCGGATCGCGAATGAGTGATATCCGCCCCGCGGCTCGTCCCATATCTCCGTCACCCCGGAGACCCGGCCGGGCGTGTCGCCGGAGCGCAGCCACTCCAGCAGCTCCCGGCACCGCTCGCGCGGGCCCTCGGCGACGACCTGCACGCGGCCGTCCGCGAGGTTGGCGGCGAACCCGTCGAGGCCGCCGATCTCCAGCGCCCGGGCCCGGGTGAACCAGCGAAAGCCGACCCCCTGGACCGCGCCGCGCACCCAGGCCGTCATGCGGACGTCGTTGCTCATGGGACGCACGCTATCCGGACGATCGGCCCGCGGGCCCGTGCGGGGCGGGGGGCATGGCGTACAGTCTGCCGACAGTAAGTCACCCGTGTGGGTGATGTGAACGTGTGAAGCCGTTGTCGTCGGACGTGAGGGGTCAGCCGGATGGGCCGCCACAGACGCTCACAGCCCCAGCCCCAGCCCGCCGCCGTACGCCGCCGGGACGCACCCGGCGCCTACGGCGGCGACGAGGTGTACGGCACCGGCCGGCCCCGCGGGCAGCACCGCAAGCAGAGCCCGGCCCGGGCCGGGATGCTCGGCACGTCGGCGGCGCTGGCGGTGGGCGCGGTGGCGATGGCCTCCGGGGTCCTCGGCAACGGGTTCGACCTCGACCGCGGCACCGGCGGCCCCGCCGGGCACGTGGAGGCGGGCGATCCGCCGTCGCCGAGCACGCAGGGCGGCTCGGAGCTGCCGACCCTGGAGGCGTCGCCGTCCGCGAGCGGCGGCTCGGACCGGCCGGAGAGCCCGACGCCGGACGGCAAGAAGGCCGCCGGCAAGGACGGCGGGAAGGACGCGGACGGCCGCGAGTCGAAGAGCGCCTCACCGTCGACCACGGCGCCCGAGCGCGAGCCCTCGAAGTCGGCGGAGCCGTCGTCCGCGTCCCCGGACCCGTCCCGTACGGAGTCGGAGTCGCCGACCCCGACGAGGACCGAGACCTCGGAGCCCACCCGCAGCTCGAAGCCGCCCGCCACGGCCGACGCGGCCACCGCCGCGGAGGCGGAGGTGCTGCGGCTGGTCAACCAGGAGCGCGCGCAGGCGGGCTGCCGCCCGCTGACGAACGACCCGGAGCTGGCGAAGCTGGCCGGCGACTACAGCCAGGACATGGCCGAGCGCGGCTTCTTCGACCACACCGACCCCGACGGCGACGACCCGTGGGACCGCGCGCAGGAGTACGGCATCTCGGACCTCGGCGGCGAGAACATAGCCCGCGGCCAGGCCGACGCGCGGGCGGTGATGGACGCCTGGATGAACAGCGAGGGCCACCGCGCCAACATCCTGAACTGCGACTTCCGCACCCTGGGCGTCGGCGCCCACTTCGCCGGCGGCGGCCCCTGGTGGACGCAGAACTTCGGCTTCTGAGACGCCGCGTCAGCGGCGCGGGGGGCGCTGGCAGCGCGGGCAGAAGTAGCTGGAGCGGTTCATCCACGGGCGGCGGCGGATCGGGGAGCCGCAGCGGCGGCAGGGTTCGTCCTCGCGGCCGTACGCGTCCAGCGAGCGGGCGAAGTAGCCGGACTCGCCGTTGACGTTCACGTAGAGGCTGTCGAAGCTGGTGCCGCCGACCTCCAGCGCGGCGCCCAGCACCGCCCGGACGTGCCCGAGGAGTTCGGCGGTGCGGGGGCGGGTGAAGCCGGCGGTGGGGCGCTCGTAGTGGAGGCGGGAGCGCCACAGGGCCTCGTCGGCGTAGATGTTGCCGACGCCGCTGATCAGCGACTGGTTCAGCAGCGCCCGCTTGATCGTGGTGCGGCTGCCGCGCAGCGCCGCGTGGAACGCCGCGTCGTCGAACGCCGGGTCCAGCGGGTCCCGGGCGATGTGCGCGAGGACGTCGGGCAGCCCCTCGGCGGCGTTCGGGTGCAGCGACAGGCCGCCGAAGGTGCGCTGGTCGACGAAGCGCAGCTCGGTGCCCGTCGCGTCCGCGAAGCGGACCCGGATCCGCAGGTGCTTCTCGTCCGGGGCGGCCTCCGGCTGGACCAGCAGCTGGCCGCTCATGCCGAGGTGCGCCAGCACCGACTCCGGACCGTCCGCCAGCGGCAGCCACAGGTACTTGCCGCGGCGCCTCGGCTCCCCCAGCGGGTGCCCCGCCAGCCGGGCGGCGAAGTCGGCTCCGCCGGCGGGGTGCCGGCGTACGGACCGGGGGTGCAGCACGTCGACCGACGCCACCGTCCGGCCCGCGACCCACTTCGCCAGCCCGCGGCGCACCACCTCGACCTCCGGCAGCTCCGGCATCGGCGGGCTACCGGTCGGCGGCCTGCGCGGCGGGGCCCGCCGCGGCGTCCCCGTCCGCACGGTCCGGCGCGACCGCCGGCGCGGCCTCCGGCGCGTCCGCCGCGGCGGTCGCCGGCGCCGCGGAGCCGTTGCTCCCCGCCGCGCCGTCCTGGCCCGCCCCGGCCGCGGCGTCCGCGCCCGCCGCGCTGATCGCGCGCCACGCGGTGTCCGCCGCCTGCTGCTCCGCTTCCTTCTTGCTGCGGCCGGTGCCGGTGCCGTACGTGACACCACCGACGCGGGCGGCAGCCGTGAAGGTCTTCTCGTGGTCCGGGCCGGTCTCGCTGACCAGGTACTCCGGCACGCCCAGCCCTCTGGCGGCGGTCAGCTCCTGGAGCGAGGTCTTCCAGTCGAGGCCCGCCCCGAGGTTCGAGGACTTCTCGATCAGCGGGTCGAAGAGCCGGTGCACCAGCTCCGACGCCGCGTCGAGTCCCTTGTCCAGATAGACCGCGCCGATGACGGCCTCCAGCGTGTCCGCGAGGATCGACGCCTTGTCCCGGCCGCCCGTGCCCTCCTCGCCCCGGCCCAGCCGGATGAACGCGCCGAGGTCGAGCCCGCGGCTCACCTCGGCGAGCGCACGCGAGTTGACCACCGCGGCCCGCAGCTTGGCCAGCTGCCCCTCGGGCAGATCGGGGTGGCCGCGGAACAGCGTGTCGGTGACCACCAGGCCGAGCACCGAGTCCCCGAGGAACTCCAGCCGCTCGTTGGTGGGCAGACCGCCGTTCTCGTACGCGAACGAGCGGTGGGTCAGGGCACGCACCAGAAGGGCGGGCTCGAGTTCGTACCCGAGCCGCCCTTCCAGGATCTTGGGGGACGAGGCCGTATCCGGATGTCCAGCCGGCGCTTTCCGCGGCGTAGTGGCATCTGACATGAGCCTTCTCCCCGTCGCTCAGACCTCGAGGACCTGGCGGCGGTTGTACGTGCCGCAGTTCGGGCAGGCGATGTGCTGCTGCTTCGGCTCGTGGCAGCGCTCGCACGCCACCAGGTGCGGGACCGCAGCCTTCCACTGCGACCGGCGGTGGCGCGTGTTGCTGCGCGACATCTTCCGCTTCGGAACGGCCACGGCTACTTCTCCTGCTTCTCGCCGGCGCCGTCGTCAGCGCCGTTCGGGTCGTCCTTCTCGCCGTCCGGGACGGTTTCGGCGAGTCCCTGCAACGCCGCCCACCGGGGGTCGACGACGTCGTGGCGGTGGTCCGGGTCGTCCGCGAGCCGCGCCCCGCAGTCGGGGCACAGGCCCGGGCAGTCCTCCCGGCACACCGGCTGCAGCGGCAGTGCGAGCACCACCGCGTCACGCAGCTCCGGTTCGAGGTCGAACAGGTCGTCCTCTAGGTAGAGCGTCTCCTCCTCCGCGTCCGCCTCCTCGGCGTCCGCGCCGGAGGCGCCGCCGCGGGCCACGCGGCCCCGGGCGTCGGTCTCCGGGTAGGAGTACATCTCCTGGAAGTCCACTCGGAGATCCTGCCCGAGCGGCTCCAGACACCTTACGCACTCGCCCGTCGCCCGCGCCCGGGCGGTGCCCGTGACGAGTACGCCCTCCATCACGGACTCCAGCCGCAGCTCCAGCTCGACGGGGTCGTCCTCCGGCACGCCCACCACCTCGTTGCCGAGGTTCTTCGGCGCCGGCACGGTGCGGGTCAGCCGCTTGAGCGTACCGGGACGGCGGCCCAGGTCCCGTGTGTCGAACACGAGCGGGGCGCGGTGGTCCGGATGGGCTTTCAGGGCTTTCCTGCTTTCGTGCACCCTGCGCGTGACGGGCAGGGACGGGCGCGGTGCGGTAGGGCGAGGATCCAGAATACTTCAGGCCCCGCCCAGGACCCAATCCGGGCGCTGCCCCGCCGCCGGGGGGACCGGCGGCGGCTCAGCGGCCGCGGTCGTCGTACTGCCGCAGCTGCGTCATGTCGATCATGCTGGTGTCGAAGAGGCTCGTCTCGTCCAGCGCGGCCGGTGCCGGGGTGTAGCCGCCCTGCTGCGGCGGGTGCGCCTCGTCCTGGCCGTACGGCACCTGCCCCGGCTGGGCGGCGTCGGGGTACGCGCCGGGCGGGGCCTGCTCCGGCTGCCCGGCCGGCTGCGGCCAGCCGTAGCCGGGGTCGGGCTGCTGGTAGCCCTGCTCGTAGCCCTCCTGGTAGCCGTGCTGGTAGCCGGGGGTGCCCTGGCCGTAGTCCGGCTGCGGGTAGTCCGGCTGCTCCGGCTGCGGGTAGCCGTGCTGGGCGAAGCCCTGCGCGGCCGCGGCGGCGCCGTCGGTGCCGTCGTAGTACGCCGCGGCGGCGGGCTGGGGGACGGCCTGCGGCCGGGCGGCGGGCTGCGGGACGCCGGGCTGCTGGTGCGCCGCGCCGGGCGGCGGGCCGTCGGCGAGCTCGGCCAGCTCCGCGAGGTAGCTCTCGTCGGTGCCGGCGCGTGCGCCGGCCTGCCCGAAGGTCTCGCCGAGCTGGTCCGTGGGCCGCGCGCCCTGGAGCTTCTGCCGGCCCCGGCCGACCGCCTCCAGGGTCTTGGCCAGCACCGACTGGAACGCCTGGAACTGGGCGTCGACGTAGTCGTCGGCGCGCCTGCGCTGCTCCTGCGGGTCCGCGCTGCGCTCCGGCGCCGCGTCGGGGCCCTCGTCCCGGCCCGCCGCGTCGAAGCCGTGCGGGTCGTCGTAGCCGGGGGCGCGGCCCAGCAGCTTGTCCCGGCCGCGGTCGACCGAGCCGATGGTCTTGGTGAGGACGACCTCGAAGTTGGCGAGCTTGCTGTCGACGTAGTCGTCGGCCTCGACGCTGATCTGCTCGGCCTCCTGCCGGGCCTCGCCGAGGATCCGGTCGGCCTCGGCCTGGGCGCGCCGGGCCACTTCCGTGTCGGAGATCAGCGCGCTGCGCCGGTTCTGCGCCTCTTCGAGGATCTGCTCGGCCTCGCGGCGCGCGTCCTCGACCAGTTGCTCCCGCCCGCCGAGCAGCTGCTGCGCCTGGGCCAGCGACCCGGGCAGGGCCTCGCGCACCTCGTTCAGCATGCCGAGCAGCTCGGCGCGGTTGACCACGCACGACGCCGACATGGGCATGGACCGGGCGCCCTGGAGGGCCTCCGCGATCTCGTCGAGCTTCCTCTGCACGTCCATGGTTGAAGACTCTACGGCGCCCGGCTAGGAGTTGGTGAGGCGTTCGCCAAGTGCCCGGTCGACCACCGGGGGTACGAGGTGGGACACGTCGCCGCCCCAGGTGGCGACCTCTTTGACCAGGCTGGAGGAGAGGAAGCTGTAGGTCGGGTTGGTGGGGACGAAGAGGGTCTCCACGCCCGAGAGGCCGTTGTTCATCTGGGCCATCTGCAGCTCGTAGTCGAAGTCGCTGACGGCGCGCAGGCCCTTGACGATGGCGGGGATGTCGCGTTCCTTGCAGTAGTCGACGAGGAGCCCGTGGAAGCTCTCGACCGCCACGTTGCCGTACTCCGAGGTGCACTGGCGGATGAGGTCCATCCGCTCGTCGACGGTGAACAGCCCTTTCTTCGACTTGTTGATCATCACGGCGACGTGCACGACGTCGTAGAGCTTCGAGGCTCGGGCGATGATGTCGAGATGTCCGTTGGTGATGGGGTCGAAGGACCCCGGACAGACGGCGCGGCGCAACGGAGGTTCCTCGCTCTCGGGTCCGGTCGTGCGGGTCATGGGGGTTTCGGCCGGCGCGGGGCGGGGCCGGGGACGGGTGGTCATGGGGCGGGTGAGGCGGCGCGACCGTACCAGAGCGTGCCCTCGCCGTAGCGCCTGGACCGGAGCCCCTCGAACCCGTCGGGCCAGGGGAATTCGCCGCCCCGGGTGCTGCGCTCCACGGTGGCGAGCGCGCCCGGGGACAGCCAGTGGCGGGTACGGAGTGTGACGAGTATCTCGCCGACCACGGCGTCCCCGACCTCGTACGGCGGGTCGAGGAAGACCACGTCGTACGGGTCCGGGGGCGGCGGCCCGGCGACGACCTGCTCCGCGCGGGCGTTGCGCACCTCGGCGCCGGGCAGGCCGAGGGCGCGGGCGTTCTGCCGGATGACGCGGGCGGCGCGGGCGTCGGCCTCGACGAGCAGCGCGTGCCCGGCGCCGCGGGACAGCGCCTCCAGGCCGACGGCGCCGGAGCCGCCGTACAGGTCGAGGACGCGCAGGCCGTCGAGCGGGCCGAGGAGGGCCCGCCAGGTGGAGAAGAGACCCTCGCGGGCACGGTCGGACGTGGGCCGGGTGCCGGTGCCGGGCGGCACGGCCAGGCGCCGCCCGCCGGCGGTTCCGGCGATCACGCGGGTCATGGCTGCTGGGTGTCCTTGTCCTCACGGGCGCGGTCGCTCCCACGATATGCCTCCGGGGTGACGGCCGGGGTGCCGCCCGGTGGCGGGCGGGCGCCGGGCGGGCACGGCCCGTACGGCGGGCGCCGGCTCAGCCCTTGTCGAGGAACTGCTCCCGCTCGTCGTCCAGCAGGCTCGCCAGCGCGCCGCGCAGCTCCGGGTACGCGGCCAGCTCCGGGTCCGCCGCCACGAGCGCCGCGGCGGCGTCCCGGGCCTCGGCGATGACGTCCTCGTCGTCGATGACCGCCAGCATCTTCAGGCTGGAGCGCGCCCCGGACTGCGCCTGCCCCAGCACGTCGCCCTCGCGGCGCTGCTCCAGGTCGATGCGGGAGAGCCGGAAGCCGTCCTGCGTGCCGGCCACCGCGTCCAGCCGGGTCCTGGCCGGGGTGCCCTCCGGCATCTCGGTGACCAGCAGGCACAGCCCGGCGGCCGACCCGCGGCCGACCCGGCCGCGCAGCTGGTGGAGCTGGGAGACGCCGAAGCGGTCGGCGTCCATGATGACCATGACGGTGGCGTTGGGGACGTCGACGCCGACCTCAATGACGGTCGTGGCGACCAGCACGTCCACCTCGCCAGCGGCGAAGCGCCGCATCACGTCGTCCTTGGCGTCCGGCTGCATCCGCCCGTGCAGCACCTCGACCTGCAGCCCCGCCAGCGACGCCCCGGGGCCGGCGGAGAGCTGCGCGGCGACGTCGAGCACCGCCAGCGGCGGCCGCTTCTCCGCCTCGTCCTCCGGCGACGGCGGCGCGGACTTCTTCGCCCCCTTGCCTTCCTTGCCGCCCTTGGCCTCCGTCTCCTCGGCGGAGTCGCCGATGCGGGGGCAGACGACGTACGCCTGGTGGCCGCCCTCGACCTCCTCCCGCACCCGTTCCCAGGCGCGGGAGAGGAAGTGCGGCTTGTCGGCGGCCGGCACGACGTGGCTGGCGATCGGCGAGCGGCCGGCCGGGAGCTGGTCGAGGACGGAGGTCTCCAGGTCGCCGAAGACCGTCATCGCGACCGTGCGCGGGATGGGCGTGGCGGTCATGACCAGCAGGTGCGGCGTGCGCTTGTCGTCGCCGCGGTTGCCCTTCGCGCGCAGCGCGTCCCGCTGCTCGACGCCGAAGCGGTGCTGCTCGTCGACGACGACCAGGCCGAGGTCGTGGAACTGCACCTTGTCCTCGATGAGCGCGTGCGTGCCGACGACGATCCCGGCCTCGCCGGTGGCCAGGTCGAGCAGCGCCGCGCGGCGCGCCGCCGCGCCCGAGGAGCCGGTGAGCAGCACGACCTTCGTGCCGTGCTCGGCGCCGCCGAGGAGTCCGGCCTCGGCCAGCTCGCCCATCATCGACGTGATCGACCGGTGGTGCTGCTGCGCCAGCACCTCGGTCGGCGCGAGCAGCGCCGCCTGGCCGCCCGCGTCGACGACGGCGAGCATCGCGCGCAGCGCCACGAGCGTCTTGCCGGAGCCCACCTCGCCCTGGAGCAGCCGGTGCATCGGGTGGTCGGTGGCCAGGTCGGCGAAGACGTCGGCGGAGACCGCCCGCTGGCCGTCGGTGAGGGTGAACGGCAGCCGGGCGTCGAAGTCCGCGAGCAGCCCCTCGGCGGGCGCGGCCCGCGGCACGGCGGGCAGCTGCCCGTCCGCATGCCGCCGCCGGGCCAGGGCGACCTGGAGGACGAACGCCTCGTCCCACTTCAGCCGCTCCCGGGCGGCCCACAGGTCGGCCCTGGTCTTCGGCCGGTGCACCTTCAGCAGCGCCTCGCGCAGCGGTACGAGCCCGCGCTCGGCGCGCAGCGCGGCGGGCAGCGGGTCGGCGACGCCCTCCCAGCCGGTGGCCTCCAGGCCGTCCAGCACGGTGTCGACGGCCTGCTGGAGCTGCCAGGAGGCGAGCTGCCGGCAGGCCGGGTACAGCGGGAGCAGCTTGTTCGCCCACTCGTCGGCGGCGGCGTCCTCGCCGGGGCGGTCCTCGCCGGCCAGCGGCTTGTAGTCGGGGTGGGCGAGCTGCCGCTTGCGGTTGAAGACGGTCACCTTGCCGGCGAAGAGGGCGCGGCGGCCGGGCAGCAGCTCCTTCTGCGGGTGGTACGCGCCGCGGCCGAAGAAGACGAGCGTCAGCCGGCCGCTGCCGTCGGTGATGACGACTTCCAGCCGGCGCCCCCGGCCCGTGCCGAGCATGCCGGCCTTCTCCACCCGCGCGACGACCGTGACGTGCTCGTCGACCTCCAGGTCGGCCAGCCGGGTCAGCTCGCCGCGCTCGGCGTAGCGCCGCGGGTAGTGGTGCAGCAGGTCGCCGACGGTGTGCAGCCCGAGGTGCTCCGCCATCGCCTTGGCGGTCCGGTCGCCGACGGACTTCTTCAGGGACTCTTCCAGCACGGACACGCGTCCATTGCACACCATCGGGCCGACAGAGCGTGGAAACCGCTGGTACCGCGGGCCCGCGCGGTTCTACGATGGTCCGCCTCGAACTCCCCTTCGCGATCACCGGCACCGCTCGGGGTCGCCCGACCCGCGCCGCCGCCCACCCCCCGCCGGCGCTCCCGCGATGACTTCTGAGAACGCTGCCGCGCCCACCTCGTCCCACACCTTCCAGGTCGATCTGCGCGGCCTGGTGGACCTGCTCTCGCACCACCTCTACTCCAGTCCCCGGGTGTATCTGCGGGAGCTGCTGCAGAACGCCGTCGACGCGGTCACCGCGCGCCGCGCGGCCGACCCCGCGGCACCGGACCGCATCCGGCTGTACGCGGGCCCGGACGCCGCCGCCGCGGACGGGGGGCCGGCGGGCGGGCTGCGCGTGGAGGACAGCGGCGTCGGGCTCACCGAGGCGGAGGTGCACGAGCTGCTCGCCACCATCGGCCGCAGCTCCAAGCGCGCCGGGGACCTGGAGTCCGCCCGGGCGGAGTTCCTGGGCCAGTTCGGCATCGGCCTGCTGGCGTGCTTCCTGGTCGCCGAGCGGATCCGGGTGGTGAGCCGGTCGGCGCGCGAGCCGGCGGCGCCGCCGGTGGAGTGGACGGCCGCCGGCGACGGTTCGTACACGGTACGGACCCTCCCCCCGGACGCCCGCCCCGAGCCCGGCACCACCGTGCACCTGACGCCGCGGCCCGGCTGCGCCGAGTGGTTCGACCCGGACCGCGTCGCCGAACTCGCCCGCGACTTCGGCTCGCTCCTGCCGTACGACGTGCGCGTCGGCGAGACGCCCGTCACCGACCTGCCCGCCGTCTGGGACCGCCCGCACCCGAGCCCGGCCGCCCGCCGGGTGGCGCTGGCGGGCCACTGCCGGGAGGTCTTCGGCTTCACCCCGCTCGACGCCGTCGAGCTGGACGTGCCGCTCGCGGGCGTGCGCGGGGTCGCGTACGTGCTGCCGTCCGCCGTCAGCCCGGCCCAGCGCGCGGGGCACCGCGTGCACCACCTGGGCGTCAACTACCTCGGACTGGAATCCGGGGTTTGCAGGCAGTATGAGGCGTGATGCCCCACTGTGGTTCCTGCGTCCGGAGCTATCTTGCGGTAGCTCTGGGGCGGTTGACTGCGCCCCGCTTCCACGCAGCCTCGCCGCGGTGGGCGATGTTGCGGGAGCCGTTGTGGTCCGCGTGCATGACGATCCCGCAGGAGCGGCACGCGAACCGTGCTTGTGTCACCCGGTTGGTCCGGTGGGTGTGCCAGCACTCGGAGCACTGTCGGGAGGTGTTGCGCGGGTCCACATGGACCACGGCGACACCGGCCCGCCGGGCTTTGTACTCGACGAAGGCGCCGAGCTGGGCGAAGGCCCAGGAGTGCAGTCGTGCCCGCTGGTCCTTCTTGGCCGTGACCCTCTGCCGGATGCCGCCCAGGTCTTCCAGGACGATCGCGCGCGAGGTGCGTTCAGCGGTATGCACGAGCTTCTTGGCGATGATGTGGTTGCGCTGAGTGGCGTATCGTGCCTCGCGGCGCCGGTTGCGCTTCAGGGCTCGCGCGGCGGACTTGGTGCGCTTCTTCTGGAGCTTGCCCCGAAGGTCACGCCTGCGCTTGCGGTAGCGATTGACCTGGCGGCCGGACATGATCTCGCCGTCGGATGTGGTGGCGATGTTCACGATCCCCAGATCCACGCCGAGGAACCCGTCCGGCTCGGACACCGGCGGTTCGGGGACATCAATGGTGGCGTACAGGAAGAACATCCCGTCCCGCATCACCAGATCCGATTCGCCCTTACGGGACGCCAGCAGCCTCATGGCCTCGGGCGAGCAGATGAACGGGACACCCTTGACACGTCCGGCCACGGTCCAGATGGACACCGTCCGGGCGTCCAGATTCCACGTCAGGATGCGGTCGTCGTATGGCTGCGCGGCGTCCTCGCGGAAGACGACCGGCTTCGACTCCACCCACGCACGACTCTTGGAGCCTGGCGGACCGTAGTTCCCCGCCCGGACGTTCGCCTTCACGGTGGCGTAGGCGTCACACACCTTCTTCACCACGCGCACGGCCGGCTGCGCCCCCAGATCGAAATCAGCCTTGATCCGGTGGTACACCGCCTCTTGCAGCACGTTCCGCCGCTTCAGGCCCTTGGCGAACGCCACCTGAGAGGCCACGTTCGCGGCCCGGTTACAGGTACGCAGGGTCGCCGCCAAAGCGTCCGCGTCATACGCGGACACCGGCAGCAACTTCACCTGCGCAACAATCTTCACGCAGAACACGCTAGTACAACCGGTCACCAGACATCAAACTAGGAGAACGCAAAGGAGCCCGAGGGCCCCGGCGTTCGTGCCCTTCGCGCGGCTGCTGCGCATGTGGGACGAGCGGCCGGAGGACTTCGACGAGGAGGACACCCACCGGCTGTTCTGGATGTTCAAGTGGGTCTCCTCCGGGATGATCGACCAGCCGCACATCCCGCTGGCGGCGATGGAGAAGTGGCTCGCCGAGATGGGGCGCCGCTACCGCCTCGCCGGGCACAGCGAACGCGCCGTGCGGCAGGCGGATTACCACATCGCGGAGCACGTCGGCGACGAAGCGCGCGCCGCCCGCGCGTACACCGCCTGGCGCGCCGCGGAGCGCGACGCCATGAGCGACTGCCACGCCTGCGAGCTGCGCGGCCAGGGCGGCTGGGAGGCGGCCCACGGCGACGACGCCGCGGCGCTGGAGCTGTGGCGGCCGGTGCTCGGCGGGGTCCACGCCTGCGCCCACGAGCCGCACGCGACGCTCGCGGAGTCGCTGCTGCCGCTGCTGCGGCTGGGCCGGTCGGCGGAGGCGCGGGCGAACCACCTGCGCGGGCACCGGATGGTGCGGCAGATGGAGAGCATGCGGTTCGCGTTCGCGCGGCACGTGGAGTTCTGCGCGCTGACGGGCAACGAGGCGCGGGGGCTCGAACTGCTGGCGGAGCGGCCGGCGTATCTGGCGGACCGCGGGGAGCCGTCGAGCCTGATGGCGTACCTGGCGGTGACGACGCTGCTGACGCGGCGGCTCGCGGCGCTGGGACTGGGCGGTGAGCGGGTGGTGGGCCCGCCGGGGGCCGCCGGGGGCGCGGCCGGCGGGTGGACGGTCGCGGAGCTGGCGGCGTACGCGGAGCGGGAGGCGCTGGAGCTGGCGGGCCGCTTCGACGCGCGGAACGGCACCGCGGCGGTGTCGGCGAGGGTACGGGAGCGGATGGCCCGCGAACCGCTGGCGGAGCGGCTGCCGCTGGGGCTGCGCGCGGGCCGCGCGGCCGGCGCGGGGCGGCGGGCACCGGGGACGGCGGGTCCGGCGGACGGACCCGCGACGGGGGCCGCGGCGGGTTCCGCTGCCGGTTCCGCGGCCGGGGCGGCCGCCGTCCGGCCCGGGGTGGCGGAGCTGCTCGACGCGGCCCGGGAGCGGACGGCGGCCCGTCACCCCCGGGCGGTACGGGCCTGGGCGGAGGCGGCGCGCGCGGCGGCGGAGGCGGGCACGGAGCTGGACGTACGCGACCGCGCCGCCGCCGCCGCGCACCGCGCCATGGACCCGGCCACCGCGCCCGGCGAGGCGGCGGCCCTGTTCACCACCTCGGCCGAGCTGTTCGAGGCCGCCGGCGACCCGGGCCAGGCGGCGGTGTCGCGCGCCCGCGCGGCGTTCGCGACGGCGCTCGACGGCCGTACGGAGGAGGCCCTGGCGGCGGTCTCGGAGCCCTGCGCCCGGGCGCAGGCGCTGCACGCGGAGGGCCGCGCGAGCGCGGGCCAGGCGGTGGCCCCGCTGGTCAGCCGGGCCCGTATCCACGTGCTGCGCGCCGAGGCCGAGGCCGCCGCGCCGCCCGCGCCGGACTCCGCCGCTCCCGCTCCCCGTACCGCCGACGAGGCGCTCGCCGCGCTGCTGGCGTTCGCCGAGCCGCACCGGGACGACCCCCGCGTGGCCGGCCGGATCGCCGAGGCGCACGAGCTGCTGGCCGGACTCGCCGCGAACCGCGGCGACGCGGAGGGCGCCGCCGCGCTGTACGAGCGGGCGATCGGCGAGTACGCCGCCGCCGGCGTCCCCTGGTACGCGGTGCAGGCGCAGGCCGGGCTGGCCGGGCTCGCCGCCGGCCGCGGCGACCGCGAGACCGCCGAGCGCGCCGTGCGCGGCGCGCTGGAGCACAGTGCCCTGTACGACAGGCCCGCAGGGGAGGCGAGCCTCCACCTGCAACTGGCCGACCTCCTCTGCAACACCGGCCGCGACGCCGAAGGCGCCGAGCACCTGCTCGAAGCCGCCCACTGGGCCGACGAGGCCGGCGACGGCGACGGCATGGGCGCCTGGGCCCGCCACCACCTCGGCGGCGCCCTGCTGCGCCTGGGCCGGACGGCGGAGGCGGCGACGGTGCTGGAGGACGCGGTCGCCGACCTGGCCGCGGAGCGGCACGGCGACGGCCCCGTCGTCCAGACCCGCTGGTGGCTGGGCGACGCCCTGGGGCGGCTCGGGGAGCACCGGCGGGCGGCGGAGCAGTTCCTGCTGGCCGCCGAGGTCGCGGCGGGCTGGGGCGGCGAGGGGGCCCGCGACCACGCGGTGCTGGCGACGCTCGCCGCGCAGTCGCTGAGCGCCGCGGGCCTCGACGCCGAGGCGGGCCGCGCGTACGAGCGCGCCGGCGCGCTGTGGCGGGAGCTGGGCGACGTCCCGGCGCTGATCCGCACGCTCCGGGCCCGCGCCTGGCTGGCCGTCCGCCCGGGCGGGCCGGGCCCGGCGGCGGGGCGGGAGCTGATGGCGGAGGCGGAACGGGAGTTGACGGCGGCCCTGGCGCCGGAGGCGGGAGCGGCGGCCGACGAGGCCGCCGGGCCGGCGGGTTCCGCGCCGACGGCCGGTCCCGCACCGGCGGCAGCGGCCCCACCAGGCACGGACCGTACGGGCACGGACCGCACGGGCACGGAGGCGTCCGGGCCCGGCGCCCCGCCGCCGACGGAGTCGGCACTCCCGGCCGCAGACGCCGCGGCTCCGCCGCCGGGCGATGGCGGGGATCCGGGCGGCGCCGCCGGCGCCGGCGCCGCGCCGCCCCGCGACGTGCTGCTCGCCGAACTCGCCGCCACCCGGCGGCAGACCGGCGACCTGATCGCCTCCGCCTGCGGCACCACCCCCTCCGACCCCGACGAGGCCGCCGCCGGCGCCGCCCGCGCCGCGTACGAGGAGGGCCTGGCCCACGTCGTACGCGCCGTGGCCGGCTTCGCCTCCCTGGGCCCCGGCTGCCGCGGCGAGCACACCGGCGCGCAGCTGCTCGCCGGCTGGCTGGAGGCCGACCTCGGCCGCCCCGAGGCGGCCGCGCGGCACTCCCGCGCGGTCCTCGCGGCGTACGGAGACGGGGAGGACGGCGTGGCAGACGGCGGGGACGGCGACCCGGAGGACGACGAGGCGGCCGACGAGACCGCGGAGTCCCGCCGCGGCGAGGCCCGGGCGCTGCTGGACTACGTGACGGACTGACCGCCGCCCGGCCGCGCCGCTACTCCACCCCGATCAGCAGCGGCGCCGCCTGACTCCCGCCGTCGTACACCACCGTGTCGACCGCCAGATGCGCCCCGCGCACATGCGCCTCCAGCCGCCCGCCGAAGCCCGGCGGCAGGTCCGGGCCCAGCACCAGCGTGACCAGCTCGCCGCCGCCCGCCAGCATCCGGTCCAGCACCGCCTCCGCGGTCTCCGCGAGGTCGGCGCCGACCACCGCCACGTCGCCCTCCACCACCCCGAGCACGTCGCCCGGGCGGCAGATCCCCGCCGTCGTCCACGCCTCCTGCTCCGCGACCGCCAGCTCCGCGTGCCGGGTGGCGCCGGCCGCGGCGGTCATGGAGACCACGTCCTCGTCGAACCGGCGCCCCGGGTCGTGCACCGCCAGCGCCGCGAGCCCCTGCACCGCCGCGCGCGTGGGGATGAGCGCCGCCCGTACGCCGGACGCCCGCGCGTCCTCCACCGCCACCGCGGCGGTGTGCCGCAGCCCCGCATCGTTCGGCAGCAGGACGACCTCCCGCGCCCCGGTGCCGCGCATCGCCGCCGCCAGCTCCCCGCTCGCAGGCGGCTCCCCTTCCCGTACGGTCACCACCCCCGCGCCCGCCTCCGCGCACAGCGCCGCCAGCCCGTCGCCCGGCACGACGGCGACGACCGCCCGCCCCGCGCGCTCGCCCCCGGCCGCGCCCGTGCCGGGGCCCGCGGGGGCGGCGAGGGCCAGGTGGGTGATCCGGATGCGGTACGGGCGGCCGGCCTCGACGCCGGCCTCGACGGCGGCGCCGGCGTCGTCGACGTGCACGTGCACCCGCCACAGCCCGTCGCCGCCGACGACGACGAGGGAGTCGCCGAGCGCGTCGAGCCGCGGCCGGAGCCGGGCGACGGCGTCGTCGCCGGCCTCCAGCAGGTAGATCACCTCGAACGCGGGCCCGCCGCCGGCAGGTCCGGGCGCCCCGGGCGCCGCGCAGGCGTCGTCGTCGATCCGTCCGGCGGCCGCCGGGACCCCCGCGCGGCGGCCGGAGAGGGCCAATTCCGTGGGCCGGGCGGCGCCGCTCAGGGCGTCGGCCAGCGTGCCCAGCACCGCCACCAGCCCCAGCCCGCCGGCGTCCACGACGCCCGCCCGCCGCAGTACGTCCAGCTGCCCCGTCGTCGCGGCCAGCGCCTCCCGGGCGCCTTCGTACGCGCCGCGCGCCACCCGCGTCGCCGGCGCGGGGCCGCCGTCGGCCGACCGCTCCGCCGCCGACCGCTCCGCGGCCGCCGCGGCGGCGTCGGCGACGGTCAGCATCGTGCCCTCCACGGGATGCTCCACCGCCGCCCGCGCGGCGTCCGCCCCCCGCCGCAGCGCGCCGGCCAGCAGCCGCCCGGCCCCGGCACCTCCCCCGGCACCGGCACCGGCACCGCCACCGCCACCGGCACCGGCCGCGACCACCGCGCCTGTCAGCCCCCGCAGCAGCTCCGCCAGGATCGTCCCCGAGTTGCCGCGCGCGCCGATCAGCGCGCCGTGCGCCATCGCCCGCAGCACGTCCGCCACCGCCGGCTCCCCGCCGCCGTCGCCGTCGCCCGCGGCGCCGTCCCCCGCGAACGCCCCGTAGACCGCGTCCACCGCCTGCGCCGCCGACTCCACCGTCAGATACAGGTTCGTTCCGGTGTCGCCGTCGGCGACCGGGAAGACGTTGACGGCGTCGATCTCCTCCCGGCCGCGGCCCAGCGCCTGAAGGGCCAGGGCGCACCAGGCCCGCACGGCAGCGGCGTCGAGCACCTGCGCAACCCCCTCGGAGACGGCCGACGGCAAGGCCGGGTACGGTGTAGCCGCAGCGTAGCCGCTGGACCGGCGATTTCCTCCGCCGGGAAGCGCCGTAGTATGCTGCACAGGTTGCCCGGTCCCGTACCGGGCCCTTCCTTCCCGGCACGGCGGATCCGCTCATGCCGGGATCCGACCGTTCGTGCATCAGAAGCTTGGAGTGACCCGTGGCAGCCAACTGCGACGTCTGCGGCAAGGGGCCGGGCTTCGGCAACAACATCTCCCACTCGCACCGCCGCACCCGCCGCCGCTGGAACCCCAACATCCAGCGGGTGCGCGCCGTGGTCGGGGGGACGCCGAAGCGCCTCAACGCCTGCACCTCGTGCATCAAGGCGGGCAAGGTCTCGCGCTGACGTAGCGCGGCCTCCCGGCACGCACAGCGAGCCGGTCCACCCCGGGTGGGCCGGCTCTCTCGCGTTCCCGGCGGCGCTCCGGCCCGTACGCGGGCGGACGGGTCAGGGCGTACGGGGCTCCTCCCCCGCGTCCGGCCGCCACCGCCAGCCGTGGTCCACCGGCCCGGTCCCCTCCCCCAGCGGGAACCCGCCCGCGATCGCCCCCGTCACGTACTCCTTCGCCGCCGCCACCGCCTCGGGGACCGTCCGCCCCCGCGCCAGATACGCGGCGACCGCGCTCGCCAGCGTGCAGCCGGTGCCGTGGGTGTGCCGCGAGGGCAGCCGGGGGGCGCGCAGCCAGTGCTCCTCGGTGCCGTCCGTCAGCAGGTCCACGGCGTCCACGGGGTCCGCGGCCTCCGCGCCACCCGGCCCGCCGGCACCGCCGCCCGCCGGCAGGTGGCCCCCCTTCACGAGCGCCCACCGCGGCCCGTACGCCAGCAGCGCCGCCGCCGCCCGCGGCATGTCCGCCTCGCCCGCCACCCGGATCCCCGTCAGCCACGCCACCTCGGCCAGGTTCGGGGTGACGACCGTGGCGGCCGGCAGCAGCCGCGTCCGCACCACGTCCAGCGCCCCGGCCGCCAGCAGCCGGTCGCCGTGGGAGGAGACGCCCACCGGGTCGACCACGACCGGCGCGGCCGTGGTCGCCAGCAGCTCCGCGACCGCCGCCGCCGTGCCGGGGCCGGCGAGCATGCCGGTCTTCACGGCCTGCACCCCGATGTCGTCGACGACGCTGCGGAACTGCGCCCGGACCGCCGCCGCCGGCAGTTCCCAGCTGCCCTGCACACCCCGGGAGTTCTGCGCGGTCACGGCGGTGACGACGCTCATGCCGTGCACCCCGAGCGCCAGCATCGTCTTCAGGTCCGCCTGGATGCCCGCGCCGCCGCCGGAGTCGGAGCCGGCGACGGTCAGCACCCGCGGCGGCGCGGCCCGGCCGGCCGCGGCGGCCGCCGGCTCAGTCACCGAAGTGGTCCCAGCCCGCCGCGCCGCGCCACGGCTCGCCGTCCACGGTCACCTGCGCCGCCGCCGACGGCGCCCGTACCTCGCCCACGACCCGCCACCGCGCCGGCAGCTTCACCTGCGGCGGGAACGTCGCCACGATCGCGTGGTCCTCGCCGCCGGTGAGCACCCACTGCAGCGGGTCCACGCCCACCGCCTTGCCGATGTCCGCCATCTGCCCGGGCACGTCGAGGGCCGCGGTGCGGATGTCGATACGGACCTTCCCCGCCGCCGCGACGTGCCCGAGGTCGGCCAGCAGCCCGTCGCTGACGTCCGTCATCGACGTCGCGCCGAGCCCCGCCGCCGCCGGGCCCGCCTGGTAGGGCGGTTCGGGGCGGCGGTGGGCCTCGACGAAGGCGCGGGGCGAGCGGAAGCCGCGGGCCAGCACGGCGTGACCGGCCGCGGACCAGCCGAGCCAGCCCGTCACCGCCACCACGTCGCCGGGGCGGGCGCCGGCGCGGGTGACCGGCTCGTGGCCCTGCATGTCGCCGAGCGCGGTGATGGCGAGGGTGATGGCCTCGCCCCGGACCACGTCGCCGCCGACGACGGCGGCGCCGGCCACCTGGCACTCGTCGCGCAGGCCGTCCATCAGCTCCGCGGGCCAGGTGACGAGCAGGTCGGCGGGGACGACGAGGCCGACGAGGAGCGCGGTGGGGACGGCGCCCATGGCGGCGATGTCGGCGAGGTTCTGCGCGGCGGACTTGCGGCCCACGTCGTACGCCGTGGACCAGTCGCGGCGGAAGTGGCGGCCCTCGATCAGCACGTCCGTGCTGGCCACCACCCGGCGGTCGGGGGCGCTGATCACCGCCGCGTCGTCGCCCGGCCCGACCCGTACCGCCGGCGTCGTGGTCAGCCGGGAGGTCAGCTCCCGGATGAGCCCGAACTCGCCCAGCTCCCCCACGGTGCCCCGCCCCTGGCCGTGGCCCCTCATCGGATCGCTCCTTCCGTCAACCCGGCGCCCGCGGTCTCGCCCGTCGTGGCCGGTCCCGACCCTCCCGCGCCGGCCGGACAACGCGATACGGTTGCGTCTCTTCCCACATGATCCTCGAAGCCGCCCCTGGAGGTTCCGTGGTACAGGCTTACATCCTGATCCAGACCGAGGTCGGCAAGGCCTCTGCCGTCGCCGAAGTCATCGCCAAGATCCCCGGAGTGATCCAGGCCGAGGACGTCACCGGGCCGTACGACGTGATCGTGCGCGCCCAGGCGGACACCGTCGACGAACTCGGCCGCCTCGTGGTGGCCAGAGTCCAGCAGGTGTCGGGCATCACCCGCACCCTTACCTGCCCGGTCGTCCATCTCTGAGCCCCCCGTATGCTCGGCCCGTGACCACGCTGAGCTCACCGTCCCGGCCTGCCCGGCCCGACCCCGCCGCGCCAGCAGACCGCCTCGTCCCGCACTTCCGCCCCACCCGGCCATTCCGCTCCGCTCGCCGCCTGCCCGCCGCGCTCCTGCTGCTCGCCGCCGTCCCGCTCGCCTGTTCCGGGGGCGACGGCGGCGCGCCGCAGCTGGCCGTGCCGACCCCGAAGGGGAAGGCGGTGGACTTCTGCGGCAGGCTCGCCGAGCGGCTGCCGGACACCGTGGACGGCCAGGAGCGCCGCAAGACCGAGCCGGTCTCGAAGCTGACCGCCGCGTGGGGCGACCCCGCCGTGCAGCTGCGCTGCGGCGTGCCCAAGCCGGCGGTGCTCACCCCAGGCAGTGAACATTACAACCCCTACGTCCAGGCGGCCGTCGTGAACGGGGTCGACTGGGTGGTGGCCGAGGCCGACGACGGGCGCCGCTTCGTCACCTCCGGCCGCAAGGCGTTCGTCGAGGTCACCGTGCCGTCCGCGTACGCGCCCGAGGTGAACCCCCTGACGGACCTCGCGGACGCGGTCAAGTCGGCCGTCCCGACCAGGCTCTAGCGCAGCCCCGTCGAGCGGCGCAGCGCCGCCTGGATGAGCCGGTCGACCAGCTCCGGGTAGCTCACGCCGCTCTCCTGCCACATCCGCGGGTACATCGAGATGGGCGTGAAGCCGGGCATCGTGTTGACCTCGTTGATGACGAACGCGCCGTCGTCGGTGCGGAAGAAGTCGGCCCGCACCAGCCCCTCGCAGGAGCACGCCTCGAAGGCGGCGACCGCGAGCCGCTGCACCTCGGCGGTCTCCTCGTCGGTCAGCGGCGCCGGCACGACGCCGTCGGCGGAGTCAATGTACTTCGCCTCGAAGTCGTAGAAGTCGTGGCTCGTGGTCGGCGGGATCTCGGCGGGCACGCTGGCCCGCGGCCCGTCCTCGAACTCCAGCACGCCGCACTCGATCTCGCGCCCGCTGACCGCCGCCTCCACGATGATCTTCGGGTCGTGCCGGCGCGCCTCGGCGAGCGCGTCCTCCAGCTCGCCGAGCCCGGCGACCCTCGTGATGCCGATGGACGACCCCGCCCGGGCCGGCTTCACGAACACCGGCCAGCCGTGGTCGGCGGCGAAGTCCACGATCTTCTTCCGGGCCGCCGCGCCCTCCCGCCCGGGCTCGCCCTGCTCCCACTCGCGCGGGCGCACCACGGTGTACGGGCCGACCGGCAGCCCGTACGAGACGAAGACCCGCTTCATGTACTCCTTGTCCATGCCGACCGCGGAGGCCAGCACCCCGGAGCCCACGTACGGCACCCCGGCCAGGTCGAGCATGCCCTGCAGCGTGCCGTCCTCGCCGTACGGGCCGTGCAGCATCGGGAAGACGACGTCGACCTCGCCGAGCGCCTTGGGCACCTGCCCCGGCTCGGTGTAGACGACCTCGCGGCTGCCCGGGTCGGCGGAGAGCACGACGGCGCCGTCCTCCGCCTCGGCGTCCACGAGCTCCGCCACGGTGGGCACCCGGCGGTCGGCGATGGCCATCCGCTCCGGGTCGTCCGCGGTGAGCGCCCAGCGGCCGTCCGCGGTGATGCCGATGGGCAGCACCTCGTACTTCTCGCGGTCGATGGCGCGCATCACGGCGCCCGCGGTGACCACGGAGATGCCGTGCTCGGAGCTGCGCCCGCCGAAGACGACGGCGACGCGCGGCTTGCGGCCCTGGCTTTCGTAGGAGTGCTCGCTGCTCATCGCTCGCACATTACCCGCTGCGCGGGGGAACGTCAGTGTCCCGCGGTCCGGCGCCGCGCGTCAGTGTCCCTCCGCCCTTGGCGCTGCGCGACATCGGCTCCTTCAGTGCCACCAACGGGCGGCTTGCGTCGTGTTCCCGTCGTGCCCGGCGGGACGGGGCGGCGGCGGGAAGGGGGCGTGCGCGCGGGGGAACGTCAGTGTCCCGCGGTCCCGGCGCCGCGCGTCAGTGTCCCTCGGCCCTTGGCGCTGCGCGACATCGGCTCGTTCAGCCTCGCGTCAGTGTCCCTCCGCCTTGGCGCTGCGCGACATCGGCTCGTTCAGCCTCGCGTCAGTGTCCCTCCGCCTTGGCGCTGCGCGACATCAGCTCCTTCAGCGCCACCAGCGGCGGCTTCCCGTCGTGCACGATCCGCACCACGGTCTCGGTGATCGGCATGTCGACCTCGTGGCGGCGGGCCAGATCGAGCACCGACTCGCAGGACTTGACGCCCTCGGCGGTCTGCCGGGTGGCGGCGATGGTCTCCGCGAGGGTCATGCCGCGGCCGAGGTTGGTGCCGAAGGTGTGGTTGCGGGACAGCGGCGAGGAGCAGGTGGCCACCAGGTCGCCCATGCCGGCGAGGCCCGCGAAGGTGCGCGGGTCGGCGCCCAGGGCGCTGCCGAGGCGGGCGGTCTCGGCGAGGCCGCGGGTGATGAGCGACGCCTTGGCGTTGTCGCCGAGGCCCATGCCGTCGGCGATGCCGACGGCCAGCCCGATGACGTTCTTGACGGCGCCGCCGAGTTCGCAGCCGACGACGTCGGTGTTGGTGTACGGGCGGAAGTACGGGGTGTGGCAGGCCGTCTGGAGCCGCCGGGCCACCGCCTCGTCCGCGCAGGCGACCACGGCGGCGGCGGGCTGCCGGGCGGCGATCTCGCGGGCGAGGTTGGGGCCGGTGAGCACGGCGACGCGGCGGTGCACGTCCGCGGCGGCGGCGCCCTCCTTGGCGACGACCTCCTCGATGACCTCGCTCATGCGCCGGGCGGTGCCCAGCTCGACGCCCTTCATCAGGCTGACGAGCACGGTGCCGTCCGCGAGCAGCGGCGCCCAGCGCTCCAGGTTGCCGCGGAGCGTCTGCGCCGGTACGGCCAGGACCGTGAACTCGGCGTCGCGGGCCGCCTCCGCGGCGTCGGCGGTCGCGGTGACCGCGTCGGGCAGGCGGACGCCGGGGAGGTAGTCGGGGTTCTCGCGGGTGGCGTTGAGGGCGTCGACGAGCGCGGCCCGGCGGCCCCACATCGTCACCCGGCAGCCGGCGTCGGCCAGCACCAGCGAGAAGGCCGTGCCCCACGAGCCGGTGCCGAAGACGGCGCAGCGCGTCACGAGTTCTCCTTACGGTCCGCGGAGCGGCGGCGCTGTTCGGCGCGTACGGTCTTCGGGTCGAAGCGCTCCGCGGGCGCCTGCTCGCCGCGCAGCTCCTCCAGCAGGCGGGTGACGGCGTCCATGATGACCTCGGTGGCCGCCGCGAGCACCTGCGGGGTGGGCTCCCTACCGTAGAACTCCGACAGGTCCACCGGCGGCCCGGCGAGCAGGTGGAAGGTCTTGCGGGGCAGCAGCCGGGGCTTGCCGTACGGCGGCAGCACCTCGTTCGCGCCCCAGTGGGCGACGGGGATGACCGGCGCCCCGGTGACGAGCGCGACCCGGGCGACGCCGGTCTTGCCCTTCATCGGCCACAGCTCCGGGTCCCGGGTGAGCGTCCCCTCGGGGTAGAACGCGACGCACTCGCCGTCCTCGACGGCTTTGACGGCGGCCCGGAATGCTTTGGAGGCGTCGGTCGACTCGCGGTAGACGGGAATCTGCCCGGTGCCGCGCATCACCGTGCCGACGACGCCCTTCTTGAACAGTCCGTCCTTCGCCAGGAACCGCGGCACCCGCCCGGTGTTGTACTGGAAGTGGGCATAGAAGAAGGGGTCGAGATACGAGTTGTGGTTGACGGCGGTGAGGAATCCGCCGTCGGCCGGTATGTGCTCCGCGCCACGCCAGTCCCGCTTGACGAGCACCCGCAGCGGCGGCTTGCAGATGGCCGCGACCAGCCGGTACCAGAAGCCGATCCTCCGCCGTGACACGGTCCTCTTCACCTTCCCGGATTTTCCTCGGTGCACCTTTCGTGGCCGAAACAGTCTCGCCGCGGGTCGCACGTCTGTCGAGAACACCGTACGCCCATGTGACCGGCCCACCGGTCCGGACGGAGCACCGGCAGGTGACAATGGGGCGGAACGACGATGACGAAACGCATGGCACCTGCGCAGACGGAAGTACCCGGCCGGCCGGGCCGGCGGCTCTGGCATGTCGTCGTGCCGCTGAAGCCGCTGGCGCTGGCGAAGTCCCGGCTGGGCCCGGCGGCGGGCGAGCCGGGCCGGGGGCGGCTGGCGCTGGCGTTCGCGCTCGACACGGTGGCCGCGGCGCTCGGCTGCCCGGCGGTGGGCTCCGTGACGGTCGTCACGGACGACGCCGAGGCGGCGGGGCGGCTGGCAGCGGTGGGGGCGCGGGCCGTACCGGACGCCCCGCGGGCGGGGCTGAACGCGGCGCTGGCGCACGGGGAGCAGCGGATCCGGGCCGAGCGCCCCGGCGCCGCCGTCGCGGCGCTGAACGCGGACCTGCCGGCGCTGCGGCCGGCGGAGCTGGCCCGGGTGCTGGCCGGGGCGCCGGGAGAGCCGGACGGCGGGGGCGGGGCGGACGGCGCGGGCGGCGGGCGGGCGTTCCTGGCCGACGCCCCGGGCACGGGCACGACGCTGCTGGCGGCGGCCGCGGGGGTGGCGCTGGCGCCGGGGTTCGGGGTCGCGTCGCGGGCGCGGCACCTGGCGTCGGGGGCCCGGGAGATACGGCTGGCGGGGGTGGACTCCGTACGCCAGGACGTCGATACGGCCGCCGACCTGCGGGCGGCGCTGGCGCTGGGGGTGGGGGGGCACACGGCGGCGGCGCTGGCTCGGCTGGCGGCGTGCGGGCGGCCGGTGGCGGGGGCGGCCGGGGCGAACGGCGGATGCCGGTGAGCGGATGCCGGTGAGCGAATGGCGGCGGGCGTGTGCCGGCGGGCGCGGGCCGGTAGCCTGCCGCGCATGCAGGCCACAGCGTTCACGTACGACCCGCAGACCCGCAGCGGCAGCGTGCTCCTCGACGACGGCACGCCGCTGCCCTTCGACGGGGCGGCGTTCGCCGCGGGGGGGCTGCGGCTGCTCAGGCCGGGCCAGCGGGTGCGGATCGAGACCGAGGGCGAGGGCGAGTCGCGCAGGATCGTCCTGGTGACGCTGCAGACGCTCTGACGCCGCGCGCGCCCGCGCGCACCGCCTGCGCCACGCGCGCCGCCCGTGCCGCGGGCGGCGCGGGCCCGGCGCCCCCGCGCGGCCGCCCGGACATGCCGCGGGCCGGTCTCCCCGAGGGGAGCCGGCCCCGCTTGCGGACCCTGCGCCGGGTCCGTCACCGCTTCCTGGCAGTGGTCTTCTTGGCCGTGGTCCGCCGGCCGGCGGACTTGCGGGCCGGCGCCTTCTTGGCGGTGGCCTTCTTCGCCGGGGCCTTCTTGGCCGACTTCTTGGCGGTCGCCTTCTTGGCGGTGCTCTTCTTGGCGGTGGTCTTCTTCGCCGAGGTCTTCTTGGCCGTCGTCTTCTTCGTCGCGGACTTCTTGGCCGTGGCCCGCGTGGCCGGGGCCTTCTTGGCCGCGGTCTTCTTGGCGGTGGTCTTCTTCGCCGTGCTCTTCTTGGCCGCGCTCTTCTTGGTGGCCTTCTTGGCGGCGGCCTTGGCGGTGGTCTTGGTGCCCCCGGACAGGCTGCCCTTCGGGGCCTTCTTCACGGCCGTGTCGTTCTTCGGCAGCCGCTTGGAGCCGGAGACGAGGTCCTTGAAGCCCTGGCCCGCGCGGAAGCGCGGCACGGAGGTCTTCTTGACCCGGACGCGCTCGCCGGTCTGCGGGTTGCGGGCGTAGCGCGCCGGCCGCTCCACCTTCTCGAAAGAGCCGAAGCCGGTGACCGACACCCGCTCGCCGGAGACGACCGCACGAATGATCGCGTCGAGGACGGCGTCCACGGCGTCGGCGGCCTGCTGCCGGCCGCCCATCTTGTCGGTAATAGCTTCAACGAGCTGTGCCTTGTTCACGTCTTCCCCTTCGGAGGCATTGATTGCCGGAACGAAATGTTCAAGCCTTTTCGCACGTTAGGCAGATATATACCGCAAATCAAAGGCAAAACGTCTCTCATCACCCTTGTGTCGCAACGGACTCCCGCTACGAGCGGGCGTCCAGCTCCCGCCGCAGGCGCTCCAGCCGCCGTGCGGCCCCGGCGAGATCGTGCTTGGCGGCACCCGTGATGGCGAGCAGGCGCCTTGTCAGCTCGGCGCGTTCGGCGTCCGTGACGGCCACCTCGCGCACCTTGCGGTGAGCCTCCTTCAGCCCGGCGGCGACGGCCTCGTAGAGCGCGAGTTGGCCGTCGGGATCCATGCGCCGATTGTGCCATCTGCGGTGAGTTGTCGCTCGGGGGGACGCCAACGCGGCGGCGTGCAAAACCCCGCGCCCGCCACCGGTCGGTGGCGGGCGCGGGGTCGCTGCGCGGCGGAAAACCGCCGGTCAGGCCGGTACCGTCGACGGCTTGAACGCCGGCCGGGACGCCTCGAAAGCGGCGATGTCGGCTTCGTGCCGAAGAGTGATGCTGATGTCGTCGAGGCCGTTCAGCAGCCGCCAGCGGGCGTTCTCGTCCAGCTCGAACGGCGCGGTGAACGCGGGGGCGCCGGGCGCACCGCCGGCGCGTACCTCCAGGGCTTCGAGGTCGACGGTCACCTCGGTCGCCGGGTCGGCCTCGACCAGCTCCCACAGCCGGTCGACGGCCGCCTGCGGCAGCACCACGGTCAGCAGTCCGTTCTTGAGCGAGTTGCCGCGGAAGATGTCGGCGAAGCGGGACGACACGACCGCCCGGAAGCCGTAGTTCTGCAGCGCCCACACGGCGTGCTCGCGGGACGAGCCGGTGCCGAAGTCCGGGCCGGCCAGCAGGACGCTCGCGCCCCGGTGGGCCGGGCTGTTCAGCACGAACTCCGGGTCCTTGCGCCAGGCCTCGAAGAGGCCGTCCTCGAAGCCGTCCCGGGTGACCTTCTTGAGCCAGTGGGCGGGGATGATCTGGTCGGTGTCGACGTTGCTGCGGCGCAGCGGCACGGCGCGCCCGGTGTGGGTGGTGAAGGCTTCCATGGATCAGACCTCCGCGGTGGTCAGGTCGGCCGGGGAGGACAGCCGGCCGGTCACGGCGGTGGCCGCGGCGACCTGCGGGGAGACCAGGTGCGTACGGCCGCCCTTGCCCTGCCTGCCCTCGAAGTTGCGGTTGGAGGTGGACGCCGAGCGCTCGCCGGGGGCGAGCTGGTCGGGGTTCATGCCCAGGCACATCGAGCAGCCCGCGTGCCGCCATTCGGCGCCGGCGGCCGTGAACACCTTGTCGAGCCCCTCCTCCACGGCCTGCAGCGCGACCCGTACGGAGCCGGGCACGACCAGCATCCGTACGCCGTCGGCGACCTGCCGGCCGCTCACCACCTCGGCGGCGGAGCGCAGGTCCTCGATCCGGCCGTTGGTGCAGGAGCCCACGAACACGGTGTCGACCGCGATCTCGCGCAGCGGCTGCCCCGCGGTCAGGCCCATGTACTCCAGCGCCTTCTCCGCGGCGACCCGCTCGGCGGTGTCGGCGTACGAGGCCGGGTCGGGCACCTGCGCCGTCAGCGGCGCGCCCTGCCCGGGGTTGGTGCCCCAGGTGACGAACGGGGCCAGCTCGGCCGCGTCGATGACGACCTCCCGGTCGAAGACCGCGTCGTCGTCGGTGCGCAGCGTGCGCCAGTACTCCAGGGCGGCGTCCCAGCCGGGGCCCTCCGGGGCGTGCGCGCGGCCCTTCAGGTACGCGAACGTCGTCTCGTCCGGCGCGACCATCCCGGCGCGCGCGCCGGCCTCGATGGACATGTTGCAGATCGTCATCCGCGCCTCCATCGAGAGCTTCTCGACGGCCTCGCCGCGGTACTCGATGACGTAGCCCTGGCCGCCGCCGGTGCCGATGCGGGCGATGATCGCGAGGATCAGGTCCTTGGCGGTGACGCCGTCGGGCAGCTCGCCGTCGACGGTCACGGCCATGGTCCGGAAGGGGGCCATGGGCAGCGTCTGGGTGGCGAGCACGTGCTCGACCTGGCTGGTGCCGATGCCGAACGCCAGCGCGCCGAACGCGCCGTGCGTGGAGGTGTGGCTGTCGCCGCAGACCACGGTGGTGCCCGGCTGGGTGAGCCCCAGCTGCGGGCCGACGACGTGGACGACGCCCTGCTCGACGTCGCCGAGCGGGTGGAGGCGTACGCCGAAGTCGGCGCAGTTCTTGCGCAGGGTCTCCAGCTGGGTGCGCGAGACAGGGTCGGCGATGGGCTTGTCGATGTCGAGGGTGGGGGTGTTGTGGTCCTCGGTGGCGATGGTCAGGTCGGTCCTGCGCACCGGACGGCCCGCCTTGCGCAGGCCGTCGAAGGCCTGCGGGCTGGTCACCTCGTGGAGCAGGTGCAGGTCGATGAAGAGAAGGTCGGGCTCGCCCTCCGCGCGCCTGACGACGTGGTCGTCCCAGACCTTCTCCGCGAGTGTCCTTCCCATCGCATTCCCATCGTCGTTGATCGCGAACTGCGTGTGTGCGTACGTCCGTGCCCCACAGGGTGACGCGTCCGCCGGAAATTTGAACTTGCGTTTCACAGTGTGAGACGCGAGTATCGTTGCATGGACAACTCTAGCGGCGTCGGCGTACTCGACAAGGCGGCTGTGGTGCTGAGCGCGCTGGAGTCCGGTCCGGCCACCCTCGCCGGGCTGGTCTCCGCGACCGGTCTCGCCCGCCCCACGGCCCACCGGCTCGCGGTGGCCCTGGAGCACCACCGCATGGTGGCCCGGGACATGCAGGGCAGGTTCATCCTCGGCCCCCGGCTCGGCGAGCTGGCGGCGGCGGCCGGCGAGGACCGGCTGCTGGCGGCGGCCGGGCCGGTCCTCACGCATCTGCGGGACATCACCGGGGAGAGCGCCCAGCTCTACCGGCGCCAGGGCGACATGCGCATCTGCGTGGCGGCGGCCGAGCGGCTCTCGGGCCTGCGCGACACCGTGCCGGTGGGCTCCACGCTGCCCATGAAGGCGGGCTCGGCGGCCCAGGTGCTGCTCGCCTGGGAGGAGCCCGAGCGGCTGCACCGGGGGCTGCAGGGCGCCCGGTTCACGGCCACGGCGCTGTCGGGCGTACGGCGCCGGGCGTGGGCCCAGTCCGTCGGGGAGCGGGAGCCGGGCGTCGCGTCCGTCTCCGCGCCCGTACGGGGCCCGTCGCACCGCGTGGTGGCCGCCGTCTCGGTCTCCGGCCCGATCGAGCGGCTGACCCGGCACCCGGGGCGGATGCACGCCCAGGCGGTCGTGGACGCCGCCGCGCGGCTCACGGACGCGCTGCGCCGGTCGGGCTGACGCACCCGCGGCGGGGCCGGCGGCGCACGAGCGGCACGAGCAAGGGCCTCCCGCGCGGCGGGAGGCCCTGCGATGGTCCGGCTGGTACCCCCGACCGGATTCGAACCGGCGCTACCGCCTTGAGAGGGCGGCGTGCTAGGCCGCTACACAACGGGGGCCTTGGACGATCCCCTCCTCGCGATGGAGAGGACCTGTACCCCCGACCGGATTCGAACCGGCGCTACTGCCTTGAGAGGGCAGCGTGCTAGGCCGCTACACAACGGGGGCGAGCACGTCAGCAACTGCGTTGCGCTGGGGTACCAGGACTCGAACCTAGACTAACGGAACCAGAATCCGTCGTGCTGCCAATTACACCATACCCCACCAAAACACAACCCCCGTCGCGGGGGCTCTGTTCAGGTGGCCGCCGTTCCCGGCGACGGACAGAACATTACCCGATCGCGGACCGCACTCCAAAACGGGTTAGCGGAGCCGGGCCATGAGCGCGTGCTCGACCAGCGTGATCAGCGTGGACTTGGACTCCGAACGCTGCCGGGCGTCCGTCGTCAGGATCGGCGTCTCCGGCCCGATCTGCAACGCCTCCCGCACCTCGTCCGGCGAGTACGGCTGATGACCGTCGAACCCGTTCAACGCGATCACGAACGGCAACCCCGAGTTCTCGAAGTAATCCACCGCCGGGAAACAATCCGCCAACCGCCGCGTATCCACCAGCACCACCGCACCGATGGCACCACGCACCAGATCGTCCCACATGAACCAGAAACGATCCTGACCAGGCGTCCCGAACAGATACAGGATCAAATCCTGATCCAGCGTGATCCGGCCGAAGTCCATCGCCACCGTCGTCGTGGTCTTCCCCGACACCTGCGACAGATCATCGATCCCCGCGGACGCCGACGTCATCACCGCCTCGGTACGCAACGGATTGATCTCCGACACCGAACCGACGAACGTGGTCTTGCCCACCCCGAAACCACCCGCCACCACGATCTTCGCCGACGTGGTCGCACGAGCCGGAGGAGAACCGGCCACACCACTAGAGCTTGCGAAGTCCACTGAGCACCCTTTCGAGCAAAGTCACATCTGGCTGACCCCCCGCGGAGTCGCCGCCGCCCGGCTGGTGGATCGTGACCAGGCCGGCTTCCGCGAGGTCGGCCACGAGGATGCGCGCGACGCCCAGCGGGAGGGTCAGCAACGCGGAGACCTCCGCGACCGACTTGAGTTCATAGCACAGTCGGCAGATGCGCTGGTGCTCGGGGAGCTGGGAAGTGAGGCGGGAGGGGTCGGCAGTGGTCTGCACCAATGCCTCGATGGCGAGCTGGTAGCGCGGCCGGGTCCGGCCGCCGGTCACGGCGTACGGGCGCACCAGCCGCGACTGCGGGCCCCGGGCCGCCCGTCCGCCGCCGGCGGCGGGCGCCGGGGCGGGCTGCGGCGCGGGCGCCGGGCGGCCTCGGTGCTGCGGCGGGTGGCCGTCGCCGTACGACGACGGGGCCGGAGCCGGGGCCGGCGGCTCGTGCTGGGGCTGATGGTACGGCTGGTGGTACGGCTGCGGCCCGCCCGGGGACCCGGGCGCGCTCGGGTCGGGGTACGGCATGCCCGGCTGGTCGGTCGGCTGCGGCCCGTAGCCGTACCGCCAGTCCTCACCACCGTGAGGTACCTCTTGGTGAGCTGCCACTGCGTTCCCCTTCCCCGACGGCGTGCCGGAGCATCACTGCACTCGACGCACCTTAGCCCGGCGAGCGTGCAACGTGCATCGATTGTCGGCTAGTTCAGCAGGCTGCCCTGCAGCTCCGCGCGCAGATCGGGGGTGAGCACCGCGCCCGCCCGGTCGACCAGCAGCGCCATCTCGTAGCCCACCAGGCCGATGTCGCACTCCGGGTGCGCCAGCACGGCCAGGGCCGAGCCGTCGGAGATCGACATGATGAAGAGGAAGCCGCGCTCCATCTCCACCACCGTCTGGTTGACGTAGCCGCCCTCGAAGATGCGCGAGGCGCCGGCCGTCAGCGACGTCAGACCGGACGCCACCGCCGCCAGCTGGTCGGCACGGTCCCGCGGGAAGCCGTCGGACATCGCCAGAAGCAGTCCGTCGGCGGAGACCACCACCGTGTGCGACACCCCGGGGGTGTTGTCCACGAAATTGGTGATCAACCAGTTCAGGTTCTGCGCCGCCTGGCTCATCGGGCTCACCTAACGCTCCTGATCGTATGTGCCGGGGCCTGTGCCCGGCCCGTCACTCTGCTGCGGTCCCTGCTGCCGGCCCTGCTGGACACCGCGGCGCAGGTTGCTCAGCCGGCCGCGTACGTCCTCCGGGTCGCGGGAGACCTGTGGGCCTCCCAGCTGGGGCTGCTCCGCGGTGCCCTCCACCAGGTTCTGGCGGGGCACCCGCCGGGGAAGGCCCGCGGAGGTGACCCCGCCCGCCTTCGGTTCGCGCACCTGCTCGGCGCGCTCCCAGCGTTCGTCGTTCGCCGACCGCCACTCGTCGTCGGGCGAGGCCGGCTCCGGTTCGCCGAAGCCGAAGCCCCGGCGGCCGTCCCCGGCCTCAACCGGAGATTCCGCTTCCAGTTGCGCCGGGCTGTCGTACGCGCCCTGCCCCGTCCAGGAGTTCGGCGGGGCGTCGGGCTCCACGTGGCCGTACGTATCGTACGCGGGCTCCGGCGAGATGCCCCCGGGCGCGAAGGGATCAGTGCCCACATCTTCCGCTTGGGAATCGTGGAAGCCGGGGGTACGGTCCTGCGCCGCCGCTTCCAGCGCCGCCCGGCGCTCCTCCCGCAGCAGCGAGCGCTGGATGGGGTCGAAGACGCCCTCCTGGCCGCCGAGCGCCGGCATCGGCGAGCGCGGCCCGTCGAGCTGGGGGGTCTGGTACGAGGAGTCGTCGAAGCCCAGCTCCGCCGCGCTGCGCGCGCGCCCGCCCGGGAAGCCGTTCCCCGCCGGCTGGAAGGACGGGCGGTCCGCGACGATGCGCGAGACGGTGAACTCGTCCTGCTGGTCGGACGTCTCGGCGGCGCCGCCGAAGGCGATGGCCTCGGGCAGCATCACCAGCGAGGTGGTGCCCGACTGCTCGCCGGAGGGGCGCAGCTGCACCCGGATGCCGTGCCGGTCGGCCAGCCGGCCGACCACGAACAGGCCCATGCGCTGCGAGATCGCGACGTCCACGGTGGGCGGGTTGGCGAGCCGGTGGTTGATGTCCGCGAAGTCCTCGGCGGTCAGCCCGATGCCCTTGTCGTGGATCTCGACCATCACCCGGCGGTCCGGCAGCCGGGTGGCGGTGACCCGCACCTTGGTGTGCGGGGAGGAGAACGTGGTGGCGTTCTCCAGCAGCTCGGCGAGCAGGTGGACGAGGTCGGTGACGGCGCTGCCGTGGATCTCGCTGTCGGGCACGCCCTCCAGCTCGATGCGCTCGTACGACTCGACCTCCGAGGTCGCCGCGCGTAGCACGTCGACGAGCGGGACCGCCTCGTCCATGTGCCGGCCGGTGTCCTCGCCCGCGAGCACCAGCAGGTTCTCGCCGTTGCGGCGCATGCGGGTGGCGAGGTGGTCCATGTGGAACAGGTTCTCCAGCTGCTCCGGGTCCGCCTCGTGGTCCTCCAGGCCGGAGATCAGCTCCAGCTGGCGTTCGATGAGGCCCTGGTTGCGCCGGGAGAGGTTGGTGAAGATCGCGTTCAGGTTGCCCCGCAGCAGCGCCTGCTCGGCGGCCAGCCGGACCGCCTCCCGGTGCACCTGGTCGAAGGCGCGGGCGACCTCGCCGATCTCGTCGCGGCTGTGCAGCGGGATCGGCTGGACGCGGGTGTCCACCCGGCCGGGGTCGGTGCGGGAGAGCTGGTCGACGAGCATCGGCAGCCGCTGCTCGGCGATGCCGAAGGCGGAGTTGCGCAGGAGCCGCATGCTGCGGCCCATGGCGCGGGCCATCATCGCGGCGATGACGAAGCCGATGAGCAGCGCGCCGACGGCGATCGCGGCGCCGACGACGGTGTCGCGCTTGGCGGACTCGACGATGTCGTGGGCGTCGGCCACCGCGCGGTCGGCGAACTCGATCTCGACGGTCCGGTACGCGGCGATGGGCACGCTGGTGGCGGCGTACCAGGTCTGCGGGGTGATGCCCTGCTCGGCGAGCGACTCGGGGGTGGCGCCCTCGCCGATCCCGGCGATGCCGGCGAGCATCGCCGAGGGCTCCGGCGGCGCGGTGAACTCGCCGCCGCCGCTCTCGGCCTCCCGCTGCGCCTCCGCGAGGCGCTGCCTGGCCTCGTCCTCCTGGTCGGCCAGCGCGTCCCCCAGCATCCGGTTGTCGGCCTCGGTGCTGCCGGTCCGGAACTCGTCGAGGGCGATGGGCTCCAGATAGGCGAAGGAGGCCAGCGCGGTCTTCTCCTCGGCCAGCACCTCGGCCTTCTCGGGCGGGCTGACCAGCAGCTCGGTGCCGATGGAGCGGACCAGCGAGGCGGCGGACTTGGACAGCGAGATCGCGTACATCGCGCGGCCGTAGCTGGTGATGTTGCTCGTGCCCAGGCCCAGCTCGTTGGCGAAGGTCATCAGCGGGCGGTACATCTGCGCGTACCCGAGGTGGGTGTCGGTGCCGGGCATCCGGGACGTGAACGCCGCCTGGCGCATCTGCTCCAGCTTCTTCTCCTGCTCCCGGAAGGCGTCGAGCCGGCGCTGGAGGCCGTCGGTGTCCGGCATGTCCTCGACCTGCCGGTCGAACTCGGCCGCGGCGGCGTCGGTGGCCTGGCGCGCCTCGGTCACCCGGCTCGACTCGCGGTCGCCGTGGAGCAGCGGCTGCACGGAGACGTCGCGCTCCGCCATGAGGCGGTCGGCGTAGTCGGCGGCGGCCTTGGCCACCTTGGCGGTGCTCTCCGCGTCCTGGGCCTCGCGCCAGGTGTCCACGGAGTTGGTCACCTGGAAGCCCGCGAAGACCAGGGCCACGATCACCGGGATCAGCAGGATCGCGTTCAGCCGGGTGGCCACCCGCCAGTTGCGGGGCGACAGCCGGCTGCCGCTCGGCGGCGGCGGGGCCGGCTGCTGCGCCCCGGCAGGGGGCGGCGCCGCCGCGTGCGGCGGCGGGCTGAAGTTGCCCCGCGCCTCCTGCGCGGGGCCCTTGCTGCTGCGCCTCACCGGACCAACAACCTCTCGGCCTACTCTCGGGTCAGTTCCTCGAATTCCAGCACGCCGGGCGGCACATTCCAAACGCCTGGCGCGGACTTCGTACGCTCACATCGGGACCGTCAAATAGGGCGTAAGCGGCGACAACCGACAAAGCGCTACGACGCCATCAGCGGAACGGAGTCGGCCGCCTGCGTCCTGTGCATCCGATCCCCCCAATCTGCTTCCAAACGTTATCAACGCCTCAGGGGCGGGCCGCACCCCTTGGTGCGACCCGCCCCTGGGCGAAGTCCCCGGCCGGCGGCACCCGTCGGGGCCGGCCGGCCCGGTCAGCGGAGCCGGGCCATGAGCGCGTGCTCGACCAGCGTGATCAGCGTGGACTTGGACTCCGAACGCTGCCGGGCGTCCGTCGTCAGGATCGGCGTCTCCGGCCCGATCTGCAACGCCTCCCGCACCTCGTCCGGCGAGTACGGCTGATGACCGTCGAACCCGTTCAACGCGATCACGAACGGCAACCCCGAGTTCTCGAAGTAATCCACCGCCGGGAAACAATCCGCCAACCGCCGCGTATCCACCAGCACCACCGCACCGATGGCACCACGCACCAGATCGTCCCACATGAACCAGAAACGATCCTGACCAGGCGTCCCGAACAGATACAGGATCAAATCCTGATCCAGCGTGATCCGGCCGAAGTCCATCGCCACCGTCGTCGTGGTCTTCCCCGACACCTGCGACAGATCATCGATCCCCGCGGACGCCGACGTCATCACCGCCTCGGTACGCAACGGATTGATCTCCGACACCGAACCGACGAACGTGGTCTTGCCCACCCCGAAACCACCCGCCACCACGATCTTCGCCGACGTGGTCGCACGAGCCGGAGGAGAACCGGCCACACCACTAGAGCTTGCGAAGTCCACTGAGCACCCTTTCGAGCAAAGTCACATCGGGGGTTCCGTCGGCATCCGTGCCGCCGCCGGGCTGGTGGATCGCCACAAGACCGGCCTCGGCCAGGTCGGCGACCAGAATGCGCGCGACGCCCAGCGGCAGGGTCAGCAGCGCGGAGACCTCGGCAACGGATTTCACCTCGCGGCACAGGTGGCAGATCCGCTGGTGCTCCGGAAGCAGCCCCTGCAGCCGCATCGGGTCGGCCGACGTGCTCACCAGGGCCTCGATGGCGAGCTGGTAGCGGGGCCGGGTCCGGCCACCGGTCATGGCGTAGGGCCGGACCAGCGGCTGATCGCCTTCACCTTCGTAGGGCTGATGCTGGGCACCACCGTACGAGTCGGGTGAGGCGGGTGGCGGGGTCATGGATCCTCCGGACGGGAACATGGCCGATGGGGAAGGTCTGATAAAAGCGGGCGGCCGGACGGCCGGCCGTGGTTCAGTTCAGCAGGCTGCCCTGCAGCTCCGCGCGCAGGTCGGGGGTGAGCACCGCGCCCGCCCGGTCGACCAGCAGCGCCATCTCGTAACCCACCAGCCCGATGTCGCACTCCGGGTGCGCCAGCACGGCCAGCGAGGAACCGTCCGAAATCGACATGATGAAGAGGAAGCCGCGCTCCATCTCCACCACCGTCTGGTTCACGCTCCCGCCCTCGAAGATGCGCGAGGCGCCGGCCGTCAGCGACGTCAGACCGGACGCCACCGCCGCCAGCTGGTCGGCACGGTCCCGCGGGAAGCCGTCGGACATCGCCAGAAGCAGTCCGTCGGCGGAGACCACCACCGTGTGCGACACCCCGGGGGTGTTGTCCACGAAATTGGTGATCAACCAGTTCAGATTCTGCGCCGCCTGGCTCAATGGACTCAACTAACGCTCCTGCTGATAGGTGGGACCAAAGCCGTTGCCACCGAGGGTCTCGCCGGTGCCGCCGGCCTGGCGGCCCCGCTGGATCCCCCGGCGCAGGCTCGTCAGCCTGCCGCGCACGTCGTCGGGCGCGCGCGAGACCTGGGTTCCGCTGGCGTTCGCGGACTGCTGCGCGGTGCCCGCGACGAGGTTCTGCCGCGGCACCCGCCGCGGCAGCCCCGACGTGGTGACGCCGCCCGCCTGCGGAGTGCGCAGCTGCTCCGCCTGGCGCCAGCGGTCGTCGTTGGGCGAGGGCCGCCAGGCCGGTGCGGAGCCGGTCGCGGCCGGCTGCGGCGCGGGTGCGGCCGGCGGCGGAGGCGGGGCCTCCGGTGCCGGGCGCTCGGCGGGCGACGGGTCGGCCGGGGCCTCCGGCGCGCGCTGCGCGGCGGGGGCCTCGGGCTCCGGCCCGCGCTCGCGGGTGCCGCGGAACCAGTCCGACTCCATCGACTCGAAGATCGGCGTCCGCTCGTCGCCGCCGGCGGGTACGGGGCCGCCGTCGAGCAGGCCGTCGTCCGGCCGCTGCGGCGGCGCCGCCGTCGGGTACTCGCCGGTGTCGTGCGCGCCCGGGCGCTGCCCGGGGACCGCGTACTCGCCGGTGTCCTGGGGGCCGGGGCGCTGCCCCGGCACCGGGTGCTCGCCGGTGTCGTGGGGCGCGCCGCCGGGGCGCGCCACGGGGTGAGCACCCGTGTCGTACGAACCGGGGGCCGGCGGCGGCAGCGCGTGCCCGCCGGTGTCCTGCGGGCCGGCGCCCGGCCGCGCCACGGGGTACCCGCCGGTGTCCTGCGGGCCCGGGCCGGGCTGCGGGCGGCGCTGCGGCGGCGGCACCGGGTGCTCGCCGGTGTCCTGCGGGGCGCCGTACGCGGCGGCCTCGCCGGGGACGGGCGACCGCGGGGAGTCCGGCGGCGGCACGGAGCCGAAGGCCGGGATGCCCTGGCCGCCGCCGGGCGCGCCGGCGCCCGGGGGCGGGCCGGCGCCCGGGGGCGGGCCGGACACGTCGGGCCGGGCGAACCGGGTGGTGTCGGCGTCGTCGTGCTGCCGCGGGCCGTCGGCGTCGCGCGGGCCGGCGCCGGCGGACCGGGTGCCGGCCGGCTCGCGGGGGCCCGCATCGCCGCCCGGCCGGCCGGGCAGCCCCTGCCGGGCCGGACCCGAGCCGAGGCCGGAGGTGGAGCCGGAGCCCGGCGAGGCGCCGAAGGCGGAACCGCCGGGGAAGGCCGACCCCGTACCGGAGCCGGGCCGGCCGGAGCCGGCGCCCGCGGGCGTACGCCCGGGCAGCCCGGGGCGCTGGCCGCCGGAGCCGCCCGCGCCGCCGTCGCGGCTGGGCAGCGCGGGCCGGCCGGAACCGGTGCCCGCGCCCACCTGGCCGCGCTGCTGCGCGGCGCCGAGCCTGCTCATCGCGCCCCCGCGGCCCGCCGGCGCGGCCCCGCGCGCCGGGGCGCCCTGGCCGGCGCCGGACGCGCCCGCACCGGACGCGCCCGCGGCGCCCGCCGCGGGGCCCGCGGGCTGCTTGGCGCCCGCGCCGCCGTTCTGCGTGACATCGACGGGGAGCATGACCAGCGCGGTGGTGCCGCCGGAGTCGGAGGGGCGCAGCTGGATGCGGATGCCGTGGCGCAGGGACAGCCGGCCGACCACGAACAGGCCCATGCGGCGGGAGACGGAGACGTCGACCGTGGGCGGGTTGGCCAGCCGCTCGTTGATCGCCGCGAGGTCCTCGGGCGACAGCCCGATGCCGGTGTCGTGGATCTCCACCAGCACCCGGCCGTCGGGCAGCGCGTGGCCGGTGACCTTGACCTTGGTCTGCGGCGAGGAGAACGAGGTGGCGTTCTCCAGCAGCTCGGCGAGCAGGTGCACGAGGTCGTTCACGACCCGGCCGGCGACCTGGGTGGCCGGCACGGCGGACAGTTCGATGCGCTCGTACTGCTCCACCTCGGAGGCGGCGGCGCGCAGCACGTCGACCAGCGGGACCGGGCGGGTCCACCGGCGGCCCGGCTCCTCGCCGGCGAGGACCAGCAGGTTCTCGCCGTTGCGGCGCATGCGGGTGGCGAGGTGGTCCAGCTTGAAGAGGTTCTCCAGCTGGTCCGGGTCGGCCTCGCGGGACTCCAGTTCGGATATGAGGGAGAGCTGACGCTGGATGAGGCCCTGGCTCCGGCGGGAGAGGTTGGTGAACATCGCGTTCACGTTGCCCCGCAGCAGCGCCTGCTCGGCGGCCAGCCGGACCGCCTCCCGGTGCACGTCGTCGAACGCGGACGCCACCTTGCCGATCTCGTCCCGGCTGTTGATGCCGACGGTCTCGACGGAGGTGTCGACGTCCTGCGGGTCGGCGTCGGAGAGCTGCTTGACCAGCTCGGGCAGCCGCTTCTGGGACACCGTCTGGGCGGTGTCCTGCAGCCGGCGCAGCGAGCGGACCATGGAGCGGGCGACGACGAAGGCGCCGATGAGCGAGATGAGCAGGACGACGAGGATCAGGGCGCCGTTGAGGATCGCCTCGTTCTGGGCCTCGGACCGCAGATCGCGCGCGGCCTGCTCCATCTCCTGGAGCAGGTGCTGCTCGATCTTCTTCATCTCTTCGATCTTGACGCTGTCGAGCTCGTACCAGTGCCGGTAGCTCATGTCGGCGTTCTTGATGCTGTCCGGGTTGTTCACCAGGTTCTTGGCGAACGTGTCGGCCTGCTGCACGGAGGCGTTGCCGCCGTCCAGCGAGCGCATCAGGTCCGTCAGCCCGATCCGGCCCGAGTACAGGTGCGCGAAGAGTTTGAGCGAGGAGCTCTCGGCCTCCTGGGCGGAGGCGGCCTCCAGCCGGTCCGCCTCGGCGAACTCGTCGCGCGGCTCCTCGGCGAGGGCGGCGCTGATGATCGCCTGCTGGACGGAGGCGTACTCCTTGGCGGAGGAGAAGGTGGCCAGCGCCCGGGTCTTGGCGATCATCTCCGGGTTGCTCGTGGCCAGGGCCATGTCCTGGGAGAGCGAGACCAGGGAGTCGACCAGTTCGCCGTACGCCTTGACCGTCTGGGCGGCGCCGCCGGTGTCGTCCGAGTACGCGGTCTTGCGGATGCTGTTGATCTTGTTGAGCTTCTCGATGACGCTGGTCAGCGAGTTGTTGACGCCTTCGAGGTCCTGGTCCTCGGTGGTGTCGATCTCGTCCGCGGACCGGGTGAAGGCCGCCAGGGCCTGGTCGGTCTCGTCGCGGGCGTCGGTGATGTCGGGGTGCTTGGGGTTGCCGTCGACGATGAGGCCGGCCGACTTGTCGCGCTCCTGCTGGAGCATGTCGGCGAGCTCGGTGGCCTCCTCGGTCATGTCCGTCAGCAGCTTCATGTTCTCCAGCTGCTGCAGGTTCTGCCAGGAGTCCTCAATGCGGAAAGCCCCCAGCGTGGTCGCGGCGACCACGGGGAGCGCGAGGAGCGAGACGAGTCTGGTGCTGATGCGCCAGTTGCGCAGCAGGATCCGGGAGCCCGGACCCTTGGAGCCCTTGGGCCGCTGCATGCCGGCGAAGTCCCCGGCCTCGGGCGCGGGTATTCGGGCGCCGCCGCCGCGGTCGGCCGTCCGGTCCGGCGAGGAGCTCGCGCTCTGGCCGTACCGAAGAGAGGCTGCGCGGTCGGTCGACCCGCGCACCTCAGGCTCGCCCGGAACGCTGCCGTCAGTCTTCAATCGTCCCTGCACTAGCGTCGCAACCTCTAGGACCGGCTCCGGTGCGGACACCGGAGCGTTGTCTGGTCGTGCGGGAGCTTAGGCCCCCGCCCGCCGTGAACCAACCGGCGCAAGCTCCCCGTACAGCCCCCCGCGTGACGCCCCGTTGCGCCCTCTGCGTCGACTGCACCCCAGCGACGGTCCGTGGAATTCCAGCACAGTGCCGGGATCTCCAACAAGGCCCGCGGGTAACAGCTCGACCGCCATCACTCACCGTGCCAGCCAGATTACACGTGGTGGACATGACGGGTGGGGATAACGGACATTTTCCTACGAGGTGCACGGCGCGGGCTCGTGTCCCGGGTCGAGCCCATCAGTTGGGGAATGTCAGCCTTGCCGGGCAATAGCCCGTTTTAGCCGATCAGTGGAGTAGACGATATTCGGCATTCGTCACCGGCGGGGTGAGGAAAGTCACAATGCCGTACGGGATGGGTCCCGGCGGGGCGGGGAATAGCGGCGCCTACCCTTCCCTTGACACAACGGAACGTTCCGTAAAGAACCGGAAGGCACAGCTCACCGTCATGATCCTCCGCACCATAGCCAACCCCCGGCGCACCACTCTCGCCCACCTCGACGACGCCGCGGACCTGCTGGTTCCCGGGCCCCCCGAGCCGGCCCCGGCCGCGGACGCCCCGGCGCCGGAGCGTACCGCCAACCCGCGGCGCACCGTGCTGGAGGAGACCCCTTCCGGCGCCTGACCCGCGCGGCCCGGCGCGGGGTGGCGGGGCGATAACCTGGGCCCGTGCGTATCGCCAGGTTCTCCGTCGACGGCAGCGTCGCGTTCGGTGTGGTCGAAGGCTCCGACGGCTTCGACGGCGCGGGCGCCCCCCGGGGCGAGGTCACCCTCGACGTGATCAAGGGCCATCCCTTCGCCGAGTTCGAGCGGTCGGGCCGCAGGCTCCCGCTGGACAAGGTGCGGCTGCTGCCCCCCGTCCTGCCCAACAAGGTCGTCGCGATCGGCCGCAACTACGCCGAGCACGCCGCGGAGCTGGGACACCCCTTGTCGAGCCCGCCCGACGTGCCGGTCACCTTCTTCAAGCCGTCCACCTCGGTGATCGGCCCCGGCGACCCCATCGCGTACCCGTCCTTCTCCGACGACGTGCAGCACGAGGCGGAGCTGGCCGTCGTCATCGGCCGGCTCTGCCGCGAGGTGCCGCTGGAGCGGGCCGGGGACGTGATCCTCGGCTACACCTGTGCGAACGACGTGACCGCGCGCGACGTCCAGCGGCGCGAGAAGCAGTGGGCCCGGGCCAAGGGCTTCGACACCTCCTGCCCGCTCGGCCCCTGGGTCGAGACGGGGCTGGACCCGGCGCGGATCGCCGAGGGCCTCGCCGTCCAGTGCACCGTCAACGGCGACCAGCGCCAGCTCGGCCGCACCGCGGACATGGTGCGCTCGGTCCCCGAGCTGATCGTGCACATCACCGAGGCGATGACGCTGCTGCCCGGCGACGTCGTGCTCACCGGGACCCCCGCGGGCGTCGGCCCGCTCCACGACGGCGACGAGGTCGCCGTCACCATCGAAGGCATCGGCACTCTCGCCAACAAGGTGATCAAGCGTGGCTAGCGCAGCCCCCGCGACCCCCGTACGGGTCCGCTTCTGTCCCTCCCCCACCGGCAACCCCCACGTGGGCCTGGTGCGCACCGCCCTGTTCAACTGGGCGTACGCGCGCCACACCGGCGGCTCGCTGGTCTTCCGGATCGAGGACACCGACGCCGCCCGCGACTCGGAGGAGTCGTACGAGCAGCTGCTCGACTCCTTCCACTGGCTCGGCATCGACTGGGACGAGGGCCCCGAGGCCGGCGGCCCGCACGCGCCGTACCGGCAGTCGCAGCGCATGGAGGTCTACGCCGACGTCGCCCGCCGGCTGACGGACGCCGGGCACGCCTACCGCTGCTACTGCACCGCGGCGGAGCTGGAGGAGCGCCGCGAGGCGGCGCGGGCGGCCGGCCGCCCCTCCGGGTACGACGGGCACTGCCGCGACCTGACCGCGGAGCAGGTGGCCGCGTACGAGGCCGAGGGCCGGACCTCGATCGTCCGCTTCCGCATGCCGGACGAGACGGTCACCTTCACCGACCTGGTGCGCGGCGAGCTGTCCTTCGCGCCCGAGAACGTCACGGACTACGGCCTCGTCCGCGCGAACGGCGCCCCGCTCTACACCCTGGTCAACCCGGTCGACGACGCGCTGATGGAGATCACGCACGTGCTGCGCGGCGAGGACCTGCTGTCCTCCACCCCGCGGCAGATCGCGCTCTACCGCGCGCTGATCGACCTCGGCGTGGCCAAGCGGGTGCCGGAGTTCGGCCACCTGCCGTACGTCATGGGCGAGGGCAACAAGAAGCTGTCCAAGCGCGACCCGCAGTCCTCGCTCAACCTCTACCGCGAGCGCGGCTTCCTGCCCGAGGGGCTCATCAACTACCTCTCGCTGCTGGGCTGGTCGCTCTCCGCCGACCGGGACGTCTTCACCCGGGACGAGCTGGTCGCCGCCTTCGACATCGCCGACGTGGTGCCCAACCCGGCCCGCTTCGACCTGAAGAAGGCCGAGGCGATCAACGCGGACCACATCCGCATGCTGGACGTGAAGGACTTCGCCGAGCGCTGCGGGCCCTGGCTGCGCGCGCCGTACGCGCCGTGGCGTCAGGAGTCGTTCGACGCGGACGCCTTCGCGGCGGTGGCGCCGCTGGCGCAGACGCGGCTGACGGTGCTGTCCGACATCACGGCCAACGTCGACTTCCTCTTCCTCGACGAGCCGGTGTTCGACGAGAAGTCGTGGGACAAAGCCATGAAACCGGGGCAGCCGGGGCAGCCGGGGGCGGCCGGGCTGCTGCGCACGGCGCGCGGGAAGCTGGCCGCGGCCGCGTGGTCGGCGGAGGCGCTGAAGGAGGCGGTCCTCGCCGCGGGCGAGGAGCACGGGCTGAAGCTGGGCAAGGCGCAGGCGCCGGTGCGGGTCGCGGTGACGGGGCGGACGGTGGGGCTGCCGCTGTTCGAGTCGCTGGAGGTGCTGGGCCGCGAGCGCACGCTGGCGCGCGTGGACGCCGCGCTGGCGCGGCTGGAGGAGGCGCAGGGCTGAGCCCGGCACCGCCGGGCCCGGGCCCGTACGGCACACGCGAAGGCCCCGCCGGCGGCGGGGCCTTCGTCGTGGCGCGGGGCGGCGGCGCCTTCGTCAGCGCTGCCAGCTGTGCGGGGCGCGGAAGCCGTGCTGGCGCTCCAGGCGGCGCCAGCGGGCCGCGGACGCGCCGTGCCCGCCGTGGCGGGCGTGCGCCGCCGGGCCCTCGGCGGCGGCGCGGGCGAGCAGCACCGCGGTGAGCGCGGCCAGCTCCTCCTCGCTGGCCTCGCCCTTCTCGACCCGGACGAGGTTCTCGGCGTTCGGCGTGGTCACGTGTGTGCTCCTGGGCTGTTCTGCGGGGTCGGCTGCGGGTCGGGCCGCGGTGGTCACTGCGGCGGGTTGCCGTGCTTGCGCGCCGGCAGGTCGGCGTGCTTCGTACGCAGCATCGCCAGGGACCGGATGAGGACCCGGCGGGTGTCGGCGGGGTCGATGACGTCGTCCACCAGGCCGCGTTCGGCGGCGTAGTACGGGTGCATCAGCTCGGCCTTGTACTGCTTGACCATCTCGGTGCGCTTGGCCTCGGGGTCCTCCGCGGCCGCGATGTCGCGGCGGAAGATGACGTTCGCCGCGCCGTCGGCGCCCATCACCGCGATCTCGTTGGTGGGCCAGGCGTACGTCAGGTCGGCGCCGATGGACTGGCTGTCCATGACGATGTACGCGCCGCCGTACGCCTTCCGGAGCACCACCGAGATCCGCGGCACGGTGGCGTTGCAGTACGCGTACAGCAGCTTCGCCCCGTGCCGGATGATCCCGCCGTGCTCCTGGTCGACGCCCGGCAGGAACCCCGGCACGTCGAGCAGGGTGACGATCGGGATGTTGAAAGCATCGCACATCTGGACAAAGCGGGCACCTTTCTCGCTCGCCTCGATGTCCAGCACCCCCGCCAGCGACTGCGGCTGGTTGGCGAGCACGCCGACCACCTGGCCGTCGAGCCGGGTCAGCACGCAGAGCAGGTTGGTCGCCCAGCGCTCGTGCACTTCGAGGTACTCGCCGTCGTCGACGATCTCCTCGATCACCCTGCGCATGTCGTACGGCCTGTTGCCGTCCGCCGGCACCAGGTCGAGCAGGGCGTCGCCGACCCGGTCGGCCGGGTCCTCGGCGGCGACGGCGGGCGGGTTCTCCCGGTTGTTCTGCGGGAGCATCGACAGCAGGTAGCGCACCTCCTCCAGGCACGTCACCTCGTCGTCGTACGCGAAGTGGCACACCCCGGAGGTCTCCGCGTGCACGTCCGCGCCGCCCAGCCCGTTCTGGCTGATCTCCTCGCCCGTCACCGCCTTGACCACGTCCGGCCCGGTGATGAACATCTGCGAGGTCTCGCGGACCATGAAGACGAAGTCGGTGAGCGCCGGCGAGTACGCCGCGCCGCCCGCGCACGGGCCCATCATCACCGAGATCTGCGGGATGACCCCCGAGGCGCGGGTGTTGCGCTGGAAGATGCCGCCGTACCCGGCGAGCGCCGAGACGCCCTCCTGGATCCGCGCGCCCGCGCCGTCGTTGAGGCTGACCAGCGGCGCACCCGCCGCGATCGCCTTGTCCATGATCTTGTGGATCTTGTACGCGTGCGCCTCGCCGAGGGCGCCGCCGAAGATGCGGAAGTCGTGCGCGTAGACGAAGACCGTCCGCCCGTGGACCGTCCCCCAGCCGGTGATCACGCCGTCCGTGTACGGCCTCTTGGCCTCCAGGCCGAAGCCCGTCGCCCGGTGCCGGCGCAGCGGCTCCACCTCGTTGAACGACCCCTCGTCCAGCAGCAGGTCGATCCGCTCCCGGGCGGTGAGCTTGCCCTTGGCGCGCTGCGCGGCGGTCGCCCGCTCACTGGGCCCCGCGTGGGCCTGCTCGCGGATGCGGCGCAGCTCGGCCGCGCGCCCCCGGGCCTCGTTCCCCGCGACGTTCCCGGTGGCGCTCCCGGCGGCGTTCCTGGTGACACCGACCGCCGCTGCCGCGTCGGAGGGGGCGTCGTCCACTGTGGTCATAGAACGACGGTACGGGTACGAGGGCGTCGAACCTTATGTCATTTCCCTACAACGTCGGCTCGAAAATCATGAGCAACCGGCACTACCGGCAGGTGACGGGGCCGCACACCGGCCAACGACACGTCGGCCCGAGCTGTAGGGCCCCAACAACGCAGCGGAGCAGATCGTCAACACGGAAAAAGGTTCCGTAGCAGACTTTCTTGTTAATCTGTGGGCATGACCACCACGCCCGCAGCCCGTCAGCCCGCCCGTACGGTACCGGACGTCACCGGCTACCTCATGCACACCGGACACGTGCTCAACACCAGGCTGTCCGCCGCGCTGAGCGAGATCGGCCTCCTCCAGCGGGAGCAGTGCGTGCTCGTGCACGCGCTGGAGGGCGAGCACACCCAGGGCCAGCTCGCCGAGATGGCGCGCATGGACAAGACGACGATGGTCGTGACCGTGGACGGCCTGGAGAAGGCCGGGTTCGCCGAGCGGCGGCCGTCGAGCACCGACCGCCGGGCCCGCATCATCCACGTCACCGACGCCGGCGCGGAGATCGCGGCGCGCGGCCAGGAGGTCGTCGACCGGGTGCACCGGGAGGTGCTCGGCTCCCTGCCGGCCGCGCAGCGGGACGCCCTCGTCGGGGCCCTGGAGAGCCTGGCGGCCGGCCCGCTCGCCCAGCCCGTCCCGTCCGACCAGCCCGTCCGCCGGGCGCGGCAGAACCGGCGGTAGCCCAGAGAAGGTCCGCAGAAGAAAACAAATTAAAAGAAGCTCCCGTACGAAACTATCTGCTACGGTCTTTCCTGTTGCCCGCATCCGCACCAGGAGAGACCTCCATGAACCCCACCGACCCACGGCCGGACCGGTCCCGCTGGCTCGCGCTCGCGATCCTCTGCACCGGCGCGCTGATGATCATCCTCGACGGGAGCATCGTCACCGTCGCGCTCCCCGCCGTCCAGCGGGACCTGGGGTTCTCCCCGGCCGACCTGACCTGGACGGTCAACGCCTACATGATCGCCTTCGGCGGGCTGCTGCTGCTCGCCGGCCGGCTCGGCGACCTGCTCGGCCGCAAGCGGGTGTTCGTCGCCGGCGTGCTGCTCTTCACCGCCGCCTCGCTGCTGTGCGGGCTGGCCGCCGAGCCGTGGACGCTGATCGCCGCCCGCTTCGTGCAGGGCGTCGGCGGGGCGCTGACCTCCGCCGTCGGGCTCGGCATGATCGTTACGCTCTTCACCGACCCGCAGGAGCGCGCGAAGGCCATCGGCGCCTTCGCGTTCACCGGCGCGACCGGCGCCTCGCTGGGCCAGGTGCTCGGCGGCGTGCTCACCGACGCGCTCAGCTGGAACTGGATCTTCTTCATCAACCTGCCCATCGGGCTGGCCACCGCCGTGCTCGCGCTGCGCGTGCTGCCGGGCGGCCCGGCCGGCCCCCGGCCCGGCCCGGCCGGGGGCGCCGACGTCGCCGGGGCGCTGCTGGTCACCTCCGGGCTGATGCTCGGCGTCTACACCATCGTCGAGACCGAGAGCCACGGCTGGGCCTCCGGCCGCACCCTCGGCTCCGCCGCGCTCGCCGCCGCGCTGCTCACCGGCTTCGTACTCCGCCAGGCCCGGGCCGCCGCGCCGCTGCTGCCGCTGCGGGTCTTCCGCTCGCGCACCGTGTCCGGCGCCAACGCCGTCCAGCTGCTCGTGATCTCGGGGATGTTCGCCTTCCAGATCGTCGCCGCGCTGTACATGCAGCAGGTGCTGGGCTACGGGGCCGCCGAGACCGGCTTCGCGATGCTGCCGGCCGCGGCCACCATCGGCGTCACGTCGCTGCTCGTCTCCGCCCGGCTGGTGGCGCGGTTCGGCGAGCGGGCGGTGCTGCTCGCCGGGCTGGTGCTGCTCACCCTCGCGCTGGCGCTGCTGGTACGCGTCCCGCGGGACCCGGCCGAGGTGAGCTACGTGGCCCACCTGCTGCCGACGATGCTGCTGATCAGCGGCGGCGGGCTGGTGCTGCCGACGATGACCGCGCTGGGCATGTCCGGGGCGCGGGAGGACGACGCCGGGGTGGTCTCCGGGCTGTTCAACACCGGCCAGCAGATCGGCGGTGCGCTCGGCGTCGCGGTGCTGACCACGCTCGCGGCGGCGCGGACGGAGTCGCTGAGCGCGGCCGGGCACGGCCGGGACGCGGCGCTGACGGGCGGCTTCCAGCTGGCGTTCGGCGTCGGGGCGGCGCTGGTGGCCGCCGCGGTGGCGGTGACGCTGGCGGTGCTGCGGCCCGCCCGGCAGGCCCCGCCCGGCAGCCCGGCGGGCGCCGCGCCGGCGGCAGGCGCCGCTCCCGCCGGGACGGCGGCCGTGGAGGACGGTCCCGCCGGGCCGCGGCAGCGCGCCCGCTGAGCTGGTCCGGGCCGCGGGCGGCCGCTACTCCTGCGGCACGACCCCGGCCCGGAGCAGACCGTAGGCGTACGCGTCGTCCAGCGCCTGCCACGACGCCGCGATGACGTTGTCCGCGACGCCCACGGTGTCCCACTCGCCGCGGCCGTCGCCGGTGGTGATGAGCACGCGCGTCGTCGACTCCGTGCCGTGGGTCCCCTCCAGGATCCGCACCTTGTAGTCGACCAGCTCGAAGTCCGCCAGCTGGGGGTAGATCCGCTCCAGCGCCACCCGCAGCGCCCGGTCCAGCGCGTGGACCGGGCCCTTGCCCTCCGCCGTGACGACGGTCCGCTCGCCCTTCGCCCACAGCTTCACCGTGGCCTCGTTGGCGTGGGTGCCGTCCGGCCGGTCCTCGACGATGGCCCGCCAGGACTCGGTGCGGAAGTAGCGCCGGACCCGGCCGGACTCGCGCAGCTGAAGCTCCTCGCGGAGCAGCAGTTCGAAGGAGGCGTCGGCGGCCTCGTACGTCAGCCCCCGCAGCTCGTTCTCCTTGACCCGCTCCACCACCCGGCTCAGCAGCTCGCGGTCGTCGCCGAGGTCGAGGCCGAGGTCCTTGCCCTTCAGCTCGATGGACGCCCGGCCGGCCATGTCGGAGACGAGCATCCGCAGCCGGTTGCCGACCAGCTCGGGGTCGATGTGCTGGTAGAGGTCGGGGTCGACCTTGATGGCGGAGGCGTGCAGGCCCGCCTTGTGGGCGAAGGCCGAGACGCCCACGTACGGCTGGTGGGTGGCGGGCGCGATGTTGACCAGCTCGGCGACGGCGTGCGAGATCCGGGTCATCTCCGCCAGCCGGCCCGGGGGCAGCACCCGCATCCCGTACTTCAGCTCCAGCGCGGCGACCACCGGGAAGAGGTTGGCGTTGCCGACGCGCTCGCCGTAGCCGTTGGCCGTGCACTGCACGTGCGTGGCGCCGCCGTCGACGGCGGCCAGGGTGTTGGCCACGCCGCAGCCGGAGTCGTCCTGCGCGTGCATGCCGAGCCGGGCGCCGGTCGCGGCCAGCACCTCGGCGACGGTCTCGCGCACCTGGCCGGGGAGCATGCCGCCGTTGGTGTCGCAGAGCACGACGACGTCGGCGCCGGCCTCGTGCGCGGCGGCGACGACCTGCTTGGCGTACGCGGCGTTGGCGCGGTGGCCGTCGAAGAAGTGCTCGCAGTCGACGAAGACCCGGCGGCCGTGCCCGCGCAGGAAGGCCACGGTGTCGCGCACCATCGCGAGGTTCTCCGCGAGCGTGGTGCGCAGCGCCAGCTCCACGTGCCGGTCGTGCGCCTTGGCGACCAGGGTGACCACCGGCGCCTCGGACTCCAGCAGCGCGCGCACCTGCGGGTCGTCCTCGACCCGCGCGCCCGGCTTGCGGGTGGCGCCGAAGGCGACCAGCTCCGCGTGCCGGAAGGGGAGCTCCGCGCGGGCGCGGCGGAAGAACTCCGTGTCCCGGGGCACCGCGCCGGGCCAGCCGCCCTCGATGAAGCCCACGCCGAAGTCGTCGAGGTGCCGGGCGATGGCCAGCTTGTCCGCGACGGTGAGGCTGATGCCCTCGCGCTGCGCGCCGTCGCGCAGCGTGGTGTCGAAGACGTGGAAACCCTCGTGGGGGGTGTCGGGGGTCTCGGGGGCTTCCGGCTCTGTGCTCATCGAAGTGCTCCTGTCGGGAGGGTGTGCTCTCCGGTCCCGGAAATGCAAAAGACCCCTCGCTGGTCGCGAGAGGTCTGCGCGCGGGTCTGGGACGCGGTGTGCCGTCACCGTATGCGGATCGCGGGACGGTCAGCGCGGACCGGCGCGCCTGTTGCCAATAATCATGACGGCAGACGAGGTCACGTCGGCAGTCTGGCACACCGCCCGCCCGGGCCGGAGTTCCGTCTCACGATACGGGCAGACTGCCCACGTTTCGTACGGCCGAGTCGGCCTGACGCGGTCTTGTGTCGATGACATGCGCGTGCCAATTTGGTCCCCGACCAGTCGGTACGGCAAACCTCCCACGAACCCCCACACGGTTCACACATAAGGAGAACCACCGCATGAGACCCCACATGTCCGCGCGCCTGGGCGGCGGCCTCGCCGCCCTTCTCCTGCTCGGCACCGCCGCCCTCGGCGGAACGGCCGCCGCGGCGGCCCCGCCGGCCGACGGCCCGGCCGAGGGCGTCGCGGCCGACGCGGCCACGCTCGCGCTGAACGCCGACGTCACGCGCGCCCTGGGCGCCGACAGCGCCGGCACATACCTGGACGCCGGTACCGGCGAGCTGGTCGTGACCGTCACCGACAAGGCCGCCGCGGAGCGGGCCCGGGCGGCCGGCGCCCAGGCCGAACTGGTCGAGCACAGCGCCGCGGAACTGCGCTCCGCGATGGGCGCCTTCGAGCGGCGGGCGCAGATAACCGGCACCTCCTGGGGTGTCGATCCGGCCACCAACCAGATAGCCGTGCAGGCCGACTCCACCGTGTCCGCCGCCGAGTACGCGAAGCTCAAGCGCGTCGCGAAGAGCCTCGACGGCGCGGCCCGGGTGAACCGGATCCCCGGGGTCTTCCACGAGGAGGTCATCGGCGGCGACGCGATCTTCGGCGGCGGCTACCGCTGCTCCGCGGCGTTCAACGTGACCAAGAACAACGCCCGCTACTTCCTGACCGCCGGCCACTGCACCAACGCGGGCGCCTCCTGGTCGGACAGCAACGGCGGCGACCAGATCGGCACCCGCGAGGGCACCAGCTTCCCGACGAACGACTACGGGCTCGTCCGGTACACCGACGGCTCCACCCCCGCCGGCACCGTGAACCTCTACAACGGCGGCAGCCGGGACATCACCCGCGCCGCCGACGCCGTCGTCGGCCAGGCCATCCAGAAGAGCGGCTCCACCACCGGGCTCACCAGCGGCGAGGTGACCGCCGTGAACGTGACCGTCAACTACAGCTCCGGCCCGGTCTACAACATGGTCCGCACCACCGCCTGCTCCGCCGGCGGCGACAGCGGCGGCGCCCACTTCTCGGGCAACGTCGCGTACGGCATCCACTCCGGCAGCGCGGGCTGCACCGGCACCGACGGCTCCGCCATCCACCAGCCGGTCACCGACGCGCTGGACGCGTACGACGTGAGCGTCTACTGACGCGACCGGCAGCACGACCGCACCACCGCACGACGGGCCGGGAAGGGGCCGCCGCCGGACCTCCGGCGGCGGCCCCGCCGCGTACGCCGCCCGTCAGCCCAGCTCGTGCATCCACCCGTGCGGGTCCGGGGCCTGCCCGGTCTGCACGTCGACCAGCGCCTTGCGCAGCCGCGCCGTGACCGGGCCCATCGACCCGTCGGCGACCGTCCACTCCGCCGTGCCGGACTTCGCGTGCCCCACCGGCGTGATGACGGCGGCCGTGCCGCAGGCGAAGGTCTCCGTGATCGTGCCGTCCGCGCAGCCGGCCTGCCACTCCTCCTTGGAGATCCGCACCTCGCCGGTCCGGTAGCCGAGGTCGGCGGCGATGGTCAGCAGCGAGTCGCGGGTGATGCCGGGCAGCAGCGTGCCGGTCAGCTCGGGGGTGACCACCTCCGCACCGGGGCCCTCGCCCCGCACGAAGTACAGGTTCATCCCGCCCATCTCCTCGATCCACCGGCGCTCCACCGCGTCCAGCCACACCACCTGGTCGCAGCCCTGCTGCACGGCCTGGAGGGTGGCGGCCATGGCGCCCGCGTAGTTGCCCGCGCACTTGGCCTCGCCGGTGCCGCCGGGCGCGGCGCGCACGTACTCCTCGGTGAGCCACACCGAGACCGGCTTGATGCCGCCGTGGAAGTACGCCCCGGCCGGCGAGGCCAGCACCATGAACAGGTACTCGCGCGCCGGCGAGTTCACCCCGAGGCCGACCTCGGTGGCGAACATGAACGGGCGCAGGTACAGCGACTCCTCGCCGGTGCCCGGCACCCACGCCTTGTCCTGGCGCACCAGCACGTCGATGGCCTCCACGAAGGTCTCGACGGGCAGCTCCGGCATCGCCAGCCTGCGCGCGGACCGCTGGAAGCGGCGCGCGTTGGCGTCCGGCCGGAAGGTGCGGACGCCGCCGTCGGGCTGCCGGTACGCCTTCAGCCCCTCGAAGATGGACTGTCCGTAGTGCAGCGCCATCGTCGCCGGGTCGAGGGTCAGCGGCGCGTACGGCTGGAGCTGCGCGTCGTGCCAGCCGCGGCCCTCGGTCCACCTGATCGTGACCATGTGGTCCGTGAAGTGCTTGCCGAAGCCGGGGCTGGTCAGGATCGCCTCGCGCTCCGCGTCGGACAGCGGGTGCGCGGACGGCTTGAGCTCGATCGAGGTCATGAGATTCGTGTCCTTCACCGTTCGGTGTGTGGCGGACCGCGTCCCGTACTGAGGTCCTCGTACCCCCAAGGTACTAGGACGTCCGAGCATTACCCCGCGCCGCGGCCCCGCTTCGATTATGACGTGGGCGGGGGCAGCGGCAAGCGTGGCGGTGGTACGCGGCCCGAAGGGTCATCGTCGCACTGCCGCCGCCCGGAGGGCAGCGGTCAGCCGGCCGTTACGGAAGAAACCTGACCGGCCGGGCCGGCCGCACGAGGCGTGGTCCCGGCGGTCAGCCGGATACTCGGGCGGCGAGCGCGTCGCCGATCTCGTCCGTGGTGCGCGCCTCCGGGCCGCGCGCGGCGAGGTCGGCCTCGACGGCCTCCTCGACGCGGGCGGCCTGCGGGGCGTGGCCGAGGTGGCGCAGGAGCAGGGCGACCGACAGGACCGTGGCCGTCGGGTCGGCCTTGCCGGTGCCGGCGATGTCCGGCGCGGAGCCGTGGACCGGTTCGAACATCGACGGGAAGGCGCCGGACGGGTTGATGTTCCCGGAGGCGGCGAGGCCGATGCCGCCGCTGATGGCGGCGGCGAGGTCGGTGAGGATGTCGCCGAAGAGGTTGTCGGTGACGATCACGTCGAACCGCTCGGGCTGGGTGGTCAGGAAGATCGTCGCGGCGTCGACGTGCAGGTAGTCGGTCGTGACCCCGGGGTACTCGGCGCCGACCCGGTCGAAGGTGTCCTTCCACAGCCGGCCGGCGTGGACGAGCACGTTGTTCTTGTGCACGAGGGTCAGCTTCCGGCGCGGGCGGGCCTGGGCGCGCTCGTACGCGTCCCGGACCACCCGCTCCACGCCGTAGGCGGTGTTGACGCTGACCTCGGTGGCGACCTCGGCCGGCGTGCCGGTGCGCAGGCTGCCGCCGTTGCCGGTGTACGGGCCCTCGGTGCCCTCGCGGACGACGACGAAGTCGATGGCGGGGCGGCCGGCCAGCGGGGTGTCGGTGCCGGGGTAGAGCTTCGACGGGCGCAGGTTCACGTAGTGGTCGAAGGCGAAGCGCAGCTTCAGCAGCAGCCCGCGCTCCAGCACGCCGGAGGGCACCGAGGGGTCGCCGACGGCGCCGAGCAGGATCGCGTCGTGGTCCTTCAGGGCGGCCAGCTCCGCGTCCGGCAGGGTCTCGCCGGTGGCGTGCCAGCGGCGGGCGCCCAGGTCGTAGCTCTCGGTCTGCAGCTTCACGTCCTGCGGCAGGACCGCGGAGAGCACTTTCAGGCCCTGGGCCACGACCTCGGGGCCGATGCCGTCGCCGGGAATGGACGCGAGACGAATGCTGCGAGACATGGGGGGAGCCTACGCGGTACGTCTCGCGGGACGGCACCGCCGTCCGGGATGTGGACAGGTGGGGGGGCGTTCACCACGCCGACGGCCGCGGTTGGCCGGTGGGCCGGGCGCGGCGGGGAATGCTCGGGGACATGGACACCCCCGGCTTCGGCATCCCCCCGCGGCTCGCCCGCACGATGAGCATGGCCGAGCAGCACGAGTACCTGCGCGCCCGGTACTCGCGCCGGCGCGTCGTCGCCGGCGCGGGCGGGCTGGCCGGCGGGCTGCTGCTCGCCGGGTGCGACGGCGGCGGGGACGGGGACGGCGGCGGGGGGCCGGGGCGTACGGACGACCCCTCGGCGGACGGCGTCACGCCCGCGCCCACCGGGGCGCCGGCGGCGTTCGGCCGGCATCTGGCGTTCGGCGCCGACCCGCGCACGCAGCTGCGCGTCGGCTGGCAGCTCCCGCTGCCGGTGCGCCGCCCGTACGTGCGCTTCGGCACCCGCCGCGACGGCCTCGGCGAGCGCGTCGACGCCGAGATCCGGCCGCTGAAGACCCCGGCGCTGCACGGCCTTCCCGCCGTGGAGCAGCACTACGTGCACGCCGCGCTCGACGGCCTGGAGCCCGGCACGGCGTACGTCTACGGCCTCGGCCACGACGAGTTCGACCCCGCCGCCTCACCGGGGGCGGCGGCGCACCTGGCGGAGTTCCGCACGGCACCCGCCCGGCCGGAGCGCTTCGTCTTCACCGCCTTCGGCGACCAGGGCCTCGGCCGCGCCGCCCGCGCGGTCACCCGGCGCCTCGCCGCCCTGCCCGGCGGCCCCCCGGCCTTCCACCTGCACGCCGGCGACATCTGCTACGCCGAGGACTCCGGGCTCGGCCTGCCGACCGGCCGCTACGACGCCCGGGTGTGGGACCGCTTCCTGCGGCAGATCGACCCGGTGGCCTCCCGGATCCCGTGGATGCCGGCGATGGGCAATCACGACATGGAGGCGTGGTACTCCCCCGACGGCTACGGCTGCCAGCGGGCGCGCTGGACGCTGCCGGACAACGGGTTCGACCGGCGCGGGACGCCGGGCGCGTACTCCTTCGTCTACGGCAACGTGGCTGTCGTGGCGCTGGACGCCAACGACGTGTCGTACGAGATCCCCGCCAACCTCGGCTACAGCGACGGCGCCCAGGCGCGCTGGCTGAACCGCCGGCTCGGGGAGCTGCGCAGGGAGCCCGGCGTCGACTTCGTCGTGGTCTTCTTCCACCACTGCGCGTACTCCACCAGCACCCACGCCTCGGACGGCGGGGTGCGGGACCACTTCACGCCGCTGTTCGACACCCACCGCGTCGACCTGGTGATCAACGGCCACAACCACGTCTACGAGCGCACCGACGCGCTGCGCGCCGGGGCGCTGACCCGGCCGCTGCCGGTCGGCGGCGCGGTGGACACCGAGCGGCACGGCGCGGTCTACGTGACCGCGGGCGGCGGCGGGCGCAAGCTGTACGACTTCGGCGCGCCGGACAGCTACGAGGGGCGGCGCCGCGACCGGGACGTGGTGGACACGTTCCGCTGGACGCGGTCGGGCGGGCGGGCGCCGGAGGGCGTCGAGTGGTCCCGGGTGCGCTACACGGGCCACTCGTTCCTCGCGGTGGAGTCCCGGCCGGGACCCGCACCCGTGCTCCGGGCGGCGGCGTACGCCGACGACGGCACCCGGATCGACCACTTCGAGCTGAGCCGCTGAGCGGCTCAGTGGCTCAGTGGCTCACTGGCTCAGTGGCCGGTCGAGCCGCCGTTGTCGCGGCGGTCGAAGGCGCGCTGGAGCGCGGCGGCGGCGTTCTTGCGGGCGACCGCGGAGTCCTGGCTCTGCCCGGTGCGGGCGGAGTGGCGGGCGCGGCGGACCGTGGTGGTGGCAGCCATGGGGCAGCTCCTCGGGGGGTGCCGGAGGTACGTGGGGACGCCGCTGGGGCGGGAGCGGCGCCGCAGGGGTGACCTGCCTGGGAGACGCCATGCCTCGACCACCGTCGCTGTTCCGCGAGCGTTCGGCTCCTACAAAAGTAGGACGTCAAAGCGTCGTTGTCCCGCGGAATACTCGGTCTTCCTACTATCTGAGACGGCACCGCCGCCGACCTGCGGTTACTGTGCGGAGTCCAGGGCTCCGAGGAGCGCTCCGAGCTGCCCCGGCGACGTGATGCGGCGCACACCCGCGGGGGCGCGCGGGGGGTCGGCGCCCCCGCGGTCCAGCCAGACCCCCGTCAGCCCCGCCGCGTCCGCGGCCGCCGCGTCGGTGTCCGGCCGGTCGCCGACGTAGGCGACGCGCTCCGGCGGCAGCCCGAGCGCGGCGCAGGCGGCGTGGAAGGCGCCGGGGGCGGGCTTGGCGATGCCCAGCTCCTCGGAGCACACCAGCGCCTCGAAGCGGTCGTGGAGGCCAATGGCGCGGAGCTTGTCCTCCTGGTGCGGGGTGCTGTTGTTGGACAGCAGGCCGTGGCGCCGGCGCGGGGTGAGGCCGTCGAGCGCCGGTACGACGTCGGGGAAGACCCGCCAGTGCCGCCGGTACGCGGCCAGGTAGCCGGCCATCCAGGCGTCGGCCTCGGCGTCGGTCAGCGGCCGGCCCGCCAGCACCCGGGCGCGCTCGCGGCGCTGGGCCAGGAAGGTGAACTCGCCGGCGAGGTAGCGGTCCACGTACTCCTCGGAGACCGCGTGCCAGTGCGCGGCGGCCGCGTCCGGGGAGGCGTACCGGCCCAGCAGCCCGCGGGCGGTCAGATACTCCAGGGCGGCGCGCCGCTCGGCGCCCGAGTGGTCGAAGATCGTGTCGTCGATGTCCCAGACAACGGCGAGAATCCGCATGTCACGACGGTAGCGCGGCCCCGGGGGGAAGGGGCGGTCAGACGGTGAAGCGGTCCGGGTCGGCCGCCGCCCAGTCCGCGGCCCAGTCCGGCGGCGGCGTGGCCGTCAGCTGCCCCGGCGCGGGCGGCGGGAGGGGCCGGTCCCCGGGGCGGTCGGCGCGGGGGTCGACGTACGTGCGCAGCTGGTGCGGCTGGAGCCGGGCGGGGTCGGACACGCCCATCGCCGACATGATCTCCAGCGCGCTCTGCACGGTGGCCCGCTGGAACCGCTCGACGCGCAGCGTCTTGTCGGCCACGTCGAGCGCCCGCACCCGGCGCGGGTCCTGCGTGGTGACGCCGACGGGGCAGGTGTTGGCGTGGCAGCGCTGGGTCTGCAGACAGCCGAGGGCGAACATCATCGCGCGGGCCGAGTTCGTGTAGTCCGCGCCCTCCACGAGCCGTCGGACGATGTCGGCGCCGGTGGCGACCTTGCCCGCGGCGCCGATCCGGACGCGGTCCCGCAGCCCGGTGCCGACCAGCGCGCCGTGCACGGCCGCGAGGCCCTGGGTGAGCGGGGCGCCGACGTTGTCGGCGAACCCGAGCGGGGCCGCCCCCGTACCGCCCTCCGAGCCGTCGACCAGGATGAAGTCGGGCGCGGTGCCCTCCGCCAGCATCGCCTTGCAGACCGCGAGGAACTGCACCCGCGAGCCCACGCACAGCTTGATCCCGGCCGGCTTGCCGCCCGCCAGCTCCCGCATCCGGGCGACGAACCGCACCAGCTCCCGCGGCGTGGAGAACACCCGGTGGTACGGCGGCGAGACCACCGTCTCGCCCTCCGGCACGCCGCGCGCCCGGGCGATCCGGGCGTCGACCTTCGCGCCCGGCAGCAGCCCGCCGATGCCCGGCTTGGCGCCCTGGGAGAGCTTCAGCGACACGCACTTGACCCGGTCGTCGGCGGCCTTGTCGGCGAACTGCCGGGCGTCGAAGCCGCCGTCGTCGGTACGGCAGCCGAAGTAGCCGGTGCCGATCTCCCACACCAGGTCGCCGCCGGGCCCGAGGTGGAACTCGGAGATGCCGCCCTCGCCGGTGTCGTGCGCGAAGCCGCCGCGCGCGGCGCCGCCGTTGAGCGCGAGGATGGCGTGGGACGACAGCGCGCCGAAGCTCATCGCGGAGACGTTCAGCAGCGCCATGTCGTACGGCCTGGTGCACTCGGGGCCGCCGACGCGGACCCGCGGCGGGGTGTCGGGCTTCGGCACCGGGGCCATGGAGTGCACCAGGAACGGGTAGCCGGGGGCCGTCACGTCGCGCTCCGTGCCGAAGGGCTCCTCGGCGGCGGTGCCCTTGGCGCGCGCGTAGACGATGCTGCGCACGTCGCGGTCGAAGGGGCGGCCGTCGAAGTTCCGCTCGATGAAGTACTGCTGGAGCTCCGGGCGGACCTTCTCCAGCAGGAAGCGCAGGTGGCCGAGGAGCGGGTAGTTCCGCAGCACCGAGTGGCGGCGCTGGAGCAGGTCCCAGCCGCCGAGCGCGGTGAGCGCCAGCAGCACGCCCGCGGCCGGCCACCACCAGGGCGAGACCAGGGCCGCGGCGAGGGTGCACCCGGTGGCGGCCGCCACGACGGCGGCGAGGACGCTCATCCTTTTCATACGCCCTCCATACGACCACAGCCGCGGCCCGCGCGCACGGGGCCGCCCCCGGCCGACGGGGGAGGCGACCGGGGGCGGCGTTCGGGTGGGCGTCAGCCCATGTGGGGGTAGCGGTAGTCCGTCGGGGCGTCCATCGTCTCCTTGATGGCCCGCGGCGAGGACCAGCGCAGCAGGTTGAACTTCGAGCCCGCCTTGTCGTTGGTGCCCGACGCGCGGGCGCCGCCGAAGGGCTGCTGGCCGACGATCGAGCCGGTGGGCCGGTCGTTGACGTAGAAGTTGCCGGCCGCGAAGCGCAGCCTGCGGGTCGCGTCGGCGATGACCGCGCGGTCCTGCGCGAGGACCGCCCCGGTCAGGGCGTAGGCGGCGACGGACTCCATCTGGTCCAGCATCGCGTCATAGGTGCCGTCCTCGTACACGTGCACGGCGATGATCGGCCCGAAGTACTCCTCGGTGAAGACCTCGTTCTCCGGGTCGGAGCAGACGATGACGGTCGGCCGGACGAAGTACCCGACGGAGTCGTCGTACGTGCCGCCCGCGACGATCTCGCACGCCGGGTCGGCCTTGGCGCGCTCGATCGCGGCCTTGTTCTTGGCGAACGCCCGGTCGTCGATGACGGCGCCGAGGAAGTTCCCCAGATCCGTGACGTCGCCCACGGCCAGGCCCTCGGTCTCGGTGACCAGCGCGTCCTTCAGGCCCCCGTCCCACAGCGAGCGCGGGACGTACGCGCGGGAGGCGGCCGAGCACTTCTGGCCCTGGTACTCGAAGGCGCCGCGGGTGATCGCGGTCTTCAGCTTCGCCGGGTCCGCGGTCGGGTGGGCGACGATGAAGTCCTTGCCGCCGGTCTCGCCGACGATCCGCGGGTACGCCTTGTAGCCGGGCAGGTTCCGGCCGACCTCGCCCCACAGGTGCTGGAACGTGCGGGTGGAGCCGGTGAAGTGGATGCCGGCCAGGTCCGGGTGCGGCAGCGCAACCTCGGAGACGTCCTTGCCGTCGCCGGTGACGAGGTTGATGACGCCGGGCGGCATCCCGGCCTCCTCCAGCAGCCGCATGAGCAGCACGGCGGCGTGCGTCTGGGTCGGCGAGGGCTTCCAGACGACGACGTTGCCCATGAGGGCGGGCGCGGTCGGCAGGTTGCCGGCGATCGCGGTGAAGTTGAAGGGCGTGATCGCGTAGACGAAGCCCTCCAGCGGGCGGTGGTCGAGCCGGTTCCACACGCCGTGCGGCTGGACCGGCGGCTGCTCGTCCATGATCTGCCGGGCGAAGTGGACGTTGAAGCGCCAGAAGTCGACCAGCTCGCAGGGCGCGTCGATCTCCGCCTGCTGGGCGGTCTTCGACTGGCCGAGCATGGTGGAGGCGGCGATCGTCTCGCGCCAGGGGCCGGCCAGCAGGTCGGCGGCCTTGAGGAGGATCGCGGCCCGGTCGTCGAAGGACAGCGCGCGCCAGCCGGGGGCGGCGGCCAGGGCGGCGTCGATCGCGTCCTGCGCGTCGGCGCGGGTGGCGGTGCCGTACGTGCCGAGGACGGCCTTGTGCTTGTGCGGCTGCACGACGTCGACGCGCGCGCCGCCGCCCATGCGGCGCACGCCGCCGATGGTCATCGGCAGCTCCATGGGGTTCTCGGCCAGCTCCTTGAGCTTGGCCTCCAGCCGCGCGCGCTCCGGGGTGCCGGGGGCGTAGGTGTGCACCGGCTCGTTGTACGGGGCGGGGACCTGGGTCACAGCGTCCATGGTTGCCGTTCTCCTTCGAGGTGCGGAGTCTTTCGGGGGCTCACGGGGGCTCGCGGGGTCGTCAGCGCCGGCCGGCCAGCGCGCGCAGGAAGAAGGCCGTGTTCGCCGGGCGCTCGGCGAGCCTGCGCATGAAGTAGCCGTACCAGTCGGTGCCGTAGGGGGTGTAGACGCGCATCCGGTGGCCCTCGGCCACCAGCCGGTGCTGCTCCTGCGGGCGGATGCCGTAGAGCATCTGGAACTCGTACTCGTCGGGCTTGCGGCCGTGCCGGCGGGCCAGCTCCTGGGTGATGGCGATCATCCGGGGGTCGTGCGTGCCGATCATGGGGTAGCCGCGGCCGGTCATGAGGATCTTCAGGCAGCGGACGTACGCCCGGTCCACCTCCAGCCGGTCCTGGAAGGCGACGACGGCCGGCTCCTTGTACGCGCCCTTCACCAGCCGCACCCGGGAGCCCTCGCCGGCGAGGTCGTGGCAGTCCTCCTCGGTGCGGAAGAGGTACGACTGGAGCACCGCGCCGGTCTGCGGGAAGCGCTCGCGCAGGGCGCGCAGGACGGCGAGGGTGGAGTCGACGGTGGTGTGGTCCTCCATGTCGAGGGTGACCGTGGTACCGGCCTCGGCCGCGGCTTCGACCACCGGGGTGACGTGGGCGAGCGCGAGGTCGTGGCCGCCGGGCAGGGCCTGGCCGAAGGCGGAGAGCTTCACCGACATCTCGGCGCGGGCGCCGAGGCCCTCGTCCCGGAGCGCCTCGGTGAGCCGGAGGTACGCGTCCCGGGCGCGCAGCGCCTCGCGGGGGTCGGTGACGTCCTCGCCGAGGCGGTCCAGGGTGACGTCGAGGCCGCGGCGGGCCAGGTCGCGGACGGCGGCGACGGCGTCGGCCAGCTCCTCGCCGGCGACGAAGCGGGCGACGACCTGGCGGCTGACCGGCGCGGCCGAGACGGCGCGACGGATTCCGTCGCTGCGCGCGGCGGCGAGAAGCACGGGACCCAGCACGGGGCACCTCCACGGTCGGGTCGCGGGTAACACCTCCGTGAAATCTAAGGATCGCTCCGATCCTGGGCCATCGACAGCTGTCACGCATCCGCGCACCCATCCTCATACAGATGTATGAGAGGCTGCGGTCATGCGCGGCGACTACCAGCGGCTGGTGGACGAGGTCTCGGCGGCGCTCGGCGCCCCCGCCACCCTGGAGGACCGGGACTTCGTGCTGATCGCCTTCGGCGTCCACGACACCGGCGACGGCTCGTCGCGCGGCGTCTCCTCGCTCATGGACCCGGTGCGCACGAAGTCCATCCTGCACCGGCGCTCGACGGCGGCGGTGCGGGCGTGGTTCGAGGCGTACGGGATCGCCCGCGCGACCGGCCCGCTGCGGATCCCGCCGGACCCCTCCGCGGGGGTGCTCACCGGGCGGATCTGCCTGCCGGCGCGGCACGACGGGGTGGTACGGGGGTACGTCTGGCTGCTCGACGACGGGCACCTCGCCGACGTCGAGCTGGGCGGGCCGGGCCGGGCACCGGACCCGCGGATCGCGCAGGCCATGCGGACGGCGGCGCGCATCGGGGCGCTGCTGGCGGCGGAGACGCGGGCGGGCGCGGCGGCCGGAACGCTGCTGTACGAGGTGCTGGCCGGGCCGGCGGCGGGGCGGGACGCGGCGCTGGCGGAGCTGCGGGACACGCTGCCCGGCGGCGCGGCGGGGCCGGTGGCGGCGGTGGCGGTGCTGCCGTGGCGGCCGGCGGACCCGGCGGCGCCGGGCCCGGGGCTGCCGCGGACGGCGGCGACGGCGGTGCTGGCGGTGCCGGGCGCCGGCGGCGGGCGCGGCGGCGCGGGACCGGCCGGCGGGGCGGCGGCGCCGGTGCGGGCGCTGGCGGCGCTGGTGCTGCTGCCGTCCCCGGGCGCGGTGGAGCCGGCGGTGACGGCGGCGGAGCAGCTGCTGCACGCCGCGGCGGGCAGGGCCCCCGGAGCGGCACGGAGCGGCGCCCCGCCCACCGCGCCGGGCGAGGCACCGGCGGAGGTACGGCGCGGGGTGCCCGGCGGGGCGCGTACCGGCTCCGGCGAGGGCGCGCCGGACACCGTCGCCGGGGTCGGCGACGGGCGGGCGGACCTCGCCGGGCTGCCCGGCGCCTGGCGCGAGGCGCTGGCCGCCGCCCGGGCGGCGCGGGCCGCGCCGCATCTCGGGCCGGTGGCGCGGTGGCCGGGCATCGGCCCGTACCGGCTGCTCACCGCCCTGCCCGGCGGCGCCGACCCGGCGGTCGCGCGGCTGCTGGAGCCGGCCCACGCCGAACTGGCCCGCACCGCCGAGGTCTACCTCGACCACGCCGGCCAGGCCGCCCGCACCGCCGCCGCGCTCGGCATCCACCGGCAGACGCTCTACTACCGGCTGTCCCGGGTCGAGGAGCTGACCGGCCTCGACCTCGCCGCGGGCGAGGACCGGCTGCTGCTCCACCTGGCCCTGAAGTCCGCCCGCCTCTGACCGCCGCGGGCGCGCCGGGGTGTCACGGGCCGCCGCACCCTCCCGCAGCGCCCGGGACCCGGCCCGCCGCGGGGGTGCGGCGGGCCGGGTCCCGGGGTACGGGCCGTTCAGCCCAGGTGCGCCGCCGGGGCGTGCGCGCCGGCGCCCACCTGGGAGCGGTCGGGGCGGGGGGTGTTCATGAGCACCGCGACGACGGCGGCCGCGGCGAGCATGATCACGGCGGCCACCGCGTACGCGGAGGCGAAGCCCTCGACCAGGCCGGCCTTGACGACGTCCGGGACGGGGCCGCCCGCGGCCCGGCGCTCTTCGAGCGCGCCGGCGTCCGGGACGCGGTCGGTGAGGTAGTCGGCGGTGGTGCTGGTGGCGATGGTGTTGAGCAGGGCGGTGCCGATCGAGCCGCCGATCTGCTGGGAGGTGTTGACGGTGGCGGAGGCGATGCCCGCCTCCGCCTCGCGCACGCCGTGGGTGGCGTAGTTGATCGCGGGGGCCATCACCAGGCCCATCCCGAAGCCCGTGATCAGTTCGGCGGGCAGGATCCCGGCGGCGTACGAGGTGTCGGCCTCCAGCGTGGCGAGCCAGCCGGTGCCGGCGGCGGCGAACAGCAGCCCGGGCACGACCAGCGCCCGCGGCGGCACCCGGGGCAGCAGCCTGGTGGCCACGCCGCCGGCGCCGGCCAGCACGCCGGCGGTCAGCGGCAGGAAGCCGACCCCGGTCTTCAGGGCGGAGTAGCCCATGACGACCTGCATGGAGTACGTGAGGAACAGGAACATCGCGAACATCCCGACCGTGGCCAGCGCGATGCTCAGGAACGCGCTGCCGCGGGCGCGGCTGACGACCACGCGCAGGGGCAGCAGCGGCGCGGCGGCGTTGCGCTCGTGCAGGACGAAGCCGGTCAGCAGGGCGACGCCGAGGAAGAGCAGGCCCAGCACCAGCGCCGAGTCCCAGCCCTCGGATTCGGCCTCGCTGCACCCGTAGACGACCGCGACCAGGCCGGTGACGGCGAGGATCGCGCCGGGCACGTCGATCTTCGGACGGGGGCCGGTGCGGGTGTCGGCGGGCAGGAACCACCAGCCGGCCGCGGCCAGGACCGCGATGGGCACGTTCACGTACAGGCACCAGCGCCAGTCCAGGTACTCGGTCAGCGCGCCGCCGGTGACCAGGCCGATGGCGCCGCCGCCGGCGGCGATCGCGCCGAAGACGCCGAACGCGCGGGCGCGTTCGCGCTGCTCGGTGAAGCTGGTGGTCAGCAGCGACAGGGCGGCCGGCGCCAGCAGCGCGGCGAACGCGCCCTGGGCGGCGCGGGCGCCGAGGAGGGTGCCGAAGCCGGGGGCGGCGCCGCCGGCCGCGGAGGCGGCGGCGAAGCCGATCAGCCCGGTGAGGAAGGCGCGGCGGCGGCCGGTGTAGTCGGCGATGCGGCCGCCGAGGAGGAGCAGGCCGCCGAAGGCCAGGGTGTAGGCGGTGATCACCCACTGCCGGTCGCCGTCGGAGATGCCCAGGTCCGCCTGGGCGGACGGCAGCGCGATGTTCACGATCGTGACGTCGAGAACGATCATCAGCTGGGCCAGCCCGATGAAGGCCAGCGCGAGCCAGCGCCGCGGGTTGGCCGCCGCGGCCGTCTCGTGGGTTTTTGTAGTGTCCATGTCACTACCTTTCTCGTGCGTGCGTACGGATGGGGGGACCGGGTGCCCTCCGGGCGGTGCGGGCGCTAGCGGGACTCCCCGCCGACGATGCGGTCGGTGGCCTGCACGAAGCGCTCCGCGGTGACGGCCGGGCCGGGCAGCGCGGCCCCGCGGGCGCGGGCGGCCGCCGGGCGCAGCCCGTCGAGGTAGACCTCCAGATGGCGGTGCGCGAGCGCCTGGTCCTCGGGCAGCCCGCCGCCGGGCAGCAGCAGCGTCAGCCGCATGATCATGAACGGGACGTCGCCGAAGACGACGTCCTCGCGGAGCTGGCCGGCCCGCTGCGCCCGTACGATCAGCTCCTGCACCGCGTGCATGGTCGCCGCGCGCAGCTCCGCCAGCTCCTTGTCGATCCGGATCCGGCCGGAGAGCGCGGGCAGCACCGCGCCGATGCGCAGCCTGAGCGCCGCGTGGGCGAAGCGGCGCAGCGCCTCGAACGGCTCCTCGTCCCGCGCCGGCGCCTCCCGGGCGACGGCGCCCAGCTCGGTGAGCGTGGCTGCGGCGACGCCGCGGATCAGCGCCTCGCGGCTGGCGAAGTTGCGGTAGAGCGTGGCGATGCCGACGCCGGCCCGGCGGGCGACCTCCTCCAGCGGGGTGTCGGGGCCCTGCCCCACGAAGATCTCGCCGGCCGCGCGCAGGATCAGCTCACGGTTCCGCCGGGCGTCCGCTCGCATCCGGGTCCGCATGACCACTCCTCAACCGAAGGGAAAATCTCCACTTACTCGCACCGTAGGAGGGAACCGGAGAGATTTCATCCATCTGCGGGGAAGTGAGAGGGGACCGCGCGAAAGTCCTCCGCATCCCGGCGCCGGGCCGGCGGGAGGACACGCGAACGGGCCCGGACCGGCGGCATCGCTGCCGCCCGCCCGGGCCCGGGTGCCCGCGGGGCCGGAGCCCCGGGGGTCCGCTACTCGGTGAGGTTCACCGCGCGCGCCGAGGCCGCGCCGATCTCCCCCGCGATCTCCTGCACGACCGCCGCCGGGATCGTGTCGTCCACCGTCAGCGCGACCAGCGCCTCGCCGCCGGCCTTGGCCCGCGACACCTGCATCCCGGCGATGTTGATGCCCGCCTCGCCCAGGATCCGGCCCATGGTGCCGACGACGCCGGGGCGGTCGCCGTAGCTGAAGAACGCCATGTGGTCGGCGAGCGCCAGGTCCACGTCGTGCTCGCCGACGGCGACGACCTTCTGCTGGTGCTTCGGCCCGGAGAGGGTGCCGGAGACCGACACCTCCTCGCCGCCGGCGAGCGTGCCGCGCACCGTCACCAGGTTGCGGTGGGCGTTCGACTCCGAGCTGGTGGTCAGCCGCACCTCGACGCCCCGCTCCTGCGCGAACAGCGGCGCGTTCACGTAGCTCACGGTCTCCGCGACGATGTCCTCGAAGACGCCCTTGAGCGCGGACAGCTCCAGCACCTTCACGTCGTGCTGGGTGATCTCGCCGCACACCTCCACGTCGAGGCGGACCGCGACCTCGCCGGCGAGCGCCGTGAAGATCCGGCCCAGCTTCTCGGCCAGCGGCAGCCCCGGGCGCACGTCCTCGGCGATGACGCCGCCCTGGACGTTGACCGCGTCCGGCACCAGCTCGCCGGCGAGCGCCAGGCGCACCGAGCGGGCCACCGAGATGCCCGCCTTCTCCTGCGCCTCGCCGGTGGAGGCGCCGAGGTGCGGGGTGGCGACGACGCTGTCGAACTGGAACAGCGGCGAGTCCGTGCAGGGCTCGGTGGCGTAGACGTCGAGGCCCGCGCCCGCGACCCGGCCCTCCTTCAGGGCGGCGGTCAGCGCCTGCTCGTCGACGATGCCGCCGCGGGCGGCGTTGACGATGCGCACGGACGGCTTGACCTTCTGCAGCGCCTCGTCCCCGATGAGGCCCAGGGTCTCCGGGGTCTTCGGCAGGTGCACGGTGATGAAGTCGGAGGTCTCCAGCAGCTCGTCGAGCGAGACGAGCTTGACGCCCATCTGCGCGGCGCGCGCGGCCTGCACGTACGGGTCGTACGCCACGACGCTCATCCCGAACGCCGCCATGCGCTGCGCGACGAGCACGCCGATCCGGCCGAGGCCGACGACGCCGAGGACCTTCTCGTTCAGCTCGACGCCGGTGTACTTCGAGCGCTTCCACTCGCCGGCCTTCAGCGCGGCGTTGGCCTGCGGGATGTTGCGGGCGCTGGCGATGATCAGGCCGCACGCCAGCTCGGCCGCGGTGACGATGTTGGAGGTCGGCGCGTTGACGACCATCACGCCGGCCTTGGTGGCGGCGGGCACGTCGACGTTGTCGAGGCCGACGCCGGCGCGGGCGACGACCTTCAGCCGCCGGGCGGCGGCGACGGCCTCGGCGTCGACCTTGGTGGCGCTGCGGATCAGGATCGCGTCCACGTCGGCGATGGCCGCGAGCAGCTCGGCCCGGTCGGCGCCGTTGCAGTGGCGGATGTCGAAGTCGGGACCGAGGGCGTCGACGGTGGCCGGCGAGAGCTCCTCGGCGATCAGTACGGCCGGCTTCCCGGGGGCGGTGGCGCCGGATGCTGGGGCAGTGCTCACGTGGTCCTCACTGGATTCCTGTGCGGGACGGCCGTCCCGACGGCCGCAGGTGGAGGGGTGCAGCGCCGGTCCGCCGGACAGACGCGTGCTGCCGCGTTTGAAGGACACACGACGCTGTGAGCCTGACGCGCGATGTACGAAGAGTGTAGTGGCGCGGGGCGGCGGCCGGGCGCCACTGCGCCCCGCCGCCGCCCGTTCGAGGGACGCCGTCCGCTCAGTCCTTGTCGTCGACCCAGCTCATGAGCTTCCGCAGCTCCTTGCCGGTGGTCTCGACGAGGTGGTCGCCGTCCTGCTTCTTGTACTCGTTGTAGCGCGGGAGGCCGTTGTGGTACTCGGCCATCCACTCCTTGGCGAACGAGCCGTCCTGGATCTCGCCGAGGATCTTCTTCATCTCGGCCTTGGTGCCGTCGTTGATGATCCGCGGGCCGGAGACGTAGTCGCCCCACTCGGCGGTCTCGGAGACCGACCAGCGCATCTTCGACAGGCCGCCCTCGTACATGAGGTCCACGATGAGCTTCAGCTCGTGCAGGCACTCGAAGTACGCGATCTCCGGCTGGTAGCCGGCCTCGACCAGCGTCTCGAAGCCCGCCTTCACCAGCGCGGCGGTGCCGCCGCAGAGCACGGCCTGCTCGCCGAAGAGGTCGGTCTCGGCCTCCTCGGTGAAGGTCGTCTTGATGACGCCGGCGCGGGTGCCGCCGATGGCCTTCGCGTACGACAGCGCCAGCGCGAACCCCTTGCCGCTGGCGTCCTGCTCGACGGCCGCGATGCACGGGACGCCGCGGCCCTCCTCGAACTGGCGGCGGACCAGGTGGCCCGGCCCCTTCGGGGCGACCATGCAGACGTCCACGTGGGCGGGCGGCTTGACGAACCCGTAGCGGATGTTGAGGCCGTGGCCGAAGAACAGCGCGTCGCCGTCCTTGAGGTTGTCCTTCACGGACTCCTCGTAGACCTGGCCCTGCACCGGGTCCGGCACCAGCATCATGATCACGTCCGCCTCGGCGGCGGCCTCGGCGGGGGTGACGACGCGCAGGCCCTGCTCCTCGGCCTTCACCCGCGACGTGGAGCCCTCGTGCAGCCCGACGCGGACGTCCACGCCGGAGTCGCGCAGCGACAGCGCGTGGGCGTGGCCCTGGCTGCCGTAGCCGAGGACCGCGACCTTGCGGCCCTGGATGATGGACAGGTCGGCGTCGTCGTCGTAGAACAGCTCGGCCACGGAAGTCTCTCCTAGAGGTTTGAGGTTGTGCGGGTTGTGCGGGTTCTGCGGGATTTCCGGGGATCTGGGGGGGGACCCCCGGAGATCCTCCCTCACGGCAACTGCACGGTTGGCGCCGGGGCGCGGAGCACGGCGGCACCCCGCGGCCCGGCCCGGAGGCTACGCCGTGCGGTCGAGGGCGCGCAGCGAGCGGTCCGTGATGGAGCGGGCGCCGCGGCCGATGGCGATCGTGCCGGACTGGACCAGTTCCTTGATCCCGTACGGCTCCAGCATCTTCAGCATCGCCTCCAGCTTCTCGCCGCTGCCGGTGGCCTCGATCGTGACGGCGTCCGGCGAGACGTCCACGGTCTTGGCGCGGAACAGCTGGACGATCTCGACGACCTGGGAGCGGGTCTCGTTGTCGGCGCGGACCTTCACCAGAACGAGTTCGCGCTGCACCGCCGAGCCGGGCTCCAGCTCGACGATCTTCAGCACGTTGACGAGCTTGTTGAGCTGCTTGGTGACCTGCTCCAGCGGCTGGTCCTCGACGTTCACCACGATCGTCATCCGGGAGATGTCCGGGTGCTCGGTGGTGCCGACGGCGAGCGAGTCGATGTTGAAGCCGCGGCGGAAGAACATCGCGGAGATCCTGGCCAGGATGCCCGGCTTGTTCTCCACCAGGACCGAGAGCGTGTGCTTGGACATGTCTTCGTCTCTTCTCTTCGCTTCCCGGGCCTCAGTCGTCCGCGCCGTCGCCGAAGTCCGGGCGGACGTCGCGCGCGGCCATGATCTCGTCGTTGGAGGTGCCGGCCGCGACCATCGGCCAGACCATCGCGTCCTGGTGGACGATGAAGTCCACGACGACGGGGCGGTCGTTGATGGCGTTGGCCTTCTCGATGACGGCGTCGAGCTGCTCGGGATCGTCGCAGCGGATGCCGACGCAGCCCATGGCCTCGGCCAGCTTGACGAAGTCCGGGCAGCGGGTGCCGGCGGCCTGGCGGGCCCGCTCCTCGGCGCCGGCGTCGTCGTCGGCGGCGCCGTTCCCGTTGCCGTCGCCGTTTCCGTTTCCGCCGGGGCCGGAGTGCAGCACGGTGTTGGAGTAGCGGCGGTTGTAGAAGAGGGTCTGCCACTGGCGGACCATGCCCAGCGCGCCGTTGTTGATGATCGCGACCTTGACCGGGATGCCGTTCAGCGCGCAGGTGACCAGCTCCTGGTTGGTCATCTGGAAGCAGCCGTCGCCGTCGATGGCCCAGACCGTCGCGTCCGGCGCGCCGGCCTTGGCGCCCATGGCGGCCGGGACGGCGTAGCCCATGGTCCCGGCGCCGCCGGAGTTGAGCCAGGTGCGGGGCTTGTCGTAGTCGATGAAGTGGGCGGCCCACATCTGGTGCTGGCCGACGCCGGCGACGTAGACCGTGTTCTCCGGGGCCAGCTCGCCGATGCGCTGGATCACCTGCTGCGGCGACAGCGTGCCGTCGGTGGGCAGGTCGTAGCCGAGCGGGTACGTCTCGCGCCAGCGGTTCAGCTGCTGCCACCACTCCGCGTACCGCGCCGTGCCGGCCGGGCCGCCCTGGTCCTGCTCGCCCTGCACCGCGACGATCAGGTCGGCGATGACCTCGCGGGCGTCGCCGACGATCGGCACGTCCGCCTCGCGGTTCTTGCCGATCTCCGCGGGGTCGATGTCGGCGTGGACGATCTTGGCGTGCGGCGCGAACGTGTCGAGCCTCCCGGTCACCCGGTCGTCGAACCGGGCGCCGAGCGCCACGATCAGGTCGGCCTTCTGCAGCGAGGTGACGGCGGCCACCGTGCCGTGCATGCCGGGCATGCCCAGGTGCTGCGGGTGGGTGTCGGGGAAGGCGCCGAGGCCCATCAGGGTGGTGACGACCGGGGCGCCGGTCAGCTCCGCGAGCACCTTCAGCTCGGCGGTGGCGCGGGCCTTGTGCACGCCGCCGCCGACGTAGAGCACCGGGCGGCGGGCGGCGCCGACCAGCCGGGCGGCCTCGCGGATCTGCTTGGCGTGCGGCTTGGTCACCGGACGGTAGCCGGGCAGCTCGTGGCGCGGCGGCCAGCTGAAGACCGTACGGGCCTGGAGCGTGTCCTTCGCGATGTCGACCAGCACCGGACCCGGGCGGCCGGTCGAGGCGATGTGGAACGCCTCGGAGATCACCCGCGGGATGTCCGCGGGGTCCGTGACCAGGAAGTTGTGCTTCGTGATCGGCATGGTGATGCCGCAGATGTCCGCCTCCTGGAAGGCGTCCGTGCCGATCGACTTGACGACCACCTGGCCGGTGATCGCCACCAGCGGGACGGAGTCCATGTGGGCGTCGGCGATGGGCGTGACCAGGTTGGTCGCGCCCGGCCCCGAGGTGGCCATGCAGACGCCCACCTTGCCGGTGGCCTGCGCGTACCCGGTGGCGGCGTGCCCCGCGCCCTGCTCGTGGCGGACGAGGACGTGCCGGACCTTGGTGGAGTCCATCAGCGGGTCGTACGCGGGCAGGATGGTCCCGCCCGGAATGCCGAATACCGTGTCCGCACCCACGGCCTCAAGGGCGTGGATGAGGGACTGCGCGCCCGTCACGGTCCTGTCTGCCGGTGTGTGCCCCGGGACGCGGGGGTTTCCCCCGCTACGGGCCCGCGGCGGCTGCGGGTGGGGCTCACTTCGCGGGGGAGCCTGCTCGGTCATCGGTTTCTCTTCTCGTCTTCGAGTGGTGCGAGGGTTCGGGTGGAGAACGGGTTCGAGCAACAAAAAACCCCCCGTGCCGGATGGCAAGCGAGGGGAGCGCGTCGGCGCGGTCCGGAGTCGGGGGCCGCTTCAGCCGACGCGCTGTCCAAGTACGAGAATTCGGGTGCGCATGGACCTGACCTTGCCCCCGGCCCGCGGGGGGTGTCAAGTTCGTGGGACCCGGGTCTCACTATGTGAGCGCAATGGCCGAGGCGTCCTCCTCCGGCAGCGCGAACGCCCCCAGGGCCAGCGCGTCCCGTACCCGCTCCTCCTCCAGCGGTTCGCAGTAGGCCATGCCCTGCGCGTGCCGGCAGCCCAGCGCGCGCAGCACCTCGGCCTGCTCGGGCAGGTCGACTCCCTCGGCCGCCGAGTCCAGGCCCAGGTCGCCGGCGATGCCGATCATCCCGGCCGCGATGGCGCGCAGCCGGGGCGACTCGGCCAGGCCGTCGACCAGCCCCCGGTCCAGCTTGAGCACGTCCACCGGCAGCCGGCGCAGCGCGGCGATGGCCGCGTGCCCGCTGCCGAAGCCGTCCAGCGCGACGCGTACGCCGAGGTGGCGCAGCGCCACCAGCCGCCGCTCCAGCTCGTCCATGCCGGCCCGGGCGTCGCTGTCGGTGACCTCGACGGTCAGCGCGCCGGGCGGCAGCCCGTGCCGGACCAGCAGGGCCTCCACCAGCTGCGGGGACATGCTCCGGTCGGTGAGCCGGGCGGCCGGCATCCGTACGGTCACGGGGATGCCCAGGCCCGCCTCGTACCGCTCGGCGGCCTGCTCGACCGTCGCCTCCAGCAGCCAGCGCGCCAGCTCCGCGGAGCGGGCCCGGTCCTGCCCGCCGCCGCGCCCGCCGATGTCCGGGGGGCCCTGCATAAACTCGGCCGGCGTGTGCACGATGCCCTGCGCCGAGCGCCAGCGCGGCTGCGCCGAGAGCGCCGCGAGCCGGCCGCTGGACAGCTCCACGACCGGCTGGTGCACGAGGGTGAACTGCCCGTTGTCCAGCGCGGAGCGCAGCCGGTTCGCCAGCTCGATGCGCCGTACCACCTCGGCCTGCATCTGCGGCGCGTACAGCTCGACGCGCGCCTTGCCGGCCTGCTTCGCGCGGTACATCGCCAGGTCGGCGTTGCGCATCAGCTCCGCGGGCGTGCTGCCGGGCTCGGCGAAGGCCACGCCGATGCTGGCCGCGACCCGCACCTCGACGCCGCCGGCGGTGTACGGCTCGGACAGCCGCACCCGCAGCCGGTCGGCGACCTCCCGGGTGCGCCGCTCCCGCCCGGCGCCGTCCGACCGGCTCTCGCCCGCGGCGCCGCCGACGAGCAGCACCGCGAACTCGTCGCCGCCGAGCCGGGCCGCGGAGTCCCCGGAGCGGATCGACTCCTGGAGCCGGCGGCCGGCCTGGATGAGCAGCTCGTCGCCGGCGGCGTGGCCGACGGTGTCGTTGACCGCCTTGAAGCCGTCGAGGTCGATGAAGAGCACGGCCGCGTTCGCGTCCCCGGCCCGCCGGCCGCCGAGCGCGTGCCCGACGCGCTCGGTGAACAGCGCGCGGTTCGGCAGGTCGGTGAGCCTGTCGTGGGAGGCGTTGTGCTGTAGCTGCGCCTGGAGGCGGACGCGCTCGGTGACGTCCCGGGAGTTGAAGATCAGCCCGCTGTGGTGCCGGTTGACCGTCGACTCGACGTTCAGCCAGCCGTCCTCGCCGTACGCGCCGTCGCCGCCCCGGGCGCCGCGGCGGCCCCGGCCGGCCCGGAAGCGGCACTCGATGCGGATCGAGCGCGCCCCGCCGGGCGGCGCGGACAGGAACCGGCGCACCTCGTGCAGCACCCGCCCCAGGTCCTCGGGGTGGATGAGGCCGGCCAGCTCGCAGCCGACCAGCTCCTCCGGATCGGTGCCGTAGACGCCGAGGGCCGCGGGGCTGACGTAGCGCAGGACCCCGGACGGCGCCGCGATCATGATGACGTCGCTCGACCCCTGCACGAGCGACCGGAAGTGGTTCTCCTTCTGGGCGAGTTCCCGGGTGAGGCTGATGTTGTCCAGGAGCATGATCGCCTGGCGGACGACGAGCGCGAGTACCACCGTGCACGCCGTGATCAGCACCACGCGGTCCACGCTGCGGCCGTCCAGCAGGTTGTACAGGATCCCCAGCGTGCACACGCCGGCCGCGAGGTACGGCGCGAGCGCTCCGAGATGCCCGGCGATGGGCCGGGCACGCTCCTCCCGGGCCCGTTCCCCGGTCCCGTCGGCCGCTTTCGCCGCCTCCGCCTTCGCCTCGGCACCCGCGGCCCGGGCCGCCGCGGCGTCCTCGGCCCTGCCGACCCAGGGGGCGTACGCGAGCAGGATCGAGCCGGCGAACCAGCCGGCGTCCAGGAGCTGCCCCGAGCGGTACTGCTCCTGGAGCAGCGGCGAGGTGAACAGCGCGTCGCACAGCACGGTGATCACCAGCGCGCCGATCGCGGTGTTGATGGCGGAGCGGCCCGCGGCGGTGCGCCGGAAGTGCAGCGCCAGCACCATGCTCACCAGCACGATGTCCAGCAGCGGATACGCCAGGGACAGCGCCATGTGCGGCACGGAGTCGCCGTCGCCCGCGGCGTGCGCGAGGGCGAGCGTCCAGGAGATCGTCAGCAGCGAGCCGCCGATGAGCCAGGTGTCCAGGCCCAGGCAGATCCAGCCCGCCCGGCTCACCGGCCGCCGGGCGAGCACCAGCAGGCCGAGGACCGCGGGGGGCGCGAAGAGCAGGAAGAAGAAGTCCGCCAGGGACGCCTCGGGCAGCGGGCGCCGGAGCACGACCTCGTACCAGCCCCAGACCCCGTTCCCCACCCCGGCCATGGCGGACGAGACGCCGAACATGGCCCAGGCGGGCCGGAAGCGGCCCGGGCGGATACGCGCGTAGTACAGACACGAGAAGGCGGCCGCGAACGCCGCCGCGCTCAGCCCGAAGTCCCCCATGATCAGGGCGAGTCGGTCCGAGCCCCAGCCCAGGGCGGCGCCGGTGGCGTAGCCCGCGCAGAGCGTCGCGAGCACCAGCTGGGGTACGAACCCCCCGGGCAACGGCGGCCTGGGCACCACCGCCCCGATCGACGCGGTCACCGCGCCCCCCGGCTGCCGGGAGCCGGGCGCGCCTGCGGACGGGCCGCGGCGCCGGCTCTCAAGGCCGGGAGGCGCGCGGGACTACCGCGCTGCCCGCGGACCGGAAAGGATTTCCACTTGCCGTGCATGTGCCCATCGCCCCCCTCGATATCCGGTTGCGCGGCCGGCGGCTGGCCGGCCGCGTTGACGTCGGGAGCAGTCCCCGCTGCGGACGATACACCAGGTTCGTCACGCAGGGACATACTTCCTCTACGGAGCGTAACTGAAACCGAGAGTTGCGTTTCAACTACGTAGGGTGATAGAGGGGGTGTACGTCAGGCGACGGCGACCACATGCTCCACCGGCTCGCCGGCGGCGAACCTCCGCAGCTGGGAGCGCACGAGCCGCTCGGCGCGCGGCCGGAACGCGGACGTGGGCCCGCCGGTGTGCGGGCTGACGAGCACGCCGGGGGCGTGCCACAGCGGGTGCCCCGGCGGCAGCGGCTCGGGGTCGGTGACGTCGAGCGCGGCCCGCAGCCGGCCCGGCTCCACCTCGTCCAGCAGGGCCTTCGTGTCCACGACCGCCCCGCGGGCGACGTTCACGAGCAGCGCGCCGTCCTTCATCCGGGCCAGGAAACCGGCGTCGACCAGGCCGCGGGTGGCGTCGGTCAGCGGGGTGGTCAGGATCACGACGTCGGCCGCGGGCAGCAACTCCCCCACGTCGGCGAGGGCGTGGACGGGCCCGCGCGGTGAGGTGCGGGGGGAGCGCGCGATGCGTATGACCCGCTCGCACTCGAAGCCGGCGAGCCGGTCCTCCACGGCGCTGCCGATGGCGCCGTAGCCGAGGATCAGCACGGTCTTGTCGGCGAGCGAGGGGTGGAAGCCGGTCCGCCACTCCCCCGCGTCCTGGCGGCGTACGAAGTCCGGGATGCCGCGCAGCGACGCGAGGGTCAGCGCGAGGGCGAGTTCGGCGGTGGACGCCTCGTGCACGCCGCGGGCGTTGCACAGCCGGGCGCCGGGCGGCAGTCCGGGCAGCGCGGGCAGGTAGGCGTCGACGCCGGCGGTGAGGGTCTGGAGCACCTTCAGCGCGCGCATCCGCGGCACCGGATCGCGGGTGATCCGGCGCATGTACGGCACGACGAGGAAGACGCAGTCCGCCGGGTCGGCGGGGAACTCGGGCTGGGCGTCCCAGTGGACGTAGTCCAGCTCCGGCGGCAGGCCGGCGATCTCGTCCGGCGGAATCGGCAGCCACACCTGTCCCTCGCTCATGGTCACGAGAATAGGGCCTGGCGGCCGGGTACCCGCCGGGCCGCCGGACGCGGGCCGTGGAATCCGGTGTCGGCGGCAGGGGCTAGGGTGCCTGGGGTGGAGCGCAGGACGATCGGGGCGGCGGCCCTCGGGGTGGGCGCGGTCGGCCTCGGCTGCATGCCGATGAGCTGGGCGTACAGCGCGTCGCGGCGGCAGGACAAGGAGTCCGTACGGGCCCTGGGCGCGGCGCTCGACGCGGGCGTCAGCCTGCTCGACACCGCCGACATGTACGGGCCGTTCACCAACGAGCTGCTGGTCGGCCGGGTGCTGAAGGAGCGCCGGGCGGACGCGTTCGTCTCCACCAAGGTCGGCCTCCTCGCCGGCGAGCAGCACGTCGTCGCCGACGGCCGCCCCGCGTACGTGAAGCGCGCCTGCGACGCCTCGCTGCGCCGGTTGCAGACCGACGTGATCGACCTGTACCAACTGCACCGCGAGGACCCCGAGGTGCCGGTCGAGGAGACCTGGGGGGCGATGGCGGAGCTGGTGGCGGCGGGGAAGGTGCGCGCGCTGGGGTTCTGCGCGGTCGGCGCGCGGGCGGACCGCCGGGCGGGCGCCGGGATGTACGACGCGACGATCCGCCGGCTGGGCCGCGTGCAGCAGGTCTTCCCGGTCAGCAGCGTGCAGGCGGAGCTGTCGGTGTGGTCGCCGGAGGCGCTGACGGCGCTGCTGCCGTGGTGCGAAGCCCGCCGGGTCGGGTTCCTCGCGGCGATGCCGCTGGGGCACGGGTTCCTCACCGGCACCCTCACCCCCGGGCAGGGCTTCGAGCCGGACGACATACGGGCCCGGCACCCGCGGTTCACCGCCGAGATGATGGCGGCGAACCAGCCGGTGGTCGCCGGGCTGCGGCGGGTCGCCGAGCGGCACGGCGCGACGCCGGCGCAGGCGGCGCTGGCGTGGGTGCTGGCGCAGGGCGCGCACGTGGTGCCGGTGCCGGGCGCGAAGCGCGCGCGGTGGGCGGTGGAGAACGCCGCGGCGGCCCGGCTGCGGCTGACGCCGGCGGACCTGGCGGAGATCGCGGCACTGCCGGCGGCGCAGGGGTCGTGGGAGTAGGGCCGCGGGCGCGGGCCGTACGACGGACGACGCCCGGCCCGCGCCCGTACGCGCGGGAACGCTCCATGCGGTGTACGCACGGTTTTGAATCCTCCCCCAGCTGAAGCAAGGGGATTCCTGGCTCACGCTGCCTGTCGGGTCGGCGACCCGACGGGTCTTCCACGATCAGCACCAGCCGGGTTGAAACCAGCCCGGTTTGATACGGCAAAGCCCTTGGACTTGCATGTACTGTCTTGGTTCTCGATCAGCACGCGCGGGAAACCTGGTTCTCGCAACCCACGTTCAGGACGCTACCAGACGCCGATTCGCCCTGGCGCCGCATCGGCTACTCCTGAGGAGGACCGCCCCCGTGAGAGCCCGCGCCGTCACTGCCGTGACCGCCGCACTCCTGCTCACCGCCGGCTGCTCGTCGGAGGACCACGACGGCGGCGGGACGGCGGACTCCCCGTCGTCCTCCGCCGCCGCGTCCGGCACCGGCGGCTCCGCCGGCGAAGGTTCGCCGGCGGAGGAGCCGCCGCCGGACAAGGGCAGCGCGAAGGTCGCCGCCACCGTCGCCGAGGGGCTCCGGACCCCGTGGGGCCTGGTCGAACTGCCCGGCGGCGACCTGCTGGTCGGCTCCCGCGACTCCGGTGTCGTCCACCACGTCGCCGCGGACGGCGGGAAGGTCACCGAGGCCGGCCAGGTGCCCGGCGTGCAGAGCCGCCCGGGCAACGAGGGCGGGCTGCTGGGGCTCGCGCTGGGCCCGGACGAGATGGTCTACGCCTACGTCACCTCCGCGAGCGACAACCGCATCGTGCGCATGACGTACGACGGGACCGAGCCGGAGGGCAACCGGCTGGGCGCGCCGGACACCGTCTTCCGCGGCATCCCCAAGGGCGGCCGGCACAACGGCGGCCGGATCGCGTTCGGCCCGGACAAGATGCTCTACGTCGGCACCGGGGAGGCCGGCGATCCGGAGCTGGCGCAGGACGAGGAGTCGCTGGGCGGCAAGATCCTGCGGATGACGCCGGACGGCGAGCCGGCGCGCGGCAACCCGGACGCGGGGTCGGTGGTGTACTCGTACGGCCACCGCAACGTGCAGGGGCTGGCCTGGGACGACGAGAAGCGGCTGTGGGCCGCGGAGTTCGGCGACCAGGAGTGGGACGAGCTGAACCTGATCGAGCCGGGTGAGAACTACGGCTGGCCGGAGGCGGAGGGCAAGGAGAACCTGGCCGGGATGGTCGACCCCGTGGTGCAGTGGGCCACGCCGGACGCCTCGCCGAGCGGGATCGCGTACGCGGACGGGTCGGTCTGGATGGCGTCGCTGCGCGGCGAGCGGCTGTGGCGGATCCCGCTGGACAGTACGGAGGCGTCGGCGGACCCGGAGGCGTTCCTCGACGGCGAGTACGGGCGGCTGCGTACCGTGCTGCGGGCGTCGGACGGGGATCTGCTGCTGGTCACCAACGAGACGGACCTGCGCGGCACGCCGGAGGAGGGCGACGACCGGATCCTGCGGCTGGAGGTGAGCTGAGGCGCGGGCCGGGGGACGGCCCTCAGCCGCCCTCGAACAGCCGCAGCCGGTGCGCCACCGCCGCCGCCTCGCCGCGCGCCGCCACCCCCAGCTTCGCCAGGATGTGGGACACGTGCACGCTCGCCGTCTTCGGCGAGATGAACAGCTCCTCCGCGATCTGCCGGTTGCTCCGCCCGGCCGCCACCAGCCGCAGCACGTCCGCCTCCCGGGTCGTCAGCCCCAGCGCCCGGGCCGGGTCCGCCGGCTCCGGCGCCGGCGCGGCGCCGGGGGTGAGCGCGATCCCGGCGCGGGCCGCCAGCGCCTCGGCGTCGCCGGCCAGCACCGCCGCGCCGAGTGCCGTCGCGGCGTCGTACGCGCGCCGCAGCGCCGCCGCCGCGCCGTCCCGCGCCGCGCCCGCGCCCCCCGGGCCTCCCGCGCTCCCCGGGCCCGCGCCGCCCGCCAGCGCCGACTCCGCCCACCGGTACCGCGTCACCGCCAGCTCGTACGGCCACTCCAGGCCCGCCCACGCCGCCTCCGCCTCCGCCCAGCGCGCCGTCGCGTCCCGGCCCTCCGCCGCCAGCAGCTCCGCCTCCGTCATCAGCGCCTGCGCCTCCCACGGCGGCGCGAACCGCGGCAGGGTGCGCATCGCCGCGCGGATCGCGGCCACCGCCGCCGGCCGCCCCGCCTCCGCCGCGGGCAGCCCGCGCAGCCGGGCCTCGGCGGCGGCCGCCGCGTACAGCAGCGGCCAGGCGTAGCGCTGCATGCCCAGCGGCAGCCCGTCGCCGACCGCCTGTGCGAACGCGGCGCGCGCGTCGGCGACCCGCCCCTCGGCGGCGGCCAGCCGGATCGTCATCCCGGCCCGCGGCAGCTCGCACTGCGGCTGCCGGTCGTGGCCGAACTCCGCGCGGGCCGCGGCGAGTTCCGTGCGCACCCCGGCGTGGTCCCCGCGCTCCAGCGCCAGCAGCGCCCGGTCCAGCAGCGCGCTGCCGCGCAGCTGCGTGGTGCGCGCGGTGCGGAACTGCGCGTCCATCGCCTCCTCCGCCTCGGCCCAGCGGCCCAGCGACAGCAGCGCGTTGGCGCGGTTGCCGTGGCTGAGCGAGAGGTACGTGGCCAGGCCGGAGTCGGCGAGCACCGCGACCGCCTCCTCCGCCGCCGCCACCGACTCCGCCGACCTGCCGACGCCTTCGAGGGCCGAGGGCAGGTTCGCGTACGCCCGGGCCGCGGCCACCACCAGCCCGTCGGCCACCGCCCGGTCCCGTACCGCGTAGAGCTCCGCGATGCCGCCCTCGACGTCGCCGGAGTCGACCATCATCCAGGCGCGCGGGATGCGCACGGTCAGCTCGGTCTCGTCGGCGCCGACCAGCCGGGCCAGCTGCACGGCGCGCTCCGCCGCCTCGATGGCGTCGCCGCCCGGGGTGTGCACCGCCTCCCAGTTGGCGACCTCGGCGAGCACCTGCGCGTGCACCGGCGACGGCGGCAGACCGCGGACCAGCTCCTGCGCCCGCGCCAGCTCCGCCCGGCCGTCGCCGCGGCCGAGGCCCTGCACGCAGCGGGCGCGCTCGACGCGGAACCACGCGGCGCGCAGCGGCGCGCCGGGGCCGAGCAGCCGCAGCGCCCGGTCCGCGAGCGTGAGGGCCCGGCCGAACGCGGACGCCAGCCGGGCCGCGAACACCGTCTCGGCCAGCAGGTCGGCGAACTCGGGCGCGTCGGCCGGCGGGTAGGCGCCGCCGGAGCGCGGCACGGTACAGGACTCGGGCGGCGCCTCGTCCCACAGCGCCACCGCCCGCTCCAGGAGCCCGAGCTGGTCGGCGAAGGCGTGCCGGGCGCGGGCGTCGGCGGCGGCGGCCAGCACGGCGGGCAGGGCGCGGGCGGCGTCGCCGCTCTGGTACCAGTAGCCGGCCAGCCGCGCGGGGCGCTCGTCGGCCCGTACGAGGCCGGGGGCGGCCTCCAGCGCCTCGGCGAAGCGGCGGCTGAGGCGGGCGCGTTCGCCGGGCAGCAGGTCGTCGGAGACGGCCTCGCGCATGAGGGCGTGCCGGAAGCGGTACGCGTCCGCCCGCTCGTCGGCGGGCAGCAGCACGCCGGCGCCGATGGCGGTGCGCAGCGCGTCGAACAGTTCGTCCTCGCCCAGCCCGGAGACGGCGGCGAGCAGCGCGTCCTCGACGCGGTCGCCGCCGACCGCGGCCAGCGCGACGACCCGGCGGGCGGGGGCGGGCAGCGCCTCGGTCCGTACGAGCAGCAGGTCGCGCAGCGACTCGCCGAGCCCGCCGGGCGGCCGGGCGCCGGGCCCGCCGCCGAGGCCGGCGGCCAGCTCCTCGACGAAGAAGGCGTTGCCGTCCGAGCGCCCGTACACCTGGGCCACCAGCTCCTCCGGCGGCGGCCCGCCGCGCAGCCCGGCGAGCTGGCTGCGTACCTCGTCGCGGCTGAAGCGGGCCAGCTCGAAGCGGCGGACGCCGCGCAGCCGGTCCAGCTCGGCGAGGGAGGGGCGCAGCGGGTGGCGGCGGTGCAGGTCGTCGGAGCGGTAGGTGGCGACGATCAGCAGCCGGGCGGCCTGGACGGAGCGCAGCAGGTAGCCGAGGAGCTCGCGGGTGGAGTGGTCGGCCCAGTGCAGGTCCTCGACGACCAGCACGAGCACCTGGTCGGCGGCCAGCTTCTCCAGCATCCGGGCGGCCAGCTCGTACAGCCGGGCCCGCGCGGTCTCGCCCTGCGCGGCGGCCGGCAGGTCGGGGATGGGCCCCAGCTCGGGCAGCAGCCGGGCCAGCTCGCCCTGCTGCCCGCCGACGGCGTCGTCCAGCCGGTCGCCGAGGCGGCGGCGCAGGGCGCGCAGCGCGGTGGAGAAGGGCGCGAAGGGCAGGCCGTCGGCGCCGGACTCGATGCAGTTGCCGACGGCGGTCACCGCCCCGGCGGCCTCGGCGCCCGCCAGGAACTCCTCGACCAGCCGGGACTTGCCGACGCCCGCCTCGCCGCCGACGAGCACGGCGCCCGGCTCGCCGGCCGCGGCCCGCTCGTACGCCTCCGTCAGCGCGCCCAGCTCCGCGGCGCGGCCGACGAAGACCCGCGCGCCGGGGCGGCTGCCGGGGGCGCCGGACGGCTCCGGGGGTTCCAGGGACTCCACGGGACCGAGCATCGCACGTCACGCGCCCGCACGGCCCGGGGGGAATGCGGGGGCCTTAGGCGCCGCGGCCCGGCCGCGGCGGGCGTCTAAGGCACCTCGTACCCGGAGATGGGGAAGTCGCCCGATGTGCCGCACCCCCCTGGGGGACGAGTCTTGAGGCACCGGGAGAACACGGCACGAAAGCCGACCCGCACGACCCACACGACCCGCAGGGGAGCCGACGATGTACGACCACGAGATCCACCGGGCCCGCTCCGCCGAGCTGCGCCGCAGCGCCGCCGAGTACCGGACCGCCCGCGCCGCCACCGCCGCCCGCCGGGCGCGCCGGCGCGGCGACGCCGACGAGGGCGGCGCCGCCACCCGCCGCGGGAACTGGGTGAAGGCCGCCTGACGATGACGGCCCCGCCCGCACCTGTCGCCGGGGCGGAGGCGCATGACATCCTCGGCGGCGTGGAAGCCGTCCGCCTCAGCCCCGTCCTCGCAGGCCGCACGGAAGAACTGAAGACACTCGACACCGCGCTGGCCCGCGCCCGCGCGGGAGAGCCGCAGGCGCTGGTGGTGGCCGGCGAGGCCGGGGTCGGCAAGACCCGGCTGGTCGAGGAGTTCCTCGCCGCCGCCCGCGCGGCGGGCGCGGTGACCGCGGCCGGCGGCTGCGTGGAGCTGGGCGCGGACGGGCTGCCGTTCGCCCCGTTCACCACCGCCCTGCGGGCGCTGAAGCGGGAGCTGGGCGACGACGCCCTCTCCGCCGCCGTCGCCGGCCGCGAGGACGAGCTGTCGCGGCTGCTGCCCGACGCCTCGTACGCGCCCCCCGACGGCGCCCCGCCGCACGAGCGCGACGGGCGCACCCGGCTCTTCGAGCTGACCGCGCAGGGCCTGGAGCGGCTGGCCGCCGACCGCGCCGTCGTGCTCGCCCTGGAGGACCTGCACTGGTCCGACCGCTCCACCCGCGAGCTGCTCTCCTACCTCTTCCGCACCCTCCAGGCCACCCGGCTCGTGCTGCTGGCCACGTACCGCTCCGACGACATCCACCGCCGCCACCCCCTGCGCCCCTTCCTCGCCGAGCTGGACCGGCTGCGCTCCGTGCGCCGCGTCGAGCTGGCCCCCCTCAGCCGCGGCGAGGTCGCCGCCCAGCTCACCGGCATCCACGGCGTCGCACCGGCCCCCGCGCACGCCGACGACATCTTCCGGCGCAGCGAGGGCAACCCGTTCTTCGTCGAGGAGCTGTCGGCCAACCCCGACTGCAGCATCAGCCAGTCCCTGCGCGACCTGCTGCTCGTCCGCGTCGAGCGGCTGCCCGAGCCCACGCAGCGGGTGGTGCGGGTCGCCGCCGAGGCCGGCGGCCACGCCGAGCACGCGCTGCTCGCCACGGTCACCGGCGCCGGCGAGGACGCCCTGGAGGAGTCGCTGCGCGCGGCCGTCTCCGGCAACGTGCTCGTCCCCGACGAGGACGGCGAGTCGTACCGCTTCCGGCACGCCCTGCTGCGCGAGGCGGTCCGCGACGACCTGCTGCCCGGCGAGCGCTCCCGGCTCAACCGCCGCTACGCCGAGGTGCTCCAGGCCGACCCGGCGCTCGTCCGGGCCGAGCAGCGGCTCACCCGCATCGCCCGGCACTGGCACCACGGCCGGGACCGGGCGCGGGCGCTGCCCGCGGTGCTGGCGGCGGCCGTGGAGGCGCGCTGCCGGCACGCGTTCGCGGAGCAGTACGAGCTGCTGAAGCGGGCGATGGAACTGTGGGACGACGTGCCGCCCGAGGTCCGCGCCGGCCTGCGGCCCGCCGACCGCATCGAGGACTACGAGACCGGCTACGTCGCGGGCCCCGGGGACGCCCCGCTCACCGAGCTGGACCTGCTCGCCGAGACGATCGTCGCCGCCCGGCTCGCGGACGAGCGGGAACGGGCCCTCGCGCTGACCCGGCGCGCGCTGGAGGCCGTCGACGAGACCGCCGAGCCGCTGCGCGCGGCCTGGCTGTGGGTGCAGCGGCACTGGCTGGTGGAGGACCTCGCACGCGGCGACGGCCGCGCCGAACTCGACCACGCGCTGCGGCTGGTGTCCGGCCTGCCGCCGTCGCGGGTGCCGGCGCTGGTGCTGGCCTGCGCCGCCGCCTGGGAGATGCTGCACCGCCCGGGCCGCCCCGAGGGCCTGGCGGCGGCCGAGCTGGCGGTACGTACCGCCGCCGCGGCCGGCGCGGAGAACCTGGAGCTGAACGCCCGCGTCGCCTACGGGGTCCACCTGGAGGACTCCGGCCAGGAGCAGCGCGGGCTCGACGTGCTGCGCGAGACCCGCGACCGGGCCCGGCGCGGCGGCGACTACACGGCGGCGGCCCGGGCGGAGCTGAACCTGTCCGCGGCCCTGGAGAACCTGGGCCGCTCGGCGGAGGCGGCGGAGGTCGCGGCGGACGCGGCGCGGGCGGCGGCGAGCCGGGGGCGGCGCGACAAGGTGGCGTTCTCGCTCGGCAACCAGATGGACTCCCTGGTGGCGATGGGCCGCTGGGACGAGGCGGAGCGCATCGCCGACCTGGCGGAGCGGGACGCGGTCGTGGCCCTCACGTACGGCAACCTGATGCAGGCCCGGGCCCGGCTGGCGCTGTTCCGCGGCGACGTCACGCGCGCGGAGGCGCTGCTGGCCACGGCGCGGGACCGGCTCGGACCGCAGCGGACGCAGCCGCAGATGGCGATCCCGCTGAGCACGCTGACGGCCGGGGTCGCGGCGGCGCGCGGCGACCTGACGGGCGCCCGCGAGGAGGCCGCCCGCACGATCGACGCCGGGCTGGCACCGGGCGTGCACCGGTACGCGTGGCTGCTGCTTCAGGTGGCGGCGGAGGCCGAGGGCGACGGGCGGCGGACGCCGGCGTTCGCCCGCGGCGGCGCGGCGGCGCTGGCGCGGATCCGCGGCGCGGCGGCGGAGCTGTCCCGCTCGGCGCCGGTGTGGGCGGCGCACGCGCTGTTCCTCGACGCGCAGCTGGCCCGCGCCGGCGGCGACCCCGACCCGCTGCCGTGGGCCGCGGCGGCGGCCGCGTTCGAGCCGCTGGACCGGCCGTACGAACTGGCCCGCGTCCGGCACCGCTGGGCGGAGGCCCTGCTGACCTGCGGCGACCGCGACCGCGCGGCGGGCCTGCTCGCCGATGCCCACGCGACGGCCGCCGCCCTCGGCGCCGTCCCCCTCCGCACGGCGGTCACCGCCCTCGCCTCCCGCGCCCGCGTGCCGCTGGGCGGCCCGGGCCCGGCACCGGCGGACCCGGTCCGGGCGCTGGGGCTGACGTCGCGGGAGCAGGAGGTGCTGAAGCTGGTGACGGCGGGCCGGAGCAACCGGCAGATCGCCGAGGAGCTGTTCATCTCGCCGAAGACGGCGAGCGTGCACGTGTCCAACCTGATGGCCAAACTGGGCGTCTCCGGCCGCGGCGAAGCAGCCGCGACGGCCCACCGCCTGCACCTCTTCGAGGACGCCTAAGTACACCCGCGCGGTTCGCAGGCACGTCTAAGGCCCCCGCCCCGGGGGCCTTAGACGCGTACAGGCGCGTAGGGGCCCCGGGTAAGGCGGCGGGCGGCCGGAGATGCGGAAGTCTCCCGATGTGGCGGACCCCCCTGGGCCGCGAAGCTGGAGTCACGAAAGCAGGAGAGCAGCCGAAACACCGGGGAGAACAAGATGTTCGCGTACCAGATGCACGAGACCCGCTCCGCCGACCTGCGCCGCGAGGCGGCCGCGTACCGGCTCGCCCGCGAGGCGGCCACCGCCCGCCGGGAGCAGCGCCGCGAGGCCCGCCGGGCGCGCGTGCTGTCCCGCTGGGTCAAGGCCGCGTGAGGTGACGGGCCGTGCGACGGATCAGAGTGCGGGCCAGGCCGCGGGATCGCGAGACCCCGCCCCTGGACCTGCGGACACCGGGCGGCCGGCCGCTGCCGTACTGAGCGGCCGCCGCCCCGACCGAACGCCGGCCCCCCGGGGGCCGGAACCGGAGAGCGCCCACCCGCGCAGCGCGGGTCGGGCGCTCTCGTCGTCCGCACCCGCTCCCGACGCCCCCGGCCGCGCGCCGCGGAGGGCTGCCCTCCCGCCGTACCCCTGTGCGATGCTCTCACCTGTGACGATCACCTGCGTGAGCCCCGTGCTCGTCGGCCGGGCCGACGAGCTGCGCGCCCTCGGCGCCGCGCTGGACCGGGCCGGTGCCGGCGTGCCGCAGGCGGTGCTGGTCGGCGGCGAGGCCGGGGTGGGCAAGACCCGGCTGCTGGAGGAGTTCGCCGCCCGCGCCGAGCGGGCCGGCGCCGTGGTCGCGGTCGGCGGCTGTCTGGAGCTGGGCGCCGAGGGGCTGCCGTTCGCGCCGTTCGCCACCGCGCTGCGCGCGCTGCACCGCGCGCTCGGCGACGAGCTGGCGCGGGCCGCCCGCGGGGGCGAGGCCGAGCTGGCCCGGCTGCTGCCCGAGCTGGCCGGGCCCGGCGGCGTGGACGAGCCGGGCGACCGGCACGACGCCGGCGCCAAGGCCCGGCTCTTCGAGCACGCCGCCCGGCTGCTGGAGCGGCTGGCCGCGGAGCGGACGGTGGTGCTGGCGCTGGAGGACCTGCACTGGTCCGACCGCTCCACCCGCGAGCTGCTCGGCTATCTGATCCGGTCCGTGCAGGGCGCCCGCGTCGTGCTGCTGGGCTCGTACCGCTCGGACGACATCCACCGCCGCCACCCGCTGCGCCCCTTCCTCGCCGAGCTGGAGCGGCTGCGCACGGTGCAGCGGGTGGAGCTGGCGCGCTTCACCCGGCAGGAGGTGATCGGCCAGATCACCGCGATCCAGGGGGCCGGCCCGCTGCCGCACCTGGTGGACACGATCTTCCAGCGTTCGGACGGCAACCCGTTCTTCGTCGAGGAGCTGACGGCCCTGCTGGACTGCGGCGGCTCGCCGGACGCGCTGTCGGACTCGCTGCGCGACCTGCTGCTCGTACGGGTCGAGACGCTGCCGGAGGCGACGCAGCGGGTGCTGCGGACCGCCGCGGAGGCCGGCTCGACCGTGGAGTTCGGGCTGCTGCTCGCCGTGTCGGGGCAGGGCGAGGAGGAGCTGATCGAGGCGCTGCGGCCGGCGGTCGACGCCGGCATCCTGATGCCCGCCGCGGAGGGGCCGGGCGCCGACAGCTACCGCTTCCGGCACGCCCTGCTGCGCGAGGCCACCGGCGACGACCTGCTGCCCGGCGAGCGCTCCCGGCTCCACCGCCGCTACGCCGAGGCGCTGGCGGCCGACCCCGCGCTGGTCCGCCCGGAGGAGCACGCCGCCCGGCTCGCCAGCCACTGGTACCACGCCCGGGACGCCGCCCGGGCGCTGCCCGCCGCGCTCCGGGCGGCCGCGGAGGCGGGCACGCGGCACGCCTTCGCCGAGCAGCTGGCGCTGCTGCGGCGGGCCATCGAGCTGTGGGACGAGGTGCCGGAGGAGCAGCCGCGCGAGCTGCCGGCCGCGCGCTACGCCGAGTCGTATCCGCTGTGCGGCTGCGCCGACCGCCCCCACCTGCACTTTCTTGATCTGCTCGCCGAGGCCGTGGTCGCGGCCCGGCTGGACGACGCGCACGAGCAGGCGCGGGCGCTGACCCGCCGGGCGCTGGAGCTGCTGGACGAGGCGGCGGAGCCGGAGCGGGCGGCGTGGTTCTGGCTGGAGCGGCAGTGGCAGGTCGTGAGCAGCGGCGGCGGCGACGGCTGGACGGAGCTGGGCCGGGCGCAGGAGCTGGTCGCGGGGCGGCCGCCGTCGCCGGTGAAGGCGGACGTGCTGGCGACCGCCGCGCTGTGGAAGATGCTGCACAGCCCGGACCCGGAGAGCATCCCGCTGGCGGAGAGCGCGGTGGAGCAGGCCCGGCTGGTCGGCGCGACGGAGGTGGAGCTGCACGCGCGGATCACGCTGGCCACGCTCCGCACCCACGCGGCCGACGTCGACCGCGGCATCGCCGAGCTGTACGAGCTGCGCGACGCCGCCGACCGCTGCGGCGCCCCGACCGTGATCGGCCGGGCGCACAACAACCTGGCGTCCGTGCTGGAGATGACCGGCCGGTCCCGCGCGGCCATCGAGGCGGCGCGGACGGGCCTCGCGGCGGCCCGGCGGCAGGGACTCCGCGACTCGGTCGCCTTCATCGGGTGCAACATGGTCGACGCGATGATGTCCGTCGGCGAGTGGGACGCCGCCGAGCGCGAGCTGGCCGGGCTGCGGTCGTACGGGGCGCAGGCCCGTACCCGCGCGTTCGCCGCGCTGGCCGCCGCCTGGCTGGCGCTGTTCCGCGGCGACCTGGACCGGGCCGGGGAACTGCTCGCGGTGGCGCGCGAGGAGGGCGGCGCGAGCGTCACGGAGCCGCAGGGCAGCTTCCGGATGGTGCAGATCGAGGCGCGGATCCTGATGGAGCGCGGGCGGTACGGGCAGGCGCGGGCGGTGCTCGCGGAGGGGCTGGCGGAGCTGCCGGAGCTGGGGCACGAGTCGTACCTGTGGCAGCTGCTGGTCTCGGCCGCGGCGGCGGAGGGCGACGTGCGCGGGCTGCCGGGGGCGGCCGAGGGGCGCGCGGAGCTGCTGGACCGGCTGGAGCGGGCGGCGGGGCGGGTGGACACGCCGACGCCGGTGTGGGCGGCGTGGCAGCGGTACTTCGCCGCGGAGCTGGCCCGGGCGCGCGGCGGGTCGGACCCGGCGCCGTGGGAGGCGGCGGCGTCGGCGCTGGAGCCGCTGGAGCGGCCGCACGAGCTGGCCTGGGTGCGGTACCGGTGGGCGGAGGCGCTGCTCGCCGGCGGTGCGGGGGCGTCCGTACGGGAGCGGGCGGCGGAGCTGCTCGCGCAGGCGCACGCGGTGGCGGACGCGCTGGGCGCCGTGCCGCTGCGCGACGGCGTGGCGCGGCTGGCGGCGCGCGCCAGGATCCCGCTCCCCGGACCCGGCGAGGCCGCGGCCGCGGCCGGGGCGGCGGCGCCGCCCGCGGACCCGGTGGAGTCGCTGGGGCTGACGGCCCGGGAGACGGACGTGCTGCGGCTGGTGGCGGCGGGGCGCACCAACCGGCAGATCGCCGAGGAGCTGTTCATCGCGCCGAAGACGGCGAGCGTGCACGTGTCGAACATCCTGGCGAAGCTGGGGGTGGGGGCGCGGGGTGAGGCGGCGGCGGTGGCGCACCGGCTGCGGCTCTTCGAGGGCGGGTAAGGCGGAGGGCGCGGGCCCCCGGGGAGTGCGGCCCTGACGTGCTGCGGCAGGTGGCGGCGGGGCGCACCAACCGGCAGATCGCCGAGGAGCCCGGGGGTCCGGGGGTGTCCCCCCGGGAAGACGCAGCATCGCGCCGAAGACGGCAAGCGTGCACGTGTCGAACCTGATGGCCAAGCTGGGGGTGTCGAGCCGGGGCGAGGCGGCGGCGGTCGCCCACCGGCTGCGGCTCTTCGAAAGCGCCTGAGGCGGGCCCGTACGTGCCCGGCGGGCGCCCCGCGCCGGGGCGTACGCCCGGGTCGGCACCCGGGGCCGCGTACGCCGCGCCGTCCCGGCAGCCCACCGCACGGGCGTCCGCACCGGACCTCCCGGCGACCGGGTGATCGGGCGTCCGGGAGCCCCGGTGCCGCCGCGCTCCCGCGGGGTCAGTCCTCGAACAGCCGCAACCGGTGCGCCACCGCCGCCGCTTCGCCGCGGCTCGACACCCCGAGCTTCGCCATCAGGTTCGACACGTGCACGCTCGCGGTCTTCGGCGCGATGAACAGGACCTCCGCTATCTCGCGGTTGCTGCGGCCGGCCGCCACCAGCCGCAGCACGTCCGTCTCCCGGGCCGTCAGGCCCAGCGCCGCCACCGGGTCGGCGGGCGGCCGGCGGGCCGGGCCGAGGGGGATGCGGGCCCGCCCGGCGAGTTGCTCCACGGCCTCGCGGAGCGGGACCGCGCCCAGGCGGACCGCCGTCGCGTGGGCCTCGGCGAGCAGCGGGGCGGCCTCGTCGCGGGCCCCGTCCAGCAGCAGCGCCTCCGCGCGGCGGTGCGCGATGTGCGCCAGCGTGTGCGGGTGGCCCAGCGGCTCGTAGGCCGCCGCGGCCGCCGCCCACGCGCCGGGGTCGGACGTGCCGCGGGAGCGGGTCAGCTCGGCGGCGAAGAGGCGGGACAGCGGCGTCCACAGCGGGCCGGACGCCGGCAGCGTGGCCGCCACCTCCGCCAGCCGCGCCACGATCGCCGCGCGCCGCTCCTCCGGCGCGCCCGGCTCCCCGGCGACGTCCGCCGTCAGCCGCGCGCCCGCGCACAGCAGCTGCCAGACGTAGGTCTCCTGGCCGGGCCCCACCAGCGGGGCGAGCGGGCGCTCCAGCACGTCGAGCGCCTCCGGCACCCGGCCCAGCGTCCGCAGCGCGCTCATCTCCACGGCGGCGAAGGGCAGTTCGTACTGCGGCTCGCCGTCGTTGCGGCCCCGGTAGCGGCGGGCCGCGGCGATCAGCTCCGGCACCAGCCCGAACTCCCCGCGCAGCAGCGCCAGCTCGGCCCGGCGCAGCGCGACGGAGGCCGTGCTGCGGGAGCCGACCGCGAACCGCATCCACTCCTGGCGCAGCTGCTCGGCCCGGTCCCACTCGCCGAGCGAGGTCAGCGACTCCACGACGTTGAGCGCGGCGAAGGCGGCGGAGTCGTACAGCCCGCGGCGGTGCATGTCCGCCATGCCGGCGAGACCGGCCTCGACCGCCTCCGCGGACCGGCCGGCCTTCTCCAGCGCGTCGCAGAGGTTGATGCACGCGCGGCTCAGCTGGCGGTACGCCCCGCGCTCCGCGGCCAGGTCGCGGATCTCGTACAGCTCGGCGATCCAGGCGGCGGAGTCGCTCGTGGCCGAGCGCAGCGTGCTCAGCGTGATCCGGGCGCCCAGCTCGACGTCCTCCGCGCCGGCCTGCCGGGCCAGCTCCACGGCCCGCTCGGCGAGCGCCATGCTGCCCTGGCCGGAGGCGTGCAGCAGCTCCCACATCGCGACGTGCGCCAGGACGTCGGCGTGGGTGGCCGACGCCGGCAGGTCGTGCACCAGCTCGTGCGCCCGGGTCAGCTCCGCGCGGCCGTCGCCGCGGCCGGCGAGGGCGGTGAGCTTGGAGCGCTCCAGCCAGAACCAGGCGGCGCGCAGCGGGGCCCGGGTCTCGTCGACGACCACGAGGGCCTTCTTCACGAACTTCAGCGCCGGCTCCCACTGGCCGTCCAGCCGGGCCGCGAAGGCGGCGTGCGCCAGCAGGTCGACCAGGTGCAGCTCGGTCTCCTCCGGCCGGTCCCCGCAGCCGCACGGCGGATACGACTCCATCCCGCCGGGCAGCGGCAGCTCCCGGCGCTGGGCCGCCGGCACCTCGTCCCACAGCTCCAGCGCCCGCTCCAGCAGCTTCAGCTGCTCGGCGTAGGCGTGCCGGGCGCGGGTCTCCACGACCGCGTCGAGCACGGCGGGCAGGGCCTTGGCGGGGTCCCGGGCGTAGTACCAGTAGCTCGCGAGCCGGGTCGTCCGCTCCTCCGCCGCGACCAGGGCGGGGTCGGCCTCCAGCGCCTCCGCGTACCGCCGGCTGAGCCGGGTCCGCTCGCCGGGCAGCAGGTCGTCGAGGACGGCCTCGCGGAGCAGGGCGTGCCGGAAGCGGTACGCCTCGCCCTCCTCGTCGGGCACCAGCACGTTCGCCCCGACGGCGGCGCGCAGGCCCTCGATCAGCTCGTCCTCGGCGAGGCCGGAGACGACGGCGAGCAGGGCGTGCGGCACGCGCGCGTTCCGCGCGGCGAGGCGCACGACGCGCTGGGCGCCCTCGGGCAGCGCCTCGACCCGGACGAGCAGCAGGTCGCGCAGGGAGTCGCTGAGCCGGCCGGCGTCGTCGCTGAGGGCCAGCTCCTCGACGAAGAACGGGATGCCCTCGCTGCGCGCGTACACCTCGGCGGTCAGCTCGCGCTCGGGCTCGGGCACGCCGCGGATGCCGGCGAGCTGGCTGCGCACCTCGTCCTCGCTGAGCCGGGCCAGCTCCAGCCGCTGCACCGAGCGCAGCCGGTCCAGCTCGGCGAGGAAGGGGCGCAGCGGGTGGCGGCGGTGGACGTCGTCCGAGCGGTACGTCATGAGGACCACGAGCCGGGCGCCCTGTACGGACCGTACGAGATAGCCCAGCAGCTCGCGGGTGGAGCGGTCCGCCCAGTGCAGGTCCTCCAGGGCCAGCACCACCGTCCGCTCCGCGGCCAGCCGCTCCAGCAGGCCGACGGTCAGCTCGAAGAGGCGGGCCCGGCTGTCCTGGCCGGGCGGCTCCTCCGCGACCGGGCCGAGGTCCGGCAGCAGCCGGGCGAGCACCGGCTCCTGGCCGGCGGCCAGCTCCGTCAGCTCGGCGCCGAGCCTGCGGTGCAGCATGCGCAGCGCGGTGGCGAACGGCGCGAACGGCAGGCCGTCGGCGCCCAGCTCCAGGCAGCCGCCGACCGCGCTGACCGCGCCGGCGCCCTGGGCGGCCTCCAGGAACTCGTCCAGCAGCCGGCTCTTGCCGACGCCCGCCTCGCCGCCCACGAGCAGCACCTGCGGCTCGCCGAGGGCGGCGCGCGCGAGCGCCCCGTCGAGGGTCTTCAGTTCGTCGTGGCGGCCTGCGAACACCGGGCTGATGGATCGGCTCTGCACACTGTCGAGCATGGCACGCGGCACTGACAGCGTGGAATCGGTTTTCTCCCCGGCCCCCGTCAGCGGACGGCCGGCTCCCGCGGCAGCCCGATGTGCTCGGCCGCCGCCGGCTCCCCGGGCCCCTCGACGCCGATGCGCGGCAGCCGCCGCTCCAGCCAGCCCGGCAGCCACCAGTTGGCCCGGCCCAGCAGGTGCATCAGCGCCGGCACCAGCAGCGTACGGAGCACGAAGGCGTCCAGCGCCACCGCCGTGGCCAGCGCCACCCCGAACATCGCGATGATCCGGTCCCCGCCCAGCGCGAACGACGAGAAGACCGCGATCATGATGAGCGCCGCACAGTTGATCACCCGGCCGGTCTCGGCGAGCCCGACCCGCACCGCGCGCCGGTTGTCGCGGGTGGCCCGCCACTCCTCGTACATCCGGCTGACCAGGAAGACCTGGTAGTCCATCGAGAGCCCGAAGAGCACCGAGATCATGATCACCGGCAGGAACGGCTCGATCGGCCCCGCCGCCCCCAGCCCGAGCGGCCCGCTGCCCCAGCCCCACTGGAAGACCGCGACCACCACCCCGAAGGACGAGGCCACGGACAGCACGTTCATCAGCGCGGCCTTCAGCGGTACGCCGACGCTGCGGAACGCCACCAGCAGCAGCGCGCAGCCCAGCGCGATCACCACCCCGCCGAAGAGCGGCAGCTTGCCGACGATCACCTCGGCGAAGTCGTCGTGGGCGGCCGTGAGCCCGCCCACCCGCACCTGCACCGACGTGCCGTCGACGGCGTCCGGCAGCACGTCCGTGCGCAGCCGGTCCACCAGCCGGGACGTCGCCGCGTCCTGCGGCGCGGTCGTGGGGGTGACGGTGATCATTCCGGTGCCGCCCCGCCCGTAGACCGCGGCGGAGGCGTCGGCGACGCCCGGGGTGCCGCGCAGCTTCCCGGGCAGCGCGTCGAAGGCCACCCGGTCGGCCGCGCCGTCGAGCCCGGCGACGAGCGTGAGCGGGCCGTTGCTGCCCGGCCCGAAGCCGTCGGCCAGCAGGTCGTACGCCTGCCGGGTGGTGGCGCTCGCGGGGTGGTTGCCCTGGTCGGAGGTGCCCAGGTGGAGCGCGGCGACGGGCAGCGCGAGCACGCCCATCAGCACCAGCGCGAGCCCGCCCAGCAGCCGCGGCCGGCGCTGGACCACGGCCGCCCAGCGGGCGGCCAGCCCGCGCGGCACCTCGGGCCGCGGGCCGTTCTCGACGAGCGCGCGGCGCTCGCGGCGGCTGAGCGCCTTCATGCCGATGGCGCCGAGCAGCGCGGGCAGCAGCGTGAGGGAGGCGGCGACGGTGAGGACGACGGTCAGCGAGGCGGCGACGGCCACGCCGCCGAGGAAGTCCAGCCGCAGTACGAGCATGCCGAGCAGCGCGATGCACACGGTGACGCCGGCGAAGACCACGGCCCGCCCGGCCGTGGCCACGGCGCGCTCCGCGGCCTCGCCGACCGGCAGCCCCTCGCGCAGACCGCGGCGGTGCCGGGTGACGATGAACAGGGCGTAGTCGATGCCGACGCCGAGCCCGATGAGCATGCCGAGCATCGGCGCGAAGTCGGCGAGGGACATGGCGTGGCCGAGGAGGGTGACGCACCAGTACGCGGTGCCGACGCCGACCAGCGCGGTCGCGATCGGCAGCGCCATCGCCGCGAGCGAGCCGAAGGCGACGAAGAGCACGACGGCCGCGACGGCCACCCCGACGGCCTCGCCGTAGTGCACGGACGGCGCCTGCGTCAGCCCCGCCCCGGGACCGCCGACGGCGACCTCCAGGCCGTCGCCGGCCGCCGCCCCGGCGGCGTCGACGACGCCGCGGACGTCGGCCGGCGCGAGGTCGTCGACGCCGGCGTGGTACGTGACGGTGGCGTACGCCGTACGCCCGTCGGCGCTGACGGCGCCGCCCTCGCCGCCGCCTTCCGCGGCGCGGCCGGCGGCAGCGGGGGCGCCGGCATCGTACGAGCCGTACGGCCCGGCCACGTCCGCGACCCCCGGCAGCCCTGCGACCCGGGCCAGCGCCGCGTCCACCCGCTCCCGCGCCGGCGCGTCGCGCACCCCGTCGTCGTCGTGCCAGACGACGGTGTCCGCGGCGCCGTCGAGGCCGGGGAACCCCTCGGCCAGGAGCGCCTGCGCCCGCCCGGACTCGGTGCCGGGGACGTCGTAGTCGTTCGAGTACGCCGGCCCCAGCACGGCCGCCGCGACGGCGGTGCCGGCGAAGACGGCGAGCCAGAGCAGCATGACGACCAGTCGGCGGCGCAGACACCACCGGGCGAGACCGGACACGGGCGGCTCCCTGAGATATTCGTGATCTTTCAGGGAGTTCGGCCCTCAAAGACTCCTGCACCAGCGCTGCCACTGTTACAGGTGCGGGAGATCGTTTGTCCGATCAGTGGCTTTTTTCACATGTTCAGTCCGCTACGCCCAGCTTCTCCATGATCAGCTCACGCGCCCGGGCGGCGTCCGCCTGGCCCCGGGTGGCCTTCATGACCGCGCCGACCAGCGCCCCGGCCGCCGCCGTCTTGCCGCCCCGGATCTTGTCCGCGACGCCCGGGTTGGCCGCGATGGCCTCGTCGACCGCCGCGCCGAGCGCGCCCTCGTCCTTGACGATGGCCAGGCCGCGCTTCTCGACCACCTCGTCGGGGCCGCCCTCGCCGGCGAGGACGGCGGCGATGACCTGGCGGGCCAGCTTGTCGTTCAGCTTGCCCTCCCCGACCAGCGCCGCCACCCGGGCGACCTGCTCGGGCGTGATGGCCAGCGCGGCCAGCTCCACGCCGTCCTCGTTGGCCCGCCGCGCCAGCTCGCCCATCCACCACTTGCGCGCCGCCGCGGCGTCCGCGCCCGCGTCCATGGTGGCGACGATCGGGCCGATCGCGCCGGCGTTGAGGATCGACTGCATGTCGTGCGCGGAGACGCCCCACTCCTCGCGCAGCCGGTTGCGGCGCAGCCGCGGCAGCTCCGGCAGCCCGGCGCGCAGCTTTTCCACCCACTCGCGGGACGGCGCCACGGGCACCAGGTCGGGCTCGGGGAAGTAGCGGTAGTCCTCCGCCTCCTCCTTCGTACGGCCCGAGGTGGTGGTGCCGGTGTCCTCGTGGAAGTGCCGGGTCTCCTGGACGACCCGGCCGCCGCCGTCGAGGACTTCGGCGTGCCGGACGACCTCGGAGCGCACGGCGCGCTCGACGCTGCGCAGCGAGTTGACGTTCTTCGTCTCGCTGCGGGTGCCGAAGGCGGTGGCGCCGGCCGGCATCAGCGACAGGTTCACGTCGCAGCGCAGCTGGCCCTGCTCCATCCGGGCCTCGGACACGCCGAGGGCCTTGATCAGCTCCCGCAGCTCGGCCACGTACGCCTTGGCGACCTCGGGCGCCCGGGCGCCGGCGCCGGTGATCGGCTTGGTGACGATCTCGATCAGCGGGATGCCGGCCCGGTTGTAGTCCAGCAGCGAGTGGGAGGCGCCGTGGATCCGGCCGGTGGCGCCGCCCACGTGGGTGGACTTGCCGGTGTCCTCCTCCATGTGGGCGCGCTCGATCTCCACCCGGAAGACCTCGCCGTCGACCTCGACGTCGAGGTGGCCGTCGTAGGCGATGGGCTCGTCGTACTGCGAGGTCTGGAAGTTCTTCGGCATGTCCGGATAGAAGTAGTTCTTCCGGGCGAAGCGGCACCACTCGGCGATCTCGCAGTTCAGCGCCAGCCCGATCCGGACCGCCGACTCCACGCCCGTCTCGTTGACCACCGGCAGCGCGCCGGGCAGGCCGAGGCAGACGGGGCAGGTCTGGGTGTTGGGGCCGGCGCCCAGCGTGGTGGCGCAGCCGCAGAACATCTTGGTCGCGGTGCCGAGCTCGACGTGGACCTCCAGGCCCAGCACCGGCTCGTACGTCGCGAGGGCGTCCTCGTACGTGACAGTCACAGCTCTCTTCCAGCCTCTCGACCCCGGCGCGGCCCGCTCAGCCGGCGAGGATGTCGTCGTCGTTCTTCCGGCGCAGCTCGCGCAGCAGCAGGGCGACGCCGGTGGCCATGGCGGCGGCGGACACCGCGGCGTCGAGCTGGCGCAGCCGGTCCTCGTCGAAGCGCGCCTGTTTCATCTGCTTGGCGATACCGACCGCGCCGAAGAGCGTGGACGCGAGGGACATGTACAGACCGGCCTTGGACTTCTTGAAGTCCTTGGCCTTGGCGAACTTGCTCATAGGGCGGGTGCCTCCTCCAGCAGGGGGTGGCCCCACCGGGCGGTGAACGCGGCCTCGACCGCGGCACCGACCCTGTAGAGCCGGTCGTCGGCCATGGCGGGGGCGATGATCTGCAGCCCCACCGGGAGCCCGTCCTCCGGCGCGAGGCCGCAGGGCAGCGACATGGCGGCGTTGCCGGCCAGGTTGGACGGGATGGTGCACAGGTCGGCGAGGTACATCGCCATGGGGTCGTCGACCCGCTCGCCGAGGGGGAACGCGGTCGTCGGGGTGGTCGGCGAGACGAGCACGTCGACCTGCTCGTAGGCGCGCTCGAAGTCGCGGGTGATGAGGGTGCGGACCTTCTGTGCGGAGCCGTAGTACGCGTCGTAGTAGCCGGAGCTGAGCGCGTACGTGCCGAGCATGATGCGGCGCTTGACCTCCGGGCCGAAGCCCGCCGCGCGGGTGAGCGAGGTGACCGCCTCGGCGGAGTGCGCGCCGTCGTCGCCGGTGCGCAGGCCGTAGCGCAGGCCGTCGTAGCGGGCGAGGTTCGAGGAGCACTCGGACGGGGCGATCAGGTAGTACGCGGCGAGCGCCTTGTCGAACGTGGGGCAGGACACCTCGACGACCTCGGCGCCGAGTTCCCGCAGCAGCTCCACGGCCTCGTCGAAGCGCTGGACGACGCCCGCCTGGTAGCCCTCGCCGCGGAACTCCTTGACCACGCCGACCCGCATCCCGGCCACCGACCCGTTGCGGGCGGCCTCGGCCACGGCCGGCACGGGGGCGTCGATCGAGGTGGAGTCCATCGGGTCGTGCCCGGCGAGCACCTCGTGCAGCAGGGCCGCGTCCAGCACCGTACGGGCGCACGGGCCGCCCTGGTCGAGGCTGGAGGAGAACGCGATCATCCCGTACCGCGAGACGCCGCCGTAGGTCGGCTTGACGCCGACGGTGCCGGTGACGGCGGCGGGCTGGCGGATGGAGCCGCCGGTGTCGGTGCCGATGGCCAGCGCCGCCATGTGGGCGGTGATGGCGGCCGACGAGCCGCCGCCGGAGCCGCCGGGGATCCGGGTGAGGTCCCAGGGGTTGCCGGTGGGGCCGTAGGCGCTGTTCTCGGTGGAGGAGCCCATCGCGAACTCGTCCATGTTGGTCTTGCCGAGGATGACGACGTCGGCTTCCTTCAGCCGCCGGGTCACGGTCGCGTCGTACGGCGGGATCCACCCTTCGAGCACCTTCGACCCGGCGGTGGTGGGCACGCCCTCGGTGGTGAAGATGTCCTTCAGCGCCAGCGGCACCCCGGCCAGCGGGCCCAGCTTCTCGCCGCGCTCCCGCTTGGCGTCCACGGCCCGCGCGCGGGCGAGCGCGCCCTCGCGGTCGACGTGCAGGAAGGCGTGCACCTTCTCGTCCACGGCGTCGATGCGCGCCAGGTGCGCCTCGGCGACCTCGACGGCGGTGAGTTCGCCGGCGGCGATCTTCGCGGCGGTCTCCGCCGCGGTCTGCCTGATGATTCCCGAGCTGTCCGCCACGGTCACTCCTCCCCCAGGATCTGCGGCACCTTGAAGCGCTGCTGTTCCTGCGCGGGCGCGCCGGAGAGCGCCTGCTCGGCGGTCAGGCTCGGCCGGACGGCGTCCGGGCGCATGACGTTGGTCAGGGGCAGCGGGTGGGAGGTCGGCGGTACGTCCTCGCCGGCCACATCGGAGACGCGGGCGACCGCGCCGATGATGGCGTCGAGCTGGCCGGCGAAGTGGTCCAGCTCCTCACCGCTCAGCTCCAGACGCGCCAGCCGGGCGAGGTGGGCGACCTCCTCGCGCGTGATGCCAGGCATGCGGGTCATCCTCACAGGGTGGTGTGACGGTTTCGGGCCAATCCTATGGGGCGCGGGGCGCTGTGCCCGACCGGGTTTCCCGGCGGGGCGGTACGGGCCGCGTCCCGGCCGTCGCCCCGGACCGCGCGACGGGGGGCGGTCCGGGCGTCCGCGGGGGCCCGGGCGGCCCGGAGGGCCGGGCGTACCGGGGGTCCGGGCGTACTGCGGGTCCGGGCGTACCGGCGGGGGCGGCTGGGGCCCGCGAGCGCGCCACCGCGCCCGCCGCCGGTCACTTCGCCGGCTTCACCGGCCCGACCGGTCCCACCGGCTCCTCCGCCTCGTCCGGCTCCGGCCCCGCCGCGACCGTCTCGCCCGGCGCTCCGGCCGGCGTCCGGGCCGCCTCCTCGCCCGCCGTCTCGCGCGCGGCGCCCGGCGCGGCCGGGAGCGCCCTGGCCCCCGGGGGGCCCGGGCCGCGGGCGCGCAGCCACGCCGTCGTCTCCTGCGGCGGCATCGCGGCGGCGACCAGCCAGCCCTGCACGGCGTCGCAACCGAGGTCGCGCAGGTGCTCCCAGGTCTCGTCGTCCTCGACGCCCTCGGCGACGACCCGCAGGCCCAGGGAATGCGCGAGGTCGACGGTGCAGCGGACGATCTCCAGGTCCTCCGGGTCGACGGCGAGCCGGGCCACGAACGAGCGGTCGATCTTCAGCTCGCTCACCGGCAGCCGGCGCAGGTGGACCAGCGACGAGTAGCCGGTGCCGAAGTCGTCGAGGGACATCTTCACGCCGTGCCCGGTGAGCCCGGCGAGGGTGTCGGCCGCCCGCTGCGGGTCCTCCAGCAGCACGTGCTCGGTTATCTCCAGTTGCAGCGCCCCCGGCGGGACGCCGTGCCGGGCGAGGCGGGCGGCGACGGCGCCGGCAAAGCCGGGGGTGTGCACGTCGCGCGGGGAGACGTTGACGGCGACGGGGACGTGCAGGCCGGCGGCGCGCCAGTCGGCGACCTGGGCGAGCGCGGTCTCCAGCACGTACTCGGTGAGCACCGGCATCAGGCCCGAGGTCTCGGCGATGGCGATGAACTCCTCCGGGCTGACGTGCCCGCGCTCCGGGTGCGCCCAGCGGACCAGCGCCTCCAGCCCGACGACGCGGCCGTCGAAGCCGACCTTCGGCTGGTAGTGCAGGGCCACCTCGTGGGCCTGCAGCGCGCGCCGCAGGTCGCCCAGCAGCCCGAGCCGGTCGGGGGTGTTGCCGTCGCGGCGGGCCTCGTAGACCTCGACGCCGCTGCGGTCCCGCTTGGCCTGGTACATCGCCACGTCGGCGCGTTGCAGCAGGCCCTCGGTCTCGGTGGCGTGCTCGGGGTAGACGGCGACGCCGGCGCTGGCCTCCAGCACCAGGCTCATCCCGTCGAGGTCGAGCGGGGAGCCGAGGGCGGCGACGAGCGTACGGGCCACCCGCTGGGCGCTGGTGGCGGAGTCGGTCAGCGGGATGAGCACGGCGAACTCGTCGCCGCCGAGCCGGGCGGCCTCCGCGCCGCGCGGCAGCGCGAGCCGGAGCCGGTCGGCGAGTTGGAGCAGGAGCCGGTCGCCGGCGCGGTGGCCGAGGGTGTCGTTGACGGCGCGGAAGCGGTCAAGGTCGATGAGGACCAGGGCGGCGCGGCGGCCGGTGGCCTCGGCGGCGCCGAGGGCGTGCCGGGTGCGTTCCAGCAGCCACTGGCGGTTCGGCAGCCCGGTCAGCGGGTCGCGCAGCTGCTCCTCGGCGCGGGCGCGGGCCATCCACAGGCTGGAGTCGAGCGCGATGAGCGGCACGGCGAACAGGGGCAGCAGCACGGGGCGGTTGACGGCCACGACGATGATGAGCGGCGCGATGCCGAGCAGCGCGGCGCCGCCCAGCCCCTGCCGGGTCAGCGCGGCGCGGGCCAGCAGGCCGGGGCCGTCGCGGTGGCCGGGGGTGGCGTACCAGGTGAGCACGCGGGTCACCAGGACGTACGAGAGCGCTGCGGCGATCAGCTCGGGCAGCGCGTACAGGTCCCAGGTGTCGGGCTCCCAGGGCCGCTCGACCGTGGGGCTCTCGCCGCAGGTCCACAGCACGACGGCGGCCGACGAGATGCCGAGGACCTCGACGGCGCCGTGCAGCGGCGCCTGGCGGCGGTGCGGGCTGCGGACGGCGCCGACGGCGAGGATGACCAGCAGGCTGACGAGGGCGGCCGGGATCCAGCCGTAGAGCAGCAGCACGGCGAGGGTGAGCGCGGCGGCCGAACCGTTCCCGCCGGACCAGCGGTCGCGGCCGGGTGCGACCAGATGGGCGATGAGCAGGACCGTGAGGACGACCAGGCCCCAGCCCGCGGTGCCGCGCGGGAAGAGCGCGTTGCCCTGGCGGAGCCCGTGCAGCAGGCCGAGGGCGAACACCAGGGCGCCGGCGGCCCGCACCAGCCAGGGCAGGGCGGGCAGCACCAACCGGCGCAGCACCGGCGCCGGTTCCGTGCTCTCCGTCGGTCGCATCCCGTCCCTCTCACCGCCTGGGGCGCGCGTCGGCGCGCCCATCCACATTAGGCCGCGAACGGCCGTCAGGGGCGGCGATCGGCTGCGGTCGCCCGATTGCCCCCGACTCGCCGGTTTCGGTCGGGCTTCGTACGGATGCGGCGCCGGGGGCTACTCGGGCGGCGTCACGGCGGCCTCGCGGGCGGCGTCGGGACCCTGCTCAAGGAGGACGGCGAAGCCCGCGTCGTCGAGGACCGGGACCTTCAGCTGCACGGCCTTGTCGTACTTCGACCCGGGGTTGTCACCGGAGACGACGAAGTCGGTCTTCTTCGAGACCGAACCCGTCACCTTCGCGCCGCGGGTCTGCAGTGCCTCCTTCGCGCCGTCCCGGGTGTGCGACTGAAGTGTTCCCGTGACGACGACGGTCAGACCCTCCAGCGGACGCGAATCTTCCGATTCATCGGCCTCCTCCTCCATCCGCACGCCCGCGGCCCGCCAGCGCTCGACGATCTCGCGGTGCCAGTCCTCGGCGAACCACTGCGTCAGCGAGGCGGCGATGGTGGGGCCGACGCCCTCGGCGGCGGCCAGCTCCTCCTCGCTCGCCGCCATGATCCGGTCGATCGAGCGGAACTCGCGGGCCAGCGCCTCCGCGGCGACCGGGCCGACGTGCCGGATGGACAGCCCGGCGATGACCCGGGCCAGCGGCCGGTCCTTGGCGGCGCTGATGTGACCGAGCATCAGCTCGGTGTTCTTCTTCGGCCTGCCCTCCTTGTTGGCGAAGAAGGTGACGACCTTCTCCTCGCCGGTCTCCGGGTCCCGCTTGGGCAGGCCGGTGTCCTGGTCCAGGACGTACGACTTGATGGGCAGCAGGTCCTCGACCTTCAGGTCGAACAGGCCGCCCTCGTCCTTCAGCGGCGGCTCCGCCGGCTCCAGCGGCTGAGTGAGCGCGGTGGCGGCGACGTACCCGAAGTTCTCGATGTCCAGGCAGCGGCGGCCGGCGAGGTAGAACAGCCGCTCGCGCAGCTGCGCCGGGCAGGACCGGGCGTTGGGGCAGCGCAGGTCGACGTCGCCCTCCTTCATGGGCTTGAGGCCCGTGCCGCACTCGGGGCACTCCGCGGGCATCACGAACTCCCGCTCGCTGCCGTCCCGCAGGTCCGTCAGCGGGCCGAGGATCTCGGGGATCACGTCGCCCGCCTTGCGCAGCGCGACCGTGTCGCCGATGAGGACGCCCTTGGCCTTGACCACGTCCTGGTTGTGCAGCGTGGCGAACTCGACCTCGGAGCCGGCCACCGTCACCGGCTCGACCACGGCGTACGGCGTGACCCGCCCGGTGCGCCCGACGCCGACCCGGACGTCGACCAGCTTCGTGTTGACCTCCTCCGGCGGGAACTTCCACGCGATCGCCCAGCGCGGCGCGCGGGACGTGGACCCCAGCCGGCCCTGGAGCGCGATCTCGTCCAGCTTGACGACGACGCCGTCGAACTCGTACGCCACGTCGTGCCGGCGGTCGGCGTAGCGCGCGATGTACGCCCGCACGCCGTCGATCCCGTCGACCACCTGCGTGTACGGCGAGGTGGGCAGGCCCCACTCCTTCAGCAGGCCGTACGCCTCGGAGAGGCGGTCGGGGCGGACGCCGTCGATCTCGCCGATGCCGTGGACCACCATGTGCAGCGGGCGGGAGGCGCTGACCTGGGGGTTCTTCTGGCGCAGCGAACCCGCCGCGGAGTTGCGCGGGTTGGCGAAGGGCGGCTTGCCCTCGGCGACCAGGTCCGCGTTGAGCCGCTGGAACTCGGTCAGCGTGAAATACACCTCGCCGCGGATCTCGACCAGGTCAGGGACGTTCTCCCCGTCGAGGCGGTGCGGGATCTCGCCGATGGTGCGGATGTTGGGCGTGATGTCCTCGCCGGAGCGGCCGTCGCCGCGGGTGGCGCCGCGGACCAGCCGCCCGTGCTCGTACGTCAGGTTGACCGCGAGGCCGTCGACCTTCAGCTCGCACAGCAGGTGGTACGGCTGGGGGTCCAGCTCCCGGGCCATCCGGTCGGCCCAGGCGTCCAGTTCCTCGTCCGTGAACGCGTTGTCCAGGGAGAGCATCCGGCCGCGGTGCTGGACGGAGGTGAACTCGGTCTCGTACGCCCCGGCGACCTTCTGGGTCGGCGAGTCCGGCGTGACCAGTCCGGGGTGCTCCTTCTCCAGCGCCTCCAGCTCGCGCAGCAGCGTGTCGAAGTCGGCGTCGCTGATGACGGGCGTCGTCACGTAGTACCTGAAGCGGTGCTCCTCGATCTGCTCGGCCAGCTGCCGATGCCGCTCACGCGCTGCGCTGTCCGTACTCACACCGGCCTCCCGTGGTCACTCCGGGTCCCGGGCGAGGGACCCCGCGGCGCGGACGCAGTGGGCGAGGGCCCGGCGGGCGTACTCCGGGTCGGCGCCCGCGAGACCGCACGCCGGGGTGATCACCACACCGCCGGCGAGCGCCTGCGGCGACAGCCCCAGCCTGCGCCACAACGTCCTGACCACACTGACGCTACCCGCAGGGTCTGACATTCGGCCCGCACCGGCGGGCGTGCCCGCCGCCGCGTCCCCGGCCGGGTCCGCCGTCGCCGGCACGACGCCCGCGAAGAGCCCGAGCCCGGCCTCCACCGCCTCGCCGACCGCCTCGTCCTGGCGTGCGGTCAGCAGCGCCGCGTCGTACGACACGGCCGCGGCGCCCGCGCGGCGCAGCAGCGCGAAGGGCACGTCCGGGGCGCAGGAGTGCACGACGACCGGGGTGGCCGCGCCGGTGCCGCCGGTGGCGCCGGTGGCGCCGGCGGCGTCGATCACGTCGCGCAGGGTGCCCTCGACCACCGCGCGGTCCACGGCCCGGTAGGTGCGGTAGCCGCTGGCGGTGGCGATCCGGCCGGTGAGCACGGCGGTCACCGACGGCTCGTCGAGCTGGAGCACCACCTCGGCGCCGGGCACCCGGCGGCGTACCTCCGACAGGTGCGCGCGCAGCCCCTCGGCGAGCGAGGCGGCCAGGTCGCGGCACGCGCCCGGGTCCCGCAGCGCCGCCTCGCCGCCCTTCAGCTCCAGCGCGGCGGCCAGCGTCCACGGCCCGGTGGCCTGGACCTTCAGCGGGCCGGTGTAGCCCTGGGTGAACTCCTCCAGCGCGTCCAGGTCCTCGCCGAGCCAGGAGCGCGCCCGGCGGGTGTCGAGCCCCGGCCGGTCGGCGACGCGCCAGCCGCTGGGCTGAAGGTGCGCGTAGACGTCGACGAGCATCCCGGCGCTGCGGCCGACCATGTCGGCGCCGGGCCCGCGCGCGGGCAGCTCGGGCAGGAACGGAAAGTCGCCGACCTCGCCGGTCACGGTGCGCGCGGTCTCCCGCGCGTCCGTGCCGGGCATGGATCCCACGCCGGTGGCGGCACCGGCACCCCACGGGCGCGTCGCAGTCTCAGTCACCAGGTGAGGGTATGCCGACCGGGCGGCCGGGCTACGGGCCGGGGCGGACGGACACGTCGGTGAGCTGGGCGTCGCGCGGCAGATCCAGGGCCGTCAGCAGCGTCGTCGCCACCGACTCGGGGTCGATCCAGCGCCCCGGGTCGTACTCCCGGCCCTCCTGGCGGTGCACCTTGGCCTGCATCGGGGTGGCCGTGCGACCGGGGTAGACGGTGGTGACCCGGACGCCGGCGCCGGCCTCCTCGGCGCGCAGCGCGTCGGCGAGCGCCTTCAGCCCGTGCTTGCTCGCGCCGTACGCGCCCCACCCGGGCCCCGCGCTCAGCCCGGCGCCGGAGTTGACGAACACGACGTGCCCGCGGGCCGCCCGCAGCCGCGGCAGCAGCAGCCGGGTCAGCTCGGCGGGCCCGGTCAGGTTGACCGCGAGCGTCTCGTCCCAGACCTCCGGGCCGGTCTCGGCGACCGGGCCCAGCTCCACCACGCCCGCGACGTGCACCAGCGAGTCGAGCCGGGCCGGCAGCTCCTGCTCCGCCAGCGCGCCGGCCAGCCCGCCCGGCGCGCCGAGGTCGGCCACGACGGTGCGCGCGCCGGGGAAGCGCTCGGCCAGCTCCGCGGCGCGCGCCTCGGCGCGGACGAGGAACCAGAGCCGGGCGGCGGGCCCGCGCGCGGCCAGCCGCCGCGCCAGCGCCTCGCCGATGCCGGAGCCGGCGCCGGTGATCAGGTGGGTGGTGGTCTCGCTCATGCCGTCATCCTGTCACCGCGCCGCCGCGTCCGGGCCGCCGGCCTCCAGGTAGGTCAGGGCGGACTCCGGGTCGTCCGCGAAGAACATCAGCTCCGTCAGCGGCAGCGGCAGGAAGCCCTCCGCCTCCATCCGCCGGAACTGCTCGCGCAGTCCGTCGTAGTACCCCGCGCTGTTGAGCAGGACCACCGGCTTGCTGTGCAGCCCGTGCTTCTTCAGCTCCAGGATCTCCGTGGCCTCGTCCAGCGTGCCGGTGCCGCCGACCATGATCACGACAGCCTCGGAGCGGCCGAGCAGCTCCGCCTTGCGCTCCGCCAGGTCCCGGGCGACGACCATCTCGTCGGCGCCCGCGCGCGCCTTGTCCGACAGGAACGTCACCGAGACCCCGACGAGCCGCCCGCCGTGCTCCTGCACCCCGTCGGCGACCACCTTCATCAGTCCCACGTCCGACCCGCCCCACACCAGGGTGTGCCCCCGCTTGCCCAGCAGCTCGGCGAAGCGCCTGGCGGGCTCCGTGTAGCGCGCGTCGAGGTCGGCGGCGGAGAGGAAGACGCAGATGTTCATACCTGACACCGTACGCGCGGGGCCCGGTGTCGTGGACCGATGATTTCCGGCCGCCGATCCGGTCGTTATCCGGGCAGCCGCCCTACCCACGAGGAGTACCCATGACGCATCTCACCACCTCCGCCGACGGCACCCCGCTCGCGTACGAGACCCGCGGCGACGGCCCGCCCGTGGTGCTGGTCCAGGGCGCCCTGTGCACCCGCGGGGTCGACGCGCCGCTGGCGGACCTGCTCGCCCCGGACCGCACCGCGGTACTGTACGACCGCCGCGGCCGGGGCGGCAGCGGCGACGCGACCGCGGGCCGCATCCCGCCGACGGGGGTCGCGGAGCGGGAGGTCGAGGACCTGGCCGCGGTGATCGACGCGGTCGGCGGGAGCGCCGCGGTGTACGGCATGTCCTCGGGCGCGGCGCTGGCGCTGCGCGCGGCGGCGGCCGGGCTGCCGGTCACCCGCCTCGCGGTCTACGAGCCGCCGTTCCGGCCCGGGGACGACGGCGGCGACGGGGACGCGGAGCACGCGGCGGACGTCGCCCGGCTGCACGAACTGCTCGCCGCCGGCGACCGGGACGGCGCGGTGGCGCACTTCATCGGCGGCGTGGGCGCGCCGCCGGAGGCCGTCCGCGAGATGAAGGCCATGCCCATGTGGGCGGACTTCACGGCGCTGGCGCCCACCCTCGCGTACGACCACGACGTCCTCGGCGACGGCCGGCTGCCGGCCGCGCGGCTGGCGGAGGTGTCCGTGCCGGTGCTCGCGCTGGCCGGCGGGGCGAGCTGGGAGTGGATCCGCGACGCGGCGCGCCGGGTGGCGGAGACCGTGCGCGACGGCCGCTTCGCGCTGCTGGAGGGGCAGACGCACGAGGTGGCGCCGGAGGCGGTGGCGCCGGCGCTCACGGAGTTCCTGACGGCGTAGCCGCGCTCCCCCGAAGGGGCCTTCTCTTCAGGAGATGCCGCGCTACGCCACCGGCGCGCCCGCGCGGCGCGTCGTCGCGATCGTCGCGGACCCGACCACCCGGGTGCCGTCGTACAGCACCACCGCCTGCCCCGGCGCGACCCCCCGCACCGGCTCCGCGAAGCCCACCCGCAGCTCGCCGTCCACGACCTCGGCGGTCACCGGCGTCTCGCCGCCGTGCGCGCGCAGCTGCGCGGTGTACGTCCCGGGGCCGGCCGGCGGCGTGCCGCACCAGCGCGGCGACAGGGCGGTCAGCGCCTCGACGTCCAGGGACGAGGCCGGGCCGACGGTGACGGTGTTGTCGACGGGCGAGATGTCGAGCACGTAGCGCGGCCGGCCGTCGGCGGCGGGGTGGCCGAGCGCGAGGCCCTTGCGCTGGCCCACGGTGAAGCCGTACGCGCCGGAGTGGGTGCCGACGCGGGCGCCGGACTCGTCGACGACGTCGCCCTCGGCGGTGCCGAGGCGGCGGGCGAGGAAGCCCTGGGTGTCGCCGTCGGCGATGAAGCAGATGTCGTGGCTGTCGGGCTTCTCGGCCACGGACAGCCCGCGCTCCGCCGCCTCCGCGCGGATCTCGGCCTTCGTGGTGCCGGTGTCGCCGAGCGGGAACATCGCGTGCGCGAGCTGGCGTTCGTCCAGCACGCCGAGGACGTACGACTGGTCCTTGGCGGCGTCCGCCGCGCGGTGCAGCTCGCGGCCGCCGTCGGCGCGGGTGACGACCTTGGCGTAGTGGCCGGTGCACACCGCGTCGAAGCCGAGGGCGAGCGCCTTGTCCAGCAGCGCCGCGAACTTGATCTTCTCGTTGCAGCGCAGGCAGGGGTTGGGCGTACGGCCCGCGGCGTACTCGCTGACGAAGTCCTCGACGACGTCCTCGCGGAACCGCTCGGCGAGGTCCCAGACGTAGAACGGGATGCCGATGACGTCGGCGGCGCGGCGGGCGTCGTGCGAGTCCTCGACGGTGCAGCAGCCGCGGGCGCCGGTGCGGAAGGACTGCGGGTTGGCGGAGAGCGCGAGGTGCACCCCGGTCACGTCGTGTCCGGCCGCGGCGGCGCGGGCGGCGGCGACGGCGGAGTCGACGCCGCCGGACATGGCGGCGAGGACCTTCAGACGGGCGGGGCGGGCCGGGTGTGTCGCTGGCGGTGTCATAGCCCCTCCAGGGTAACGAGCCCCGGGGCGGAACCGTGGGGCGGCCGGAGGCGTTGGCCGATCGGGACCGGACGGGGAGGTGGAGGCGGATGCCGACGACGGACGGCGACGGCCCGGAGCGCGCGGACGGCCCGCGGCCCGCGGACGGCGCGCGGCCCGGGCCGGACGGGCGGAGCGGGCCGGACAGCGGGAACGTGCGGGGCGCGCCGCTCGGCCCCGACGGGCTGCCCCGCCGCTCCAGCCGCCGCGCCGTGCTCGCCGCCCTCGGCGTGGGCGCCGTCGGCGCCGGCCTCGGCTGGGCCGGGTACGAGCAGCTGAAGCGCCTGTGGTGGCAGGTGCCGGGCATCGACAAGCCCCGCAGACCCGGCGAGCTGGACTACGCCGCCGCCGGCTGGGCCGGCGCCTCGGAGTCGAACTGGCGCCGCGCCGACCGCCCCGCGGACTTCCCCGTCGACCGCGTCGTCATCCACGTCACCCAGGGCAGCTACGACGTGGCGCTCCAGGTCTTCCGCGACCCCGGCCACGGCGCCGCCACCCACTACGTCGTCCGCGCCGCCGACGGGCACGTGGCGCAGACCGTGCGCGAGCTGGACGTCGCGTACCACGCGGGCAACCGGGAGTGGAACGAGCGCAGCGTCGGCATCGAGCACGAGGGCTTCGTGGACCGCCCGGAGACGCTGACCGACGTCATGTACCGCTCGTCGGCGAAGCTGACCGCGGACATCTGCCGCCGCTACGGCATACCGGTGGACCGGGAGCACATCGTCGGCCACAACGAGGTGCCGGGGGCCACCCACACCGACCCCGGGCCGCACTGGGACTGGCGGCGGTACCTGCGCCTGGTGCGCGAGGCGCACGCCGCCGCGGAGCGCAAGCCGAGCGCACGCCCGGCGCGCGACTCCTGACGCGCGCTACGCCCCCGCCGCGGAACCCCGCACGGCCCGGCCGATTCCGGCCCGGCCGATTCGGCCCGGGTCAGCTCAGCCCCGCCGCCCGCGCCCGCGCCACCGCCGGGCCGATCGCCGCCGCCAGCGCCGCCACGTCGGCCGCCGTCGACGTGTGCCCCAGCGAGAACCGCAGCGTCCCGCGCGCCAGGTCCGCGTCCGCCCCCGCCGCGAGCAGCACGTGGCTGGGCTGCGCGACGCCCGCGGTGCAGGCCGAGCCGGTGGAGCAGGCGATGCCCTGCGCGTCCAGGAGCAGCAGCAGCGAGTCGCCCTCGCAGCCGGGGAACGAGAAGTGCGCGTTGGCCGGCAGCCGGCCGGCCGGGTCCGGGTCGCCGTTGAGCACCGCCTGCGGCACGGCGGCGCGCACCGCGGCCACCAGGTCGTCGCGGAGCGCGCCCACCTCGGCGGCGAACTCCGCGCGCCGCTCGGCAGCCAGCTCCCCGGCCACCGCGAACGCCGCGACCGCCGGCACGTCGAGCGTGCCGGAGCGCACCTCGCGCTCCTGGCCGCCGCCGTGCAGCAGCGGCTCGGGCGCGTACTCCCGGCCGAGGAGCAGGGCCCCGATGCCGTACGGGCCGCCGATCTTGTGCCCGGTCAGCGTCAGCGCCGCCAGCCCGCTGCCGCCGAAGTCGACCTCGGCCTGGCCCGCGGCCTGCACCGCGTCGGCGTGCAGCGGCACGCCGTACTCGCGGGCGACGGCGGCGAGTCCGGCGACGGGCAGCACGGTGCCGATCTCGTTGTTCGCCCACATCACCGTCGCCAGCGCCACGTCGTCCGCGCCGCCGCGCGCCAGCGCCGCGCGCAGCGCGTCCGGGTGCACCCGCCCGTACGGGTCGACCGGCAGCCACTCGACGGTGGCGCCCTCGTGCTTCTGCAGCCAGTCCACGGCGTCCAGCACCGCGTGGTGCTCGACGGGGCTGGCGAGCACCCGGGTACGCGCCGGGTCCTCCGCGCGCCGGGCCCAGTACAGGCCCTTGACCGCCAGGTTGTCCGCCTCGGTGCCGCCGGAGGTGAAGACGACCTCGCTGGGCCGGGCGCCGAAGGCGGCGGCCAGCCGCTCCCGGGACTCCTCGACCGTACGCCGCGCCCGCCGGCCCGCGGCGTGCAGCGACGAGGCGTTGCCGGTGACGGACAGCTGATCGGTCATGGCCCGCACCGCCTCGGGGAGCATCGGGGTGGTGGCGGCGTGGTCGAGGTAGACGGCCTGGTCCATGGTGGCTCCGATTCTACGGCGCGCGCCGCCCCCGCCGAACGCCGCCTTCCGGCCGTACGCCCCCGGGCCCGCGCCGCACCGCCCGCCGGGTCGCCCGCGGCCGCCTCAGCCCTCCCCCGCCGCCCGGCTGCGCCGCTGCCAGGCGCGCGGCGCGCGCCAGCGGTACCGCAGCGCCAGCAGCCGCAGCGCGAACGCCAGCGCCGCCGCGGCCGTCGCCGAAGCGGGCGCGACCGCGTCGAAGCGGATCAGCAGCGCCGTGGCCGCCGCGCCGACCAGCGCCGGCACCGCGTACACCTCCCGGTCCCAGCGCAGCAGCGACGGCACCTCCCCCGCCAGCAGGTCGCGCACGACGCCGCCGCCGGCCGCGCTGGTCAGCCCGAGGACCGCGGCGGAGGTGAGGCCCAGCCCGTACTCGTACGCCTTGAGGGTGCCGGTGACGCAGAACAGCCCCAGCCCCGCGGCGTCGAAGACCATGACCGCGCTGGTGATCCGCTCCACCTCGGGGTGGAGGAAGACGACCAGCAGCGCGGCGACGAGCGGCGTGAAGAGGTACCCCGGCTCGGTGAACGCGGCCGGCGGCACCGCCCCGATCACCAGGTCCCGCAGCACGCCGCCGCCGAGCCCGGTGGCCAGCGCCAGCACGGCGATGCCGAAGACGTCGAAGTTCTTCCGCACCGCCAGCAGCGCGCCGGAGATCGCGAAGACGAAGATCCCCGCGAGGTCGAGCCAGTGCTGCAAGGACGGGGTGAACAGCTCGTCCGACACCACGCCCCCGCTGACCGCCGGTCCGTCCTACTTCGTGTCGTCGGGTGCCTGGTCGGGCGCGTTCTCCGGGTGCCAGCAGGCGGTCCGCCGGCCGGGCTTCAGCTCCAGCAGCGGCGGCTCCTTGGTCTTGCAGACCTGGGTGGCCTTCCAGCACCGGGTGTGGAAGCGGCAGCCGGACGGCGGCTCGATCGGCGACGGCACGTCGCCCTTGAGCAGGATCCGCTCGCGCTGCTGCCGGCGCTTGGTGTCCGGCACCGGCACCGCGGACATCAGCGCCTTGGTGTACGGGTGCAGCGGCGCCTGGTACAGGCTGTCGCGGTCGGCCAGCTCGACGACCTTGCCCAGGTACATGACCGCGATCCGGTCCGAGACGTGCCGGACGACGGACAGGTCGTGGGCGATGATCACGTAGGTGAGCCCGAACTCCTGCTGGAGGTCGTCCAGCAGGTTGACCACCTGCGCCTGGATGGACACGTCCAGCGCCGAGACCGGCTCGTCCGCCACGATCAGCTTCGGCTGGAGGGCCAGCGCGCGGGCGATGCCGATGCGCTGCCGCTGGCCGCCGGAGAACTCGTGCGGGTAGCGGTTGTAGTGCTCGGGGTTCAGGCCGACCCGTTCGAGGATCCCCTGGACCTCCTTCTTCACCCCGCCCTCAGGCGTGACGTCCTGCAGCTTGAACGGGGCGCCGACGATCGTGCCGACGGTGTGCCGCGGGTTCAGCGACGAGTACGGGTCCTGGAAGATCATTTGCACGTCGCGGCGCAGCGGGCGCATCCGGCCGGTGCTCAGGTGCGTGATGTCCCGGCCCTGGAACTCGACGGTGCCGGCGGTGGGCTCCAGCAGCCGGGTGATCAGCCGGCCCATGGTGGACTTGCCGCAGCCGGACTCGCCGACCACGCCCAGGGTCTCGCCGGGCAGCACGTCGAAGTCGATGCCGTCCACCGCCCGCACCGCGCCGACCTGGCGCTGGAGCAGGCCCTTGCGGATGGGGAAGTGCTTGGCGAGCCCGGAGACCCGCAGCAGCGGCTCGGTGCCGGCGGCGGGCTTCTTGCGCAGCCGCCCGCCCGGCGCGGGCTCGGCGGTCCCGGCGTCGGCGCCGGCCGTCTTCGCCGCGGCGTCGGTGCCCTTCGGGTCCCCCGCGCCGGCCGCCTTCGGGTCCCCCGCGTCAGTGGGCTTGTCGGCCTTCGTCTCGGGCACAGCCTCGTCCTTCACAGCTTCGGCGCAATCTCTTCGGTGTAGATGCGCTCCCGGTCTTCCTGCCGCAGGTGGCAGGCGGCGAAGTGGCCTCCCCCACCGGCTACGCCCTCACTGGCGGGGGTGCCCCCATCGCCCACCTCGCGCAGCTCGGGCCGTACGGTGCGGCTGGCGTCGTCCGCGGGCACGTCCGCGTAGGGGCAGCGGGGGTGGAACGCGCAGCCGTTCGGCACGTTGATGAGGCTCGGCGGGCTGCCCTTGACCGGGGTGAGCCGGTCGGTGGCCTCGCGGTCGATGCGCGGCATGGAGCCCAGCAGGCCCCAGGTGTACGGGTGCTGCGGCCGGTCGAAGATCTGCTCGGCCGAACCCTTCTCCACGCACCGGCCGCCGTACATCACCAGGATGTCGTCGGCCAGCTCGGCGACCACGCCGAGGTCGTGGGTGATGATGACGACCGCGGAGCCGAACTCCTTCTGCAGATCGCGGATCAGGTCGAGGATCTGCGCCTGGACGGTGACGTCCAGCGCCGTCGTCGGCTCGTCGGCGATGAGCAGCTCGGGGTTGTTCACCAGCGCCATCGCGATCATCGCGCGCTGGCGCATGCCGCCGGAGAACTGGTGCGGGTAGTCGTCGACGCGCTTGTCGGGCTGCGGGATGCCGACCCGGTCGAGCATCTCGATCGCCCGCTTGCGCGCGGTCTTCTTGTCGACGTCGTGGTGGACCCGGTACGCCTCCACGATCTGGTACCCGATCTTGTAGTACGGGTGCAGCGCGGACAGCGGGTCCTGGAAGATCATCGACATCTCGCGGCCGCGCAGCCGGCGCACCGCATCGGGCTCCGCGGACAGCAGCTCCTGGCCGTTGAGCCAGATCTCGCCGGAGAGCTGGGCGCGCCGGCGCTTGCCGTACTGCCCGGCGGTGTGCAGCCCCATCACCGCCAGCGAGGTGACGGATTTGCCGGAGCCGGACTCGCCCACGATGCCGAGCGTCCTGCCCTTCTCCAGCTGGAAGGAGAGCCCGTCGACGGACTTCACCAGGCCGTCGTCGGTCGGGAAGTGGACCTTCAGGTCCCGGATGTCCAGGAAGGCCGACGGCCCCGTGCCGGTGGGCACGGGCTCGCCGACGGCTCCCGTCTTCGTCAGGCCGGTCACGAGACCCTCACCCTCGGGTCGATGGCGGCGTACACGAAGTCGACCACCAGATTGCACATCACGATGAAGAAAGCGGCGAACAACGTGACGCCGAGGATCGGCGGCAGGTCGTTCTCGTTGATGGACTGCACGGCCCAGGAGCCGACCCCGTCGAAGGAGAAGACCGTCTCGGTGATCACCGCCCCGCCGAGCAGCAGCGCGAAGTCCATGCCGAAGATGGTGACGATGGGGGTCAGCGCGGAGCGCAGCCCGTGCCGGGTGATCACCACCGGCTCCTTCAGGCCCTTCGCGCGGGCGGTGCGGATGTAGTCCTCACCCATGGTCTCCAGCATCCCGGCCCGGGTGAGTCTCGCATAGAGCGCCGAATAGAGGAACGCCAGCGAGAACCAGGGCAGCATCAACCCCTGGAACCAGCGCACCGGATTCTCGGTGAGCGGCGTGTATTCGTTCGGGAAGATCTCCCAGTTGAAGGTGAACAGCGCCAGCGCGACGGTGCCGGTGAAGAACATCGGCAGCGAGACGCCGGCGAGGGCGATGCCCATCGCCGCGCGGTCGAAGAACGACCCCGGGCGCAGCGCGGAGATCACGCCCGTCGTGACGCCGGAGAGCAGCCACAGGACGGCGGCGCCGATGGCCAGCGAGGCGGTGACCGGCAGCCGGTCCAGCATCTCCGGCCAGACCTCCACGTGCTTGCGGAAGGAGTAGCCGAGGCAGGGCGCGTTGCACTGCGACGGGTCGGGCCCGAAGTTGAACTCCCGGCCGGCGAAGATGCCGCGGATGAAGTCCCAGTACTGGACGTAGACGGGATCGTCGAGGCCGAGGTTCTTCTTGACCGCTTCGATGGTCTTTTCGTCGGGGCTCTTGCCGATGTACTGCGCGGCCAGCTGGTCGGGGGTGCTGCCGGCCAGCCGCGGCAGGACGAAGAAGATGGCGTAGGTGATGGCGCTCACGACGAAGAGCAGCATCACCGCGGCCAGCAGCCGCCGGATGAAATACGCGAACACGAGGGCGTGCCTTCCACGGTCCGGGCGGCGCGGGCGGTGCCGGTGGGGGCACCGCCCGCGCAGCCGGTGGGGGTGCTACTTCAGGCCGAGGTTCAGGTAGTCGTACTGACCGCTGAACGCCTGCGAGACCACCAGGTTGGTGACCTCGTCCGAGCGCTGGTGCAGGACCTTGAAGTAGGAGAGGGGCACGATCGCCGCCGTCTCCATCATCTTCTTGTCCACCTCGACATAGGCCTTGGCGCGGGCCGCCTTGTCCGGGTTGGCGATCGACTCGTCGAGCAGCTTGTTGATCTCCGGGTCGTCCAGGTACGAGATGTTCGTGTTACCGGACTCGCCGAGGGCGCCGCCGTTGGCGATCTGCTGCAGGAAGCCGTAGCCGCTGGGCCAGTCGGCGCCCCACTGCATCATGTACAGACCCGCGTTGTTGTCCTGGCCCCACTTCCGGGAGCCCGCGAAGTCGGTGAAGTACTTGCCGCCGGGGAACTTCTGGATCTCGGCGTTGATGCCCACCTTCTTCAGGGCCGCCTGGATCGCGGTGGCGTTGTCGATCTCGTCCTGCCGCTCGGTGCGCGCGGTCAGCACGGTGTCGAAGCCGTTGGGCTTGCCGCACTCCTTCAGCGCGGCCTTGGCCTTCTCGACGTTGCCCTTGCTGCCCTCGGTGGCGTACGGGTCCTCGTAGGACTCGTGGCCCGGGACGTCGGGCGGCAGCACGGTGGAGGCGATCTCGCCCTTGGGCTCGCCGCCGAGCGCGCGCATTGAGGAGTCCTTGTCGATCGCGAACTCCACGGCCTTGCGGCAGTTGACGTCGTCGAGCGGCGCCAGCTGGGTGTTCATCGCCAGGTAGGTGAGCCGGCCGCCGGTCGGGTTGTCCAGCATGTTCGACTCGTCCCGCAGCATCTGGGACTGGGTCTGCGCGGTCACCCCGAGCGCGTCGAACATCACGTGGGTCTTGCCCGCCTCGATGTTCTTGTCGATGGTCTCGTGGTTGACCTTGAAGCGGACCTCGATCTTGTCCGGCAGCTGCTTGCGGATCTTGTCCGTCTTCGGGTCCCACTGGTCGTTGCGGACCAGGGTGGCGGACTTGTCCAGGTCGAAGCTCTCGAACTTGTACGAGCCCGAGGAGACGATGTTCTTCTGGTAGTCCGAGCCGTTGTCCTTGTCCCGCGGCACCGGCGCGGTCTGCGTCATCGCGGCCAGGTAGTCGAACTCCTGGAACGGCTGGTTGAGGTTGAAGACGATGGTGTAGTCGTCCGGCGTCTCGATGGACGCGATGCCCTCTTCGCTCTTGTCCTTGTACGGACCCTGGTAGTCGTCAGGGTTCTCCAGGTACTGCGCGAAGTAGTTCGGGCCGAGCGAGAGGACGTCGCGGGCGAAGTTGCTCCGCTCGACCGCGTACTTGATGTCCGCGGTCGTGATCTCGGTGCCGTCCTCGTACTTGACGCCCTTCTTGATCTTGTACGTCCAGGTCTTGCCGCCGTTGCTCGACTCGCCCGGGGCCGTGGCGAGGTCCGGCACCGGCTCCGCGGCCTGCGCGCCCGGGCCGGGGGCGTAGGTCATGAGGGAGCGCGCGTACAGCCGGCTGAAGTTCCACATGTAGCCGTAGTACGTGTTGCCCGGGTCCATCGAGTCCGGCACGTCGGCCGACTCGTAGACGAGGGTGCCGCCCTTCTTGTCGGACGGGTTGAGAACCTTCTCGATCGCCGCGTTCGCGGCCGCGCCGCCGCCCTCGTCGCCCTCGTCGTCGTCGTTGCCGCCACCGCCGCAGGCGGAGACGGTCAGCGCGACCGAGACGGCAACCGCGAGCATGGCGGCTGATTTCGACCTGAGTTTCATGGTGAGGCGTTGCCCCCTGGTTCGGAGTGATGGGACGAGAGCGGGTACGGCGGGTGCCGCGCCCAGACTGCTTCTTGGGGTCATCGGCGTCATCGGCGGCCCTTGGGATCGAGTGCGTCCCTGAGCCCGTCGCCCAAGAGGTTGAAGGCCAGCACGGAGAGGAAGATCGCCACGCCCGGCACGACCATGAACATCGGGTCGACCTGGTAGTAGTCGATCGCGCTGCTCAGCATGCCGCCCCAGGAGGCCTGCGGCGGCTGGATACCCACGCCGAGGAAGCTCAGCGCCGCCTCGAACAGGATGTTGGTCGGAATCAGCAGCGTGGAGTAGACGAGAATCGGCCCCACCAGGTTCGGCAGCAGCTCCCGGAAGAGGATGAAGGGGCCGCGCGCGCCCAGGCTCTTGGCCGCTTCGACGAACTCGCGTTCGCGCAGGCTGATCGTCTGGCCCCGGACGATGCGGCCGATATACGGCCAGCTGAAGAAGCCGATGACGAAGATCAGCACCCCGATGTGCAGCTCCAGCCCCTTCAGCCCGAACGCGCCGCCCTGGAGTGCGGCGGAGATGGAGATGGCGAAGAGCAGCACCGGGAAGGCCAGGAACGTGTCCATGGTCCGGCTGATGATCGTGTCGGCCCACTTGCCGTAGTAGCCGGCGATGACGCCGAGAACGGTGCCGAGAACGACCGCGACCATGGTGGCGCCGAAGGCCACGAGCAGCGAGACCCAGGAGCCCTCCAGGATCCGGGTGGCGATGTCGCGGCCCAGCTTCGGCTCCACGCCCAGCGGGTGATCCCAGCTCATGCCGCCGAACGAGCCGTACGGCGTGGCCAGCGAGGGGTCGACGAGGTCCTGGTTCAGCTTGTTGGGGTCGAGACCGAGGATCGCCTGGATCGGGCGGGAGAGCGCGGCGGTCAGGATGAGGAACACCACGACGATGCCGCCGGCCATGGCGATGCGGTCGCGCTTGAGCCGCATCCAGGCGATGCGGCCGAGTGAACGGCCCTCGATCCGGCTCTTGTCCACGCCCTCGACGAGAGCTTCCGGCGCCGCCTCGGCGGCGCCGGCTGTCTCGATAGGTGCCGTCATGTTGTGGGGACCCCTCTCGAGCGGCGGCGTCCCGCCGTCGTCCGCCGCGGTAGCGGCTCATTCGCTTCGCTGGTGCAAGTCATGCCGTGGTGCTGTCGGTGCCGTAGTGCGTGATCATGAATGTCTGTCGTCGCACAGGGGAACGACAGCCTCCTGACGGGGGGAGTCTTCAACGCGCTCGGGATCACTCGCCAGCCCCCGAGGGGAATGGATGCGCAAACGTGATGCGATGCAGTGGATACCGTTATCCGGACATCACACCGCCGCTGAGCGGATCTTCCCCGCCCGGATAGCGGGATATGCGCGGACATAACGGGCGGGGTCCCGGAACCGGGTTCGCCGAGGGCTTTCGGCCCGGTTCTCAGAACCCGGGGGCGGGCCCGGGCTGCCAGCCGGACTGGTGGGCGCCGCCCGCGGGGTGCGGCGGCGGGTACCCGTAACCGGCCGGCGGGGCGGCCGGGCCGCCGCCGTGGGCGCCGCGGTCGAAGAACGGCCGGGCGTTGGCCCGCATCCACATCGCCACCGGCTCGTGGTCGTCGGCCAGCGCCACCGTGGAGACCGCCAGGCCCGGGGGCACGGCGGCCACCGACTCCTGCATCATCGCCTGCGCCGCGGCGACGGACTGGGGGCCGGTGTCGTAGAGGTCGATGCCGATGGCCAGGTACGGCTCGCCGAGGGCCGGCTGCACCCAGGCGCGGCAGAGCGTGCGCACCGCGGGGGTGCGGTGGGCGGTCTGGCCCAGCAGGGCGTAGAACTGCGCTACGTCCACGACCGGCTCGGAGATCCGCAGCGGGCCCGCGGGCAGCCGGTCCAGGCCGGTGGCCAGCCGGCGCAGGTCGAGCCAGGGGACGCCGACGCCGCCGCCGGCGGCGTGCGGGTCGAGCCACAGGCCCCAGCGGTCGGGGTAGAGCGCGGCGGCGATCTCGGCGCCGGCGACGGGCTCGTGCGCGCCGGTCCAGCCGCTGGCGGCCAGCTCGCGGTCGGAGCTGAAGCAGGGCGCGTAGGCGTGGCCGTCGACCTGCATGCTGCCGTACTGCGCGTCGGGCGAGTCCGGGCGGCCCTGCCAGAGCAGCATCCACACCTGCCCGGCGGCCAGCGCGGCGAGCAGCGCCTCGTACGCGTCGTACCTGCCGGGAGCCATCTGGCGGACCAGTTGGTCCACACCCGCTCCCGGCGCCGCGCTCCCGCTCGCGCCCCCGTTCACCCTCGGCCCCAACCCTTCGTCCCGTCCGCCGCCACCGCCGCCCCCGGGCGGGCGCGTACGCGTGTCCGCCCGAAGGTCATCAAACCAGCTTAGAGCCTGCCTGTGTCACCCGACCCGGATGTAGAACGGCTCGACCTTGGCCCGCATCCAGGTGATCACCGGGTCCACGGCGGCGTCGAGGAACACCAGCTGCACCTTCCACGGCACCGGCCGCGCCCCCAGCGCCCGGCCCAGCGCCTCCACCGTCGCCTGCCGGCTCTCGTCGTACGTGTCCAGCAGCTCGACCCCGATGTAGAGCTGCTCGCGGCCGCCCTCCACGCTCGCCAGCCCCCGGCGCGCGCTGCGCACCACCCCGATCCGCTCGAACTCCTCCCGGGCGACGGCCAGGAAGTCCACCGGGTCGTCCTGCCAGTCCGGCGTGAACAGCCGCACCCGGCCGCCCCGCGCCTCCCCCGGCAGCCGCGGCGCCCCCCGTTCCCGGCGGTCGCGGCACAACTCAGCCACCGCCGCCGGCGGCAGCGGCACGCCGACCGTGCCGCCCGGGTTGACCGCGATGCCGAGCTGCGGCGGCAGCCCGCGGGCGAACTCGCGGGCGGGCGCGACGGTGAACGACAGGTGCGACCCGGCCACCCGCAGGAACTCCTCCTGCGAGGAGAACACCGGCACGTACGGCGCGCCGCCGATGTCGGTCGTCGGCACGTTCAGCGACACGCTGTCCGGGCCGCCGCCCTCGGGCAGTGGCACCCACAGGCTGCTGCGGCCCAGCACCTCCAGCAGCCGCGGGGCCGCCTGCGGGTTGCCGAGGGAGGCGGCGAGCACCTCCTCCAGCTCGTTGCCGGGGAAGCCGCCGGTGGCGGGGGGCTGCGGGGAGCGGTAGTCGAAGCTCATCGGGACCAGCCAACTGTCGGGGGATGAACGTCGGCACCCTAACGGCTGCGAGCGTTCGCGGGCGAAGCCCGTACCTGCACACGGTGGAGCCCTCGCACCCACCCGACCCCGGATCAGGGAGCCCCTCTGCCATGCGTACGAACGCCACGCGTACGAACCGAACGGGCGGCCTGGCCGCCACCGTCGTCTCCGCCGTCGCCGGCGGCGCGCTCGTGCTCGGCACGGCCGGACCCGTGGCCGCCGGGCCCGCCGGGCTCACCGGGCCCCAGGCCGCCCCCGGGGGCGGCCGGAGCGCCGCCGCGGCGGGCGCCGCGGCCCCGGCCGCCGCGGACGTCGACGCCTCGACGCTGCGGCTGCTGGCGGAGCTGGGCCGGCTCACCGACACCACCGCGCGGGCCGTCGAGCGGATCCAGCGGGCCGTCGCCGACGGCGGCCGCCTCCATCCGCGCACGCTGCCCGACTACCGGTCGCCCCTGGACGCGGTGGGCGCGGCGGCGAAGACCCGGGGCCGGGTCAAGTCGATGAAGGCGCGGGAGACGACCGCGCTGGCCGAGGCGGTCGCGTCGCTGCGGACGGAGCTGGCCGGTCTGGTACGGGCCGGGGAGGCGGGCGACCGGACGGCGGTGGACGAGCGGGCGTCGGTGGCCGTGGCGGCGCTGGTGCGGGTGCTGTCGGCGGCGGCGGCCAGCGGGCTGGTGCCGGCGGGGCAGCCGCCCGGGGCCGCGGCGGCGAACGCGGCGGAGCCGCCGGAGCTGCCGGCGGGGACGGGCGCGTAGGCGGTGGGGCCCCGGGCGGCTGGCCGGGCCGGGAGTGGTCCGGCGCCGGGTGGCACGCCGGGCGGGCGCGCGCCGGAGCCGCCGGCTGCCGGACCGGGCGCACGCCCGCGGGCGGACCACGGAACCGCGGCGCCGCCGGCGCGCCCGGGCCCGCCTCCACCGGTTCCGCGCGCGGACCGCCCCGGCGCGCACCGCTCCGCGCGCGCCCTCACCTCAGCGGGCGTGCGCTGCCCGCCGTGCCCTCACCCGGCGTGCGCTCATCCGGCGTGCACTCACCCGCCGTGCCCCCGGCCGAAGCTGATCCCCCGCAGCGTCCCCGCCGCCGCCCCGTCCAGCACCAGCACCGACGCGCACCTCGCCGCCAGCCCCCCGTCGCCCGCCGCGTCCAGCAGCCGCCGGTGCGCCCACCGGTGCCGGGCGAAGGCGTACCGCGACACCGCGCGCCCGCGCGCCTCCTGCCGCTCCCGCGCCACCTCGGCCGGTATGTCCAGCACCACCACGTGCAGCCCGCGCCCGTACCGCCGGGCCTGTCCGGTCAGCCACCACCGCACCCACGGCAGCGTGCCGCAGTCGTGCACGACGAGGCTGCCGCCGGCGCGTACCGCGAGCCACAGCCGCGCGTAGTGGTCGACGCGCACCAGCGGCCGGTACAGCCCGTACGGCAGCCGCCGCCCCAGCCGGCGCGCCCAGCGTTCGCGTACGTACTGCGAGTCGATCAGCACCACCTCCGCCCGCGGCTCCGTCCGCCGCATCAGGGTGCTCTTGCCGCTCCCCGGCAGCCCGGAGATCACGACGATGTCGCCCGCCGGATATCGGAGCCGTTCCCGGGAGGCCGCCTGCTCCACCGTCACGCCGCCTCCCGCGCCCGCCCACCGCTGCCCGCCACCAGCCTGGCAACCCCGGCGGGCCCCGACAAGGACGCGTCCGGCGCAACGGAAGACGGTCTCCCAGTTCCTCGCGCCGTCCCGCGATCCCCGGCCGCGTGCAATGATGGGCCGGCCAACTCCATACCGGCCGTTCGAACCCGCGCGGGAGAGTCCCGGTGCCTCACCGCACCGGGCGCCGAAGGAGCAAGTCCTCCCTTGAATCTCTCAGGCCCCGTCACCGCGCGGGCGAGGCAGATCTGAAAAGCGGGCCGTGCCCGGCCGCAGTGCCGGCGCCGCCCCACCCAAGGTGCAAGCCACGCTCCCGCGGGATCGTGGCGAACCTCTCAGGTTCCGATGACAGATGGGGAGGACACGACCACCCCCTGTCCGGGAGCCTGACGATGACCACTGAGAGCCCTGCACCGCGCCGCACCGCGCTCGACGCCACGCACCGCGCGCTCGGCGCCACCATGACCGACTTCGCCGGCTGGGAGATGCCGCTGCGCTACGGCAGCGAGCGCGAGGAGCACGTCGCGGTGCGCACCCGCGCCGGCCTCTTCGACCTCTCCCACATGGGCGAGATCACCGTCTCCGGCCCCGGGGCCGCCGTGCTGCTGGACTACGCGCTGGTGGGCCGGCTCTCGGCGGTACGCCCCGGCCGCGCCCGGTACACGATGATCTGCCGCGAGGACGGCGGCATCCTCGACGACCTGATCGTCTACCGGCTCGCCGACGAGCAGTACATGATCGTCGCGAACGCCGCCAACGCGCAGACCGTCCTGGACGCGCTCGTCGAGCGGGCCGCCGGCTTCCCGGGCGCGGTGGTACGGGACGACCGGGACGCGTACGCCCTGATCGCCGTGCAGGGCCCGGCGGCGGCCGGCGTCCTGGGCCGGGTCACCGACGCGGACCTGGACGGGCTCAAGTACTACGCCGGGCTCCCCGGCACCGTCGCCGGCGCCGAGGCGCTCGTCGCCCGTACCGGCTACACCGGCGAGGACGGCTTCGAGCTGTTCGTACGCCCCGCGGACGCCGTCGCCGTGTGGGAGGCGCTGACCGCCGCCGGGCAGGACGACGGCCTGGTGCCGTGCGGGCTCTCCTGCCGCGACACCCTGCGGCTGGAGGCCGGCATGCCGCTGTACGGGCACGAGCTGAGCACCGCGCTCACCCCCTTCGACGCCGGCCTCGGCCGGGTCGTCAAGCTCGACAAGCCCGGCGACTTCGTCGGCCGCGAGGCCCTCGCGCGGGCCGCCGAGCGCGCCGCGGCCGAGCCGCCGCGGGTGCTGGTCGGCCTGGTCGCCGAGGGCCGGCGGGTGCCGCGGGCGGGGTACGCGGTGGTGGCCGGCGGCCACCGGATCGGCGAGGTCACCTCCGGCGCCCCCTCCCCCACCCTGGGCAAGCCGATCGCCATGGCGTACGTCGACCCCGCGCACGCCGCGCCGGGTCCGTCGGCCGCCACCGGCGTGGGCGTCGACATCCGCGGCAGCCACGAGCCGTACGAGGTCGTCGCCCTGCCGTTCTACAAGCGCCCCTGACCCTTCCGGCACCCCGCAGACCCGTTCCGGCACCCCGCGGAACCGTTCCGGCACCCCGCGAACCAGACCCGCCGGCACAACCCGACAGCCCTCCCCGGGCACAACCCCGACGAACCCCGATGAACCCCCGCACTCCCGCCCCAGGGTAGGCGGCCCCGCTGACAGCGGCGCCCCTTCCCGCCGCCCACCTCCCGATCCTGGAGAATCGCCTCATGAGCAACCCAGAGAACCTGCGCTACAGCAAGGAACACGAGTGGGTCGCGGCCGGCGACGACGGCGTCGCCACCGTCGGCATCACCGCCCACGCCGCGGACGCGCTCGGCGACGTCGTCTTCGTCCAGCTCCCCGAGGTCGGCGACACGGTCACCGCGGGCGAGCCCTGCGGCGAGCTGGAGTCGACGAAGTCCGTCTCCGACCTCTACGCACCCGTCTCCGGGGAGGTCACCGCCGCCAACGAGGCCGTCGTGTCCGACCCGGCACTGGTGAACTCCGGGCCGTTCGACGACGGCTGGCTGTTCAAGGTCCGGGTCGCGGGCGAGGCCGGCGACCTGATGTCCGCCGACGAGTACACCGCGTTCGCCGCGGGCTGAGCCCGCGCGCCGGCAGCCCGCCGCCCGCCCGTCCGCCAGCCGTCCGCCAGTCGTCCGCCCGCGTCCGTACGCCTGCCGCGCGCGTCCGTACCGCCTGCCGCCCGCGTCCGCCCTTTCCCACGGAAGGTTCCATGTCCCTTCTGAACGGCTCGCTCCACGAGGTCGACCCCGAGGTCGCCGCCGCCGTGGACGCCGAACTCAAGCGCCAGCAGTCCACCCTCGAAATGATCGCCTCGGAGAACTTCGCCCCGGTCGCCGTGCTGGAGGCGCAGGGCTCGGTCCTCACCAACAAGTACGCCGAGGGCTACCCCGGCCGCCGCTACTACGGCGGCTGCGAGCACGTCGACGTCGCCGAGGAGCTGGCCCGCGAGCGCGTCAAGGCGCTCTTCGGCGCCGAGGCCGCGAACGTCCAGCCGCACTCGGGCGCGTCGGCGAACGCGGCGGCGATGTTCGCGGTGCTGAAGCCCGGCGACACCATCCTGGGGCTGGACCTGGCCCACGGCGGGCACCTGACCCACGGCATGAAGATCAACTTCTCCGGCAAGCTGTACGACGTCGCCGCCTACCACGTCGACCCCGGGACCGGGCTGGTCGACATGGCCGAGGTCGAGCGGCTGGCCAAGGAGCGGCGGCCGAAGCTGATCGTGGCCGGCTGGTCGGCGTACCCGCGGCAGCTGGACTTCGCCGGCTTCCGCCGGATCGCCGACGAGGTCGACGCGCTGCTGCTGGTCGACATGGCGCACTTCGCCGGGCTGGTGGCCGCGGGCCTGCACCCCAACCCCGTGCCGTACGCGGACATCGTCACCACCACCACCCACAAGACGCTCGGCGGTCCGCGCGGCGGGGTCATCCTGTCCCGCCAGGCGCTCGCCAAGAAGATCAACTCGGCGGTCTTCCCCGGCCAGCAGGGCGGCCCGCTGGAGCACGTGATCGCGGCCAAGGCGGTGTCGTTCAAGGTCGCGGCGTCGGAGGAGTTCCGCGAGCGGCAGCGGCGCACGCTGGACGGCGCCCGGATCCTCGCCGAGCGGCTGCTGCGCGACGACACCCGCGCGGCCGGGGTCTCGGTGCTCTCCGGCGGTACGGACGTCCACCTCGTCCTCGTCGACCTGCGCCACTCCGAACTGGACGGCCAGCAGGCCGAGGACCGGCTCCACGAGATCGGCATCACGGTCAACCGCAACGCCGTCCCGAACGACCCGCGCCCGCCCATGGTCACCTCCGGCCTGCGCATCGGCTCCCCGGCGCTGGCCACCCGCGGCTTCACCACCGCGGACTTCGAGGAGGTCGCCGACGTCATCGCCGAGGCCCTCAAGCCGGGCTTCGACGAGACGAAGACCGCCGCCCTCGCCGCCCGGGTCACCGCCCTGGCCGAGAAGCACCCGCTGTACCCCGGCCTGTAGCCCGTACGTCCGGGGGCCCGCCGCCGTCGCGGGCCCCCGCCCGGGGCGTACGTCCCCACGAAAGGACAAAGGAGTCCCGAGTGGCAATCTCCGTCTTCGACCTCTTCTCGATCGGCATCGGCCCGTCGAGCTCCCACACCGTCGGCCCGATGCGGGCGGCCGGGATGTTCGCCCGCCGGCTGAAGAACGAGGGCCTGCTGGCCCACACCGCCGCCGTACGGGCCGAACTCTTCGGCTCCCTCGGCGCCACCGGCCACGGCCACGGCACCCCCAAGGCCGTACTCCTCGGCCTGGAGGGCCACTCGCCGCGCACCGTCGACATCGAGTGGGCCGACGGCGAGGTGGAACGCATCCGCACCACCGGCCGGCTGCACCTCCTGGGCGCCGAGATAGGACCCGACCACGAGATCCCCTTCGACGCCGGCGCCGACCTCGTCCTGCACCGCCGCCGCTCACTGCCGTACCACGCCAACGGCATGACGCTGGCCGCCTACGACGCGGACGGCGGCACGCTGCTGTCGAAGACGTACTACTCGGTGGGCGGCGGCTTCGTCGTCGACGAGGCGGCCGTCGGCGAGGACCGGATCAAACTCGACGACACCGTGCTGAAGTACCCCTTCCGCACCGCCGACGAAATGCTGCGCCGCACCCGGGAGACGGGCCTGTCGCTGTCCTCCCTGATGCTGGAGAACGAGCGGGCCTGGCGCACGGAGGCGGAGATCCGCGCCGGACTGCTGGAGATCTGGCGGGTCATGCGCGACTGCGTCGCCCGCGGCACCACCCGCGAAGGCATCCTCCCCGGCGGCCTGAAGGTCCGCCGCCGCGCCCCCGGCGAGGCCCGCCAGCTCCGCGCGGCCGGCGACCCGGCGGCGCACGCCCTGGAGTGGGTCACCCTCTACGCGATGGCCGTCAACGAGGAGAACGCCGCCGGCGGCCGCGTCGTCACCGCCCCCACCAACGGCGCGGCGGGCATCATCCCCGCGGTCCTCCACTACGCGACGGACTTCGTCCCCGGCGCCGACGACGACACCGCCGTCCGCTTCCTCCTCACGGCGGGCGCCATCGGCATGCTCTTCAAGGAGAACGCCTCCATCTCCGGCGCGGAGGTCGGCTGCCAGGGCGAGGTCGGCTCCGCCTGCTCGATGGCCGCCGGCGGCCTCGCCGAGATCCTCGGCGGCACCCCGGAGCAGGTGGAGAACGCCGCGGAGATCGGCATCGAGCACAACCTGGGCCTGACCTGCGACCCGATCGGCGGCCTGGTGCAGATCCCGTGCATCGAGCGCAACGGCATGGCGGCGGTCAAGGCGATCACCGCGGCCCGCATGGCGCTGCGCGGGGACGGGCAGCACTTCGTCTCGCTCGACAAGGCGATCAAGACGATGAAGGAGACGGGCGCGGACATGAAGGTCAAGTACAAGGAGACGGCCCGCGGCGGCCTCGCGGTCAACGTCGTGGAGTGCTGATCATATCTCCCCTGACCTGCGACTACAGATCTTTCAGAGTGGTCAGGGCCTTCCCTGCCTGTCCGGCGGGAAGTCCCGCGGAAGCCCCCGGACCGCTCTGAAAGTCCCTGAAGAGTCCCAGAGAAATCCCAGATCGGCCCGCGGTTGTCCGCCCCTCGAAGTCCTCCAGCGAGCCGCCGCGGTGCAGACCACGCCGTCGGAGTCGGGGCTGCCGTCGCCAGGGAGATCTGGCCGGGACTGTCCCCTCGCCTCCGCTCGGTCCGCGCGCGAGAGCGACCCGGCACAGCCGGAGCTTCCGCAGGGCCGCCGGCCCGGGCTTGGCCGGTCCCGCTTACCGGCCGTACAGCGTGGGCAGGTCCGCGAGGAGGATGTCTTCGCGGTGGTCGGCGAGCTCGATCAGGTCGGGGTAGAAGCCGTGCAGGGAGTACAGGGCCAGTACGGTGCCGGTGATGTCGTGGCCCTGGTCGGCGAGCAGGGTGCGGATGTGTTCGAGGCGTTGGAGGTCGCCGGTGCCGCGGCGCGCTGCGGTCGCTTTGGCCTCGCCCAGCAGGGCGATGCGGGTGCGCGGTGACTGCGGACGTTCGCCGGCGGCCAGGGCGATGACGTCGACCTCGTGTTTGGTACGGGCGGCCGGGTCGGCCACCTCAGTGGTGCCAACCGGTCCCGGCAGCCCGCCGGGCAGCAGCGGGTGGGCGTAGCGGCGGGTGAAGTCGCGGGCCAGGTCCTCGAAGTGCGGACCGACGATCTTGGAGTTGAAGGTGGGGGCGGCCTGCTGCCAGACCTGTTCGGCGAAGCCCTGCTCGACAGCTGCCGCCTGGGGCAGGGTGATGAGCTGGTTGAAGCGGATGACCGGGTCGGCGAGGGTGATGACCGGGTGCCGGGTGCGCAGGATGTCCTGTTCACGGCGGATGTAGCCGGTCGATTCCAGGACGCCCAGCGGGTGGGCGACGGCGTTGCGGGGGCGCTCCAGCGCGGCGCCGATCTTGCTGGGGGTGGTGGCGCCCTGGGCGATCGCGGTGAGGATGTCGTAATAGAGCGTGTGCTGGGTGATCCGTGGGTCCTCGCGCAGCAGGTATTCGGTCTCGGCGCGGGAGTAGACGGCACGGCCCGGGTCGAGCAGGGTCCTGCTCAGCCAGGTGTCGAAGCCGCCGTCGGGGTGCGGCCGGGCGGCCACCGAGCGGTAGCCGGGTGCGCCGCCGAGGACGGCGTGCACCTTCAGCGCGGTCTGCGGGTCGTCGATCTGCCAGAAGGCGCGGCTGTCGCGGTAGTCGAAGGGGCCGAGCCGCAGGTCGACCACGGCGCGGCCGCGCAGCGGCTTGGTGCCGGAGAGCAGTTCGTGCATGACGCTCAGCGCCGAGCCGCACATGATCAGCCTTGGGCCCGGGCCCGCGCCCGGCGCGGCCCGGCGCTGGCGTTCGTCATAGATCTGCTGGAGCAGTCCCGGAATCTCCGGCGAATGCTGCAGCAGATACGGCAGCTCGTCGATCACCAGCAGTGGGTACGTCGAGCGGGAGGTCACGTCCAGGGCACTGGCCAGTACGTCGCGCCAGTCGGTCAGCCGCAGACTGCCCGCGCGCAGGCCGGCATGGGCGGCGACCGTATCGGCGAACCGCTGGATCGCCGGCAGCCGCCCCTCCTCCCGCACGGCTGTCATGTACAGCCCCCCGGCCTGCTCGGACAGAGCCTGCAGCAGGTACGACTTCCCGTGCCGCCGACGCCCGGACACAATGCCCAGCCGCATAGCCGGATCCGGATCGGTCAGGAAGTCCGTCAGCAGACCCCACTCGCGGTCCCGGTCGACCACATCGCCCGGCTTGACCAGCACTCCGCTCGGCATCCGACCTCCACCATGTCGAGTGCTACAGATTTCGTCTAAGTCTACTTCGACGAAATCCGTCACACCACAGATAGCCGGCCGGCGACCCCCGCACAGGTCGCGGTGACGACTGCCGGATTCGTATCGGCGCAATCCCTCATCAGTGATCCGCGGTTGGCTCTCATGATCCGGCACGGCACACTGTCGACCAGTAACGTTCATGCGCCGCACCAGCACCGATCGGCCGGCCACGCTGTCCGCAACAGCAACAGGCAACGGGGAGGTGCGAGTGGACGGCGACGGCACCCCGATGGAGCGGCTGCGGGCTTTGGACCATCTGAGCCCGCGTGCGGCCGCCAAGGCATGGGGCGTACCGGCCAAGGACGTCAGCCGGGTCGCCACACAGATCACGTACGTCCGGGAAGGAATGTGGGGTGGGCTCGCCCGGGACCGCCCGCGGTGTCCTGCGCCGGTCACCTCGTTCTACGGCTTCCCGTGCAAGCTCCCTGTCGAGGAGGGCGGGGAAGTATGCGCCCTGCACCGCAAGGCCACCGGACACCCGGGCCCGGAGCTGGCCGACGAAGCCCTGGCCGTGGTGCAGACCCATCCGGGCTGGAAGGAGCTGCGCGAGCGGCTCTGGAAGATAGACAAGCGAGCGCTGCAGCGAGAACGGCTGCGCCTCAGCCGGGAGCTGGAGGCTGGAGCCTCGCTGACCGAGGAGGATTTCCGGCTCGCGGCGTTGCTCCTGCCGTCAGCCGACCCCGCAACCCAGGGCAGGCGGGCACTCGGGCTGCCCGGCCCTAACGACGGGATGGGTGATGCCGCCCGGCTCCGCGGACTCGGCGTCCTGCTGGCAGCCGTGGACGCCGCGGTGCTCGGGCTGCCAGTGGCCGGCCCCCGGCAGGCAGCCGGCGAACGCGCCCCGGCAAAGGCGGTCCCCAAGTCCCGCAAACCCGGGCCGCTCCTGTACTCGATCGCTGAAGCCGCTGAGCGCCTCGGCGTGAAGGCGTCATGGCTGCGCACCGAGTCGGCCGCCGGCCGCGTCCCGTATCGGCAGATCGGCGGTCACCGGATGTTCAGCGAGGAAGACCTGGAGCAGATCGTCAAGGACGCCTACCGGCCCAGCAGCGGCAGGACACGTTACGGACGCCGCTGACGCACCTGCCCCGTCCACGCGCTGTGCCGTGGAAGATCGCATCGTCCGCGATCCACCCGTAGGCTGGCGCTGCCGCCCCATTCCTCACCGTGCAGAAGTCCCACAGAAGTCCCTGATCTTGAAAAGTGTGCCATTCTCAGCGCAAAATCGCAGGTCAACTGCATGATCATCTGCTGCCGCCATGAAGGTCAAGTACAAGGAGACCGCCCGCGGCGGCCTCGCGGTCAACGTCGTGGAGTACTGAAGCCCGGGCCGGACTGAGGCCCCGGGCCGTCCGCCCGAACACGGTTCCCCGCGTCCGCGGGGACCACAACCGCTCGACGGCGAATTCGGCCCCGCAGAACAGCCCCGCACCTGCGGTGCTGTTCCGTCGACCAGCAGGTGACCGACGGGGAGTTTGCCGTACTCCCCGCATGCTGAGCTTGCTCAGGCGGGTGACGGCATCATTGGTCACGCGCCTCCCGTGTGTCGGCGGGCGGGGTGAGGGGGAACCCGCACCACACGACCTTGCCGGGGCCGCGACGGGGGGAAGTGCCCCAGCGGGCGCTGAATGCTTCGACCAGGTACAGACCGCGGCCGGCCGGGTCGGTGGGCGCGGCGTTCCGGGGCTTGGGTGGGGCGGGGTTGCTGTCGTGTACCTCCACCAGTAGTTCGGTGTCGGTCAGCGACAGGCCCAGCATGAACAAACGGCCCGGCGTTCTGCCGTGTTGAAGTGCGTTGGTGCACAGCTCGGAGACGCACAGGTGGACGGCATCGGCGTCGACCGGGGGCATCCACTCGCTGAGGACCTGGGTGGTGAAGACGCGAGCCCGTCGGATGGACGCGGCGGTGCTGGGGAACATCAGCGACCGTGCACGTCTCGCCGCCGAAGCCGCGGGAACGGGGGTTGGCGCGTTGCCTGCTGTGGTCGCCACCGCCTCCCGGGGAGAGGCCGGCGCAGGCGCGAGAGGCTCTCGCGCTAACCGATCCGGCTCCTGGGATGGGTCTTGCTGCGCTGACATACGTGCCTCCCTGTTGACAAGGCATGGAGGGGCCAACCACCCGTACGGGTCGGTGAGTTAGAGCCCACAGCGGGCGTTCACCTAGACTGCTCTTGCGTGGACGCAGAATGCAAGGATTGCAAACACATGTCATGCGTTCGAAGTAGGTTGAGTCGCGGCGTGATGGACCACCACACGCACGGGGTACGAGTGGGGAAGCGAGGGGACGTGTCGTGTCAGAAAAGCGTCAGCACGTGCCGACGGTCAGGCTTCGGCGCCTGGCTGCCGAACTCCGGCACCTGAGGGCCGGTGCCGAACTCAGCCGTGAGGACGTCTCCGAGAAGACGGGCATCAACGTCGCCACGCTCTACCGCATCGAGAAGGCGCGGGCACGGCCGCAGAAGCGGACGTTGATCGCCCTGCTGGACCTGTACGAGGTCCAGGACCCCCTTCGTGACGAGCTGGTGTCGATCTCTCGTGGAACCAGCGATCAAGGCTGGTTGCGGCCGTACCACTCGGAACTGCCCGAGGAATACACTGCTTACATCGGCTTTGAGGCCGAAGCGCGGTCGATGCGCAACTACGAGTCGCTCTTCGTACCGGGACTTCTCCAGACGGAAGACTACGCGCGCGCCGTGATCAAGGGCACCCTGCCCACGGCCAGCCAGAGGGAGGTGGAGCAGCGGGTGCAAGCGCGGATGGAGCGGCAGGCGCTGCTCGCCAAGGAGCAGCCACTACAGCTCTGGGGAATTGTGGATGAAGCATCGGTTCAGCGCTTGGTCGGCGGCCGTGGAGTGATGCGCCGGCAGGCGCAGCACCTCCTCGACGTCCTGGAAGAGCCCCATGTCACGCTACAGGTGATCACGTTCGACAAGGGCGCGCACGCAGGCATGGCGGGGTCGTTCGTGCACATGGACTTCCAAGATCCCGCGGACCCCGAGCTTGTCTACGTGGACAACCTTGCGGGTGACCTGTTCCTGGAGTCCGAGGTCGAGATCCGACGGTACAGGTCCATGTTCGAACACCTGCGTGCGGTGGCACAGAGCCCGAAAGAGAGTTCAGATCTGCTGGCTAAGGTAGCGGCGAGAGACTGAGAGGAGGTGTTGAGAGTGCAGTACGACCTCTCCGAAGCCGTCTGGCGGAAGAGCACCCACAGCAGCGGCAACGGTCAGTGCATCGAGGTTGCGGACGGGTACCCCGGCGTCATACCGGTGCGCGACAGCAAGGCCCCCGAGGGCCCGTTCCTGGTCTTCGGGGCCGACGCATGGACCTCCTTCGTGCAGGCGGTGAAGCACGGCGACTTCTCCGCATGAGTCCTGGCGCGACTCCCATCAGCGCAGAACTGCGCCCCCGCCCGGCCCAGAAGGGCTGGACAGGGGGCGCAGTCGTCAGGTTGGTTCCCATGCCGCCGATTCCGCTGGTGCGCCGCAGGGGCTCTTGCGATCGGTCGCGGGCGGCGAGCACCAGCCAGGCCCGGCTGGGAGGCTGTCCCGTTCGTCATTCGCAGAGGAGGCGGGCCAGTAGCGGGCCCGCCTCCGTTGCGTCGTACGGACCGCCGGGACCGTGGGCGGCTTGCCAGGCCGGTCACCTCCCTGCGGAGGGCGCCTCCCATAGCGCACTGATGGGAATGGCGCGGAAGCGCGGGCCGAAGGGGAGTGTCTGCTGACCGGTGTAGAGCACGATCCCGGTCAGCAGATCGCTGCCCAAGCGGTCGGCGAGGTGCCGCAGGCCCCGGAAGTCCTCAGCCTTGACGGTCGAGGCGGCCTTGACGTCGATCGCGACGACCTGGCCACGCCGGTTCTCCAGCACGATGTCGACCTCGACCTTGTCCTTGGTCCGGTAGTGGTACAGCTCGACGGGCTGGTCGGCCCAAGTGAGCTGGCGGGCGATCTCCATCGCGACGAAACCTTCGAGTAGTCCGCCGAGCGGGCCGGCGGGCTGCCGCAGGGCCGAGGCGTCCAGACCCAGCAGGTTGGCGGCGATGCCGGAGTCGACCATGGCGACCTTGGCGGTGCCGACGGCCCGGGTGCTGAGGTTGCGGGACCAGGCGGGGATGCGCTTGATGAGGAAGACCTCCTCCAGCAGCCCCAGGTATCGCTTGATCGTCGGCTGCGGAAGCCCGAGCTCGTTACCGAGCGTGCCCGGGACGAGGAGCTGCCCGGATCTGGCGGCCACCAGCCGGGTCAGTGCCCGCATCTCCGGCCCGCGCTCGATCTCGGAGAGCTGGATGACGTCACGGTTGATCAGATCCGCGACGTAGGAGTCGAGGAACCGTCCCCGGCGGCGCGGCGGGCGTGCCACCGCTTCGGGGAAGCCGCCGCGCGTGATCCTCTCGACGTAGTCGGCTCGCATCTGGGTCGAGCTGTGCCGCAGCTCGGGGCCGGCGTCGAAGACAGCATCCACGAACCCGTCCGGACCGCCGTCGATCTCTCCCTGCGACAGCGGCCACAGCTCGATGGTCTCCATCCGCCCCGGCAGGGCGTCGGGCACGCTACGCAGATGCAGGACACGGGCGGAGCCCGTGAGGAGGAACCGTCCGGGTCGCGGATCGGTGTCGACCGCCTCTTTGATGGCCAGCATCAGCTCCGGGACCCGCTGCACCTCGTCGATGACCAGCGGTACGGAGCCGGCGACGAATTCCGTGGGGTCGAAGGCCGCTGCCTGGCGTGTCGCCGCACGGTCCAGGCTGCGCCACTCCGCCCCCCTCGCGTTGCCGATCTGCGCCACCAATGTGCTCTTGCCGGACTGCCGCGCACCGTTCACCAGGACCACGCGGGTGTCTGCCAGCGCCTCGTCGATGGCAGTCGCTGTCCGGCGAGGGAGGATGCGCCCGATAGGCGATTCAGGGATCTTCACCACGAGGTCCAGCATGGCACACCCATGTTGATTTGGCCGCAAGGTCAATATTGATCTGGTCGCCATGCGTGTGTTTGTTTGGTCGCATCCTACGTGTCGGTTTGACCTCCGGCCCTCGCGTGTCGCAGCCAGCTGATCATTCAGAGCCGTCACGTGACGGCTCTGACGTGCTCCCCGCAGGCGCGGGGCTGTTGCGGCTGGGTCCTCGTGTGCCTGGACGCCCGCGCCTTCCTGTCCCCGGGGTGACCGAGGGGCGCGGACGGTGCAATCGAACTCTGTTCTCTTCATGGACACTTCACGCGGGCTGAGTAGAATTGGGAGCGCTCCCACGTGTTCGCCAACCGAAACGGAGACCCCCCCATGCGCAAGTCAAGCCTCTCCGCCGGACGGCCTCGGGCGGCTGTCCGCCGGCTCCTCCAAGCGCTCGCCCTGGTGATCGCCGTGACCACCAGCGCGCTGCTCTGGACGAGCCCCGCCCAGGCCCACGGCACCGTCGTCGGCCCGGCGACCCGCGCCTACCACTGCTGGGAAGAGTGGGGAGACGACCACCTGAACCCGGCCATGGAGCAGGAGGACCCCATGTGTTGGCAGGCCTGGCAGGCCAACCCCAACACCATGTGGAACTGGATGAGCATGCTCCAGGACGGGCTCGGCGGCCAGTTCGAGGCGCGGATTCCCAACGGGAAGCTGTGCAGCAACAACCACCCGAACTTCGAGAGCCTGAACAACCCGGGCCCCTGGAAGACGACCGACGTCGGTGACAACTTCTCGATCCACCTGTACGACCAGGCCTCCCACGGCGCCGACTTCTTCCGGGTCTACGTGAGCAAGCAGGGGTTCGACCCCAAGACCCAGAGCCTCGGCTGGGATGACCTCGACTTCATCACCGAGACCGGCAGCTACCCGCCGGCGAACGACATCACGTTCCCCGTCCAGACCTCCGGCTACTCCGGACACCACATCGTCTTCACCATCTGGCAGGCCTCGCACCTCGACCAGGCCTACCTGATGTGCAGCGACGTGAACTTCGGCTGAGCCGGGAGCACCGCACACACCGCAGCATCCCGCCGGCCCGGTGCCCGAACCCGGCACCGGGCCGGCCCAGCCGTGGCCGACGACCACGGCAGGTCTGCGCCGGGGCGGGCGCTGCCGGGCGGGTGCGCGCCGGTGGGCGGAATCGGCGGCTAATCCCCTCTGGAAGCGGTACACATCGCCCACGCGCCTCGACATCCGCGGCCGCTTGACGGTGCGGGGTGACCGCCCTACGCTCCGCCCAACATTACGAACAGCGTTCGACATTTCGAATAGCTGCTCCTCTCCATTGGTGGCGCAGTTGCGCCCTCGGGCGCATGAACAGCAGCGTGCCGCCCCCACCCCCCACGCCAAGGAGACGACCGTGACCGAAACCCCCCACCGCGACTCCACCGCCGCCGCGCCCCCGGCCGCACCGGCAGCACCCGCCGCACCCGCCGCACCCGCCACACCCGCCGCACCGCCGCCCGGTACGACCTCCCGGCGCCGGCTGCTCCGCGGCGCGGTGGCGGCCGGGGTGCTGGCGGGCGGCTCCGTGGTCGGCGGGGGCGGGGTGCGTTCCGCGGCGGCCGGTGCCGCCCCCGCCGCGTACCCCTTCCCCGGCGTCGTGACCGGGGACACCGGCGTGCACGACCCGTCGTTCGTCAAGCGGCCCTCCGGCGGCTACCTCGTCGCCCACACCGGCAACGACATCTCCCTGAAGACGTCCGCCGACCGCACGGACTTCCGCAACGCCGGCAGCGCCTTCCCCGGCGGCGCGCCGTGGACCAGCCCGTACACCGAGGGCTCACGCAACCTGTGGGCGCCGCACCTGAGCCACCACAACGGCCGGTACCACCTGTACTACTCCGCCTCCACCTTCGGCTCCAACCACTCGGCGATCTTCCTGGCCACCAGCTCCAGCGGCGACCCGGGCAGTTGGACGCACCAGGGGCTGGTCGTCGAGTCCGGCGGCGCGGACGACTACAACGCCATCGACCCGCACCTCGCCGTGGACGCCGAGGGCCGCTGGTGGCTGGCCTTCGGCTCGTTCTGGTCCGGGATCAAGCTCATCCGGATCGACCCGGCGACCGGCAGGCGGCTCGACGACGGCATGGTCGCGATCGCCGGCCGCGGCGGTGGCGCCATCGAGGCGCCCACGATCTTCCGGCGGGGCGGCTACTACTACCTCTTCGTCTCGTTCGACCTGTGCTGCCGGGGGGCGTCCAGCACGTACCGGGTGATGGTCGGCCGGTCCACGGACATCGCCGGCCCCTACCGCGACCGCAACGGCACCGCGATGACCGCCGGCGGCGGTACCGAGATCATGGCCGGCCACGACCACATCCACGGCCCCGGCCACCAGGACGTCTTCGCCGACACCGACCACGACATCCTCGTCTACCACTACTACGCCGACAACGGCACGGCCCTGCTGGGCATCAACTGGCTCGGCTGGGACGGCGACGGGTGGCCTTACGCACACTGAGGGCCGGAGCCGGGCCCGTTCGACCGCAACCGTTCGACGGCAACCGTTCGACGGCTCGGCGGCCGGCGGGCCGGAGTTCACCACGAACGACTTCGCCGTCACTTCCGGCTGACCGCCGGCCCGGCCGTTGTTATTTCGCTGGAGCCCGGCTCCCGCGCGCTCCTAAAGTGGGCGGGCCCCCGACCGCCCGTCACGGAGCCGGACCATGCGTGTGCACTACCCCCGTACACCGCATCTGCCCTGGTCGCCCGGGGCCGCGGCGGACGACGTGCGGGCCGGGGACCTGGCCGGGCTGGCCGGGCGCGAGGTCGTGGTCACCGAGAAGCTCGACGGGGAGAACACCACCCTGTACGCCGACGGGCTGCACGCCCGGTCGCCGGACTCGGCGCACCACCCCTCGCGGACGTGGGTGAAGGGTCTGCACGGGCGGATCCGCGGGCGGATACCGCGGGGGTGGCGGGTGTGCGGCGAGAACGTGTTCGCGCGGCACTCGATCGCGTACGAGGACCTGGAGGGCTTCTTCTACGGATTCTCGGTCTGGGACGGCGACCGCTGCCTGGACTGGGACCGTACGGTCCGGTTCCTGCGGCGGGCCGGGGTGCCGGCGGCGCCCGTGCTGTGGCGGGGTGTCTTCGACGAGCGGGCGCTGCGGGCGCTGCGGCTGGACACCGGGCGCCAGGAGGGGTACGTGGTGCGCACCGTCGAGGGGTTCGGGCGGGCGGACTTCGGGCGGCGGGTGGCCAAGTGGGTGCGCGGCGGGCACGTGCGGACGGACACCCACTGGATGCACGCGGCCGTCGTGGCGAACGGCCTGGGGCCGAAGGCCGCGCTGTGGACGGTGCGTTCGGGCGGGGCCGCCGACGTGCCGTCCCTGTCGGCCGCGCTGGGCGTCGCGCCGGAGGAGCCCGCCGCCGAAGGCGCCGAAGCCGCCGAAGCCGCCGTCGCCGACACGGCCGCGCGGCTGGACGTGCTCGGCCGGTACGGGGACGCCCGGCTGGCCGGCGTCGTCGCCGCGATGCTGCACGGCGTGGGGAGGGCGCGGCTCGCGCCGCTGCTCGCGGGGCCGCTGGGGCTGCGCGGCGCGCGAATGGTCGCCGACCTGGTGGGGCTGGCCGGGGGGTTGCAGCGGGCCTTTCCGGACGGCGAGCGCCGGGCCGGTCTCGTCCGCCTCTCGCTCGCCGCCGACCTCGGGGTGCTGCACGCGGTCGCGGGGGCGCTCGCGCGGGGCGCGGAGGCGCGCGAGCAGGTGGAGTGGTCGGCGCTGCACGCCGAGGACGCCGGGCTGCTGGGCGAGTCGCCGCTGGCGCCGCTGCGGGACGGGCTGCGGGAGGCGCTCGGCGGGGTGGCTCCGGAGGCCGCCGACCGGTGCTGGGCCCAGGCGCGCGAGGCGTACGCGGACGGACGGATCGCCACCGTCGCGGAGGCGGTGGCGGTGGGCTGGCGGTGGCGGTCCGGGGCGTTCCCGCGGCTGGTGCACCTCGTCGGGCCGTCCGGCAGCGGCAAGAGTACGTTCGCCCGGGGCCTCGCGGGGACGGACGCGTACGTCGGCCTGGACGACCTGCGCGCGGCCCGCGGCAACCGGGCCGACCAGGGGGCCAACGCGGAGGTCCTGCGGGAGGGGCTGGGGCGGCTCGACGCGGCGCTGGCGGCCGGCGGGACCGCGGTGTGGGACGCCACGTCGCTCGACCGGCACCGGCGGGCGGCGGTCCAGCGGGTCGCGCGGCGCCGCGACGCCCTGGTCACGCAGGTGGTCACGCTGGTCGGCGAGGACGAGCTGGTACGGCGCAACCGGAAGCGGGCGCACCCCGTGCCGCCGGAGGTGCTCGCCGCGCAGCTGCGCCGGTTCGCGCCGCCCTACCCGGGCGAGGCCCACCGCACCTGGTACGTCGGCGCGGACGGAACGGTCGCCGACACGGCCGGCTCCCTGCACGGGGACGAGGGGTGGGCGTGATGCGTACGAGCGACGAGATATACCACCGGGTCCGCTGGGACCCGCGGTTCGATCCGGCCAGGTTCGTGCTGGGGATCCACCAGCGGGGCGCCGGCCCGAAGCGGGTGCCGCTGGCCTCCTTCGTCCCCGGCGGCGACGTCCCCTGGCACCGGATCGTGTTCGTCGAGGCGGACGGCGAGGTGGTGTGGGACCGCGCCGCCGGGGTCGACCGCGTCGGCGCCTCGGACGCCGGCAGGGTACGCAGTCCGCGTCTCCTGCGGGCGCCGTTCTTCACGGCCCGTACGCCCCACGGGTGGGACCCGGCGGCCGGCTGGCGCCCCACCCGGGAGGTACGGCCCGCGGCGGGCGCGGCGACGCTGCGCGTCCTCACCTGGAACACGCTGTGGGACCGGTACGACGGCGGGCGGATCCACACCGCCCGCCGCCGCCCCCTGCTGCTCGACGCCCTCGAAGGCGCCGACGCGGACGTCATCGCGCTCCAGGAGGTCGAAGCCGGCCTGCTCTCCCTGCTGCTGGCCGCCCCCTGGGTACGCGCCGGCTACACCCTGGACACCGGCCCGGACGGCAAGGACGTCGCCGACAACGGGCTGCTGCTGCTCAGCCGGCTGCCGGTACGGGAGGCGGGGTGGCACCGGCTCGGGCCGCACAAGGCCGTCACCGCCTGCACGGTCGAGACGGGCGCCGGGCCGCTGGTGGTGGCCACGACCCATCTGAGCAGCGACCACTCCGACGACGGCGCCGCCCTGCGGCGGGCCCAGCTGGACCGGCTCGCCGAGGGGCTCGGCGGGGTGGCCGGCGACGTCGTGCTGGCCGGTGACTTCAACGACGGCGGCGACGCGCCGGCCACCGCGCTCGGGCTGCGCGACGTCTGGACGGAGGTGCACGGCCCGGCCGACCGGACGCCGACGTTCGACCCGGACGTCAACCCGCTGGCCGCGGTGTCCTCGCTGTCCGGCCGGGCCTCGCGACTGGACCGGATCCTGCTGCGGCCCGGGCGGTGGGGCGCGGCGGGGGCCGTCCTGCGGGGCGACGCGCCCACGGCGGACGGGCTGTACGTCTCGGACCACTACGGCGTGGCGGCGGAGCTGCGCGCGGGTACGGGCCCGCCCGCGCACCCCGCCCCGAACCCCGCCCCGCGCGACGCGCACGCGCCCGCCGGACCGGCCGCACCCGCCGTGCCCGCCGAGCCCGTCGCCGGGAGCGAGGCCGGGAACGCCCCCGCGCTCGACCTCGTGCGGCGCGTCTCCGCAGCGCTCGGCGAAGGCGCCGTCCACCTCGCCGGCTCCCGGCGCATGGGCTGCGCCCTCGCCGGCGCGGACGTCGACCTGGTCGCGGCGCTGCCCGGCGGCGCCGACCCGGCCGGCGTCCGGGCCCGGGTGGCCGCCGCGCTGCCGGACGCGACCCGGGTGCGGCAGGTCACCGGCGCTCGCGTACCCGGCCTGCGGCTGCGCTCGGGCGGGCTGGACGTCGACCTCGTGGTCGTCGCCACCGGAACCCTCGACCCCGGCGAAGCGGTGGCCCGGCGCGCGGAGTTGGGCGAGGCGGCCGCGGTCGCGCTGAGCGCGGTGAGCGACGCGGAGGCGGTACGGGCCGCGGCCGGCGGCCGGCCCGCCGCCTTCGCGGGGCTCGCCGCCCGGGTGAAGGCGTGGGCGCGGGCGCGGGGCCTGGACTCCGCCCCGTTCGGCGGGTTGCCGGGCCTGGCCTGGGCGGTGCTGGCGGCCCGTACCGTACGGGAAGCGGAAGCCGAAGCAGAGGCCGAAGCCGAAGCCGGTGCCGCGGATTCGGCCGCCCCGGATCTCCTCCGCCGCTTCTTCGGCACCTGGGCCGCCTGGGACTGGCGGGAACCGGTCGCGCTGACGCCCAGCGACCCCGGCCCCGACCCCGGCACCCACGCCGGCACCGGCGCCCCGCTCGTCCTCCGCACCCCCACCGCCCCGGTCCGCAGCTGCACCGGACAGGTCACCGCCGGCTTCCGGGACCTGCTGACCGACGAGCTGTACCGCGCCTGGACCGTCCTGGAGCGCGCCGCCGAAACCGGCACCGACCCCTGGCCCGAGCTGGTGTCACCGCCGCCCCTGCACCGGCGGCACGCGGCCTGGGCGCTGGTGACCGTGGCCCCGGACCGCACCGCGGAGTTCGACGGGACCCTGGGGCGGGTCCGCGGCCGCCTGCGCGCGCTGCTCACCGCGCTGGAGGACGCCGGGGCGGCGGACGCGCACGCCTGGCCCCGGCCGTTCGAGACCGGGCCGGCGCTCGCGCGCTACGCCGTCGGCCTCGGCCGCACCCCGCCCGGCGCCGCCCGCGTCGCGGAGGTCGCCGAAGGGTGGTGCCGGGGCCTGCGCGGGGTGAGCGTCGAGCAGGGGGTCACGCCTTTCTGGCGATGAGGCCCAGGCACGACGCCTCGGCGTCGGTGTAGAGGGACGCCGGGCGGTCGTCGGGGGTGTCCGGGGACCAGCGGTTGACCGGCAGGATGCCCGGCGGCAGCAGCTCCAGGCCCAGGGCGTCGACCAGTTCCGCCAGCTCGGCGGCGTCGCGGGCCTGCGCCGGGAGGCCCTGGTTGTGGTAGAGGCGGGCGGCGGCCGCGACCTCCTCCGGGGCGAACTCGTCGGTGATGTGGCTGAGGATGAGGTGGCTGCCGGCCGGCAGCGGGTCGAGCAGGGCGGAGACGATCCGCTTCGGGTCGTCCGCGGGGGTGATGAAGTGCATGATGGCGACCAGGTTGACGGCCACCGGGCGGGCGAGGTCGAGGGCCGGGTCCGGGCCGGTCATGCAGGGGTGGCCGAGGATGGTCTCGGGGCGGCGCAGGTCGCCCTGGATGTAGTCGATGCGGCCCTCGTCGGTGGAGTTCATCAGGGCGCGGGCGTGGGCGAGCACGACCGGGTCGTGGTCGGTGTAGAGGATGCGCGCCGCGGGCCGTATGGACTGGGCGACCTCGTGGACGTTCGGCGAGGTGGGGATGCCGGTGCCGACGTCGAGGAACTGGTCGACGCCCGCGCGGGCCAGGCGTTCGACGGCCAGGTGCATGAAGTGCCGGTTGGCGCGGGCGAACTTGCCCACGCTGGGCCAGACCCCGATGACCCGCTCGGCGGTCTCCCGGTCCGGCCCGTAGTGGTCCTTGCCGCCCAGGTAGTAGTCGTACATCCGGGCCGTCTGCGGCTTCGTGAAGTCGATCTCGGGCGGCGCCCAGGACGTGCCGCCCGCGGTGCTGAGCCAGGCCGTCTCGCCGTTGTCGGTGGTCACATGAGCTCCCGGGTGTGCCGTCGGATAAAACGACCTTGCCATACGGGGCCCGCCGGCGTCTCGTACTGCCCTGCCCGGCGGGAGAGTTGACCGGAGTTCCGCGGGCCCTGCGGGCGGCCCGGCGGGGCGTTCGGCACGTCCAGTTGACAAGATGTCCTGACAAACCCCTTGCCCCGGCCCCCGGTCTGGATTAGAACGGTCGGTCGTGAGCCTCATCGAGCGGGGCTCACCACGTACGTCAAGGGGAGGCCATCGGTGACGAACTCGGCGCAGGGGGACAGAACGGAACCCGTACCGGCCAGGGACACGGCCGGGGACACGGGCGGGGCGGGGCCGAGCCGGCGGCTGGTGTCGGCGGCGCTGGTGTCCGGCGTCGTCGGTACGGCGCTGGGCGCGACGGCGCCGTCCGCGTGGGCGGACGAGTGGAGCGCGCCGCGTCCGCGCCGGGCGCCGCGCGGGCGGCACGGGCGCGCGCACAACGACGTGCTCTTCGTCGGCGCGCACCCGGACGACGAGGCCGGGAACCTCTCGACCTTCGGGCAGTGGCGGGAGCGGCACGGGGTGAGCACCGGCGTGCTCACCGTCACCCGCGGCGAGGGCGGCGGCAACGCGGCCGGCCCGGAGGAGGGGCCGCCGCTCGGGCTGATCCGGGAGGACGAGGAGCGCGCGGCGGTCGGCCTGGCCGGCATCGACAACGTCTACTACCTCGACAAGCCGGACTTCTGGTACACGCTCTCCGGCCCGCTGACGGCCGCGATCTGGGACGCGGACGACACGCTGGAGCGCATCGTCCGGCTGATCCGCGCCACCACGCCCGACACGGTCGTGACCATGGACCCGCGCCCCTTCAACCAGCACGGCGGGCACCAGCTGTCCGCGCGGCTGGCGATCGAGGCGTTCTTCCTCGCCGGCGACCCGCGCGCGTTCCGCTCGCAGATCACCCGCGAGGGCTACCGCCCGCACCGCCCGCGGCTGCTTCTCGCGCAGAACTACGGCTTCGGCGGCCTGCTCGGCCCGGACGCCCCGAAGCAGCGGCGCACGGACCGCGCCAGCGGCCTGCCGGTCTTCGGCGTCTTCTCCGGCGTACGCAGCCGGGAGCACGGCACCAGCTGGGCGCAGGTGGAGCGGGACGCGGCGCGCAAGTACGTCACGCAGGGCTGGGCCGCGCGGCCGCCGGAGGTGCCGACCGACCCCGAGGAGCTGGGCTCCGACTGGTACACGGTGCTGGCGGCGAACGGCCGGGCGGTGAAGTCGAAGGTGCGGCGGCAGGACGGGCTGCGCCCGCTGTACGCGGAGTTCCGCGACTGGACGGAGCGGGTGGGCCTGCCGTGGCTGGCCAACGACGCGCAGCCGGACTACCCCGCCCCGCCGGCCACGACGATCCCCGAGGTCGCCACCGCCCCCGTGCTCGACGGCGTCGCGCGCGCCGCCGAGTACCCCGGTCCGGCGCTGCCGCTGGTGCACTGGCAGGGCGAGGAGGTGGGCGACCAGGACGTCTCGGCGACCGCGAAGCTGTCGCGGCACGGCGACGACCTGTACGTGTTCGTCGAGGTCGTCGACGACCGCCGGGGCACGGCGCTGGAGGAGAGCGACGCCAAGCGGCACTGGCGTACGGACTCCGTCGAGATCACCCTCGACCCGCGCGGCACGGCCGACGACACCGCGGCGACCTTCAAGACGGGCATCTTCCCGTTCACCGCGAACGGCGGCGGCCCGGCGGCCGAGCGCGACGGCGACAACCGGCAGGGCCCGGCGGCCGTCACGGCGCCCGGGATGCGGGTGGCGTCCGTGGTCTCCGACCCGTACCGCGGCTACACGGTCGAGGCGAAGATCGCGCTGGCCGACCTGCCGGCCGCGGCGGACCCGGAGAAGTTCACGCTCAACGTGCTCGTGTACGACTCGGACACCGACGACAAGACGGGCCAGACCCGGCTGGCGTGGTCCCCGTACGGCAGCGCCCAGGCCGACCCCTACGTCTGGGGCGACGCCGCGCTGGAGGGCTACACGCCGCCGTCCGGTCGGCCCACGGAGCCGGTGGAGCCGGAGATCCCGACGGACGCGGCGCAGAGCGAGGACTCGCCGGCGGCGGTGGCGCAGTCGCGCCGCACCGGCGTCCCGCTGGCGGTGGGCCCGCGGCCGCGCCGCTGAGGCATCTGCGGGCGGGCGCGGCCGCCTCACCGGCGCGGCCGCCGCCGCCCGCGGCACCGTTCCGCCGCGCCTGCCCGCCACGCCGTACGACCGCGCCCCGCCTGCTCCGGCGGGGCGCGGCCGTACGGCCCGGGGCCCGTCCCGGCCCGTCGCCGCGGCCCGTGACGCCGCCCCCGCTGGCGGAGAACCGCGCCGGTATCGTGAGCCGCATGGTCACGGACACCCAGGACGCTCAGCGAGGCGAGGAGATACTCGCCGTCTTCGACTCGGCATTCGGCGAGCTGCTCGCCGCCGACCCGGCCGCCTTCCGGCTGAAGTTCCGCAAGATGGCCGCCTCGGCGTTCGCCTTCTACCGCGGCACCGCCTGCCTCTATTACCACGACCTCCAGACCGGCGGGGGCGCCGATCCGTTCCTGACCGAGCAGACGAGCCGGGTGTGGATCCACGGCGACCTGCACGCCGAGAACTTCGGCACGTACATGGACGCCAACGGGCGGCTCGTCTTCAACGTCAACGACTTCGACGAGGCGTTCGTCGGCCCGTTCACCTGGGACGTCAAGCGGCTGGCCGGCTCGCTCGCGCTCATCGGCTACACCAAGGCGCTCAGCGACGGGCAGATCTCCGGCCTCGTCCGCGCGTACGCCGACGCCTACCGCGAGCGCATCCGCGCCCTCGCCTCCGGCGCGAAGGACGACGAGGTGCCGCCCTTCACCCTCGACACCGCCTCCGGCCCGCTGCTGGGCGCCCTGCGCGCCGCCCGCGCGCACACCCGGGTCGGCCTGCTGGACTCGATGACGGAGGTACGGGACTACGAGCGCCGCTTCACCGCCGGCGGCGGGGCCATCGAGCTGGACGCGGCCACCCGCGCCCGGGTCCTCGACGCCTTCGAGGGCTACCTGGAGACGCTGCCCGCCGGCGGCCGGGAGCGGCGGCCGGACGCGTACCGGGTGAAGGACGTCGTCGGCCGCCGGGGCATCGGGATCGGCAGCGCGGGGCTGCCGTCGTACAACATCCTTCTCGAAGGGCACAGCGACGCCCTGGAGAACGACATCGTGATCTACATGAAGCGCGGCCAGACCCCGGCGGTCGCGCACCACATCACCGACCCGGCGATCAGCGGCTACTTCCGCCACGAGGGGCACCGCACGGTGATCTCGCAGCGCGCGCTCCAGGCCGCGTCCGACCCGTGGCTGGGCTGGACCGAGCTGGACGGGGCGGGGCAGCTGGTGGCGGAGGTGTCGCCGTACGCGGTGGACCTGGACTGGTCGGACATCGACGACCCGGAGCAGGCCACCGCCGTCGTGGGCGACCTGGGCCGGGCGACGGCGACGATGCACGCGGCGGCGGACGTGGCGGAGAGCGGGCACTCGCTGGTGCCGTTCTCGACCGAGCGGGTGATCGACGCGGCGATCTCGGCGGGCGCCGACGGGTTCACCGAGATGCTGGTGGACTTCGCGCACGGCTACGGGGCGCGGGCGCGCGCCGACCACCAGATCTTCGTCGACCTCTTCCGCAACGGGCGGATCGCCGGGCTCTGAGCGCGGGGCGGCCATAAGCGCGGGACACCGGGGCGCGTACGCGGACGGCGTGCGCGCCCTGACGCGTACGCGTCCCCTTGACATCATTATTGGTCTGGACCAACCTGTCCCTCGCGCATCCCCCGCCAGGCCCCGACCTCCCCAGCCCCGGAGGCAGTTGTGGACCGTTCCCCGCGCTTCCCCAGACACCCGTCCAGGCGCCCGTCCCGGCGCCGCTCCCGTCCCGCCGCGCCCCTCGCGGCCCTGATCGCCGCGCTCGCCCTGCTCGCGAGCGCGCTCGCCGGCACCGCCGCCGGCGCCGCCGCTCCCGAGGCCGCCGCCGCGCCGAACCTCCTCCGCAACGGCGGCATCGAGGCCGGTCTCGACGGCTGGAGCTGCACCGCCGGCAGCGGCTCGGCGGTCTCCAGCCCCGTGCGCACCGGCGCCTCGGCGCTCAAGGTCCAGCCGTCCGGCGGCGACCGGGGCGAGTGCAGCCAGACCGTCCCGGTGCGGCCCGACTCGCAGTACGCGCTGAGCGGCTGGGTGCAGGGCTCGTACGCCTACCTCGGCGCCCGCGGCACGGGCACCACCGACGTCTCGGACTGGACCTCGTCCGCGACCGCGTGGACCGAGCTGGGCACGTCCTTCACCACCGGCCCGGACACCACCTCCGTGACGGTCTACACCCACGGCTGGTACGGCCAGCCCGCCTACCACGCCGACGACCTCACGCTCACCGGCCCCGGCGGCGACCCCGGCACCGTCCCCGCCGCCCCGGCCGGCCTGTCGGCCGGCTCCACCACCGCCACCTCCGTCTCGCTCTCCTGGAGCGCGTCGAGCGGCGCCACCGGCTACACCGTCTACCGCGACGGCACCCGCGCCACCTCCGTGACCGGCACCTCCGCCACCGTCACCGGGCTGACCCCGGCGACCTCGTACCGCTTCGAGGTGACCGCGACCAACGCCGCCGGCGAGTCCGCCAAGTCCGCCGCCGTCAGCGCCACCACCCGCGACGGCGGCGGCGGCCCCGGCAACACGCTTCCGGAGCACGCCCTCGTCGGCTACCTGCACACCACCTTCGCCAACGGCTCGGGCTACACCCGGCTCGCGGACGTGCCCGACAGCTGGGACGTGATCAACCTCGCCTTCGGCGAGCCCACCTCCCCGACCTCCGGCGACATCCGCTTCCGGCTCTGCCCGCAGGCGGAGTGCCCGAACGTGGAGTCCGAGGCGGAGTTCAAGGCGGCGATCGCGGCCAAGCGGGCCGCCGGCAAGAAGGTGCTGCTCTCCATCGGCGGCCAGAACGGCCAGGTCCAGCTGACCAGCACGGCCGCGCGGGACGCGTTCGTGCGGTCGGTCGGCGGGATCATCGACGAGTACGGGCTGGACGGCGTCGACATCGACTTCGAGGGGCACTCCCTCTCGCTGGACAACGGCGACACCGACTTCCGCAACCCGACCACCCCGGTCATCGTCAACCTGATCTCGGCGCTGAAGTCGCTCAAGGCGAAGTACGGCGAGAGCTTCGTGCTGACGATGGCGCCCGAGACGTTCTTCGTGCAGATGGGCTACCAGTTCTACGGCACCGGGCAGTGGGGCGGTCAGGACCCGCGCTGCGGGGCGTACCTGCCGGTGATCCACGCGCTGCGCGACTCGCTGACGCTGCTGCACGTCCAGGACTACAACTCCGGCCCGATCATGGGGCTGGACGACCAGTACCACACCATGGGCGGCGCCGACTTCCACATCGCGATGACGGACATGCTCCTCACCGGCTTCCCGGTGGCGGGGAACACCGACCACTTCTTCCCCGCGCTGCGCCCCGGCCAGGTGGCCATCGGGATGCCGGCCAGCCCGCAGGCCGGCAACGGGTACACGACGCCGGGCGAGGTGACCAAGGCGCTGGACTGCCTGACGAAGGGCGCCGACTGCGGCTCGTACCGGACGCACGGCACCTGGCCCGGCATGCGCGGGCTGATGACCTGGTCGATCAACTGGGACCGGTTCAACAGCCGGGAGTTCAGCCGGAACTTCGACTCCTACTGGCCCTAGCGCCCCGGGCCCCGGCCCCGCCGGACGCGCGCGCCGGCCCCCGGGCGGCCGGACGCGCGCCGCGCCCGCCCCGCGGACCGCGGGGCGGGCGCGGTCGGGCCGTCGCGCCGCCGGGCCGTGCGGCCCGCGGGCGGCGGCCCGCCGGTCCCGTGTGGGGCCGGGACCGGGCACGGCGGGGTGCCCCGGCCGGCTTCCCGCTCAGAAGCCGAAGTTGGCGTCCACGCGGGCGGCCTCGTACGTGTTCGGGTAGGCGTTCATGCAGGACGGCCCGGGGCCGCCGCCGGACATCAGCTCGCTGCACGGGCCGCTGTAGTTGTCCGGCAGGCCGAGGATGTGGCCGGTCTCGTGCGCGACGACGCGCAGCGAGTAGTACTGCTGGGTCTGGCGGAGGTCCAGGAAGACGTAGCCGTGGCCGCGTCCGTCCGTGACGGCGTGGCTGCCGCGCGGGTCGTTGCCCTGGCGGTAGCTGAAGTCGCCGCCGCCGGAGGTCTCCTGGAGGGTGATGTTGCTGGTGGCGCCGTTCCAGATCTGGGTGCTCCGGGCTATGTCGCCCTGGTAGTTCGGGGCGTTCGCGTCGTTGTACGTGATCGTGACGGCCTGGAAGCCGGGCTCGGCCGCCTGCTTCTCGCGCGCCTTGTCCCGGAGCATCTCGAAGAACGCCCGGTACTCCTTCTGCTGCCCCTTGTCGTGCCCGATGTACGCCGGGGACGCGGTGGACCCGGTGGCGGCGGCGGACCGGGCCGGCTGCCGGTCGTGGTGGTCGGCCGCGGGTGCCGGGGACGCGGCCAGGCCGGTCAGCGCCAGGCCGAGGCCCAGGGCGGTGGAGACCAGTCTTCCGGAGAGTTTCATGGGGGGTCGCTCCTCACGAACGATTGGTCGGTCGGTGGGGAGTCTGCGGGCGGAAGGGCGGCCGGGGACAGATCTCATCCGGTGATAGCGGCGTACGATCCCGGCCGCGGCGGCGGCGGAACGGCGCATAGGTGTAGTGCCCCTGACAAGAAAGTCCGGCTATGCTCCCGAAGCGTGGAGCTGGAGTTGAGGCATCTGCGCGCGCTGTGCGCGATCGCCGACGCCGGAAGCGTGCACGGGGCGGCCAGGTGGCTCGGCGTCTCCCAGCCTTCCCTGACGGCCCAGCTGAACCGCATCGAACGGGCCGTGGGCGGCCGGCTGTTCGTACGCGACCGCTCGGGCTGCCACCCGACCCCGCTCGGCCGCTCCGTCACCGCCCGCGCCCGGCCCGTACTCGCCGAGATGGCCACGCTGGTCAGCGAGGCGCGCGAGGAGGCCCGCGCGCTGGAGAGCGGGCCGCGGCTGCGGCTCGGCAGCACCGCGAACCGCGCGGTGGCCGGCTGGCTCTGCCGGCTGCGCGGCCGGTTCCCGGACACGGACGTCTCCATCCGCGTCGACCCCTCGCCGAACTCGCTGCTGCGCATGGTCGCCGAGGGGCAGCTCGACGTCGCGTTCGTGCACGAGGTCACCGGCGTCCCGCTGCGCGTACCGGACGGCGTCGGCCAGCGCACCCTGCTGTGGCGCGAGCCGCAGTTCGTCGCGCTGCCCGCGGCGCACCCCGCCGCCGAGCGCGAGGAGGTGACGCTGGCCGACCTCAGCGGCCACCCGTGGGTCGTCGACCCGCACGTGGACGGCGAGTGGCACGGCATCCGCCGGATGTTCGCCGGCGCCGGCCTGGAGCTGCGGGTCATCCAGGGCGACTATCTGACGGGTGCCGACCTGGTACGGGCCGGGGTGGCCGTCACCCCGTGCCAGCCCACGTCGACCCCGCGCCCCGGCATGGCGATCAGGCCGCTGCGCGGCGACCCGCTGACCGTGCGGCTGCTGCTGGCCGCGCGGGCGGCGTCGACCACCGACGGGGAGTTCCACGCCGTCTACACCGCGCTGGAGGACGCCTACCGGGAGGCGGCCAGGTCCACGGAGACGTACCTGCGCTGGCTGCACCGCAACGACAACCCGCTGCTGCTCACCTGAACCGGTCCCCTCCGGCCTGGTCACCGGCCCGCAAGCCGGTTTACCATCCCTTTACCCTGGTGTCGGGGACAATCGATACGAGACACTTCCCGACATCCCCCGACGACGACGAAGGAGCAGCGGTCCCGCAATGGGCGAACCTCCCAGTACCAGCCGTGCCACAGCCCGCCGGAGGACGAGCGACGGGGCGGGGGTGGCACGGTGACCGAGATCCTTCTGCTGCTCGCCGCCCTGGCGCTGACCCTGGCCTGCGCGATCTTCGTGGCGGCCGAGTTCTCCCTGACCACCGTGGAGCGCGGCGACCTGGAGCGCGCCGCCGCAGCCGGTGAGCGGGGCGCCGACGGGGCCCTGAAGGCGGTCCGGCGGCTCACCCTCCAGCTCTCCGGCGCCCAGCTCGGCATCACGGTGACCTCGCTGGTCATCGGCATGCTCGCCGAGCCCTCGCTCGCCACCCTGCTGCGCGGCCCGCTGGCCGCCCTGGGCCTGGGCGGCGCGGCCCCGCCGGTGGCGACGGTGCTGGGCGTGGCGCTGTCCACGGTGGTGCTGATGGTGATCGGCGAGCTGGTGCCGAAGAACTGGGCGATCGCCCGGCCGCTGGCCGTGGCGAAGGCCGTGGCGGGCCCGCAGCGCGGCTTCACCGCCGCCTTCGGCCCGTTCATCCGCCATCTGAACAGCACCGCGAACCGCGCCGTCCGCCGCGCCGGCCTGGAGCCCGCGGAGGAGCTGGCCTCGGCCCGTACGCCCGACGAGCTGGTCTCGCTGGCCCGGCACTCGGCCGCGGGCGGCGCGCTGGAGGCGGACTCCGCCGAGCTGTTCGTCCGCACCCTGCACCTGCACGAGCTGACCGCGGAGAACGTCATGACGCCCCGCGTCGACGTCAAGGCGCTCCAGGCCGGCGCCACCGCCGCCGACGCCGCGAACCTCGCGCACGCCACCGGCCTGTCCCGCTTCCCCGTCTACGCCGGCAGCCTGGACGAGGTCGTCGGCACGGTGCACATCCGCGACGTGCTCGCCCTCGAACCCCGCGCCCGGGCCGCGACGGGCGTCACCGAGCTGGCCGCGGAGCCGCTGCTGGTGCCCGAGACGCTGCCCGCCGACCGGCTGCTGGAGCGGCTGCGCGAGCGGCGCACGATGGCCGTCGTCATCGACGAGTACGGCGGCACCGCCGGCGTGGCCACGATGGAGGACATCGTGGAGGAGGTCGTCGGCGAGGTACGCGACGAGCACGACCCGGTCGAGCTGCCCGACCTGCGGCCGGCGGGCGTCGGCGCGGACGGCCGGCCCGCCTGGGAGGCCGACGGCGGCGTCCGCCTGGACCAGCTCGCGGAGCTGGGCCTGGACGCCCCGGAGGGGCCGTACGAGACCGTGGCCGGGCTGATCGCCACGCAGCTGGCCCGCATCCCCGCCGCGGGCGACGCGGTGCACCCGGGCGGCTGGCGGCTGGAGGTCCTGGCCGTCGAGCACCACCGCGCCGACCGGGTCCGCATCACGGCCCCGGACGGCGGCGCCGCGGCGCGCCCGGCGGCCGCGCCCGACCAGCGCCGGCCCGCCGAGGAGGTGCGCCGGTGACCGCGCTGCAACTGTGGATCGGCGCCCTGACGCTGTTCACGAACGCCTTCTTCGTCGGCGCGGAGTTCGCGATGATCTCCGTACGGCGCAGCCAGATCGAGCCGCGGGCCCGCCGCGGGCCGGGGCGCGCCCGCATCACGCTCTACGGCCTGGAGCACCTCTCCGCGATGATGGCCACCGCCCAGCTCGGCATCACCGTCTCGTCGCTGGTGCTGGGCGCGGTCGCGGAACCGGCCATCGCGCACCTGCTGGAGCCCGCCTTCACCGCCGCGCACGTGCCGCACGCCGCGGTGCACCCGATCGCGTTCGTCATCGCGCTGACGGTGGCGACGTACCTGCACATGCTGATCGGCGAGATGATCCCGAAGAACATCGCGCTGGCCGCGCCCGTGCCCACGGCGCTGCTCCTCGGCCCGCCGCTGGTGGCGCTGACCCGCGCGCTGCGCCCGGTGGTCTTCGGCATCAACGCCGTCGCGAACGCGCTGCTGAAGCTGCTGCGGGTGGAGCCGAAGGACGAGGTGGCCGCCGTCTTCACCGACGACCAGCTCGCGCGGATGGTCACCGACGCCAGCCGCGCCGGGCTGCTCCAGCCGGCCGACGGCGAGCGGCTGCGGGACGCCCTGGAGCTGGGCACCCGGCCGGTCGGCGAGATCCTGGTGCCCGCGGGCACCATGACCGCCGTCGACGACACGGTCACCCCGGCCCGGCTGGAGCGGCTGGCCGCCGAGGCCGGCTTCTCCCGCTTCCCGGTCACCGACGCGGGCGGCGCGCTGCTGGGGTACCTGCACGTCAAGGACACCCTCGGGGTGACGGAGCGGGACGCGCCGTTCCCGCGCGCGGCGCTGCACCCGATGACCCGGGTCGCCGTCGACACCCCGCTCGACGACACGCTCACCGCGCTGCGCGCGGCCGGCAGCCACCTGGCCGCCGTCACCGGCGACCAGGGGCGGGTGCTGGGCTTCGTCACCATGGAGGACGTCCTGTCGGAGCTGGTGGGCCCCGCGCCTGCCGCGGCCTGAGCGCGCCGCCCGGCCCGGGCCGCGCGCCCGGGCCGGCGGGCCACGGCCGCGCGCGGCGGCCGCCGGCCGCGGCCCGCGGGGCCGCGGGCGCGGAAAACCCCTCGTGCGCGAGCGCCGGACCGCGGTACGGTCGCGCTCTCGGCGACGGCGGGAGGCGGCTCATGCACGGTCCCGCCGTGGAGCTGTTCTGCGACGAGTCCGGCTACGAGGGCGAGAACCTCGTCGGCGGCGTCACCGACGTCTTCGCCCACGCCGGCGTGACCGTACCGGCCGCCGACGCGGCCGACTGCATCCGCGAGCTGCGGGACCGCATCCGCTCCCCCGCGACCGTCTATAAGGCGAACCACCTGCAGCGCCAGAAGCACCGCGGCACGATGCTGTGGTTCCTCGGCCCCGCCGGGCCGCTGCCCGGCCGCGCCCGCGTGCACCTGACCGAGAAGGCGTTCTTCGCCGTCGCCCGCCTCGTCGGCCTGTTCGTCTCCCGGACCGACCCGGCGGACGCCGCGGCGATGCTGCGCGGCGTGCACGCGCGCGGACCCGCGGGCGCGCTGTACCGCGAGGGGCCGCTCGTCTACGGCGCCGAGCGGTGGCGGGCGTTCCTCGCCGCGTTCAACGAGCTGATGTGGGTCAACACCCGCCGCGGCGCGGAGACCTCGGCGGACGGCTTCTTCCGGCTGGCGGACGCGCTGCACGGCCGGGGGGCGCCGGGCGAGGCCGGGCGCGTCCTGCGGCTCGTGGCGGGGGCGCGGCCGCGGGCGGAGGAGCTGCGCACCGCGCTGCTGGCGGACCCGCGCACGGTGCCCGCGCTGGACTCGCTGCTGCCGGCGCTGGCCGCGGCGGTCGCCCACTGGGGGCGGGACGGGACGGAGGTGACCGTCGTGCACGACCGGCAGACGGCGCTGACGGAGGAGCGGGTGGCGCGGCTCGCCGAGGTGTGCCGGCCGCCCCGCGCGCGGCTGCGCGCGCTGCGCTTCGTCGACGCGGAGACCGAGCCGCGGGTGCAGCTCGCCGACTTCCTGGCCGGGATCGCGCGCAAGCGGGCCTCCGACGCGCTGGCGGGGCTGGCCGACCCCGAGCTGGACGAGCTGCTGCGCCCGTACCTCGACCCGGCCTCGGCGTGGGGCGACGAGCGCACCTGGGCGCTGCTCGCCCCGGACCCCGGCCGGCGGGCGGGGCTCACCTCCGCGTGAGATACGGGCCGTACGGGATGGCGTCCCGCCGGACGGTGCAGCCGATCAGCGGACCGGAACGCGCGGGTCACACCGCGTGCTTCGGCCTACCCTGACCGGGCCACCGCGCGTGCCGCGCCCACGGAGAGACCATCGCGAGCCCGGCACCGGAGGGCGAAGCCCATGAATCGCCTGCACCACCTCGCGGGACGCGAAACCGTACGGGCCGGGGCCCGCGCTCAGCGCGGGGTGGCCGCCAGCCGTACGGCCAGGCCCGCGAAGACGGTGCCGCTGAAGACGTTGAGCCCGCGCGCCAGCCGGCGGCTGCGGCGCAGCGCCCGGGACAGCCGGCCGGAGAGCAGGCCCACGGAGCCGTCGACGCAGAAGCCGACCACGACGCCGGTGACGCCGAGCACCAGCAGTTGCAGCGGCAGATGGCCGCGGCCCGGGTCCACGAACTGCGGCAGGAACGCGATGTTGAACATGATGACCTTGGGGTTGAGCAGGTTGGTGACCATGCCCTGCCAGAACGCCCGCCGCGGCCGCGGCCCGGTCCGCCGGCCGCCGGCGCCCTCGGCGGCGTCCCCCGCGCCGTCCTCGTCACCGGGCACGGAGCGGTCCCGGAAGGCGCGGACGGCGAGGTAGAGGAGGTAGGCGGCGCCGAGCCAGCGGAGCACGTGGTAGAGCACCGGCAGCGCGCCGAAGAGCGCGGACAGCCCGAGGGCGGCGGCGACGGCGTGCACGAGCATGCCGCACGCCACGCCCGCCGCGGCCATCACGCCCATGCCGGAGCCGCCGCGGCCGCCCATCGCCACGATGAACATCATGTCGGGGCCCGGGGTGATGGAGAGCACGAAGATCGCCCCGATGAAGGCGGCGAGGAGGGACATGTCGACCATGGCGGCGATACTCGCACCGCGCCCCCGCGCCGGGCGACCGAATTCCGCGTGCCGGGTGCGTCGCGCGGCCGTCACGGTCTGGCATATGCCATCGTCAGCCCCCGTCCGAGGGCCGGACGCCGCCTGAACGACCGCCTCCGCGGGGCAGCTTCGCCGCCCGCCCGGCGGCCGTCTAGTGTGGTCTGCCACGACCACCCCGGACCCCGGTGGGCCGTCGCCGGAGCACGAGCGAACGCCCATCGCTGGGAGCACGTCCCGCTGCGCGCCCACGCTCGGCCGGGAAGCCCTCCCGAGTTCAGCCCCCGCGCCCGCGTGCGGGCAGCGGGTCGCGCGTGACCTCCGGCGGTACGCCCGGCCGCGCATCCGGCCGGCACAGCAGCCGCGAAACGAGGTGACGACCCCATGTCCGAGGAGTCGCGAGAGGAAGGTCTGGCCGCCGCGTTCGTCGAGCTGGCCGACACCCTCGTCAGCGATTTCGACGTCGAGCAGCACGTGCGCAGCCTTGCGCGGCACTGCGCCCGGCTCGTCGACGTCACGGCCGCGGGAGTCGTCCTGGCCGCCGACACCGGTACCGCCCCGACGGCCTCGGCCTCCGACGAGCACACGCACGCCCTGGAGTTAGCGGGGCTGGAGTGGGGCGAGGGCCCCGCCGCCGACTGCCGGCGCACCGCCAGGGAGCTGCCGCCCACCGCGCTCGCGCACCCGCGGGCGCGCGCCGAGTGGCCCCGCTTCACCGGCCGGGCGCTGGAGCTGGGCTTCGTCCTCGTCGCCGCCGCCCCGATGCGGGCGCGGGGCACGGCGGTCGGGGCGCTGACCCTCTATCACGACCGGCCCGGCGCCCCGACCGCCGCGCAGCTGCGGCTGGGCCGGGCGCTCGCGGACGTCGCGACGATCGGGATACTCCAGCAGCGCGCGCTCGCCGAGCGGTCCGCCGTCGCGGCGCAGCTCCAGAACGCCCTCGACTCCCGCGTCGTCATCGAGCAGGCCAAGGGCGCGCTCTCGCAGCGCCGGAGCATCGCCGTCGACGAGGCGTTCCGCCTGCTGCGCGGGCACGCCCGCAACACCCGCCGGCCGCTGACCGACGTGGCCCGCGAGGTCGTCGAGAACGGGCTCGACCCGGCGGCGAAAGAAGGCTGAAACCCGGCCGGTCAGGAGAGGGCGAACGTCGGCGGCACGCCGGGCAGCTCCATCGCGGCGTCCAGGAACCGGTCCTCGCGCGGCGGCAGGAACTGCAGCGTGCTCGCGTGCGCCGGGCCGTCCGCCGTCATCGCCCACAGGCACAGCATCGCCGCCGGCCGCCCCGCCGGGTCGGGCGACACCTCCAGCGTGGCATACCGCACCGGCGCCCCCGGCTCCGCCGTGACCAGCACGAAGTGCGCCTCGGGCGGCGCCACCGCGGGCGGCGGCGTGACCAGGACGGAGTGGGCCGGCGAGCGGCCGACGAGCCGGCCCGCCGGCCACTCGTCCACCGCCTGCCCGGCGGGGGGCAGCCCCGCCCCCGCCCGCCGCCACAGCGCCCGCAGCTCGGCGTCCAGCGAGCCGTCGAGCGCGGCGGCGAGCAGACGCTCCGGGGCGGTCAGGGCGACGTCGCGGAGCACGGCGTGGACAAAGGCGCAGTGCTGTCGTCGGGCATCCGAAGCATTCATACATCAGTTCTAGCGGAGCCCACTGACAACGCCCCCGTCCCCGGCGGCCGTTGGCCGTTGGCCGGGGTCGTCGGCCGTACGGCTCAGGGGATGCTGAGCCCGTACTCCTGGAGGACCTCGACCACGGGCTGGTAGAACGTCGTGCCGCCGGTGGTGCAGTTGCCGTTCCCGCTCACCAGGACGCCCAGCGCGGCTCTGCCGGAGTACGCGGACACGCCGCCGCCGCCCGGCTCGGCGCAGACGTTGGTCTGGAACACGTGGTAGACGGTCCCGTCGGGGTAGCTGATGCTGATGTTCACCGCGACGACGACGCCGCAGTGCAGGCCCGCGGACGGGCTGACGGCGCACACCTGCGCGCCGACCGTGGGCTGCGCGGCGTGGGTGATCGGGATCGGCTGGCCGAATCCGGAGGACAGCTCGCTGGGATAGGTGTAGTCGGGGTTGGTGTAGCGGATCACGGCGGAGTCGCCGCCGGGGAAGCCCGCGTCGGACCGGCCGATCTCGATCGTCCGGCCGGGGTCCGCGTACCAGACGGGGCCGGCGTCCTTGACGCAGGGGGCCTGCATCACCGCGTAGCGATCCGCGCCCCGCGAGGCGTTGAAGGCGACCGGGCAGGCGGCGCCGGTGCTGCTGTAGAGCGTGTCGCCGCCGCGTACGGCCTGGTCCTGCGCCCCGGCGGCGGGCGGGGCGAGGGCGGTGAGCACCGCGAGGAGCAGGGCGGCCAGTACGGCGGCCGGTGCGAAGAGCCGCACGGGGGCGGCGGGGTACGGGGTGAGCGGAGCGCGACGCAACTTCACGGTTCCTCCCGTCGTGGGGTCGGCGAGCGCATTGTCGCGCGGGCCGAGCGCCCCGTACAGAAGAGCCGTTCGGCCCTATGGGCGCGCCGTTCTCCGGGGGATGCTGGTTCCGCCTCGGCGAGCCGCGGCGTGGGGGTGAGGGCCGGTACGGCGCGGACGTCCGCGCCGTACCGGCTCACCTGCTTCCGCCCCGCGCGTCCCCGTGCCCGTACGCGCGAACGGCCCGCGCGCTACCGCTCGGACGGCCCCGCGCTCCCCTGCCGCCAGTACGGCTCCACCCGCGCCCAGTCGCGCTCCCACTCCGCCGCGCGCCGCCGGTCCAGCCGCACCCGCAGCGCGGTCCGGCAGCCGAACGCCAGGCACCCCACCCCCCCGGCCGCGGCGCCCGCCGCCACCGCGCTCTGCACGCCGGTGTCCACCGGCGGCGGGGGCGGGTCCACGGCGCGCCGGCCCGTGGAGTCGGTCCAGATCTCCGCACGCGCGCCCTCCGGCAGCCCGCCGGTGACCCGGGCACGGCCGGTCCGCGGCAGCCCGTCCGCGTCCCGCCAGCGCACCTCGGTGAGCACCTTGCCGCCCGTCCACGCGGTGCTCCGCGGCCCCGTCGGCGCGGGCGCGTCCTTCAGCAGAACCGCCGTCGTACGCTCCCGCTCCGCGCTCCGGCCGCTCAACTCCCCGTGCACGGCGGACGCCGCGCCCCAGCCGGCCGCGGTGCCGCCGACGGCGAACACCGCGAAGGCGCCCCACGCGGCCCAGCCCTCCAGCACGTCCGTGCGCCGGCGGAAGGGGTTGCGCCGGCTCCACACTCTGCGTACCGGGCGGTGTCCCCCGCGCCCCGCGCCCGCGCCCATCGGCACCCCCATCCACTTCCCTTACGCCCCGGTAAAGGCTCTCCTCTCGACTGTCGCACCTTCGCCCCGGTTCCGGCGAGAACGCCCCCGGGGCCGTCATACGGCCGTAGCATCCGGGTGCCCCTTGCGCCACGGACCATGGGTCCGTTCGGCCCTACCCCCGGCCACGGCGGCCGAGGACGATCGAGCCAGCCGCGCAGCAGCCGAAAGGTGCCCGACGTGTCAGTGGAAAGGCAGTCCTCCGCAGCCCCGCCCATCAGGGTCTTCCTCGTCGACGATCACGAGGTGGTGCGCCGCGGCCTGCGCGACCTCCTGGACGCCGAACCCGGCATCGAAGTGGCCGGCGAGGCGGGCACGTTCGCGCAGGCGCTCGCGCGCGGCCCGGCGCTGCGGCCGGACGTCGCGGTGCTGGACGTACGGCTGCCGGACGGCGACGGCATCGGGGTCTGCCGCGAGCTGCGCTCGCGGATGCCCGGCCTGGCGTGCCTCATGCTGACGTCGTTCGACGACGACGACGCGCTGCTGGACGCGATCATGGCCGGCGCGTCGGGGTACGTGCTCAAGCAGATCAAGGGCGGCGATCTGGTCTCCGCGGTACGGACCGTGGCCTCCGGGCAGTCCATGCTCGACCCCGCGACCACGGCCCGGCTGATGACGAGCCTGCGCCGCGACGACGCCCCGGCGGTGCCGGAGAACGAGGTGCTCGCCGCGCTGTCGCCGCGGGAGCTGGACGTGCTGGAGCTGATCGGCGAGGGGCTGACGAACCGGCAGATAGGGCAGCGGCTCTATCTGTCGGAGAAGACCGTGAAGAACCACATCTCGCGGCTGCTGGCCAAGCTGGGCGTCGAACGGCGCATCCAGGCGGCGGTGCTGGCCAGCAAGGCGCACCGGCCCCCGGGACTGTGACCGGGGGAAGCCCTACGGCGTCCCCCGGCAGACCGCCCCAACCCCGGCCCCAACCCCGGCCTCGGCCCCCGGCCCCGGCAACCGGCCCCCGGCCGCGTCCCGGTGTGCTCCCGGCCGCCTCGTCCGGCCCCTACGCGTCCGCCGCGCCGCCCGGGTCCGGCGCCGCCCGCGGGTCCAGCGGCACCCGCCACACCAGCCGGGTGCCGCCGCCCGCCGGCGGGTCCAGCGTCAGCTCGCCGCCCAGCTCCCGGGCCCGCTCCGCGATGTTGGCCAGCCCGCTGCGCCGCCCGCCGCGGAGCACCCCGCGCCCGTCGTCGCTCACCGTCAGCGCCACCAGCCCCTGCCCGGCGACCACCGTGACCTCGACCTTCGACGCGCCCGCGTGCCGGGCGGCGTTGGACAGCGCCTCGCCGAGCACCGCGACGAGGTGGTCGGCGACCGGCGCGGGCACGTCGGTGTCGAGCAGCCCCTCCGTGCGCAGCGCGGGCGTGAAGCCCAGCGCGGCGACGGAGTCCTTGACCTGGCTGAGCACCCGCAGCCGCAGCCCCTGGGCGGCCGGTCCGCGCGCGTGCCGGCGCAGGCCGAAGATCGTGGTACGGATGATCTTGATGGTCTCGTCGAGGTCGTCGACGGCGCGCAGCAGCCGCTCCGCGCCCTCCGCGTGGGTCACGAAGCGCACCGCGCTCTGGAGCGTCATGCCGGTGGCGAACAGCCGCTGGATGGCCAGGTCGTGCAGGTCCCGGGCGATGCGGTCGCGCTCCTCGTAGAGCGCGAGCTGCTCGGCGTCCCGGCGCCGGTGGGCCAGCTCCATCGCCACCGCCGCCTGCCCCGCGAAGCCCACGAGGGCGTCCGCCTCCTCCGGCCCGAAGCGCTCGCCGCCCACCTCGCGGGCGACGAGGAGCACGCCGCGCAGCCCGTCGCTGGCGCCGAGGGGCACGGCGACCGCGGGGCCGAGGCCGCGGGCCGGGAGCACGCTGGCGTGCACCCGCGGGTCCTCCGTCATGTCGTCGCTGATCGCCAGCTCCACCCGGGTGAACGCGGCGCCGGACAGCGTCCCCTTCATGGGCAGCGTGCGCCCTTCCAGCTCGGCCGCGGCGCTGCCCTGGGCGAGCACGATCCGCAGCCCGTCGGCGCCCTCGGCGGGCAGCGCGACGGTGCCGAGGTCGGCCCGGAGGATTTTGCGGGCCCGGTCCAGCATCAGGCCCAGCACCTCCTTCTCGTGGGCGCCGGAGAGCAGGGTGTTGGTCACCTCGCCGCTGGCCTCGATCCAGCGCTGCCGGCGGCGGGCCTCCTCGTACAGCCGGGCGTTCTCGATCGCCACGCCCGCGGCCACCGCGAGCGTCTGCAGGACGGCCTCGTCCTCGCCGTCGAACTCCTTGGCGCCGCGCTTCTCCGTCAGGTAGAGGTTGCCGAAGACCTCCTCGCGCACCCGGATGGGCACGCCGAGGAAGGAGCGCATCGGCGGGTGGGCGTCCGGGAAGCCGTACGAGGACGGGTGGTCCTGGAGGTCCGCGATGCGCAGCGCCTCCGGGTGCCGGATCACCTCGCCGAGCACGCCGTGGCCGCGCGGCAGCGGGCCGATCCGCTCGTACTGCTCGACGGAGATCCCCACCTGGATGAACTGCGCCAGCCGCTCGCCGCGCCCGATCACGCCGAGCGCCCCGTACTCGGCGTCCACGAGCGCCACCGCGGCCTCCACGATCCGGCGCAGCACCTGGGCCAGATCCAGCTCCCGGCCGACCGTGAGCACGGCCTCCAGCAGGCTGTGCACGCGATCCCGGGTGCCGCGCACCTCGTCGATGCGCAGTTGCAGCTCGTCGAGGAGCTGGTCGAGCTGGAGCCGCGGCAGCGGCCCGCCTCTCTGTCCGCTCTGTCCGCTTGTCGCCATCGCATCCCCCCACAGGACCCCGAGTGGTCAGACAGCATCCCCCTGCACCACCGTAGCCACGTCGTCACCCTCCGGGAGCCGTTCCCGGTCACCCGAATGCACGATGCGGCGAGAGGCCGCGCAGAGCCTCGCGCACTGTGGATGCCATGAGCGATGAGCGAGCCCGCGACGGGGAGAAGAAGGACACCCGCCGGACGCCGCGTGACCGGGGCGCGCGCGGACGGCCGGACGACGGCCCGGAACGGGGCCTGGGCCTGGGCCGCGAGGGCCACGGCGGGGTGCTGCTGCCGGACGGGCACGGGGAGCGCGAGGAGCGCGGACGGGGCGGGAAGCGCACGGACCGGCGCGCGGACCGCGAGCGCGACCCGGACGACGGCGAGGAGCGGCCGGATGAGGCCCCGGACCGCTAGCGGACGTGTCCGCCGGCGGACGGGCCGGGGCGGAGCGGGGGTCCGCTCGGCAGGCGGGCTGTCAGTGCCCGGCCTTACGGTGGGCGCATGGCAGTGAACGAGATCCTGGCCCTGCACGCCGCCGCGCTCGACCTGTTCAGCGGGCACGTCCACCGGGTCCGGCCCGGCCAGTGGTCGCGGCCCACGCCGTGCGCGGACTGGAGCGTGCGGGATCTCGTCAACCACATGACGGTGGAGCAGCTGTGGGTGCCGCCGCTGCTCGCCGGGGACACGATCGAGGAGCTGGGCGACCGGTTCGACGGCGACCAGCTGGGCGACGACCCGGTGGCCGTCTGGGACGACGCCGCGGCCGCCGCCCGCGCCGCCTTCGCGGAGCCGGTGGCCCTGGCCCGTACGGTGCACCTGAGCTACGGGGACAGCCCCGCCGAGGCGTACTGCGCGGAGATGGCCGTCGACGCCGTCGTGCACTCCTGGGACCTGGCCCGGGGCATCGGCGCGGACGACGCGCTGCCAGCGGAGCTGGCGGAGTTCGCGCTGCGGCAGGTGGAGCCGCAGGCCCCGGCGCTGGCGGCGAGCGGGCTGTTCGCCGAGCCGGTGCCGGTGCCGCCGGACGCGGACGCGCAGACCCGGCTGCTGGGCCTCACGGGCCGCCGCGCCTGAGCGGCGGGCGCGTCCGGCGGGCCCGTCGCCGCCCGGGGCTACGTGCCGGTCCGCTCCGGGGCGGTGCGCTCCGGGGCCGTGAGGATCGTGCCCTGCGCCACGGCGCACAGCTCGCCCGGCCCGTCGCCGGCGCCGCTCCCGGCGTCCTCCGCGCCGGCGCCGTCGACCACGTAGATGTCGCAGCGGCAGACCGCCTGGCGCCGGCCCGCGTGGACGACGTACGCCTCGGCCCGCAGCGTGCCGTCCCGGGCCGGCCGCAGGTACTGGACGGAGAAGCCGCCGGTGATGATGGCCGGGCCCAGGACCGTGCCGGCGGCGAACGTCAGCGCGTTGTCGGCGGCGTAGGCGAGCAGCCCGCCGTGCGCGTAGCCGTACTGCTGCCGCAGGTCGTCGCGGATGTCCACCTCCAGCGTCGCGGCGCCGTCCGCGAACCGGGTGATCCGGGCGCCGAGCAGCCGGCTGAACGCCTGCTTGTCGAGCACCTGCTGGGCGAAGTCGATCCCGGGGTCCGTCATGTGACCACACGGTAACGGCTGTTGAGCTGCGCTTCCAGGTACGGAGGGAACCTAGGCCGGGTCGGGCAGCCGGAGCTCGACCCAGGTGCACTTGCCGCGCGGCAGCAGGTCCACCCCCCAGCGGTCGGCGACCTGGTCGATCAGGAACAGCCCGCGCCCGCTGGTGTCCATGTCCCGCACCGGCATCAGGCACGGCAGCGCCCGCGAGGGGTCGCGCACCTCGATCCGGATGCCGCGGCGCCGCCGCGACATGCGCAGCGCGAACGTGCGCGCCCCGGTGTGCCGTACGGCGTTGCCGACCAGCTCCGAGACCAGCAGCACGGCGAGCTCCGCGAACCGCGGCGACATCCCCCAGTGGCCGACGACGACCGCCTCGGCGAGCCGGCGGGCGACCGCGGCGGACTCGGGCCGCGAGGGCAGCCGCACCTCGTCGACGGCCGGGTTGCCCCACAGCTCGATGGGGCCGGCCACGGCCGCCCCGGCGGGCCCGCCGCCCGGCGCGGTGGTGGGAAAGCGCCGGTAGGCGGGCGACGGCAGCGGTCGCGGCAGGGGCCTTCGGGACCGCCGTACGACGGCGGCCGGATGTGCCGCCTGGTCCCGGTGGAGTTGCTCGACTTCCTCAAGGCCCGCCATGGCCTCATGATGGCGCGGACGGACGGCTTTGGGAGCATTTCCGCGCCAACAAGTCCCGCGGAAGCCTACATTCCGTGAGCGTCCGGGGGCATATGCCAGTGCGGTACGGGCCCGGGCGTGCCCCGCTGAGCTGCACGAACACCCCTCCCACCGGCGCCTGCGCGCCACCGGACCGCCCCCATCGCTTAAGTTTTGCTTAAGGCGGCCGCTACCCCCGGGCGGGGGTAGCGGTCACGGAGCGTCGCGGCCCGGCCGCGGCGGCTCAGCGGAACTCCGCCTTGCCCGGCCCCTTCTCCACGAAGCTGCGCATCCCGATCTCCCGGTCCTCGGTGGCGAACAGCCCCGCGAACCAGCTCCGCTCCAGCGCCAGCCCCGTCTCCAGGTCCGCCTCCAGCCCGTGATCCACCGACTCCTTCGCCGCCCGCAGCGCGATCGCCGGCCCCTTCGCCAGCCGCGCGGCCCAGGCGTGCGCCTGCTCGTACACCTCCGCGTCCGGCACCACCCGGTCCACGAGCCCCAGCGTCAGCGCCTCGTCCGCCGCGACCATCCGGCCGGTGAAGATCAGGTCCTTGGCCCGCGACGGCCCCACCAGCCGGGCGAGCCGCTGGGTGCCGCCCGCGCCCGGGATCAGCCCGAGCAGGATCTCCGGCTGCCCCAGCTTCGCGCTCTCGCCGGCGATCCGGATGTCGGCGCACAGCGCCAGCTCGCAACCGCCGCCCAGGGCGTAGCCGTTGACGGCGGCGACGACGGGCTTGGGCAGCCGCGCCAGCGCGGTGAAGGACTCCTGCAGCGCACGGCTCCGCGCGACCATGGCCGCGTGGTCCATGGCCTGCATCTCCTTGATGTCGGCGCCGGCGGCGAAGACCTTCTCGCCGCCCCACACCACCAGGGCGCGCACGTCGTCGCGGCCGGCGGCCTCGGCGGCGAGTTCGCGGATACGGTCCTGGGTGTCGATGTCCAGGGCGTTCATGGGCGGGCGGTCCAGGCGCAGGGTACCGACGCCGTCGGCGGCCTCCAGATATGCAGTCATGGCACCCCACGTTAGCGGCCGCTAACGCCGCGGGGCCCGGTGCGCTTGCTCACACACCGGGCCCCGCGGGACGTCTCGCCGGAGCGGGCCGCGGTACGGCGGCCCGGGCGGGCGGCTACTGCGGCGCGGTCCACTCCTCCCAGGACATGTTCCAGGCGTTGAGGCCGTTGTCCGGGGCGATGATCTCGTCCTTGGCGTTCTTCACCTCGACCACGTCCCCGATCAGGGAGTTGCGGAAGAACCACGAGCCGGGTGTCGACTTGTCGGCACCGCCGCGCGCGTCGTACAGGCCGATGCAGCCGTGGCTGGTGTTGGCCGAGCCGAAGGTGGCCTGTCCGGCCCAGTAGTTGCCGTGGATGAAGGTGCCGGAGGTGGACAGGCGCTGCGCGTGCGGTACGTCCTTGATGTCGTACTCGCCGCCGAAGCCGACGGTGTCGCCGTCCATCCTGGTGACCTCGAACTGCTCGGTGATCACCATCTTGCCGTTCCAGGTCGGGGTGGACGGCGCGCCGGTGGTCACCGGGATGGTCTTGACGACCTCGCCGTTCCGCTCGACCTTCATCTTCTTGCTCTCGGCGTCGACCGTGCTCACCTGGCGGCGGCCGATCTCGAAGCTGACGTCCTTGTGCTGCTGGCCGTAGACGCCCTCCGCGCCCTCGACACCGTCGAGGCGCAGGCTGAGCGTCACCTTGGTGCCCGGCTCCCAGTACTCCTCGGGGCGGAAGTCGATGCGCTGGTTGCCGAACCAGTGGCCGTCGATCTCGACGCCGGGGTCGGCGGTGACCTCGATGGCCTTCTCGACCGCCGCCTGGTCGGTGATCGGCTGGTTGAAGTTGATCGACACCGGCATGCCGACGCCGACGGTGCTGCCGTCCTCGGGCGTGAAGTAGCCGATGAAGGAGTTCTCCGGCACGACGGTGGTGAACGAGGCGTCCTTGACGGCCTCCAGGCCGTCGGAGTCCTGCGCGACGGCGTGCACCTTGTACTTGGTCTGCGTGCGCAGGTGCGCGGCGGGCCGCCACTCGGCGCCGTTCTTCGAGATCTTCCCCTCGACCTCGGCGCCCTCCTCGTCCGACACGGTCACCGAGACGAGCTTGCCCCGGGCCGCGGTCACCTTCAGCTCGCCCTGCGTGCCGACGGCGTCGGCGCCGTCCTTCGGCGAGATCTCGACGACCGCACGCGACGACTTCTGGGCGCCGCCGCCCGCGCCGCCCGAGCCCTTGGAGCCGCCCTCGTCCTCGTCGCCGCCTCCGCCGCCGGATCCCCCGCACGCCGCCACCAGGACGAGCACGACGCCGGTCAGCAGCGCCGACAAGCTGTTCCGGGTACGTCCCCTTCGTATCCGCTCCACCTTCAACGCCGCTGTCTCCCCTCGGCCGCACCGAGCCAGATTCCCCCGCGCGAGAACCGCGCCTTGACGTTCAAGGTATCCCCGGCCACGCGGAAGTAAGGCCACGCGATTGTCACCGTTCGGTCCCAACTGATGCCCTGCCGCGCCGGCCCCGCGGCCGGGCGTCGGCACGATAATCCGATGACATTCCGGGGGCCGCCGGGTGACACTGCAACCCGATGACCTCCGACTCCTCCGCCCCAGCCTCCGACCCCGCCCGGGCGCTGCCCGGCCCGCCGCGCCGTACGCTCCGCAGCCGCGAGTTCGGGCTCTTCTTCGTCGCCCGCGCCATCGCCCGGCTCGGCGACATGATGGCGCCCGTCGCGCTCGCCGCCGGACTGATCATGGCCGGGTACGGCGCCGGGGAGGTCGGCCTGGCGATGGCGTCGATGACGGCCTGTTTCGCCGGTTTCGTCATCTTCGGCGGGGTGTTCGCGGACCGGTTCAACGCCCGTACCGTGATGATCGGCGCCGACCTCGCCCGGGTCGGCACCCAGCTGGCGATGGCCGGGCTCTTCCTCGCCGGCGACGTGGTGCTCTGGCAGGTCTGCGTGCTCTCCGCGCTGCACGGCACCGCGGGCGCGATGTTCCAGCCGGGCATCGCCGGCATCATCCCGCGGATCGCCGACGACGTGCAGGGCGCCAACGCCTCGATCCGTACGGCCGAGTCGGCGATGACCCTCGCCGGGCCCGCGGCGGCGGGCGCGCTGGTCGGCCTCACCTCGGCCGGCGGCGTGTACGTGGCGCACGCCGGGACGTACGCCGTGAGCGCGCTGTGCCTGGCGCTGCTGCGGCTGCCGCCCCGCCCGGCGGACGACGGGGGCGGCGTCGCCGCGCCGGCCCGGCCGGCGAAGGGCGAACGCGGGCGCGTGTTCCGGGCCGACCTGGTGGAGGGCTGGCGCGAGTTCTCCTCCCGCACCTGGATGTGGGGGGTCATCGCGGTCTGGATGTTCTACATGATCGCCTCCTGGGGCCCGTCGGTGCCGCTGGTGGCGGCGGAGGTGGTCGAGGAGTACGGGGCCGGGGCGTACGGCGTCGTGAACTCGGTGATGGGCGCCGGGATGGTCGTCGGCGGGCTGGTCGCGATGCGGCTGCGGCCCGTGCGTCCGCTGCGCGCCGGGGCGGTGGCGCTGCTCGGCGTCGGCGCCCAGGCGGCGGCGGTGGGGCTGCGGCTGCCGGTGCCGGCGATCGCCGGGGGGATGGCGGTGTCCGGGGCGGCGATGGCGTTCTGGAGCGTGATGTGGTCGACGAGCGTGCAGACGCAGGTGCCGCCCGCGGCGCTGAGCCGGGTCAACGCGTACGAGATCGCCGGCTCGGTCGCCATGCTGCCCGTCGGCAACGCGCTGGCCGGGCCGGCGGCCGGGGTGCTCGGCGCGCACGAGGTGCTGGTGGCCAACGGCGCGCTGGGGCTGACGGCGGCGGTCGCGCTGCTGTCCGTACCGGCGATACGCAACCTGCGCCGGGTGGACGGCCGCCGCGGGGAGCCGGTGACCGGCGGGCCCCCGCGGCCGGGCGCCCGGGTGGCCGGCGGACCGGGAGAAGGGAAAACGGGGTGAGCTCCCGGCCTGCCCTTACGTAGGCTCGGGGCGATGCCTGCCGCCGCCCCACGCACCGAAGAGCCCGATCCCGCCGACACCGCAGCCGACACCCCGGACACCGCCGGCACCGCCGCCGACGCGGGGGACGGCGGGCCGGACCGCTCCGCGGTGCGCTCGCTGCTGCGCCTGTGGCCGTACGTCCGCCCGGTGCGGGTGCGGCTGTTCTCGGCGGCCGGCGTGGCGATCGTCGCGTCGTGCATCGGGCTGGTCATCCCGCTGGTGCTCAAGTGGCTCGTGGACGGCCCGGTGGCCGACTCGGACCCGGCCGGCGTGTGGCTCGGCGGGCTGCTGATCCTCGCCCTCGGCGTCGCCGAGGCGGCGCTGTTCGGCTTCCGCCGCTGGCTGGTGGCCCGGCCGCTGGCCGGGGTGGAGGCGTCGATGCGGGCGAGCCTGTACCGGCGGCTCCAGCGGCTGCCGGTGTCCTTCCACGACCGCTGGCCCTCCGGCCAGCTGCTCTCCCGCGGCACGACGGACCTGCAGCTCATCCGGATGTTCCTGGCCTTCCCGCTGACGTTCCTGGTCGTCAACGGCACGACCATCGCGGTCGGCTGCGCCGTGCTGCTCGTCCAGGAGTGGACGCTCGGGCTGGTGCTGCTGGCGCCGGTGATCCCGCTGGTGGCGCTCTGCTCGGCGTTCGAGCGGCGCTTCTTCGGCGCCGCGCGCCGGGCGCAGGACCAGGTCGGCGACCTGACGACGGTGGTCGAGGAGGCGGTGCTCGGCATCCGCATCGTCAAGGGCTTCGGCCGGCACCGCAGCCAGGCGCGGGCGTTCCGCCGGCTGACCCACGAGCTGCGCGCCACCGAGCTGCACAAGGCGCGGCTGCTGGCCGGGATCTGGGCGCTGATCATGACGCTGCCGGAGCTGGCGGTCGGCGCGGCGCTGGTGCTGGGGACGGTGCAGGTCGCGGACGGCGACCTGTCGGCCGGGACGCTGGTGGCGTTCCTGTCCACGGCGATGGCGCTGCGCTGGCCGGTGGAGTCGATCGGGTTCCTGCTGGCGATGTGCAACGAGGCGGCGACGGCGGCGGACCGCTACTTCGAGGTGATGGACGAGCCGGAGGCCGACGCGGCGGACGGCCCGGCGGCCCCGGCCCGCGCGGCGGCCGCGACGGCCTCCGTCCCGGCGCAGCGCAAGGGGTCCGCCCCCGACGGCATCCGCTTCGCTTGCGTCGTCTTCCGCCACCCCGACGCCGGCCCCGCGGCCGCCCCCGTACTCGACGGCGTCGACCTGCACGTGCGCTCCGGCGAGACCCTCGCCCTCGTCGGCGCCACCGGCAGCGGCAAGACCACCCTCACCGCGCTCGTCCCGCGGCTGTACGAGCCGACGGCCGGCCGCATCAGCCTCGACGGCCGGGACATCACCGGGCTGCCCCGCGACGAGCTGCGCGAGCTGGTCGCCGTGGCGTTCGAGGAGCCGACGCTGTTCTCCGCCACCGCCGGCGAGAACGTGCTCATGGGCTCGTACGAGGCCGAGGAGCACGACCTGCTGCGGGCGCTGGACGTCGCGCAGGCCGACTTCGTCCACCGGCTGCCGGACGGCCACCGCACGGAGGTCGGCGAGCAGGGCCTCAGCCTCTCCGGCGGCCAGCGCCAGCGTCTCGCGCTGGCCCGGGCGATCGTGGGCCGGCCGCGGTTCCTCGTGCTGGACGACCCGCTGTCGGCGCTCGACGTGCACACCGAGGCGCTGGTCGAGGCGGCGCTGCGGCGCGTGCTGGCGACGACCACGGCGCTGGTGGTGGCCCACCGGCCGTCGACGGTGCTGCTGGCCGACCGGGTGGCGCTGCTGTCCGGCGGCCGGATCGCGGCGGTGGGGACGCACGACGAGCTGCTGCGGAGCAGCGCGGAGTACCGCGCGCTGATGGCGGGCGTACCGGACGAGGAGCAGCCGCGGGCCGGGGACGGGCCCGCGGCCGGGGACGACGACGAGGGGGAGCGGCGATGACGGCGGCGGTCACCGAGAGGCCGGGCGGCGAGGAGCCGGACGAGGACCGCCCGCGCCCCCACGGCGACCCGTTCGACCAGGACCTCCTGCCCGCCCCCGAGGGCGCGTCCCGCACCCTGCTGGGCTCGCTGCTCGCCGCGCACCGCCGCCGCGTCGCGTCGGCGGCCGCGCTGATCCTGCTGCAACAGGCCGCGGTGCAGGCCGGCCCGCTGCTCGTCGCGTACGCCATCGACCACGCGGTGCCCGCGCTGCGCCGCGACGACCACGGCCCGCTGATCGCGGTCGGCATCGCGTACGCGGTCTGCGCGGTGGCCTCCGGGCTGTTGCAGCACACCTTCGTGCGCGCCGCCGCGCGGATCAACCAGGACGTGCTGCTGGACCTGCGCGGCCGCATCTTCCGGCACGCGCAGGCGCTCGACGTCGACTTCCACGACCGCTACACCTCCGGCCGGCTCATCTCCCGCTCCACCAGCGACGTGGAGTCGCTGCGCGAGCTGCTGAGCGAGGGGTTGCAGGAGTTGATCGTCGTCGTCCTCCAGGTCGTCTACATCTCCGCGCTGCTGCTCTGGCTGGACCTGGGGCTGGGGGGCGCGGCGCTGCTGTCGTTCGTGCCGCTGTACGCGCTGATACGCAACTTCCAGCGGCGTTCGATCAGGATCTACACGAAGCGGTCGACGGCGATCGCCCAGGTGATCGTGAAGTTCGTCGAGACGATGAACGGCATCCGGCCGGTGCAGGCGTTCCGCCGGGAGCGCGCGAACGACGCGGACTTCGACCGGCTCAACGGGCGCCACGAGCGCGTCAACGGCGACTCCATCCTGGAGATGGCCCGTTACGTCGTCTCCTCCCGGCTGACCGCGAACGTCGCGGTGGCGGCGATCGTGCTGTGGGGCGCGTACCGGGTGGCGGAGGGCGGCCTGGCGCTGGGGGTGCTGGCCGCGGCGGTGCTGTATCTGCGGCGGCTGTACGACCCGATCGACCGGCTCGGGATGTTCCTCAACTCCTACCAGTCGGCGGCGGCGTCGCTGACGAAGATCGCCGGGCTGCTGGCGCAGCGTCCGGGCGTCGCCGAGCCCGCGGAGCCGCGCCCGCTGCCGGCGCGCGCGGACGGGCTGCCGGGCCGCGAGGTGCGCTTCGAGGGCGTCGGCTTCTCGTACCGTACGGGCGGCGAGGTGCTGCCCCGCTTCGACCTGACCGTCCCGGCCGGGCAGACGGTCGCGGTGGTCGGCTCGACGGGCGCGGGGAAGTCGACGCTGGCGAAGCTGCTGGCGCGGTTCTACGACCCGAGCGCGGGCCGGGTGCTGCTGGACGGGGTGGACCTGCGGGAGATCGCGAACGCGGACCTGCGGCGCGGGGTGGTGATGGTCACCCAGGAGGCGTTCCTGTTCTCGGGCACGGTGGCGGAGAACATCGCGATCGGCCGTCCGGACGCGACCCGCGCGGAGATCGAGGCGGCGGCGAAGGCGCTGGGCGCCCACGAGTTCATCGCGGCGCTCCCCGACGGCTACGACACCGACGTGCGCAAGCGCGGCGGCCGGATCTCGGCGGGCCAGCGCCAGCTGGTCGCGTTCGCCCGCGCGCTGCTGGCGGACCCGGCGGTGGTGATCCTCGACGAGGCCACGTCGTCGCTGGACATCCCGGGCGAACAGGCGGTGCAGCAGGCGATGCACACGGTCCTGCGCGGCCGTACGGCGGTGGTCATCGCGCACCGCCTGTCGACGGTGGAGATCGCGGACCGGGTGCTGGTGATGGCGCAGGGCCGCGTGGTCGAGGACGGCCCCCCGGCCACGCTGATCGCCGACCGCGGCCGCTTCGCGGCGCTGCACCAGGCGTGGCTCGACAGCACGGCCTGACCCGGCGCCGGTGCGGGCCGGGAGGAGAGCGGACGGGTCAGCGCCCCATGGCATCGACTGCGCTCAGTAACTAGGATCACACCCGTGGTCGCGGGGGGCTCGGCGATCCGGTGGGACGGGCACGACCGCCACGGCGCCGTCCGGCCGGTGCGGCTCCCGGGGAGGGGCGGGCATGACGGTGCACCTGCTGGGCGGGCGCTACGAGTTGACGGAACGCATCAGCGCGGGCGGTATGGGGGTGGTCTGGGCGGCGCGCGACCGGGTGCTGCACCGGACGGTGGCGGTGAAGGTGCTGTCGGGCGCGGGCGTCGCCCCGGACGCCGTGGCCCGGCTGGAGCGGGAGGCGCGGGCGGCGGCGGGGCTGGCGGAGAACCCCCACGTCGTCACGGTCCACGACTTCGGCCGGGACGGCGACGCGGTCTTCGTCGTCATGGAGCGGGTCGCGGGGGAAACCCTCGACGCGGTGCTGCGGGCGGGCGCGCCGCCGCGGCCCGACGTCGCGGCGGACTGGGTGCGCCAGGTGTGCACCGCGCTGGAGGCGGCCCACGCGGCGGGGGTGATCCACCGCGACATCAAGCCCGCCAACGCGATCCTGACCCCGGACGGCACGGTCAAGGTCCTGGATTTCGGGATCGCCCTGTTCCACCCGAGGCACGGTCTGGAGCGGCTCAGCCGCGACCTGGTCGTGGGCAGCGTCCCCTGGATGTCACCGGAGCAGATCCGGGGCGGCTCGCTGGACCACCGCAGCGACCTCTATTCGGTGGGCTGCCTGCTGTACGAGCTCCTCACGGGCCGGCCCCCGTTCGGAGACCGGGACGCCTACGGCCAGTTCGTCGCCCATGTCACGGAACAGCCCACGGCCCCGGGCCTGGTGCGTCCGGGCGTCCCGCCCGCCCTGGACGCCCTGACGATGCGCCTCCTGGCCAAGTCCCCGGACGCCCGTCCGGACTCGGCCGCGGCGGTGGCCGCCGAACTGGCGCCGCTGAGCCGGGGCCCGGCGGCGGCTGCGGGCCCGCAGGCCCCGTCCGAGGCCCCGGCCGCGCCGGAGCCGGGTGGCCGCGGTCCGGGCGCCCCGCACCCCGCGGGGGGCGGCGGGCGACGGCGGTCGCTGCGGCGTCCGGCGCTCGTGGCGGCCGCCTGCGTCGCGTTCGCGATGCTGCTGATCGCCGGCGCGCTGTGGCTGGACGGGCCGGACGGCGGGCGGGACTCGAACGCCGGGACGGCGGGCGGGCCCGAGCGGAGCCCCTCGTCGCCCCCGGCGTCCGGCGCGCCCGGTGCGCCCGGCGCCGGGGAGCCCGGGGAACCGGCCCGGTTACCGCGCACCCCGGCGGACACCTCCCCGCTCCCCCCGGGCTGGCATCAGGCACGCGAGACCCGCTACCGCATGGTCGTGCCCGTCCCGGACGACTTCACCGCCTCCGACAACGAGGGCGAAGGCATGATCTACTACGGCCCCGGCGACCAGCTCGTGATCAGCGTCTACCACGAGTTCGACGTCGCCAAGCCGATCCGGCAGAGCCTGCGGGACCAGCTCGGCTGGTACCTGGACGGAGCGGACGGCACCATGGGCGCGGTCCGCAGCACCGGGGTCGGCGGCCTGACGCTGCTGGGACTGCCCGGCCTGGGCTTCGAGGTGACGTACCACAAGGACGACTCCGCCCGGGGCACCCGGCACCGCCGGATCGAACGCGGGGTCCAGGACGACCGGGGAGAGGAGGTGTACTTCCGCGTGGAGTACCCCGACACCCCGGAGTACGACGCCCGCGCCCGCGAGGTCCTCGGCGAGATGGAGGACCGGATCCTGCTCCACCCCCGCTGACGGCCGACGCCGGTCTCACCCGGCACAGGCCGGCAGCGCCTCCAGTCCCTCCGGCGTCCCGTGCTCGAAGACCGCCTGGTACGCCTCGGCGGCGTCGCATCCTTCGTCCATCCACTGAACGGCGATCGCGCTCCAGATGACGAGGGCGATCACGACGGCGAGCCCGCACACCCAGCCCAAGAATTTTGACATGTATGCGGTTATTTCCGCTCCCGTGGCGGATACACCGCTACCGCGCCTCCCGAAGCCAGGAGTCGAGGGCGGCGAAGTCCGCGTCGGTCAGGCCGCGGCCGGGGTCGACGCGGTGCAGGAGGGCCCGTTGTGGGTGGTGGGCGGCCACCCAGTCGCGGTCGGCCGCGGTGATCTCGTCGTCGACCCAGGCGAAGGGCCGCCCGGCCGCCCAGTCGACCAGGAGCGGGGTCTTCCAGTGCACGCCGCCGCGTCCGCCCCCGTCGTCGTCCTCGGGGATGCCGACCACCGGCAGCTCCGGCAGGCCGAGGAGCGGCGCGACGCACTCGTTGGCGTCGGCCAGCCAGGTCGTCGCCCACACCAGTTCGCACGGCAGCGCGGCCAGCCGGGGCCCGTCGGCCGGCTCGACCCTGGCCAGGAGCGGATTGCCCGTGCCGGTCGCCAGCCGGGCGCCGCGGCGGGGGCGGCCGTGCCACGTGGGTCCGAAGGGGATGAGGGGGCCGTCGACGTCGAGGAAGAGCAGCGGGCGTACGGAACCGGTCACGGCCGCACGCTAGCGCCCGCGGCACCCGCCGGCGTCCGGCGGCCCGGCGGCGGGGCGGGAGGGCGTCAACGTGACGGGTGGGGTGTGCGGTTCGCCGGGGGGAAGAGGCGGGGCGACCGGGAAGGTGCACAGCGTGTCTGCTCTGGCACGCTCCGTGACCGGAATGCTATTCTTCGTTTCGGCTTTCACACCATGAAAGTTGACGATTTCCTCTCCGGTAACCGCAGCTCAGCGCACGCGTCACTGGACTGGACCATAAAGGGTGGCGGTCCCCCCTTCTCAGGCAGGCGTTCCTATGCGTCACTCTTGTCGTGTTCGCATCAGAACACCGGTCTGTCCGTACGAGCATCACCCAGCACCGCCTCTCCCCACCCCCACAGAGCACACGAGTGCCAGGAGGCCGCGATGCACTTGCACAGATCACTCACCCACCGCCTCTTCTCCGGCCGCGCCCGCCGCACCCGCGCCGGCGCCGCCGTCGTCCTCGGCGCGTCCCTCGCCATGGTCGCGGGGCTCACCTCGCCGTCCGCCGCATCCTCACCGGCGGCCGGCAGCGACACCAAGAAGAAGAACCCCGTGCCCCTGGGCCACGCCTACATGGGCATGGGGGTCGAAAAGCAGCAGTCGTCCCCCGAGTACAGCCCGCTGGACCACACCAGCGGCGTCCAGGGAATCGACGTCTCGCACTGGCAGGGCACCATCAACTGGACGTCCGTCCGCAACTCCGGCATCCAGTTCGCCTGGATGAAGGCGACCGAGGGGACCACGTACAAGGACCCGTCGTTCAACCGCAACTACCCGGCGGCGTACCACGCCGGCGTCATCCGGGGCGCGTACCACTTCGCCCGGCCGAACTCCTCCAGCGGCGCGGCCCAGGCCAGGTTCTTCGCCTCCAACGGCGGCGCCTGGTCGCGGGACAACCGGACGCTGCCCGGCGTGCTGGACATCGAGTCCAACCCGTCCGGCGCAAAGTGCTACGGGCTCTCGGAGTCCGCGATGCGCAACTGGATCCTCGACTTCTACAACACGTACAAGGCGAGGACCACGCGCGACGTCGTCATCTACACCAGCCCGAGCTGGTGGAACGACTGCACCGGACGCTGGAGCGGCATGGCGAACCGCAGCCCGCTGTGGGTCGCGCACTGGACGTCCGCGCACAGCCCGACCATCCCGAGCGGCTTCCCCTTCTACACGGTGTGGCAGTACACGAGCACCGGCCGGGTCGCCGGGATCTCCGGCAACGTCGACCGCGACAAGTTCAACGGCAGCAGCTCGCGGCTGCTCGCGCTGGCGAACAACACCCCGTAACCCCGGGGCGGAGTGCGGCGGAGGGGCCGGCCGGGCGACGGCCGGCCCCTTTCGCGCGGGCCGGGCGCGAGGGGTCACAAAAGCTGAAAGTTGCTCTACTCTTCCGCCATGTCGTCGTGGACACGCAAGGTCCGAACGGCCCTGCTCCCGCTCGCCGCACTCGGCGCGCTGCTGCTCCCCGCCGCGCCCGCCGCCGCACACGAGGAGCGCCCCGTCGAGTTCCCCGACGGCACCGGCAGCGTGCCGGAGTACCGCGACGAGGAGCCCGACCTGCTGGTGTGCAAGCCCGGGCGGGCGGACTTCGCCCAGCGCGTCGCCGACTTCCCCGCCGCCCTGCGCGCGCGCAACCTGCGGCTCTACGAGCGCTGCCGCGAACACGGCGGCTTCGAGCACCTCCAGCAGGCCGTCGACGCCGTCGACGAGCCCGGCATGACCATCGCCGTCCTGCCCGGCGTCTACCTGGAGGAGCCCAGCCGCCCGGCGCCCACGGGCGCCTGCGCGCGCCTGACGGCCCCGCGGTCCGGCTTCGGGTACCAGATCCTGTCGTACGCGCAGCAGAAGCGCTGCCCGCACAACCAGAACCTCGTCGCCATCATGGGCAAGCGCGACCTGCAGATCGAGGGCACCGGCGCCGACCGCGGCGACGTCGTCATCGACGGCCAGTACCGCAAGCTCAACGTCATCCGCGCGGACTCCGCCGACGGCGTCTACTTCCGCAACTTCACCGCCCAGCGCTCCACGTTCAACTCGCTGTACGTGCTGGCCGCGGACGGGTTCGTCATCGACGACGTGCTCACCCGCTGGAACGACGAGTACGGCTTCCTGACCTTCGCCTCCGACCACGGCCTGTACCGGGACTGCGAGTCGTACGGCAACGGCGACTCCGGCATCTACCCCGGCAGCGCCTCCGACATCAACGACGGACGCGGCTACGACGTCCCGCGCTACGCCATCGAGATCACCGGCTGCCGCAGCCACCACAACATGGTCGGCTACTCCGGCACCGCGGGCGACTCGGTCTGGGTGCACGACAACGAGTTCGACCACAACATGGGCGGCGCCTCCATGGACAGCGCCTTCCCCGGCCACCCCGGACTGCCGCAGAACCACGCGAAGTTCGAGCGGAACCTGATCCACGACAACAACCAGAACTACTACCCGTACGTCGCCGACGGCACCTGCGCCAAGCCGCCCGCCGAGCGCGGCTACGAGCAGGGCGTGGTCTGCCCGCAGATATCCATGCCGCCGGGGACCGGCATCATCACCGCGGGCGGCAACTGGAACATCTACCGGGACAACTGGATCTACGGGCACCAGCGCACGGCGTTCTACCTCAACGCCGTCCCCGCGTTCATCCGCGGCGAGGGCGCGCTCGGCAAGCAGCTCGACACCTCGCACCACAACCGCTACGCGGACAACCACCTCGGCGTCGACCGCGCGGGGAACGAACGGCCCAACAAGACCGACGTGTACTGGGACGGGCAGGGCGAGGGCAACTGCTGGCAGGGGGACGTGGGCGCGACCAGCCCGCGCACGCTGCCGGAGTGCGGGGACCGGCCCGGCGACGTCTCGGGCGGCTCGGACCGGATCCTCGGCGAGCCGGTGAAGCTGGCGCAGCTGCTGGTGTGCGCGGAGTACGACGTCGAGGCGCGGAAGCTGCCGGCGGGGTGCGACTGGTACGGGGCGCGCGGCATCGAGCGGATCGAGGTGCAGCTCGCGCTGGCCGCGGCGGTGGTGCTGGGGCTGGTCGGCGGGGTGCTGTGGTGGCGGCTGCTGCGGCACGACGCGGTGGCCGGGGGCGCCGCGGCGGCGGGGGCGGCGGGGCTGGTGCTCGGCGTGGTGGGGGCGGCGGGCTCGTACGCGCACACGTGGCTGCCGGTGATCGCGCTGGTGCTGACGGGCGCGTGGTGGACGGCGACCGGGCTGCGGCTGCGGGTCCGGCTGCGCGGCGGGCGGCCGGGGTTCACGGGGGTGACGGTGGCGATGGGCGTGCTGACGCTGCTGGACGCCTTCGACAAGGCGGTGCTGCTGATCCCGTGGATCCCGCTGAGCCCGGCGTGGCTGCGGACGCTGCTGGGGCTGGTGTGGGTGGTCTGGGCGGTCGTCGCGGTGGCCCGCCGCACGCCCGCGGCGGGCGCGGCGGAGCGGTCGGCGGAGGAACCGGCGGCGGGTCCCGGCGCGGGTCCGGCGGGTCCCGGGCCGGGCCCGGGGCCCCGGCCGGGCGCCGGCGGCCCGGCGCCGGAAGCCGGGCTCGCATGAGCCGCCGCCCTCTCTCCCCCGCCCCCGCCTCCTCCCGCTCCCCCGCCGGACGCCTGGCCGCCGCCGTGGCGCTCCTGCTGGCCGGCGCCCTCCTCGCCGCCGGCTGCGCCCGCGGCGACACCCACCACGAGCCCGGCACCGGCCACGAGGTCGCCACCGGTTCCGTCCCGCCCGCCACCGACGTGCCCGACCGCGGCGCCAACGGCTCGGACGCCGGCACCACCGTCGAGATCGCGGTACGGGACGGGCGGGTCACCCCCGCGCCCGGGCGCGTGGAGGTGGCGGCCGGCGATCCCGTCACCCTGCGCGTCACCAGCGACACCGACGACGAACTCCACGTCCACGGCTACGACGAGACCGCCGAGCTGCGCGCCGGCGCGCCCGCCGAGCTGACGTTCACCGCCGACCGCACCGGCGTGTTCGACGTCGAGACGCACGGCTCCGGCCTCGTCCTCACCCAGCTCATGGTGCGCTGATGCCGCTCGCCCACGGCGTCGGCGGCACCCAGGACCTGCCCATACCCGCCTTCTACGCCTACGCCGGCGGCTTCGCCGCCCTCCTCGTCTCCTTCCTCGCCCTCGGCCTCCTCTGGCCCGCCCCCCGCTACACCGGCGCCACCGCCGGCCGTCCCCTCCCCCGCGCCGTCCAGCGCCTCGCCGGCGCGCCCGCCCTGCGCCGCACCGCCGCGGGCGCCGGACTCGCCGCCGCCGCGTTCGTCGCCGGCCACCTGCTCCTCGGCCCCGACGACCCCGCCCGCAACCCGGCGCCCGGCGCGGTCTACGTGCTCCTCTGGGTCGGCCTCGTCCCCGCCTCCCTCCTCCTCGGCCCCGTCTGGCGCCCGCTCAACCCGCTCCGCACCCTGCACGCCCTCGCCTGCCGCGCCCTGCGCCGCGACCCCGCCGCCGGCCGCCCGCTGCCCGCCCGGCTCGGCCACCGGCCCGCGGCCGCCGGGCTGCTGGCCTTCACCTGGCTGGAGCTGGCCGCCCCCGAACCGGCCGCCACCGCCGCCCTGTCGGCGTTCCTCGCCGCGCACGCCGCCGTCCAGCTCACCGGCGCGGCGGTCTACGGCGACCGCTGGTTCGCGCGCTGCGACCCCTTCGAGGCGTACAGCACCCTGCTCGGCCGGCTGGCTCCGGTCGGCCGCCGTCCCGCCGACGGCGTGCTCGTCCTCCGCTCCCCTCTCGCCGGACTCGACACCACCCCCGCCGTCCCGGGACTGACCGCCGTCCTGTGCGTCCTCCTCGGCTCCACCGCCTACGACGGCTTCTCCGCCGCCCCCGCGTGGATCGGCACGCTGCAGACCGCCGCCCCCGGCCGCACCGCCACCGCCACGCTCGGGCTGCTCGCCGCCGTCGCCCTCGTCGCCGTCCTGTACGCCGCCTGCGCCGCGGCCGTACGCCTGGTCGCCGGCCGCCTCGACCACCCGCTGTCCGCCTTCGCCCACTCCCTCCTGCCGATCGCGCTCGGCTATCTCGTCGCCCACTACTTCACGCTCTTCGTCACCGAAGGACCACGTACCGTCACGATCGCATCCGGCACTGACAACCCGCCCCCGGCCGACCCTCCGCTGACCCCCGGCGGCCTCGCCGCGCTCCAGGTCACCGCCGTCGTCACCGGCCACGTCCTCGGCGTTGTCGCCGCCCACGACCGCGCCGTCCGCCTCTTCCCGCCCGCCCGCGCGGTCGCCGGCCAACTGCCGCTGCTGGCGCTGATGGTCTGCTACACGGTCGGCGGCCTGACGCTGCTGCTGGCCGCGTAGCCCGTACGCAGCCCGTACGGAACGGAGGTCCGGCACCATGGACGGCGTGAGCACCCCCTCCCTCCGCCGCACCCCCGTCCAGCAGCGCAGCGCCGAGCGGCTGGCCCGGATCCTCGACGCCTGCGCCGAACTCCTCGACGAGACCGGCTACGAGGACCTCACCACCAGCGCCGTCGCCGACCGCGCGGGCGTCCCCATCGGCTCGGTCTACCGCTTCTTCCCCAACAAGCGGGCTCTCGCCGACGCGCTCGCCGCCCGCAACCTCGACGACTTCACCGCCCGCGTCACCCGCCGGCTGGCCGCCGAGCCCGCGCGGGCCGGCTGGCGCCGCATCCTGGACTCGATGCTCGCGGAGTACGTCGCGATGATGCGCACGGTCCCCGGCTTCGCGCAGGTGGACTTCGAGGCCAACGACCCGGTCGCGGCCCGGCTGTGCGACATCCTCGCCGAGCGGCTCTCGCTGCCGGTGACGGCCGCGCTCCGGCGCTCCTGCCTGGTGGCCGTCGAGGCGGCCGACGCGCTGCTCCAACTCGCCTTCCGCACCGACCCGGACGGCGACGCCGCGCTGCTGCGGGAGACGCGGACGCTGCTGCACGCGTACCTGTCGCGCACGCTGGACTGAGGCACCGGGGCGCGGCGCGGGCCCGGGTCAGCCTCCGAGCGCCGCCTTCGCCTCCGCCCGGCGCCGCGGCGCGTCGTGGCTCTCCACGTACCACTCGTACGCCTCGTCCACCAGGCTCCGCGCCAGCTCCAGGTCCGGCCCCGCGTCCGGCCCCCGCAGGTGGTACGGCGGCGGGTAGAAGCAGTCGCCCAGGAACAGCACGCCCTCGGACGGGACCCGTACGACCGTCGAGTCGGCGGCGTGGCCGCCGCCGACGTGCTCCAGCTCGACGGTGACCCCGGCGAGGCGGACGCGGTGGCGGCCGGTGAACGTCTCGTCGGGCGGCACGACGCGGAAGGAGTCCCAGCCGTCCGCCGCCATCGCGCGCGAGCGCGCGCCGTAGCTCGGCGCCAGCCGCGGGTCGCGGGCCGTCTGGGCCCGCAGGTACGCCTCGGACCACGGCTTCGCCGCCTCGGCGCGCAGTGCCTCGGCCGTCAGCTCGTGCGCGACGGCCGGTACGCCCCACGCCTGCGCGCCCCAGACGTGGTCCCAGTGGTGGTGGGTGTAGACGACGCCGCGCGCCCGGGGCAGGCCCGCGCCGCCGAGGGCGCGGGCGATCCGGCGGGCCAGCGCGGGGCTGTGGCCGGCGTCGACGAGCAGGCAGCCGTCGTCGCCGGCGATCACCCCGACGGCCGCCTGGACCCGGTCCGGGTCCGGGTGGTGCGGCCAGAGCCACACCCGCTCCGTGATCCGGACCAGCGCCGGCACCGCCTCGGCCATCCGCCCGCCTCCCTCTCCGCGGCCTACAGGGTCAGGACCCGGACTCCATGCCGCGTCCGCGGCCCCGTCCCGGGTCCTACGCGGACGGGTCCGCCGCTGCCAGCGCGCCCGCCACCGCCGCGTACACCGCGGACACCGGCAGCCGGGCCGCGCCCGCGGCGTCACGCCCGTCCGGCTCGTCCGGCCCGTCCGGCCGGTCCGCGTCGCCGCCCGCGCCACCGTCCGCACCGGCCGCCGGCACCAGCGAGTCCAGGTCTCCCAGGACCCGTACCCCCGACGCGCGGATCCCCGCGACCATCTCGGCGCTCACCGCGGCCGCGGCGCGCCGCGCCCACGCCGGCGTGGCGATCCGCGCCGCGTCCTTCTCCGGCACGTACGCCCCGCGCAGCTCGCGCACCAGCGCCTCGCGCACCAGCTTGCGCTCCACCGCCGGCCGCCGGCTCCGGGACAGCTCCTGGTTGACCTGCCGGAGTATCTCCACCTCCGCGGCGGTCAGCGACCGGTTGGTCAGCCCGTCCCGCTCCGGCTCCAGCAGCCCGTCCGGCAGCCCCAGCAGGCCCTCGAAGGCCCGCAGCTGCCACAGCGGATCGCCCTGGTCGACCACGACCACCGTCAGGTTCTCCGGGCCGGCCGCCTTCGCCCAGCGGGCCACCAGCTCGTCGTGCCGGTGCCGCCGCCAGAACGACGGCGTCGGCTTGTCGTACGGCGGCCTGCGCAGCATGCCGTCGAGGAACTTCTCGTACGTGTGGTGGTGGCCGGACTTGATGTACTCCTGCCACTGCGACGGCAGGATCTTCAGCAGCGGCCGCAGCGTGACGACGACGTGCACCCGCTTCCCGCCGAGCCCGTCGACGACCGCCCGCGCCGTGTCGTCGTCGGCGTTGGCGAAGCGCTCGCTGCTGACGACGACCCGGCGGCGCCGCCCCGCGCGGGCGACCTCCGCGCACAGCTGCTCCCAGTGCGCCATGCTCGGCGCCTCCAGGCTGTTGACGGGCGTGCCGCCGGCGATGGCCGCGGCGGCGTGCGCGGGCTGCCGGGTGCGGCCGGCGTACCGTACGCCGTGGGCGGCGAGCGCCCGCCGCCCGCGGTGGAAGGCTCCCTGCAACGTCGTGGTGCCGGTCTTGTGCGGCCCGATGTGCACCAGCCGGGCACCCGGCGGGAGCACGCCCTGCCCCTGCGGCATCAGTTCCTCCCTCCCCGGCCCGTGGAGGCGGCGTCGAGGCGCCCCCTCGGCCGCACGTCGTGGGCGGTGACCCGCTCGTGCGGCCGGGCGCGGCGGTAGCCGTGCAAACAGTCACCGCCACCGTAGCCGCCCCCCGGCCGCGCGGAGGCCGCCGGGTCTTGGCCGGCTCCGCGCTCCCGGGCGGGCGGCACGGCGAAGGCGTCGTACCGGTCGTGCGTCCCCGCCGCGCGCTCCCCGGGGCCCTGCCGGCTCTTGCCGCCGCGGACGGGGAGGTTCTTCATGGTGGGGGTGGTCCTGTCGGGTGCGGGGCTCAGAGGGCGGGGCGTCCCATGGCGCGGAACGTCCAGCCCGCGGCGCGCCACGGCGCCGGGTCCAGGGTGTTCCGGCCGTCGATCAGGTGGGGGGTGGCCGCGGCCCGGGCGAGCCGCCCGGGGTCGAGGTCGCGGAACTCCGGCCACTCGGTCAGGTGCAGCACGACGTCCGCGCCGCGGACCGCGTCTTCGGCGGAGTCGGCGTAGCGCAGGGTGGGGAACTCCCGGCGGGCGTTGTCCATGCCCTTGGGGTCGTAGACGGTGACCTGGCCGCCCTGGAGGTGGATCTGGCCGGCGACGTTGAGGGCGGGGGAGTCGCGGACGTCGTCGGAGTCGGGTTTGAACGCGGCGCCCAGGACGGCGATGCGCCGGCCCAGGAAGGTGTCGCCGCAGGCTTCGCGGGCGAGCTCGACCATGTGGGCGCGGCGGCGCATGTTGATCGAGTCGACCTCGCGCAGGAACGTCAGCGCCTGGTCCACGCCCAGCTCGCCGGCGCGGGCCATGAAGGCGCGGATGTCCTTGGGCAGGCAGCCGCCGCCGAAGCCGACGCCGGCGCGCAGGAACTTCCTGCCGATCCGGTCGTCGTAGCCGATGGCCTCGGCGAGCTTGACGACATCGCCCCCCGCGGCCTCGCACACCTCCGCCATGGCGTTGATGAACGAGATCTTCGTGGCCAGAAACGCGTTCGCCGAGGTCTTCACCAGCTCCGCGGTCGGATAGTCCGCCGTCACGAACGGCGTACCGTCTGCGACCGGCCCGGCATAGACCTCCCGCAGTATCTCCTCGGCGCGCTCGCTCGCCACGCCGACGACGATGCGGTCCGGACGCAGGGTGTCCTCCACCGCGAAGCCCTCGCGCAGGAACTCCGGGTTCCACGCCAGCTCCGCCTGCTCCCCCGCCGGCGCCAGCTCGGCCAGCCGCCGCGCCAGCCGCGCCGCGGAACCGACCGGCACCGTCGACTTCCCCACCACCAGACACGGCCGGTCCAGACGCGGCGCGAGGGTGTCCACCGCGGCGTCGACATAACTCATGTCGCAGCCGTACTCGCCCTGCTTCTGCGGCGTGTTCACGCACACGAAGTGCACGTCGCCGAACGCGGCCAGCTCGTCCCAGTCCGTGGTGAAGCGCAGCCGGCCGGTCGAGCCCTCGATCCCGGCGACGTGCTTGCGCAGCAGCTCCTCCAGGCCGGGCTCGTACATCGGCACCCGGCCCGAGGACAGCAGCTCGACCTTCTCCTTGACCACGTCCAGGCCCAGCACCTCGAAGCCCAGCTCCGCCATCGCGGCGGCGTGCGTGGCACCGAGGTACCCCGTCCCGATCACAGTGATTCTCAGCGACATCCGTGCAGGTCCTTCGAAGTAGTCGAACTATCGGCGGATACGGCGGAGCCCGCGCCGGGCGGCGCTCCGCAGCAGGTCGGTGGGGCCGCCGCGACCGCCGGAGCGGCCGGCGGCGGACGTCGGCCCCGGGGTGGCGGCGGACGCGCCGGCGGGCCCGGAGGGGCCCTTCCCGGCGGTGTCCTTCGCCGCCGCGGCGGCCTTGGTGTCGAGCGACGACTGCGCCAGCAGCGCGCCGATGACCGCCTGGGCGGCCGCGGCGGCCGGGACCGTCGCCTGCGCGGGGGCGGCGGGCGGTGTGCCGGGCCGCTTCGCCAGCGAGGCCAGGTCGCCGACGACGTTGACGCCGAGGCCGGCGATGGCGGCGGTCATCTCCTCGGCCAGCGCGGTGGCCTCGGCCACCGCCCACTCGGGGGTGGCGACGCGCGCCTCGTCGCGGGCGGGCTGGTACTTGTCGCGCATCCGGCGCAGCGCCCCGGCGCGCACGACCTTGCCGTGCCGCTCCACGGACCAGCCGCGGCGGTGCGACTCCTCGTTGAGGAGCCGGACCAGCTCGGCCTCGCCGTGGGTCATCGACCGGTTGTCCTTCGTGTCGTAGACGAGGAACCCGGAGGGCAGCCCGGCCATCTCCTCGAAGACCCGCAGCTGCATCTGCTGGTCACTCTCGTCCTGCACCAGGACGGTCACGTTCTCCGGGCCGGCGGCCGCCGCCCAGCGGGCGATCAGCTCGTCGTGCCGGTGCCGGCGCCAGAAGCTGGGCGTCGGCTCGATGTACGGCTCCCGGTGGAACATCTCCTCCAGCCAGTCCTCGTACGTCGAGCGCAGCCCGTTGCGCACGTACTGCTGCCACTGCGACGGCAGGATCTTCAGCAGCGGCCGCAGCGTGACGACGACGTGCACCCGCTCCCCGCCGCCGAGTTCGGCGACGACCTCGCGGGCGGCGTCGTCGGCGGCGTTGGAGAAGTACTCGGTGCTGATGACCACGCGCCGGTCGCCGGCCTGCTCGCACTGCTCCAGCAGCTTGTGCCAGCGGTCCATGCCCGGCCGGTCGCGCTGCAGGAACACGTCGAGGTGCTCGCGTACGGGCGTGCCCGCCGGGCCCGGGAACTCCACCCCGATCTTGGCGAGCGCCGCCGAGACGGGCTGCCGGTGGGTGCCCGCGTAGACGACGTCGTACGCGGGCAGCCGGTCGCGGGCGCTGTGGAACGCGCCCTGCAGGGCGGTGGTGCCGGTCTTGTGCGGGCCGACGTGGAGGATGCGGCCTCCGCGCGGCACCGTGGGCACCAGCGTCGGCGTCGGCTGCGTCGGCGGTGTCGTCATCGGGAGTCCTTCTCTTCTCGGACGTTCTCCGGCAGCTGGTCGTCCAGCCATCCCGTGAGCGTCTCCATGTACGTCTCGGTGATGTGCTCGCCGGCCCGGTAGACGATCACGTTGCCGATGACGGCGGGGCAGGTCCCGTCCGGGCACAGCTCGGGCGCGAGGTCGATGGTCCGGACCCCGGCCCGCTCGGCGGCCTGGGGGGTGACCTGCTCGTACTCCAGCCCTTCGCGCAGCGGGAAGGCGCAGTCCGTCAGCTGGTCGGTGTTGGCCGACACGCACGACGGTATGTCCTCCGGCGGGTACGGGATGTCGGCGAGGGCCATGACCCGGGTGCCGGAGTCCTTCAGCTCGCCCAGCGTGGCGGCCATCCCGTCGCGCAGGGCCGCGGTGTTCTCCTCGCCGTCGAGCTTGTCGTCGCCGTCCATCGCCGCCTGGTCGTCGCGGTTGCCGACGAGCACCAGTCCGGGGTCGCTGGCCGTGATGTGCTCCACCGCGCTGGCGCGCCAGGCGTCGCACTCGGTGTACGCGCGCTCGTACTGCCGGTTGTAGATGGTCGTCCTGGCGGGGGTGCAGGCGGACTTGGTGATCACGGCGACGTTCCATGCGCGCCGCTCGGCGACCTTCAGCAGGGCCGGCGCGTACTGGGCGGCGTGCGAGTCGCCGAAGAGCACGACGTCGACCTCCACCCCCTCCATTACCCGGGCGCCGCCGTCCGTGTCCTCGATGACGGTATGGCCGTGCCGGAGGGCCCGGCTGCCGTCGCCGGTGCGGTCCGCGTCGTTGACGTAGAGGCAGCCCCTGGCCTCGGTGTCCCGCTGTCCGGCGTGGCAGCCCGTCTCGTACACCTCGCCCTCGTCGGCGTCGGCGTCCTCGGGCAGCGGGCTGAGCACGGCGGCGGACTCCTGGACCTTCATGGAGTCCTTGAGCGCGGCGGCACCGACGGCCTGGTCGGGGTCGGCGAGCTTCATCGTCGGCACGGTGGCCCAGGTCAGCCAGCCCAGCAGCGCGCCGGCGGCGGTGCAGGCGAGGCCGAGGACCAGGCCGCGGCCCACCGGCGCGAGCGCGCGCGAGACCCGTACGGGATCCTCCACCAGCTTGTGGGTGAGCGCGGCGGGCACCCAGCTGGCCGCGACGACGACGGCCAGCTGCGCGGTGGTGATGTCGGGCCACTTGACGGTGGCGAACGCGACGGCCGGCCAGTGCCACAGGTACCAGGAGTACGAGATCCGCCCCACGTACCGCATCGGCGCCGTGCCCAGCAGCCGCCCGCCCAGGGTCTCCTGCCGGGCGGCGCCGGCCGCGATGACCGCGGCGGCGCCCAGCACGGGCAGCGCGGCGGCGGAGCCGGGGAACGGGGTCTCGTCGGAGAAGCCGAGGGCGGCCGCCGCGATGGCCGCCAGCCCGGCGGCGGCGAGGACGCCCGCGAGGCGTCCCGGCAGCCGCCGCCAGGCGTCCGCCGGGACCAGCGCCAGCAGCCCGCCGACGGCCAGCTCCCAGCCGCGGGTGAAGGTGGAGAAGTACGCGGCGCCGGCCTCCTCCCGGGTGAGGTAGACCGAGTACGCGAACGAGGCCACGGCGATGCCGCCGAGCGCCAGAGCCAGCCGCGGGCGCACCGCCTTGCCGCCGCGGCGGGTGCACCACCAGCCGATGGCGATGATCAGCAGCGGCCAGACCAGGTAGAACTGCTCCTCGACCGCGAGGGACCAGAAGTGCTGGACGGGGCTGGCGTCGGCGCCCAGCGCGGAGTAGTCGACGGCCAGCGACGCCTGCTGCCAGTTGACGACGTACAGCGCCGCGGCGGCCAGGTCCTTCGCGACCGTCTTGCGCTCCACCGGCGACATCAGCAGCCAGGCCAGCAGCGCGACCGCCGCGAGCACGACGGCCGTCGACGGCAGCAGCCGGCGGGCGCGGCGGGCGTAGAACCCGGTGAGGGAGATCCGCCCGCTGCGCTCCAGCTCGCGCACCAGCAGCCCGGTGATCAGGAAGCCGGAGATGACGAAGAAGACGTCGACGCCGACGTAGCCGCCGGAGATCAGCGGCACGCCCGCGTGGTACAGCAGCACCACGCCCACGGCGACGGCCCGCAGGCCCTCGACGTCGGGGCGGAACCCGCGGCTGTGGCCTGCCGACCGGGTGTCCGGCCGGGGCCGGCGCTCGGTCGGATCGGGCGCGTCGAGCGCCGGGGCCTGCTGGCCGTGCATCAACCCTCCGGGTGACGGTTCTGGTGGTGTCGGGTGGGGCCGGACGTCACTTGCGCGCGGCGAGCCGGGACTTGGCGGAGCGCAGCACCGTGGCGATGCCCCGGCCCGCCGGCGGGGCGGCGGCCGCCGGGGCGGGCTCCGCCCGGCGCACCGGGACGGTCCAGGACAGCGCGCCGGCGCGGACGGTGACCTTCGGCGTGAGGTCCTCGCGCCGCTTGCGGGCCTCCCGCGGCAGCCGCAGCTTCGCCCGGTACGTGCGGGTGGCGCCGGAGGTCTTGCCCGGCTGGGCGACGGCGGTGGCGGTGACGCCGGGGCCCTCGACGTCGAGCCGCACCGCGTCGGCGGGCAGCCCGGTGACGGTGGCGCGCACGTCGACGACGAGTTCGTCGCGGCGCTTCTCGGCCTGCTCCTCGGCCTCGAACCGCTTCTCCACCTTGTGCTTGATCTCGCCCAGCTCCAGCGTGACGTGGCCGGTGGAGCGGATCGCGTAGAGGGTGACGACCTGGCCGGAACCGGCGTGGGCGGCGGCGACGTGCGTCGCCGGCTGCTTGAGCAGGCTCAGGCTCCGCTGGTCGCCGAACCGGGTGACGTTGGCGTCGCCGCAGGCCAGGGAGAGGTCCCAGAGCGCCTCGGCGAGCGGCTCGCCGCCGGCGGCGGTCGCCGGGTCGATGTCCAGCCGGAAGTTCTGGTAGCCCTCGTCGTCCTGCTGCGGCTCCAGCGACAGCGGCAGCCGGTGCTGGACGATGCCGCCGCGCTGCTTGAGCACCATCTCCGGCGGGGCGCCCCAGCCGTCCGGCGCGGGCGCCTTGACCTTGCCGGAGAGGTGGACGACGCCGGTCCCGGCGTCGAGGACGGCCTTGCCGACGCGGAACGGGACGGGCAGCTCGTCGGTGACGTCGTAGAACTCGTCCGGGATGTTCCTGGCGGGGTCGCGGAAGAACGGGTACCGGGCGTACACCCGGCCGTCCTCCACCAGGTGCGTCACCTGCTGGTCGCCCAACTTGCGGTGGTACTTCGACGCGGTGAGCAGGTCGTCGAGGTCGCCGCGGCGGACCAGCTCCATCAGCAGCCGCTCGACGACGGACAGCCGGGCCGCCGCGCCCTCGGTGTACCACCGGTCGAACAGCAGGCGCATGTCCTGGAAGGCCGTCTGCTTGTCGCCGGGGTCCTTCTCGCGGCGCAGCTGGCGGATGGTGTTCGGCAGGTCGATGTTGTAGTGCCGGGCCAGCAGGTGGTGGCGCCGCGGGCCGTCCGGCACCTGCTCGCCGACCAGCTCGAACATGGCCTCCAGGAAGCGGATCCGCGGGGCGGTGCCCTTGGTGACGGAGGTGTTGTTGCCGCCGTCGTCGCGCTTGACCCAGTACACGCAGTCGTAGTCGGCGATCACGCTGATGCCGTCGGCGTGCAGGTACGCGGCGCTGGTGAACGGCTGGTCCTGGCCGACCTTCAGCTCGGGGCGGAAGCGCAGCCGGTGGCGCTCGACCAGCTCGCGGCGGAAGAGCTTCATCGGGTTCAGCGTCCAGTAGACGCGGGAGCTGAACACGTCGGTGCGGGCCAGGTTCTGGTGGTACATGGACGTCGGCGCGCCGCGGCCGTTGACGCCGACCATCTTGCCGACGACGACGTCGGTGCCGTGGGTGTCGGCGGTGTCGACCATCCGCGCCAGCGTCTCGCGGCCGAGGTAGTCGTCGGCGTCGAGGAAGAACACGTACCGCCCGGTGGCCCGCTCCAGCCCGACGTTGCGGGGGCCCGCGGGGCCGCCGGAGTTCTCCTGGTGGATGACGGTCAGCCGGGGGTGCGCCGCGGCCAGCCGGTCCAGTTCGGCGCCGGTGCCGTCGGTGGAGCCGTCGTTGATGACGAGGATCTCCAGCCGGTCGACCCCGATGGTCTGCTCCAGCACCGAGGTGACGCTGCGGGTGATGTACGGCATCGAGTTGTACGCGCCGGTGATCACCGTGACGTCGGGTATGGATGCGGCGGCCGCCGCGGACGATGTCATCGTGCAAGTTCTCCTTAGACTGCGCGCTCAAGGTTGCGGCGCTCGGACTTCTCCGCGAGCGCGCGCACGGCTTCGCCGAACCGGACGACGGACGCGGGCTCGTCGGGCCCGAGCAGGTACTCCTTGAGCTCCTCGCGCGCGGCGCGCAACGGGTCGGCCGCCGGGTCGGGGACGGCGGCCAGCAGGTCGTCGAGGCGGACGGCGTCGGTGGCCAGGACGACGGCCGCCCGCACCGCGGTGTTCTGCCGCTTGAACTCCTGCTCCCCCAGGCCCGCCGAGTCGGTCACCGCGTACGGCTTGCCGCTGGCGATGAAGTCCGACACCACGCTGGAGATGTCGGAGACCATGCCGTGCGAGACGTTGAAGCAGTCGTAGAGCCGCGGCATGTCGCCGGTGACGACGCGGTGCTCCCACCAGCCGAAGGAGCGCCAGTAGGCGTCGTTCCACTCCTCCTTCAGCCGGGCGGCCTCCGCCTCCCGGGCCGGGTCGACCACGGCGTCGCGGGATGCCTGCGCCTCGTCGGCGGACTCGTCGGCGGTCCGGTCGAGCCGCTCCAGCTGCGCCTCGATACGCACCAGCTCGGCCCGCGCGGCCTCCATCCCGGCCTGCTCGGCCGCGGCGGCGCGCACCCAGCGGGGCTCGGCGGCGCGGCGCTCGCCGGCCTGCTCGACCATGGCGACGATGCGCTCGTGGGCGGCCTTGGCCTGCGGGCTGACCATGCCGGTGAACGGGTGCGGCTTGTACAGCACCCGCACCGGCTCCTCGGCGGCCAGCAGCCGGCGGACGATGTTCTCGCCGGCCAGGATCAGCGAGGTGTTGCCGGGGTCGTCGGTCCACCCCTCCCACGTCGGCGCGTAGAGGAGGGTGGGGATGCGGCCCGCGGCGGGCGCCTCGGCGGGGCGGATCGACGCCAGCTGCGGGCGGCCGACCTCCACGATGGCGTCGTCGCGGACGCCGACGTCGGCCAGCGCGTAGCGGTCGCGGCCGGCCCGGCCGGCGGTCCACACCTCGTCGTAGACCTTGGCGTACGGGTTGATGCTGGCGACCTTGTCGCTGTCGCCGTGGCCGATGAAGACGTGCTTCATCGTGGGCACCCGCAGCAGGTGGATGTTCTTGCCGACGTTGGCGGGGTAGAGCGCGACCCGTACCGACGACAGGTCCATGTTCATCAGGTGCACCGCGGACGGCACGCACGCCACCGGCACGGTGGTGGAGGCCAGGCCGGGCAGCGTGTGCTGCTCGCGGACGATGAGCAGGGGCCGCTCGTCCAGCTCCTCCAGCGTCTCCAGCCACATGTTGATCTGGTACGTGGACTCCTTGGTGCCGGAGAAGTAGAGCACCACGGTCGGCCGGTAGGCGCGCAGCCACTCGTCGAACCACTCCAGCACCGCGTCCCGCTTCGGCGGCAGCCCGCCGGGCCGCAGGTGGTACATCACCACGCCGATGTACAGCAGCGTCAGGCCCAGCGTCACGGCCGTGCCCACGTAGCCGTACGCGCCGCGGCCGGTCTCGGCGGCGACGAGGACGCCGGTGACCGCGAACAGGTCGAGGTGCAGGACCTTCTCGGCGGCGCGGTGGGTGAGCCAGCGGGGCGCGGCGTCGGAGATGCCGAGCGGGGCCAGGTCGATGTTGCGGGTGACGACGGGCAGCTTGCGGCGGTTGCGCAGCAGCGTGAGCATGCCGCTGTGCGGCGCCTGGAGGGTGGCGACGAGCGCGAAGCAGGCGATGGCCTCGTACCCGACGGTGTCGCCGGCGACGCCCATCCGGGCCAGCAGCAGCACGAGCAGCAGCTGGCGCAGCATGAAGCGCAGCGTCAGGCCGGCGCGGGCGCGGGAGAGCTGGCTGAGCAGGTAGGCGCCGCGGCGGTGCAGGAAGTGGTCGGAGACGTAGCTCGCCACGGCCGCGCCGGCGAACAGGCCGAGGCTCGGGATCAGCGCGGCCAGCAGCATCAGCGGGTACGAGACCAGCATCACGGCGACGGCGCCGAGCTCTCCGGCGTTGCCGCCCCGGAGCAGGCGCAGGAATATGCCCGTCACCGCACACCCGCCTCGGCGCCGCCCTCGCTGCGGTCGAGCACGGCGGCCAGCGCGCGGTCGACGTTGGAGCCGCGGGTCGGATCCTGCTGGCGTACGTCGATGACGTGTCCGGTCATCCGGGAGAGCAGCACGTCGAGGGAGGTGCGGGCGACGGCCTCGGAGGCCAGCAGCGAGCCGGCGGGCTCCTCGCCGAACGCCTTGGTGCGCATCGGCGTGGCGGTGCGCTCGGGGTTGACGCAGTTGACGCGGATGCCGTCGCCCGCCCACTCGTCGGCGAGGGCCTGGGTGAGGTTGACCACGGCGGCCTTGGTGGAGGAGTAGAGGCTGTACTCGGCGCGGCCGCGGGTGTAGCTGCTGGAGGTGTAGAGGAGCAGCTGGCCGCGGGTCTCGGCGAGGTACTTGTGGGCGGTGCGGGCTATCTGCACCGGGGCGAGGTAGTTGACCCGCAGGGCCTCTTCGAGGGCGGCGTCGTCGGTGTCGGCGAGCCGGCCGATGCGCAGCACGCCGGCGGTGTTGACGACGTAGTCGATGCGGCCGGTCTCGTCGTAGGCGCGGCGCAGCGCCTCCTCGATGTCGGCGGGGTTCTCCACGTGGGTTCCGGTGGTGGAGCGGCCGAGGGCGTAGACGTGGGCGCCGTAGCCCCGGGCCAGCTCGCAGATGTCGCCGCCGATGCCGTACGAGCCGCCGAAGACGACGAGCGTACGGCCTTCGAGGAGCCGGCGGTGGGCCTCGTCGTCGCTGTGCTCGGGGGCGGAGGTGGAGCCGAGCTGGAAGAGCTTGTCGGCGATGAAGACGTCGACGGGGTGGGTGACCTTCATGTTGTACTCGTCGCCCGCGACCACGTGGATCGGCACGTCGGGCAGGTACTTCAGCACCACCGAGCAGTCGTCGGTGGCCTGGAAGTTCGGGTCGTCCGCGGCGACCTCGTACGCCCGCCGGATGGTGGAGAGCTTGAACGCCTGCGGCGTCTGCCCGCGGCGCAGCCGGGAGCGGTCCGGGACGTCGGTGATGAACTCGCCGTCCTCGCCGTGCCGCCGGGTGACGATGATCGTGTCCGCGGAGGGGATGGCGACGTCCACCGCCTGGTAGCGCTCCAGGGCGGCGACGCAGTCGGCTATCACCCGGGCGGACAGCAGGGGGCGTACCGCGTCGTGGAAGAGGACGTTCGCGTCCTCCCCCTCGGCGAGGCCGGCGCCGACCGCGGCGATGGCGCGCTCGGTGGTCTCGTTGCGGGTGTCCCCGCCCTCCAGCACCTGCCGCACCTTGGTCAGGCCGGCCTTGGCGACGATCCGCTCCACGTCCTCGACGTAGCCGGGGGCCATGAGGACCAGGATCTCGTCGATGCTGTCGGCCTGCTCGAAGGCGGCGAGTGTGTGCTCTATCACCGTCTTCCCCGCGATCTTCAGCAGTTGCTTGGGTATGGAGAGCCCCACGCGTTGCCCGGTGCCACCCGCCAGTACCACGGCGGTGGTTCGGGTGGCCTGGGCGGATCTGCTCGCTGCCGGCTCCGTGGGGGCGCCTGTCGACACTACTGCTCCTGGGTGCTGATCGTGAGCGTCCACCGAATTCGGAGTGAATTCGGCTCGACTGGAGGACATCTTAAAGATGCGCGAAGTTGTATCCGGTTACGGGGCCAGGACTGGATCGTCACCTCCTCGTGATCAGGACGCCGACCCGGCCACCCGCCGGCGGCCGCGGCCGAGCCAGGCGCGCAGTACGTGCGCGGGATTCCTGCTCTCCACCCGTACGGTCTGCACCGGCAGCTCCGACGCGCCGTCCCCGGCGATCCGCAGGGTGAGGTGCCAAAGGCCCGGCTGGGGCACCCGGAGGCGAACGGTGAAGGCGTCCCCACCCTCCGTGCCGTCCGGGCCGGGTGCGGCGGCGGGAGCGGGGAGGTCGGCCGTGACCGTGCGGCCGTCGCCCGCGCGGGTCGCCGTCACCTCCAGCGCCACGGCGGGCAGCCGCTTGCGGCGCCGGCCGCGGACCACCACCGCCCGGGGGTCCGACCGGTCCTGCGCGGCGGTCAGGGACGCGGGCCGGACGACGTTGCGCACGCCGCCGACCTGCCGGGTGACATCGAACACATCGTCGGGCAGGCCGAGGCGGGCGTCGCGGAAGTACGGGTAGTGGGCGAGGATCCGGCCGTTCTCGACGGTGAAGCCGTCGGGCACGATCCAGCGCACCGGCTTGCCGTCCCGGGCCGCGAGCGCCCGGCGGCGCCGCTGGACATAGCGGACGACGGCGATCGCCTCCTCGTACAGGCCGCGCCGCACCATCTCGCCCTGCAACCGCACGATGGCCGGAACCCGCGCCATCGCCGCGTCGCTGTACCAGCGGGCGACGGGCTCGTGCACTAAGGCGAACATGCGGCGCGCGCGGTCCGGGTCGCGCTTGTCCGTGCGGCTCACCGAGCGCAGGGCGCGCTGGAGGTTGACCTCGTAGAGCCGGGTGAGGAGGTAGTCGCGGCGGGGTCCCGCGGGGGTCTGCTCGCCGACGAGGCCGAGCATCGCGACGAGCGTGCCGGTGCTGCCGGCGCCGAGGGGCGGCTCCTTGAGCGGGGTGGTCGTGAGGTTGCCGCCGTCGTCGCGCAGGACCCAGTAGACGCAGTCGTAGGAGGCGACCACGGAGACCTTCGCGGCGTGCAGGTACGCCCGGGTGACGAAGACCTGGTCCTCGCCGGTGCGCATGTCCTCGGGGAAGCGCAGTCCGTGCCGCTCGATCAGGTCGCGGCGGAACAGCTTCGTGGGGGTGAGCACCCAGAAGATCCGGGAGCTGTACAGGTCGGCGTCCGGCTGGTCGCGCTTGAACATCGACGTCGGCACGCCCCGCCCGCCGACGCCGACGAGCTTGCCGAGCACGACGTCCGAGCCGTTGCTGTCGGCCATGGCCGCCATCCGCTCCAGCGCCTCGGGGCCGAGGTAGTCGTCGGCGTCGAGGAAGAACACGTACCGGCCGCGGGCCAGCTCGATGCCCCGGTTGCGCGGGGCGGCCGGGCCGCCGGAGTTCTCCTGGTGTTCGACGCGGATCCGGCCCGGGTGCAGTTGCGCGAAGCGGTCCAGCTCCGCGCCGGTGCCGTCGGTCGAGCCGTCGTCGACGGCGACGACTTCGACGGCGTCCGGCGGCAGGCTCTGCCCGAGTACGGAGTCGATGCACCTGGTCAGGTACGGCATGGCGTTGTACGCGGCGATAACCACGCTGACGTGCGGCTTTTCCACTGGCCCCCCAGCCCGATCGTTTTCGATGCAGACGCAGACCGGCCCGGGGGGTGAATGGTTGTCCTGGCTTGCGGGATTCGCGACGGGTTTATCCGGCCTTTACAGGCGTGGTTTCGGGCGCCGCGGAGGCGTCGGCCGGCTCCTCCGGCTCCGCCGCCGCGGGCGCGTGGTCGTCCACGAGCGTCGCCTCGTCGAAGGGCACCCGGCCGGCGAGGACCTCCTCGACCCGGTCCCGGTCGATCTCCTTCGTCCAGGTCCCGATGAGGACCGTGGCCACGGCGTTGCCCGCGAAGTTGGTCAGCGCCCGGGCCTCGCTCATGAACCGGTCGATGCCCACGATCAGGCCGACGCCGTCGACCAGTTCCGGCCGGTGCGACTGCAGCCCGCCGGCCAGGGTGGCCAGGCCGGCGCCGGTGACGCCGGCGGCGCCCTTGGAGGCGACGATCATGAAGACGAGCAGCGAGATCTGCTGGCCGACGGACAGCGGGTCGCCCATCGCCTCGGCGATGAACAGCGAGGCCATGGTGAGGTAGATGGCGGTGCCGTCGAGGTTGAAGGAGTAGCCGGTCGGCACGGTGATGCCGACGACCGGCCGGGAGATCCCGAGGTGCTCCATCTTCGCGATCAGCCGCGGCAGCGCCGACTCCGAGGAGGAGGTGGAGACGATCAGCAGGAACTCCCGGGCCAGGTACTTCAGCAGCCGGAAGATGTTGACGCCGGCGACGAACCGCAGCACCAGCCCGAGCACCCCGAAGACGAACAGCGCGCAGGTCACGTAGAACCCGATCATGATCACGGCGAGCGACTTCAGCGCGTCCGCGCCGGTCTCGCCGACCACCGCGGCGATGGCGCCGAACGCGCCCACCGGGGCCACCCACATGATCATGGCCAGCACCCGGAAGACGAGCCGCTGGAGATGCCCGATGCCGGTGAGCACCGGCTGGCCGGCCCGGCCCAGCGCTTGCAGCGCGAAGCCGACGAGCAGCGCCACGAAGAGCGTCTGGAGCACCTCGCCGGAGGTGAAGGCGGACACCATCGTGTCCGGAATGATCCCCAGCAGGAACTCGGTGGTCGACTCCGCGTCGCCGGCCGCGGCCTGGTCGGCGCCGGCGTCGCGGGCCTCCTGGGTCAGCTCCAGGCCGTTGCCCGGCTGGATGATGTTGCCGACGACCAGGCCGATGGCCAGCGCGGCGGTGGACATCAGCAGGAAGTAGCCGAGCGCCAGCCCGCCGACCGCGCCGACCTTCGCGGCCTTGCGGACCGAGCCGATGCCCAGCACGATCGTGCAGAAGATGATCGGCGAGATCATCATCTTGATGAGGTTGACGAAGCCCTTGCCTATCGGCTTCAGCTCGACGGCCACGTCGGGCGCGGCGAAGCCGACCGCGATGCCGGCGAGCACGGCCACGATCACGGCGAGGTAGAGATAATGGGTGCGGTCGCGCTTCACGCGGCCCGCCACGGGGGTGGGTGCAGCCACGTCGCTGCCTCCTCACGGCTCGGTGTCCCAGCGGTCCCGGTGAATATGTCGGCCGCCGCGGACGGCGTCACCGTTGCGTTCATTTCGTTCACGTGAGGGCCCCGGTCACACTGGGGCCATGCGCCTCCCCCGTCCCCGCAGCCTGGCCGGCCAGCTCTTCGCGATGCAGGTCGTGCTGGTCACGCTGATGGTGGCCGGGTCGGCGGTCTTCATGTACGTCACGGCGCGCGACCGCGCGGAGGACGCGGCCGAGCGGCAGGCGGAGAGCACGGCGCGGTCGGTCGCGGCGGCGCCGGGAGTGGCCGGGGCGATCACCGGCGGCCGGAACGCGTCCCGGGTGCTCCAGCCGTACGCGGAACGCGCCAAGCGGGACACCGAGGTGACGTTCATCACGATCATGGCCCCGGACGGCACCCGCTTCACCCACCCCAACCCGGACGTGATCGGCGGCTCGTTCCTCGGCCACACCGCCCGCGCGCTGCGCGGCGAGACGTTCAGCGAGACGTACACCGGCACGCTCGGCCCGTCGCTGCGGGTGGTCACGCCGGTGCGGGCGGCGGACGGCCGGATCGTCGGGCTGGTCAGCGCGGGCATCACCGTCGAGGCCATCAGCGACGAGGTGCGGCGGCAGCTGATGCCCGTGCTGTACGTCGCCGCGGCGGCGCTGGCGCTGGCCGGGCTCGCGACGTACCTCATCAACGCCCGGCTGCGGCGGCACACGCACGGGATGAACGCCGGCGAGCTGAGCCGCCTGCACGACTACCACCAGGCGACGCTGCACGCGGTCCGCGAGGGCCTGCTGATGCTCGACGGCACGGGGCGGATCGCGCTGGTCAACGACGGCGCACGGGAGCTGCTGGGCACCCGCGCCGACGACGGCGTGGTGGGCCGCCCGGTGGCGGACCTGGGGCTGCCGGGGCCGCTGACGGAGGCGCTGCTGTCGCCCGGCCCGCGGGTCGACGAGGTGCACCTGACCCGGGACCGCACGGTGGTCGTCAACACCTCGCCGGTGTCCGGCGGCGAGCACCGCGGCACGGTCGTCACGCTCCGGGACGTCACGGAGTTGCAGACCCTGACCGGCGAGCTGGACTCCGTACGGGGTTTCGCCGAGGCGCTGCGCTCGCAGGCGCACGAGTCGGCGAACCGGCTGCACGCGGTGGTCTCGCTGATCGAGCTGGGCCGGCCGGCGCAGGCGGTGGAGTTCGCGACGGCGGAGCTGGAGCTGGCGCAGACGCTGACGGACCGGGTGACGGGCGCGGTGACGGAACCGGTGCTGGCGGCGCTGCTGCTGGGGAAGGCGGCCCAGGCGAACGAGCAGGGGGTGGAGCTGGTGCTGAGCGGGGACAGCAGGATCGACGACGGCGTCCTGCCGCCGACGCTGCCGCCCCGGGACCTGGTGACGGTGCTGGGCAACCTGATCGACAACGCCGTCGACGCGGCGGCGGAGGGTGCGAGGGAGCGTGCGGCGTCCGGCATACGGAACGGCGCGGACGGGCCGTCGCAGCCGCAGGTGCGGGTGACGGCGCTGGCGTCGGCCGGGGAACTGCTGCTGCGGGTCGCGGACGACGGCCCGGGGGTGGACCCGGCGCGGGCGGCGGAGGTCTTCGAGCGCGGCTGGACCACGAAGCGCGCCGCCGGCGCCGCCGCCGCGGGGGGCCGCGGCCTGGGCCTGGCGCTGGTCCGCCAGGCCGCCCGCCGCCACGGCGGCGAGGCGACGCTGAGCAGCGCCCTGGAGGGCGGCGCGGAGTTCACGGTGCGCCTCCCACTGGCCCCGGCGGCCCCGGCGGAGCCGGGCAGGCCGGAGACGGCGCCGGGCAGGTCGGACGCGAAGCCGGGCAGGCCGGACGCGAAGCCGGGCGGGTCGGAGACAGAGCCGGGCAGATCGGCCGCGGAGGGCGGCAAGTCGGAGGCGGAGCCGGGCGGGCCGGACGCGGAGCCAGGCAGGCCGGAGGCGGGGGCCGGGACGCCCACGGCCCCGGCAGCGGTGCCGGGCGCGCCACCGGCCGCCGCGCACGCGCTACCGGCGGCCCCGGGAGCCCCCGCCACGGGGCAGCCGGAACCGGCGGAGCCGGGGGCGACGGTTCGTATATCGGCGGCGAGCGGCCCCGCCCCCGGACGGCCCCTGGGCGACCGCTCCGCGGAGCCGCCCCGGTCTGCCGGATCCGCGGAGCCGCCCCGGACCGCGGTGCCGCGCGCCCGCCCCGGCGAGCCGCACTCCACCGACCCGCCGGTCCACCGCACCCCGCGTCCCCGCGCCCCCGGCCGGCCCGGTGGGGGCTCCGTATGACCGCCGCCGGGCGCTCCGCGCCCATCCGCGTGCTCGTCGTCGAGGACGACCCCGTCGCCGCCGACGCCCACCGGCTCTACGTCGAGCGCGTGCCCGGCTTCGCCGTCGCCGGGGCCGCGCGCTCCCGCGCCGAGGCCGTCCGCCTCCTCGACCAGGTCGCGGTCGACCTCATCCTCCTCGACCTCTACCTCCCCGACGGCCACGGCCTCGCCCTCCTCCGCTCGCTGCGCGCCGCCGGCCACGCCGCCGACGTCATCGCCGTCACCTCCGCCCGCGACCTCGCCGTCGTCCGCGAGGGCGTCTCCCTCGGCGTCGTGCAGTACGTCCTCAAGCCCTTCGCCTTCGCCACCCTCCGCGACCGCCTCCTCCGCTACGCCGAGTTCCACGCCGCCGCCGGCGAGGCCGGCGGCCAGGACGAGGTGGACCGCGCGCTCGCCGCGCTCCGCGCGCCCGCGCAGGCCGCGCTGCCCAAGGGCCTGTCCGGCCCCACCCTCGCCGCCGTCACCGACGCCCTGCGCCGGGCCGGCGACGACGGGCTCACCGCCACCGCCGCCGGCGAGGCGACCGGCACGTCGCGCATCACCGCCCGCCGCTACCTGGAGCACCTGGCGGAGACCGGCCACGCCGACCGCGCCCCGCGGTACGGCCAGGTGGGCCGCCCCGAGCTGCGCTACCGCTGGTCCGGCAGCCGCCCCTGAGCAGGCCCGCCGCCCGGGTCCGGCTGCGGCCCCGGCCGCGTCCCCGGCCCCGTACAGACGGCTGAAAACCGTCGGTACAACAACGTTGTCACCGATCCGGGGCATGCCCTGCCGGAAGCATTGACCGGACATCCGGACAGCCGTACTTTCACCGGAATCTCGCCAGAGCCGCAGGGAGGTCCCGCCGTGCACCGCCCCGTTTCCCCCATGCTCGCCACCGCGCTGACCGCCGTTCTCGCCGCCACCGTGCTCTCCGGCTGCGGGGACTCGGGCAGCGATCCGGACACCGTGAAGGTCCAGTTCAAGAAGTCCACCGACGCCAAGAACAAGATCTTCGACCGCGAGATGGAAGCGGTGAAGAAGGAGTTCGAGAAGAAGTTCCCCGGCAAGAACGTCGAGCTGATCCCGGTCCAGGTGCCGGACGAGCAGTACTACACCAAGGTCCAGCAGATGCTGCGGTCCCCCAAGACCGCCCCCGACCTGGTCTACGAGGACACCTTCCTGATCAACTCCGACATCACCGCCGGCCTCCTCACCCCGCTCGACGGCTACCTGAAGGACTGGAAGGACTGGGACCAGTACATCGACACGGCGAAGGCCGCCACGCGCGGGCAGGACGGCAAGACGTACGGCGTTCCGGACGGCACCGACACCCGCGGGCTCTGGTACAACAAGGAGCTGTTCGAGAAGGCCGGTCTGCCGACCGACTGGCAGCCGGAGACCTGGGACGACGTCCTCGACACCGCCCGCACCCTCAAGCGCGAACTGCCCGGCGTCATCCCGCTGAACGTCTACACCGGCAAGCCGCCCGGTGAGGCCGCGACCATGCAGGGCTTCGAGATGCTGCTGTACGGCACCGGCGAGGACCCCCTCTACGACCCGCGGGCGAAGAAGTGGGTCGCCGGCGGCCAGGGCTTCACCGACGCCCTCGACTTCGTGCACACCGTCTACAACGAGGGCCTCGGCCCCGAGCCGCAGGAGGCCCTCGACCCGAACATCGGCACCAAGGTCGGCACCGAGTGGCTGCCCGAGGGCAAGCTCGCCATCGACCTCGACGGCTCCTGGATGTCGAACAACTGGCTGGAAACCGGCCCCCGGCCGTGGCCGGAGTGGACCGAGGTCCTCGGCCAGGCCGCGATGCCCACCCAGCACGGCCAGCCGCCCGGCCGGGTCAGCATGTCCGGCGGCTGGGCCTGGTCCATCCCCGCCGAGGCGAACAACCCCGACCTGGCCTTCGAGTTCATGAAGGTGGCCCAGTCGCAGAAGAACAACACCCGGCTGACCATCGCCAACGGCCAGATCGCCGTCCGCGAGGACGTCGCCGCCGACCCCGACTACCAGGCGTACGTCCCGGGCGTCGAGTTCTTCACCGGCCTGGTCGAGTACACCCACTACCGCCCGGCGCTCCCGGTCTACCCGCAGGTCTCCACCGCCATCCAGGAGGCCATGGAGAAGGTGACCACCGGCGACTCGTCCGCCGAGGACGCCGCGGCGGACTACGACGACGCGCTCGATTCGATCACCGACGGCGAGGTGGTCGAGAAGTAGCCGCCGCGAGCAGCCCGAGAGGCCATGTTGACTCCTCCCTCGCCTGAAGGCAGGGGATTCCTGGCTCACGCTGCCTGCGGCCCGGCGGGTCGCTGGGTCTTACACGATCAGCACCAGCCGGGTTGAGACCAGCCCGGACCAGCATGACCCGCGCTGAGTTCTTGTCCCGGGGGGACACGGCTCCGCACGAGGTGCAGGCGTAGGTACGTTCCGAGAGGGGAAGTGCGTGCTTGGTTCTCGCTCCGCACTGTGCGCAGTCCATGGTGGTGTGCGCGGGATGGACCAGGTGGACGATGCGCCCGTGTTTGCGGGCCATCTCCACCAGGGCTTGTTTCGTGGCCCGGATACCGGCGTCCGCCGCCTTGTGGGCCATGGTCGACTTCGCCAGGAAGCGGGGGCGGAAGTCCTCGACGGCCACGGCGTCGTGGTCGCGGACGACGGACTTGGCCCACTTGCGGGCGGTGTCCTGCCGCTGCCGCGCCACCTTGGCGTGCAGCTTCGCTGTCTGACGCTTCGCCGCACGGTAGCCCCGGGAAGCGGCCTGTCCGCGGACAGGCCGGCGCCGGGCCATCATCCGCTGGTACCCCGCGAGTCGCTGGGCGGCGGTCCTGCCGTGCTGGGGATGGGGGAGGTCGTAGGCGTCGGATGTGGTGGTGGCGATCTCCTTGACGCCCCAGTCCACGCCGATTACGCGGCCGGTCCCCGGAAGCGCCTCGGAGGGAGCAGGGACGACGAAGGAGGCGTACCAAGCCCCCGCGGGATCCTGGTACACGCGCACGCTCGACGGTTCTTCGGGCAGTGCCCGCGACCACACCGGACGCACCACGATGCCCCCGGCCAGGTGCAGGCGCCCGTCCTTCAGCCGGAAACCGCGCCGGGTGTAGTTCAGGGTCGGCCGCGATTCACGCCTTTTCTTGTACCGGGGCATCCCGGCACGCTGCCGCATCGGCAACCGGTCCTTGACGTCTTTGAGCGCCTTTGCACGGGACATCCCGAAGTCGCGCACCACCTGCTGTTGGGGAACCGACGAGCCCTCCCGGAGCCACGGCGTCACAGCACGGGCCTCGGTCAGCATCCTGTCCAGCCGCGCCGGTCCGCACGCCTCCCCGTCGCGGTGGGCCTTCTTCGAGCGGGCCACCGACTCATTCCACACCCAGCGGCAACGCGCCCACTCGGCTCCGAGAGCGCGGGTTGCGCCGGCGGACACGCGCAGCCGGTACGTGTACCGGGCGTGGGCCGTGGTGTCCGTCGTCATGGCCACGAAACTATCCGGGAGGACTGACAGTTGAGAACTCTTGATCGTTATGTGCCGCCTCCCCCCGCCGTAGGGTGGACTGTCTGCCACGCTGGCGGCGAAACCCCTTCTCCTGCCCAGCCTCGCAGGAATCCGATTCCTCCCGGGCCAGAAGACCAGGGCGTCCGCAAGGGCTCCAGGTGACCGAGCACACCCCCGCCCCCGCCGGGCCGCGGGGCGCGGCCGCCGCCGGTGCGGCGGCGCGCGTCCCCGCACCGGCGGGCGGCGGCCCCCGCGCCCGCCGCCCCGGACCGCGGAAGGCGGGGCCGCCCCCGCACTCCGTGCTGCGCGCGCTCCTGCGGGCGCTGCCCGTGGGGCCGTCCGTCGTCCTGATGCTGCTGTTCCTGGCCGGCCCCATCGCGTACTGCGTGTGGATCGCCTTCACCGACCTGCAGCTCTCCGGCCAGGCCGAGTCGTCGTTCGTCGGCCTGGAGAACTTCCGTACCGCCCTCGGCGACGAGGGCTTCATCAACGCCGTCTGGCTGACGCTGGTGTTCACCGTCCTGTCGTCGATCGTCGGCCAGAACACCCTGGGGCTCGCGCTCGCCTCGCTGATGCAGCGCGCCTCGAAGGCGGTACGCACCGCCACCGGCGCGATCGTCATCACCGCCTGGGTGGTGCCCGAGGTCGTCGCCGGCTTCCTGCTCTACGCCTTCTTCCGCGACGACGGCACGCTCAACGCCGTCCTCGACCGGCTCCACCTCCCCAGCCAGAACTGGCTCTACACGCTGCCCATCCTGGCGGTGTCGTTCGCCAACATCTGGCGCGGCACGGCGTTCTCGATGCTCGTCTACTCCGCCGCGCTCTCCGAGATCCCGAAGGAGATCACGGAGGCCGCGGAGGTGGACGGCGCGGGCGGCTGGCGGAAGCTGTGGCACGTCACGCTGCCGATGATCCGCCGCTCGATCGCGACCAACCTGATGCTCAACACCCTGCAGACCCTCTCGGTCTTCGGGCTGATCTGGGCGATGACCCGCGGCGGCCCGGGCGACCGCAGCCAGACGCTGCCACTGTTCATGTACGAGCAGGCGTTCAAGAACAACCTGCTCGGCTACGGCACGGCGGTGGCGCTGCTCCTGCTGCTGGTCGGCGCCCTGTTCTCGCTGGTGTACATGCGGATGCTGCGTACGGAGGTATGAGCCGATGCCCACGTCCACGCGCACCCGCGACGGCGCCGGCGCGCCGGGCCCGAAGTCCCCGGCGCCGCGCCGGCGCGGCCCGCTGCGCACCCTCGCCGGCCGCAAGCACAGCCGGCGGCTGGCCGCGGACCTGAGCCTGCTGCTGGCGGCGCTGGCGTTCCTCCTGCCGCTGGCCTGGCTGCTCTTCTCGTCCGTCGACGCGGACTCGGGCCTGACGGCCAAGCCGCCGACGGACGTCACCTGGGACCACTTCGACGCGGTGATGACCACCGACATCACCTTCCGGCCGCTGCTCAACAGCCTGATCCTGTGCGGCGGGGCGACGGCGGTCACGGTCGTCGCGGCGGCGCTCGCGGCGTACCCGCTGTCGCGCTACCGCTCGCGGTTCAACCGCCCGTTCATGCTGACGATCCTCTTCACCACCAGCCTGCCGATCACCGCCATCATGGTGCCGGTCTACGGGCTGTTCGTGCAGATCAACCTCATCGACACGATGTCCGGCACGGCCTTCTTCCTGGCCAGCTCGCAGCTGCCGTTCGCGATCTGGCTGATGAAGAACTTCATGGACGGGGTGCCGAAGGTGCTGGAGGAGGCCGCCTGGACGGACGGCGCGTCGTCGATGCAGGCGCTGGTGCGGGTCATCCTGCCGCTGATGGGCCCGGGGGTCGTGGTGGTGACGATCTTCTCGTTCATCATGATGTGGGGGAACTTCTTCGTCCCCTTCATGCTGCTGCTCAGCCCCGACCAGATGCCGGCCTCCGTCTCGATCTTCGAGCTGTTCGGCAACATGGGCTCGGTGGTCTACGGGGAACTGGCGGCGTTCTCGATCATCTACTCGGCGCCGGCGGTGCTGCTGTACGTGCTGATCGCCCGCCGGCTCGGCGGCGGCTTCGCGCTGGGCGGCGCGGTGAAGGGCTGACCGGGGCCGGGCCCTGCCCTCCACCGCTGCCGCCGCGCGCACGCGCCCGGCGGGGTCGGCCCGCCGGGCGCGTACGGTACGGCCGCGGTCGGCCGGCGGCGTCAGCCGCCGATGTTGACGTCGACGCAGGCGTAGAAGGCGTTCGCCGTGTCGGCGACGTTCCACACGGCGAGCACCTTCTGTTTGCCGGTGATGCCGCCGAAGTCGACGGTGTGGCTGAACTCGGCGGGCGGCCGGGCGCCGCCGTCGTCGAACTCGGCGACCTTCTGGCCGCCGACGAAGTACTGCCAGGTGCTGGTGCTGTGCCGGGCGGTGATCCTCCAGTTGAACGTCGTGGTGCTCCCGACGTTCGTGACGGCCCAGCCCTTGCTGTCGTCGTCCAGCTCCTTGAAGCCCTCGTTGCCGCCGCTGCAACTGGTCAGGCCCTTCGGGCCCTCGACGCTCTGCGGCTCGTACTGGATGGCGCCGCACTCGACGACGCCCGTCGCGCACTGGTCCTGGCGGCTCGGCGGGTTGGTGATCCAGCCGTGCGCGCCGGCCTGCTGGGTGGGGATGGCGAGAAGGACCAGCGGGGCCGCGCCCGCGCCGACGACCGCCGCCTTGAGGGCCTTGCGGCCCCTGCCGGCGGGCTTCGTACCGCGTCGCATACAACACTCCTTGCGTGGGGGGTAATTGGTCTAGACTTTAGTCATTGGCGGTTCACCGTCAACCCCTGCAACGCACACGCAACTCCCCCGCCCCGCGCCCCACTTCGGCGGAACCTACGGTTGATTACGGACCGCACCACTACCTACGGTGACCGGGTGACGACAAAGGCGCCCGGCTCCGGCGCCGGTCCGCCGGAGCACCCACCCCCTTTCGACCCCGCGGCGGCCCGTCGATTACGCCGCGCCTTAGGGCTCGGCCACGACCACGTCGCGTACGGCATGCGCGCCGCCTACGGCCTGACCGTGCCCGCCACCGCCGTCGCCGACTGGGAGAAGGGCCACGCCCGCCCCACCCGCCCCGAACTCGACGCCCTGGCCGGCGCCCTGTGGTGCACCCCCGCCGACCTCATGGGCTCCCCCACCTCCCTGCACGCCCACCGCCGCGCCCACGGCCTGCCCCTCGACGACGTCGCCCGCCACATCGGCATGGACCCCGCGACGTACCTCAGCGCCGAACAGACCGGCCGCTGGCCCGGCACCGAGTCCCAGGCCACCCGCCTCGCCCACCTCCTCCGCCTCCCCCTCCCGGACCTGATGGACCTCACCGGCCGCAGCGAACCCCTCGCCCGCCACCTCCGCGAGGCGGCCACGACCCGCTGGCAACCCCAACTCCGCCCCGTGGCCCGCCTCACCCGCCTCCCCCGCCGCCCCCTCGAACGCGCCCTGAGCACGCTCCACGAGGAGTACCAGGCCCGCATCGCGGCGGCCCGCAACTGGGGCGAGGACCCGGGCTCGGAGGCCACGGCGGCGGTGGCGGCGTACCTCAAAGAGGTGCTCCCCCGCTTCTGGGAACTCCTCCGCAACTGACCCCTCAGGGCGTTCTTCACCGACCGGTTCGAATGTCGCTACCGTGTACGAAACGGAAGCGGCCGTGCGTACGCCTGGGGGGCGGTACCGGTGGGCACTCGTCCGACGGACTGGCACGTACTCGACCTCGACGACGATCCGACGCCGGGCGATCCGGAGCGGGTGAAGCAGCTCGCCCGGGAGTTGCACGACTTCGCCGACGACGTGGCGGACGCCTTACGCCAGATCAAGGGCATGGCAGGCGAGGACGCCCTTCTTCGCTGGGCGGGGAAGACGGCGAAGGCGTTCCAGGACGAGTTCGAGGAAGTCCCGAAGAACCTGAAGAAGCTCCAGCGTTCGTACGACCTCGCCGGCGACGCGCTCGCCGCGTACTGGCCGAAGCTGGAGCGCGCCCAGTCGCTGGCCGACAAGGCGTTAGCCAAGGGCCGCGAGGCCCGCAACGACCTGACCGCCGCCAGCGGCCGCCTCGACTCGGCGAACTCCTGGGTCGAGCGGGCGACGGAGAAGACGGAGAAGTACGACGAGGCGGAGGGCAAGGAGAAGCCCGACGACTCCGAGGTACGCGCCGCCGCCCGCAACGCCACCGACGCCAAGTCCGCCCAGTCCAGCGCCCAGCGGGCCGTCGACAACGCCCAGGGCGGCCTCGAAGCGGCCAAGAAGATGGCCGCGGACGCGAAGAAGATGCGCGAGGACGCGGCGTCGGAGGCGAAGGACAAGCTGGAGGACGCTCCGACGCGGGCATCCAGAACCGCAAGTGGTGGGAGAAGGCGGTCGACTGGGTCAAGGACAACTGGGACACCATCGTCAGCGTCTGCAAGGTGATCGTCGCCGTCCTGGGCATCGTCGTCCTCATCATCGGCGGCCCCCTGGCCTGGGTCGTCCTCGCCGCCGCCCTGGTGGTGCTGGCCGACACCCTCTACAAGTACATGAACGGCCAAGCCTCCCTCTGGGACGTCGCCTTCGCCGCCCTGGACTGCATCCCCGGCATGAAGGGCCTCACCACCCTCGGCGGCCTCGCCAAGGGCCTCAAAGGCGGCCTGGCAGCCGTCAAGGGCGGTATGAAGGGCATGGCACTCGGCCTCCGCGGCGGTCTTCGCAGGGCCGCCATGGCGATGCGCAAGCGCGTCTGCCTGACCGACCCCGTCGACGTCGTCACCGGCGAAATGGTGATGGCCCAAACCGATGTCGATCTCCCGGCGCTGCTCCCCTGGTTCTCCACAGGGCTCACGTTTCGAGCTTCCGCTCGGGCCGGTGCTTCGGCGGCAGCTGGGCCTCCACCCTCGATCAGCGGCTTGAGATCGACGAGGACAGCGTCACGTTCTTCACCGATGACGGATGGCTCTGCGCTACCCGTGCCGGAGCCCGATGTGCCGGTTCATCCTCTGGTCGGTCCCCGGTGGCCGTTGAGATGGAACGGGCAGCCCGGCGGGGACATCCGCGTGGAGCGTCCGGGAGCCGGGCACACCTTGCGTTTCAGTCCGCTCCCGGAGTCCGCCGTCTCCCGGCCGTCAGACGTTCAGGCGGTGGCACTTCCGCTGCGGTCGATCATCGACCGGAACGGGCAGCGGATCGACTTCGAGCGACTCCCGAACGGCATCCCGGTCGAGGTGCGGCACAGCGGTGGATATCGGATCGGGATCGACGTGACCGGCGACAGGGTGACGAGGCTTCGTCTCCTCAGCGCGCCCGAGCAGCCGGTGCTGATGCGGTACGCCTTTGACCGGAACGGCAATCTCACCGACGTCGTCAACTCGTCGGGGAAACCGTTGCGATACGAGTACGACGACGAACACCGCATCACCGCCTGGGAGGACCGCAACGGCACCCGCTACCGCTACGAGTACGACGCCGCGGGCCGGTGCACGGCATCCCGCGGCACGGACGGCATCCTCGACGCGACGTTCGCCTACGACGACCTCCGGCGGTCGACTTCGGTCACGGATTCTCAGGGGGAATCCGCACATACCGGTTCGACGACCGGTATCGCATCACTCAGGAAGTGGATCCGGTCGGCAACGTGACCCGGCAGGAGTGGGACGCGCAGGACCAGCTCGTTTCGAGAACAGATCCCCTGGACCGCACGACGACGTACGCGTACGACAGCCGGGGAAACCTCGTGGGCTTCACCCGCCCCGACGGCCTCACCAGCACTGCTCGGTACAATCAGCTCGGCCTCGTCACCGCGGTCTCCCACCCGGACGGCAGCCAGTGGTGGCAGGAGTACGACGAGCGCGGAAACCTCACTCTCACGGTCGATCCCCATGGCGATCGTCAGCACTACGTCTACGACGAACGTGGTCACCTCACTCGGACCATCGATGCCCTGGGCGCGGTCACCCGCATAGAGACAGACAGCGCCGGGCTGCCCGTCTCGATCGCGGACCCGCTCAGCCAGGTCACCACGTACCGGCGTGGCCCCACAGGAGCCTTCGAAGAGATCACCGACCCCTCGGAGAAACCACACGTTTCGTCTGGAGCATCGAGGGGAAACTCGTCCGCCGTACCCTACCCGACGGCTCGGCGGAGACCTGGGACTACGACGGTGAGGGCAACCTGATCGAGCATCGCGGTCCGCTCGGCCACGTCACCCGCTTCGAGATCGGCGCTTTCGACGTCGTCGCTGCCCGGACGGACCCCGACGGAACGCGCCTGGAGTTCGTCCACGACACGGAACTGCGGCTCTCCGCCGTCATCAACCAGCAGGGCCACAGCTGGAGATACGAGTACGACCCGGCAGGGCAACTCGTACGCGAGACGGATTTCGACGGCCGGACACTCGCTTACCGCCACGACGCGGCCGGTCAGCTCATCGAGCGCACCAACGGACTCGAAGAGGTCATTCGCTTTGGCTACGACCTTCTGGGCAATGTGGCCGACCAGACATGGGCAGGTTCCGTCACCCGTTTCGACTACGACGCGATGGGGCGGCTCACACGCGCGGTGAATCGCGATGCCCGGACGGACTTCGCCTGGGACGGCGCCCGCGTCGTCGAAGAACTGACGCCGGAGGCGGTGACCGTCTGGGAGTACGCCCCCGGCACACACCGGCCCCTGCTGCAGACCGAGCGCCGCACGTCCGGCGCGGGAGCGACGGCCGAAAGCACCCACCTGGTGGTGACCGACAGGGCGGGCACACCCACGGAGCTGCTCGACCCGGCGGGCGGGATCGCCTGGGAACGCCGCGCCGACCTGTGGGGAGCGCCGCTGCCGGGCGCGGCCACGACCGACGTCCGCTGCCGGCTGGGCTTCCCCGGCCAGTATCTGGACGACGAGTCGGGCCTGTTCTACAACCTGCGCCGCTACTACGACCCGGACTCGGCCGGCTACCTCTCGCCCGACCCGCTGGGCCCGGCCGCAGGACCCAACGACACCGGCTACGCGGGCGATCCGCTGACCGACTCGGACCCGTGGGGTCTGGTGCTGGCACAGTGCATGAGCACCGCGCTCGGGGAAGCGTTCGCCGAGGCGACGCGCCTGAACCGGGCCGGCCGGCCGCCGATCAGTACGGTGTCGGTGGCGCGCATCAGAGGCAGCGACATCGTGGCCACCGGATTCTCCGGCCCCGTGGGCCGTCCGCTGTACATGGAGGACGAGGTCGCGAACGCACTGCGCAACGGCGGCCAGATGGACTGGGACGCGGCGAACTGCGCAGAGATACGCGCGGTGAACAGACTCATCGCCGAGAACGGTCACGAGTTCACGCACCTGGACGACGCGCAGGACATGTTCCGGGAGATAGAGTTCCTGACCGTTGAAGTCCCGTCGGGGCTGCCGAAGGCCGCGTGCCTTTCGTGCCAGAGCGTCCTGGTGCGCAACGGCGCAGAGGATCTGGCACCGACCATGCCCGCCGGATGGAGGTCCCCAGGATGACCGAACTCACTCCTGAAGCACACGAGATGCTGCGGACGGCGGGCTGGCATCCCGGACGGCGAGTGGAGATCGGTGACGTCGTCGCCCATCTGGAGTCCCTCGGGGTCCGGGTGCACACCGCCGCTCGGGACTTCCTCGCCGAGTTCGGTGACCTCCACCTCATCCACGAGCCGTCCGCGGAGATCAAGGGACGGCTCGTCACCAGCTTTACCGATACCGACAACGCGCGGCACATCACCGAGCATGAACACCCGTTCCGCTCCTACGTCGCCGAGGCCACAGGTTCAGCGGTGTGCCCGGTGGCCGGTACGAGCTTCCACGTCTCCGTCTACGTCACCGAGGACGGCCGGTTCTACGGGATCCGGGACGGCGCGGTGTATCTCTTCGGCGACGACACGGCGTCGTTCTTCAACCAGGTGGTCACCGGCCGGAAGCCGCCGCTCTTCGCGGGGTTCGAGTAGCCCGTTCCGCGCCTGCAACCCGCCGCGGGCGGCAGGCATCCGCGAACCAGGCCGGACCATCTTGGCGGCGACAAGGCGTATTCCTTCCGTCGAACGGGCCCGCGGCCGTGTACCGGCTCATGCCGGGGCCTCGGAGGCTCCGTACACTCGTACCCCACCCGGTCTCCGCGGCCCAACTCACCGGCTGGCTGCGCAACGGCGGGTACGCGCAACGTCAAGAAGACAGTTCTGTTCCCCGACCGGCTGCCCACGCCACTGCCCGCGTTCCGCGTGCCCCAGTCCCGTACAACGTGCACTGGAACGGCTGGGCGAAGGAGGGCTTGGCAGACCTTCTCGGCGATGTGGTCCCAGGACCCTGCCTTGACCCGGCACCCACAGCCCTGGGGGTTCCGACGGACGCCGGAACCGGCCACAACGCCAGGAAGGAACGTGCCTCGTGATCCTCCCGAAAGTCCGGGATCCCCGGTTCGTCACCATCCGCCGTGGGGGCACCCTCACCGACGCCGACCACCACCTCCTCGCCCTCTGGGCCGCCTCCTGCGCGGAGCACGTCCTCGGGCACTTCGAGTCCGTCCGGCCCGGGGATTCGCGGCCGCGGGAGGCGGTCGCGCACGCGCGGGCCTGGGCGCGCGGCGAGGTCCGGATGATGGTGGCCCGCGCGGCGGGTGGGCATGCCATGGGGGCGGCACGGGAGTTGCGCGGGGCGGCGCGGCATGCGGCGTACGCCGCGGGGCAGGCCGCGGTCGTCGCCCACGTCGCCGCGCACGAACTCGGCGCCGCCGCGTACGCGATCAAGGCGGTGCGGGCCGCCGCGCCGCCGGGCGAGAGCGAGGCCGCGGGGCGGCGTGTGTGCCGGTGGCAGCGTGAGCGGCTGCCGGCGGCGATCCGCGCGCTCGTGCTCGACGACCAGCGGCTGCGCAACGACATCTGCTGGTCGGTCTTCGACTGCTGAACCGCCGATGGTGCGAAACTGGGCACCGACCGGCCGCACCGCGTCACCGGAGGTTCCGACGGACACCGAACTGGCCGACGCCGTCGGCGAGACCATACACACCGCCCGCCTCGACCTGCTCCCGCTGCGCGTCGAGCACGCCGACGAGATGGCCGGCGTGCTCGGCGACCCCGCGCTCTACGAGTTCACCGGCGGCGCGCCGCCCTCGCTCGGCGAGCTGCGGACGCGCTACGCGCGGCTGGCCGCCGGGGCGCCCGGGGGCGGGACGGTCTGGGGCAACTGGGTGCTGCGCGTACGGGCGGACGGGGCGCTCGGCGGGTACGTGCAGGTGACGATCCGGGAGGCGGTCGCCGAGGTCGCCTGGGTGGTGGGGACCCCGTGGCAGGGGCGGGGCCTCGCCGGGGAGGCGGCACGCGGGCTGGTCGCCAGGCTGGGGCGGCTGCCGCTGCGGGCCGTCGTCGCGCACGTCCACCCCGACCACCGCGCCTCCGCCGCCGTCGCGGCCTCCGCCGGGCTGGTGCGTACGGACCTCGTCCACGACGACGAGGCCGTCTGGCGCCTCGACCTCCCCGGACCGCGGCCCGGCCGGACCTAGCGGCCGATCTCGTCCAGCTCCGCGAAGTCCTCGTCGGAGAGCCGGAGCCCCGCCCCGGCGGCGTTCTCGCGCAGGTGCGCCACCTTCGACGTACCGGGGATGAGCAGGATGTTCGGCGACCGCCGCAGCAGCCACGCCAGGGCGACCGACTTCGGCGTCGCGCCCAGCCGGGCGGCCACCGCGGACAGCGCCGCGGACCGCAGCGGGGTGAAGCCGCCGAGCGGGAAGAAGGGCACGTAGGCGATGCCCGCGGCGGCGAGGTCGTCGATCAGGTCGTCGTCCTGCCGGTGGGCGAGGTGGTACATGTTCTGTACGCACACCACCGGCGCGATCGTCCGTGCCTCGGCGACCTGTTCGGCGGTCGCGTTGCTCACCCCGAGGTGCCGGATCAGCCCCTCCTCCCGGAGCGCGGCGAGGGTCTCGAAGGGCTCGGCGAGCGAGCCGGGCAGCGGGCCGGTGGCGTCGCCGAGCCGGAGGTTGACGGTGTCGAGCACGTCGAGGCCCAGGTCGTCGAGGTTTTCGCGGACGGCGCGGCGCAGGTCCTCGGGGCGGCGGGCGGGCGGCCAGCCGCCCTGCGGGTCGCGGACGGCGCCGACCTTGGTGACGAGGTGCAGCGACGCGGGGTAGGGGTGGAGCGCCTCGCGGATCAGCTGGTTGGTGACGCGCGGGCCGTACGCGCCGGCGGTGTCGATGTGCGTGATCCCGAGGGCGACGGTCTCGCGGAGGACGGCGAGCGCGCCGTCGCGGTCGGCGGGCGGGCCCATGACGCCGGGGCCGGCGAGCTGCATGGCGCCGTAGCCGAAGCGGGTGACGGTCAGGTCGCCGAGGGGGTGGGTGCCGCCGGGGAGCGGCGTGGCGGGGGTGGTCATGGTGGTGCCTTCGCTGTCGGTGCGGGTGGCCGGTGCCGTCGATGGTTGCCCGCCGGTGTGCGCCGTATCCAATACCGGGACGGTGACCTGTCATACCCGGCGGGTATCAGTGGCGTACGCTGGGGTCATGGAGCCCCTGGAGACCCGTGAGCTGCGGTATTTCGTCGCCGTCGCCGAGGAGCTGCACTTCGGCCGCGCGGCCGTCCGCCTCGGCATGGCCCAGCCGCCACTGTCCCGGGCGGTGCAGCGGCTCGAACGGCGCCTCGGCGTCCGCCTGCTGGAACGCGACCGCCGCGGCGTCGCGCTGACGGAGGCCGGGGAGATGCTGCTGCACGAGGGCCGCGCCGCCCTCGACGCGGCCACCGCCGCCGCCCGCCGCACCCGCCGCGCGGGCGGCGCGGACGACGCGGACGGGACGGGCGGAGCGGGCGGGGCAGGCGGGTCCGGCGGGCCCCGTCACCGGCTGGTGCTGGCGGTGAAGGCCGCCGCGTCCCACGAACTGCTGCACAAACTCCTCGACGCCTACGCCGCCGAGCCGGACGCCGCCGACGTCGAGGTGCTGCCGAGCGGCACGTGCGAACAGGGCGAGATGCTGCGCGACGGCCGCGCCGACGTGGCGCTGATGCACGCGCCGTTCAACTCCCTCGCCGGTTTCGACAGCGAGGAGCTGCTCACCGAGGGCCAGATCGCCATCCTGCCCACCGCGCACCCCCTGGCCGCGCGTACGAGCCTCACCCTCGCCGACGTACGCGACATCCCCGGCCTGCCGCTCGCCCGCTGGTCCCGCGACGACGCGCACGCGCCCGGCCCGGGGCCCCTGATCCACGACCAGACGCAGCTGGCGCAGCTCATCGCCCTCGGCCGTACGGTGGCCGTCTTCCCCGACTCCGCCCGCGCCTGGCTGTGGGCGGAGCACACCGCCGTCCCGCTGACCGACGCGCCGCCGGTGGTCACGCACATCGCGTGGCCGGCGCACAGCCGCTCGCTCGCGCTGGCGCGGCTGGTCCGTACGGCCACGGGGCTGTAACGCCGCAGCCTCCGGCTACGTACCGCCGCTACTCCTCCACCTGCGCCCGCTGCCACGCCAGGTAGTCCGCCACCACCTCCGGCGGGTTCGCCGCCGCCGTACGCGGGATCTGGTCCTCCGGGTCGTCCATGTCGAACAGCACCACCGGCACCCGCCGCCCCAGCACCTCCTCCACCCGGCCCGTCTCGTGCAGATGCCGGGCCACGTGCACGCAGTCCTCGGCGAAGTCCGCGCACAGCGCGTCGAACACCGCCTCCCACCGCTCCGAGAACTGCTCCTCGTCCTCGAACCACAGCCCCTTCGCCGCCGCCTCGGCCCGGTGCAGCGCGGTGCCCACCGGGTCCTCGGGCACGTGGCCGACGCGCTCGAAGCCGTCCAGGATCCAGTACGCGTACGACCAGCGCACCTCGCCGTCCGGGTCCATCCCGCCGCGGGACCGCTCGCACTCGCGGCGGATCTGCGACTCGGTGTTGTAGCCGATGTCCACGTACGGGTAGCGGGCGTCCTGGTCCACGCGGTAGAGCGACAGGGCGACGACGTAGATCTCGGGCCGCAGCTCCTCCGGGAACGTGTCCAGGATCCGGTACGCCTCCTGCTTCAAGTGCTGCCGGAACGTCATGCCCTCCCCGCCCTTCCCAGCCGCCACGGCCGCCACGGGCCTCATCATGCCCCGCCGGTCCGGCGCCCGACAGGTCAGCGCACGACCGACTGGATCTCCTGCACGTCGAGTTCCTGCGTGGCCTCGACGATCCCGGTGGGCAGCGGCTCGTCCTCGGTGCCGTCGGAGGCGCTCCAGGAGACCTTCCAGGTGACGGAGGCGGTGAAGTCGTAGGGACCGGTGCTCGCGGAGGAGCGCAGGTACGTCACGCCGCACGGCGGGAGCTTGTCGGCGTCACCCCTGCGGTACGGCGTGCCGACGGCACCGTCGTCGCCCATTCCGCACTCGCCGCCGTCCGGATGCAGCTCGGCGTCCTCGGTACCGGGATCGATGGTCAACGAGACCGGGGTGGCCGTCGTCTCCGCCCACATGCCGAGCGCGGGGATCTCGGCCCGCACCGACACCGGCTGGAACTCGGCGCCGTCCAGCCACACCCAGGTGGGCAGGTTGACGGTCTGCTCGCCCTCGGGCCGCAACTCCGCCTCGGTGTCGGGCACGACCATCCGCTCGTACGCGAGCTCGGCGAGCATCGCCGGGTCGATGGCCTCCTCCGCCACCCAGTCGGGCGGGGGCTCGCCGTTGTCGACCCAGAAGGGGACCTCGTTGCACGCGTCGCGGAGAGCGCTGTCCTCCTCGGCCGGGTTCGGAACACCCGCCCAGAACATGCCCTCCCCGTCCTTCTTCACGTTCCAGTTCTGGAAGCCGGGATGGTTGGGCCAGCTGTAGCCGTCTTCGTAGTGGTCGAGCAGCTGCTGCAGGGCGTTCCCGGCATGGCCGGGCATGCCCGGCACCGCCATCTGCTCCTCGATGGACTTCTCGGTGACCCGCTTGAAGTCCTTGGCGCCCAGGTACGGGGCGTACCAGCAAGGTGGCGGATCCCATGCGACCGTCGTCGGGGAGAGGTTCCCGGGCTCCTGGCCGTCCTCCTCGACGGCGCCCTTGAAGGCGATGCCGCCGCCGGTCCTGGCCCAGATCTCCTGGTCATCGGCGCCGGCTCCGGTCTCCGGGTCCGTGATGACGTCCGCGTGTCCCGGAGTGCCCGCCGCCAGGACGAGACCGACCCCCACGAGGATCGATAACCCGGCCGTCGCCCTCCTGCCTCCTACCTGCACTGTGTTGCCTCCCCCTCGACATCGACGCTGGTGGCCTGCCAGATGTCGTCTCGGCCCGGGTACTTGCCCATCACGACCTGGTAGTACAGATAGCTGGAGTCGCTCTCCTCGGTGCGGTGGACCTTCCCCGTCTCGACGTCCTTGCTGTACATCTCCGACTGGTTGGCACAGAACGAGAATGCGACAGCGCTCGCATGCGCTTCCCGCTCAAGCCGGTAGAAGCGCTGCGTGCCGGTCACGGTGACGCCTGCGTCGAGGCTCTGCTCGACCTGGTCCTGTGCGTACGTCAACGCCTGGTCACGGGCGTAGAACTGGGCTGCCGGATCCGCGGACGACTGTTCCGTGACACCGCGGAAGACGCTGCGCAGGAAGTTCTGCGCGTCACGCTGCGCGACGACCTCGTCCGGCTTCGTCGCCTCGCCCCACTCGAAGACCAGCTTCACGTCCTCCGGCAGCGACACATCCGGCGCATCCGCCGGCGCCTCGGCCCCTGCGCCCGGGGTCTCCGACTCCGGCTTGTCCGACGCGGTGTCCTTCGCGCCCTCGATCTGCTCCGTCCCACCGTCGTCGCCCGAGTCGGAGTCCCCGCAGGCGGTGAGCGTCAGCGCGGCGGCCGTCGCGAGCGCGGCGGCCGTCAGGGCGGTGCGTGTACGCATGGCAAGAAGCTCCCGGTCGGTCATCGGGAACAACCGGCGCCGGTACGCGGGCCGTTGTCCCCCGGTGGCGAACTGTGCACGGCACGTTACCGAACCGACCGCCGGGGGTTAAGGATGACCGGGTGACCGCTGCGTCACGGTGTTGACACAGTCCGCGGCCAGACCGGCCACCGCCACCGCCACCGCCACCGCCGTCCTCTCAGAACACGACCTCCGCCTCGTCCATCCGGTCCGCCGGTACCCGCTTCAGCTCCCGCGTCGCCTCCGCCAGCGGCGCCATCACGATGTCCGTGCCGCGCAGCGCCGTCATCTGGCCGAAGTCGCCGCGGTGCACCGCCTCCACCGCGTGCCATCCGAAGCGGGTCGCCAGCACGCGGTCGTACGCCGTGGGCGTGCCGCCGCGCTGGACGTGGCCGAGGATGACGGGCTTGGCCTCCTTGCCGAGGCGGCGTTCCAGTTCGCCGGCGAGGCGGTTGCCGATGCCGGTGAAGCGCTCGTGGCCGTACTGGTCGATCTCGCCCTTCTGGTACTCCATCGTGCCCTCCGCCGGGTGGGCGCCCTCGGCGACGCAGATGACGGCGAACTTCTTCTGCCGGTCGAAGCGCTCCTCGACCATCTTGCAGAGGTTGCCGATGTCGAAGGGCCGCTCCGGCAGGCAGATGCCGTGCGCGCCGCCGGCCATGCCGGACTCCAGGGCGATCCAGCCCGCGTGCCGGCCCATGACCTCGACGACCATGACACGCTGGTGGGACTCGGCGGTGGTCTTCAGCCGGTCCATCGCCTCGGTGGCCACGCCGACGGCGGTGTCGAAGCCGAAGGTGCGGTCGGTGGCGGAGATGTCGTTGTCGATCGTCTTGGGTACGCCGACGACGGGCATCCCGGCGTCGGCGAGCATCGCCGACGCGGTGAGGGTGCCTTCGCCGCCGATCGGGATGAGCGCGTCGAGGGCCAGCTCGCGGCTGAGCTCCTCGGTGTTCTCACAGGCTTCGCGGAGCCGGTCGCGCTCCAGCCGGGACGAGCCCAGGACGGTGCCGCCGCGGGCGAGGATGCCGCTGACGGCGTTGAGGTCCAGTTTGTGGTAGCGGCCGTCGAGCAGACCTTTGAAGCCGTCCTCGAACCCGATCACCTCGTCGCCGTGACCGGCCACGGCCCGGTGGACCACCGACCTGATCACCGCGTTCAGGCCGGGGCAGTCTCCGCCCGCCGTGAGTACTCCGATGCGCATGTCTCTCCAGCTCGAATTCAGTCGCATGCATGCTCGAAGCCGATTCTCCCATGCCCCGGGAGTCACTCGCCCGAACGGCCGGTTAACCCTGAGTCACACCCGGCGGTCACCGGGCCGTCACACCGGCCGCGGCACCGGCCACCGCGCCGGTCGTCCCGCCGGTGTGGCCGGGGCCGTTCCGCCCGGCCTCGCCGCGCGGCCGTCACCGGCCCGGCGGTATGGTCGGACGGAACCGCGACGGATGGAGAGCAGGAGTGGCCCGCAGCGTCTACGTCGCCGGCATCGGCCGCGGGGACGGCCGCCAGGTCGTCGAGCTGGGCATGATGGAGCTGCTCTCCCGCCAGGTCGACCGGGTCGGGGTCTTCCGTCCGCTGGCCCACGCCGGCCCCGACGCCCCCGACCCCGTCTTCGACCTGCTCCGCGCCCGCTACCGGCTGAGCCAGCCGCGCGCCGGCGTGCTCGGCACGACGTACGAGACGGCCTCCGCGCTCCAGGCCGAGGAGGGGACGGACGCGCTGGTCGCCCGGCTGGTGGGGCGGTTCCACGAGATCGCCGCCGACTACGAGGCCGTGCTGATCCTCGGCACGGACCACGCCGACACCAACATCCCCGCGGAGCTGGCCCTCAACGCCCGTCTCGCGAACGAGTGCGGCGCCGCCGTGCTCCCCGTCGTGGGCGGTGCCGCGCAGTCCGCGGACTCCGTGGTCGCCGAGGTCCGCAACGCCCACGACGCCTACGCCGCCCTCGGCTGCGACGTGCTGGCGATGGTCGCCAACCGCGTCGCCCCGGCCGCCGCCGCGCAGGTCCGGCAGGCCGCCGGCGAGGTGGGCCTGCCCGCCCCGGTGTACGTCCTTCCCGAGGACGCCGGCCTCGCCGCGCCGACCGTCGCGCAGATACGGGACGCGCTCGGCGCCGGGCTGCTCGCGGGGGACGCCGGCGGGCTGGCCCGGGACGTACGCGACTTCGTCTTCGGCGGTGCGATGCTGCCCGCGTTCCTGCCGGCGCTGAGCGAGGGCTGTCTGGTCATCACGCCCGGCGACCGCGCGGACCTCGTCATCGGCGCGCTCGCCGCGCACTCGGCGGGCTCGCCCGCCCTCGCGGGGGTGCTGCTGACGCTGGACGAGCGGCCGGGCCCGGACATCCTGGCGCTGGCCGAGCGGCTGGCGCCGGGGACGCCGCTGCTCACGGTGGCCGAGGGCTCGTTCCCGACCGCCGCCGCGCTGGTCGGGCTGCGCGGCGAGCTGAACGCCGCGACGCCGCGCAAGGCGGACATCGCCCTCGGCCTGTTCGAGTCGCACGTGGACTCGGCGCAGCTCACCGGGCGGCTGTCGGTGGCGGCGAGCGGGCGCGTGACGCCGATGATGTTCGAGCACATGCTCATCGAGCGGGCGCAGGGCGACCGCCGGCACGTGGTGCTGCCGGAGGGCACGGAGGAGCGGGTGCTGCTGGCGGCGGAGGTGCTGGTACGCCGCGGGGTGTGCGATCTCACGCTCCTCGGCGAGGAGCAGACGATCCGCAAACGCGCGGCGGAGCTGGGGCTGAGCCTGCCGCTGCTGGGCGCGGACGCGCCCGCGGCGCCGCCCGGCGGCGCGGCCGCGGCGCCGTCGGCGCGCATCACGGACCCGCGGGTCTCGCCGCTGCGCGAGAGCTTCGCCGAGCTGTACGCGCAGTACCGCGCGCACCGCGGGGTCAGCGTGGACATGGCGTACGACATCGTCGGCGACGTCAACTACTTCGGCACCCTGATGGTCCAGCAGGGCCTCGCGGACGCGATGGTCTCGGGCGCGGCGCACTCGACGGCGGCGACCGTCCGCCCGGCCTTCGAGGTGATCAAGACGGCCCCGGGGGCGGCGATCGTCTCGTCCGTCTTCTTCATGTGCCTGGCGGACCGCGTCCTGGTGTACGGGGACTGCGCGGTCAACCCCGATCCGGACGCCGAGCAGCTCGCGGACATCGCCATCCAGTCGGCGGCGACGGCCGCGCAGTTCGGCGTCGAGCCGCGGCTGGCGATGCTGTCGTACTCCACCGGCACCTCCGGCTCCGGCTCGGGCGTCGACAAGGTGCGGCGGGCGACCGAGCTGGTACGGACCCGCCGGCCGGATCTGGAGGTGGCGGGCCCGATCCAGTACGACGCGGCGGTGGACGCGACCGTCGCCGCCGCCAAGATGCCGGACTCGCGGGTCGCCGGGCAGGCCACGGTGCTGGTCTTCCCCGACCTCAACACCGGCAACAACACGTACAAGGCGGTGCAGCGCACGGCCGGCGCGGTCGCCGTGGGGCCGGTGCTCCAGGGGCTCAACAAGCCGGTGAACGACCTGTCCCGGGGCGCGCTCGTCCAGGACATCATCAACACGGTGGCGATCACCGCCGTCCAGGCGCAGGGCCGCCGCCGGTGACCGCGGCCGCCCCGACCCGGGTCCTCGTGCTCAACTCCGGCTCGTCCTCGCTGAAGTACCAGCTCATCGACATGGCCGGACCGGTCCCCGGGACCGACCGCCCCGCCCGCGGCATCGTCGAGCGGATCGGCGAGCCGCGGGCCCGCGGCGGGGTGCCGGACCACGCGGCGGCGCTGCGCGCCGTGGGCGACGAGCTGGCCGCCGCCGGGCACGGGCTGGACTCGCCGGACCTGCTGGCCATCGGCCACCGCGCCGTCCACGGCGGCACCCGCTTCACCGAGCCGGTCCTCGTCGACGACGGCGTGCTGGCGGAGATGGAGAAGCTCGTCCCGCTCGCCCCGCTGCACAATCCGGCGAACATCGCCGGCATCCGCGTCGCCCGCGAGCTGCGCCCCGACCTGCCGCAGGTCGCCGTCTTCGACACCGCCTTCCACGCCACCCTCCCCGAGCACGCCTGGCGCTACGCCCTCGACCCGGCCGTCGCCGACCCGTACGCGATCCGCCGCTACGGCTTCCACGGCACCTCCCACGCCTACGTCTCCCGGACCGCGGCGCGGCTGCTCGGCCGCGACCCGGCGGACCCGGCGGACCTCGCGGGGTTCCACGTGATCGTGCTGCACCTCGGCAACGGCGCCAGCGTCTCCGCGGTCGCCGGCGGCCGGTGCGTGGAGACGTCGATGGGGATGACCCCGTTGGAGGGCCTGGTGATGGGTACCCGCAGCGGGGACCTCGACCCGGCGGTGGTCTTCCACCTCGCCCGGGAGGCGGGCATGGACACCGACGCGATCGACACCCTGCTGAACAAGCGCAGCGGGCTGGCCGGCCTCTGCGGCGACAACGACATGAGGGAGATCGGCCGCCGGATGGCCGAGGGCGACGAGCGGGCCCGGCTGGCGTTCGACGTGTACGTGCACCGGATCCGCAAGTACGTCGGCGCGTACACCGCCGTGCTGGGCCGGGTGGACGCGATCGCGTTCACCGCCGGCGTCGGGGAGAACTCCGCCGCCGTCCGGGAGGCGTCGATGCGGGGGCTGGAGGCCTTCGGCGTCGAGCTGGACTCCGTACGCAACGCGGTGCGCGGCGACGCGCCCCGCGTGGTCTCCGCGCCCGGCTCGCGGACGGCGGTGGCCGTGGTGCCCACCGACGAGGAGCTGGAGATCGCCACCCAGACCCGCGACCTGGTCGGCGAGCGCGGGTTGTCGCTTCCTCCACCGTAATAATTCCGGTTGCGAACAAACCGATAGGATGCCGCCATGCGCCGAGCGAAAATCGTCTGCACCCTGGGCCCCGCCGTCGACTCCTTCGAACAGCTCAAAGCGCTGATCGAGGCGGGTATGACCGTGGCCCGCTTCAACATGAGCCACGGCACCCAGGCCGAGCACCAGGAGCGCTACGACCGGCTGCGCAAGGCCGCCGAGGAGACCGGGCGGCCCATCGGCGTGCTGGCCGACCTCCAGGGCCCGAAGATCCGGCTGGAGACCTTCGCCGAGGGCCCGGTGGAGCTGGTGCGCGGGGACGAGTTCACCATCACCACCGAGGACGTGCCCGGCGACCGGACGGTCTGCGGCACCACGTACAAGGGCCTGCCCGCGGACGTCTCCCCCGGCGAGCGCATCCTCGTCAACGACGGCGCGGTGGCGCTGGAGGTGCTGGAGGTGCGCGGCCCCGAGGTGCGCACGATGGTCATCGAGGGCGGCGTGGTCTCCGACCACAAGGGCATCAACCTGCCGGGCGTGGCGGTGAACGTGCCGGCGCTGTCCGAGAAGGACGTCGACGACCTGCGCTTCGCGCTGCGGATGGGCTGCGACATGGTCGCGCTCTCCTTCGTGCGCGACGCGCGCGACGTCGGCGACGTGCACCGGATCATGGACGAGGCCGGCCGGCGGGTGCCGGTGATCGCGAAGGTCGAGAAGCCGCAGGCGATCGACCACATGGAGGAGATCGTCCTCGCCTTCGACGGCGTGATGGTGGCCCGCGGCGACCTGGCCGTGGAGTACCCGCTGGAGAAGGTCCCGATGGTGCAGAAGCGGCTGATCGAGATGTGCCGCCGCAACGCCAAGCCGGTGATCGTCGCGACCCAGATGATGGAGTCGATGATCAACGCGTCGCGGCCGACGCGCGCCGAGGCGTCCGACGTCGCGAACGCGATCCTCGACGGCACGGACGCGGTGATGCTGTCGGCGGAGTCGTCGGTCGGCAAGTACCCGATCGAGACGGTCAAGACGATGTCGCGGATCGTCACGGCCGCCGAGGACGAGCTGCTCTCGCGCGGGCTGCAACCGCTGGTGCCGGGCAAGAAGCCGCGTACGCAGGGCGGGTCGGTGGCCCGCGCGGCGTGCGAGATCGCGGACTTCCTGGGCGCCGCGGCGCTGGCGGCGTTCACCCAGTCCGGGGACACCGCGCGGCGGCTGTCCCGCTACCGGGCCTGCCAGCCGATCGTCGCCTTCACCACCGAGGAGAGCACGCGCAACCAGCTCTGTCTGAGCTGGGGCGTGGAGCCGGTGCTCGTCCCGCACGTGGACAACACCGACGCGATGGTGGACCTGGTGGACGCCGAGCTGCTGAAGCTGGGCCGCTTCCGCGAGGGCGACACGATGGTCATGACCGCCGGGTCGCCGCCCGGGGTGCCGGGCACCACGAACATGGTGCGCGTGCACCACCTGGGCGGCGAGCGCTGAGCGGCGTGCGGCGCTGAGCCTGCCCCCGGGCGCTACTCGATGGTGTTCTGCAGGCCGGGCACGGTGAGGGTGCCGCCGAACTGACCGGCCTGGGTCACCTGTACGTCGGTGAAGAACGCGAACGGCAGGTCCAGCGGCGGCGGGCTCTCGGGGCTGAACGTCAGCGGGATCAGCCCGAAGAGGTTGCCCTTCAGCTCCTCGGTGTACATGGTCACCGTGCCGTCGCGGATGGTGGACGTGCTGCCCTTGTCGGCCCGTACGTGCGAGGTGTGCGTGCCGGGGCCGACGACGGTCTGGTGCAGGTCGCGGATGTCCACCCCGTCGGTGGCGGTGTACTTCAGCACCTTCTTGACCGCGCCGCTGTAGGTCTTCACCTCGACGATGCCGTGGTACTTCAGGCCCTTGAGGGTGAGCTTGGTGCTCTCCAGCCGCCAGGGCTCGTCGGGCAGCAGCGGCACGCCGGGCTCCAGCTCGGCGTTCGCGAGGGCCTCGGGGTCGGCGGTCGGGCAGGGGAAGGGCTCCTTGCCGCCGGCGCCCGCGGCGTCCTCCCCGGCGGCGCCGGTGTCCGGCGTCTCCCCTCCCCCTGCGTCCTCGGCGGTGTCCTTGACCTTGTCGTCCAGCTCTTCCACGGTGGCGCCGGCCTCGTCGGCGGCGTCGCGGATGGCCTTCTCGGTCTCGCTCCGCTCCTCGCCCGCGCCGGAGCCGGAGTCGCCGCCGGAGCCGTCCGGGGCGGAGCCGGAGTCCGCGGAGCCGTCCGACGACTTGGGCTCGGGCTCGGCTTCGGTTTCGGGCTCGGCTTCGGGCTCGTCCGGGTCGACGAGGTCGCCCAGCTTGTCGCCGAGGCCCAGCGGGTCGTACCAGGGGTTCGACTCGGACGGCGAGGGCTCCGCCTGCTCCGGGTCCTCGGCACCGGCGTCGGACCCGCCGCCCGAGCCGGACCCCGAGCCCGAGCCGTCCGCGTCGCCGCCGTCCGGCGACTCCGTCGGCCCGCCCGCCGTCGCCGACGGGCTCGGCGACGGCTCCGCGTCCGGCTCCGCCGACTCCCCGGCGTCCGGCGTGCCTTCGCCGTCCGCCGCGCCGTCCTTCTCCCCGGTCTCCCCGGTCCCGGCGCTCTCCCCGCTCTCGTCGTCCTTCGGCTCGTCCGACTGCTCCGCGCACGGCCCCGGCCGCCAGCGGTCGGCCGGATCGTCCTCGGCGATCGCCGGCCGCGAGGTGAGCCCGAGGCCCAGGAAGACCGCGGTGGGCATGGCGGCCAGGGCCATCACCTTGCCCGCCGGCACCCGGCCGAGCAGCGGCCGCCGCGGGGCGGCGTGCCGCGGTCCGGGGCGTACCGGGGACGTGTGGTCAGCCGGCCGCACGGTGCCTCCCGCCGCCCAGGTCCTCCAGCACGTCCACGCCGGGCCCGCCGGAGTCCGCTCTGCCGCCGGGCCGCTTCCCGTCCGGCGCGTCGCCGGCTTGATCGGCGTCGGCGTCGGCCTCGGCGGCATCGGCGTCGGCGTGCACGTCAGCGGCCCCGGAGGCTCCGGATGCCCCGGCGTCGTCGGCCGGCGGGCCGCCCGGCGCCCACGACACGGCCAGCGCGCCGCCGATCATCGACAGCAGGAAACCCACCAGCAGCCCGCCGAAGTTGGACACCGGTATCGACACCAGGGCCAGCACGATGGAGGCGACGCCGGCGAACACCCGGACGACGCCGTGGAACCACATGGTCAGCCCGAGCGTCACCAGCAGCACGCCGATGATCAGGCCGCCGGCCCCCGCCTGCGTGGCCATCTGCAGGCTGAGGTTGCCGAGCTTGATGTTGTAGTACGGCAGCGCGCCGATCGGCACGCCGCCCGCGATGGTCAGCAGGCCCGCCCAGAACGGACGGGAGCCGCGCCAGGCGCGGAATCGCAGCCGCCACGTGTTGAGGCGGTGCAGCAGGTCCGGCAACTCGGCGCTCATGATGACAGCTCCCCGGTACGGCAGTGCGGCTTACGTCAGAGGGGGCGGTGGCGGGGAGCGGTGGACGCCTCCCCGCCGGCCGGGTGCCTGGTCAGAAGCACTCTTCAACGCCCTTGTGCAGCTTCATGCTGAGGCCGCTCAGCTTGAAGGTGCCCGCGCTGGTGGCCCAGGCGGTCTGCTTCACGTCGGTGAGGATGGCCTTGTCGGCCTCCTGCGCGAACCCGTTGGGGTTCGCCTTGTCGCCCTTGCCGATGCCCGGTCCCTTGGTGCTGGCCCCGGCGGCCACGCCGATGTTGATGTTCTTGAACGTCGCGTCGGCGTCGAGCTGCGCGATGTCGATGTAGAGGTTCTTGGCCTCCACCGGCTCGTCGCCGCCCGCCTTGAGCACCAGGCTGACCGAGCCGATGAGCGGGACGTCCGGCGTGACGACGGACTGGCACATGTCCTCGATCTTCGCCTTCTTGAACGCGGATATCGCCACCGGCCGGGTGGCCTCGTCGCCGTTGAGGTCGTGACCGCTGTCGACGCCACCGTACTGGACGAACCCGGTGCCCTCCAGGCGGCCGGCCGTGACCTTGAACTCCTGGCCCGACACGCTGAACGACGCCGCCAGCGCGCCCTGGCTGAGCGCGACGCCGATCGCGGCGGTCGCCGCCAGGCTCGGCACCATGACCACGGCGAACCGCTTCCACCTGGTCCCACCACGTGCCTGGGACTCCATGCCTCTCCTCCTTCTCGGACGTACGTCCTGGGCCCGTGGACCGGTCCTCGGGAAGCGAGGGAGATCCGCACACGCGCGGCGGCACGGCTCTGCGGTCCGGGGAAACGGGCGGCGGACGCGCTACGTCGAAGGGGGTGATCACCCCCGAGCGACTCGTTGTCCGGACAGGCGCCGCCCCGCGCAGACGCTCCGCGGGAGACGGGGAACCCCCCTGTCCGGATGGCGATCGTGGTCCATCGGAAGGGGGGCGCACAAGGGGTTCGTTACCAACGAGTAACGCGCGGGTGGCGCAGATCCGGCCATGTTGGCCGGATCCTGCACCCTGGGTCGCCGCTTATCGCGGCCGTACTCCACGAGAAAGCACGACAAAGGCGGCCATCCGGCGGCGCCCGAGTTACTGCGAGTAACAGCCCTGCCCACAGTCAATTTTTGGCAAAGCGGCCGGGGCTGTCACTCTCCGTCGGGCCCCGGTTCCGGCCCGGTGCCGGACCCGGTGCCGAGCCGGTTCAGAACAGCACGCGGGCCAGCGCCTGCCGCCCCGCCACCACCCGCGGGTCGTCGCCGCCCACGACCTCGAACAGCTCCAGCAGCCGCACCCGCGCGGCCTGCCGGTCCTCGCCCGCGGTCCGCGCCACCGTGTCGACCAGGCGGCCGAACGCGTCCTCGACGTGCCCGCCCACCAGGTCCAGGTCGGCGACCCGGATCTGCGCCTGCACGTCCGTGGGGGCGTCCGCCGCCTCCTTGCGCACGGCGGCGGCGTCGAGCCCCTCGACCCGCCGCAGCAACTCCGCCTGCGCCAGGCCCAGCTTGGCCTCCACGTTGCCCGGGTCGTCGGACAGCACGTTCTGGTACGCCTGGATGGCGCCGCCCAGGTCGCCCCGGTCCAGCGCGTCGCCGGCCGCCGCCAGCGCGCTGTCGTACGGGCCCGCCGGCTCCTCCGGCGCCTGAAGCCCGTCCGCGGCCTCGGCTTCCGGGGCGTCGGCGGCGTCCCCGGCCACCGGCTGCCCGACGATGCCGAACTGCTGCTCGGCGACCTTGATCAGCTCGTCCAGCACCTGCCGGATCTGCGGCTCGGGCGCGGCGCCCTGGAACAGCGGGATGGCCTGCCCGCCGACGACGGCGAACACCGCGGGGATGGACTGGACACCGAACTGCTGGAAGAGCATCTGGTTGGCGTCGACGTCGATCTTGGCCAGCACGAACCGGCCGGCGTAGTCCTGCGCCAGCCGCTCCAGCAGCGGGCCGAGCTGCTTGCAGGGCTGGCACCACTCGGCCCAGAAGTCGATGACGACCGGGACCGCGGTGGAGCGCTCCAGGACGTCCTGCTGGAAGCCGGCCTCGTCGACGTCGATGACCAGCCCGCCGGCGCCCGGCGCGGGCACACCGTCCCGGGCGGCCTGGGCGCGCGCCGCCTCCGCCTTCTCCTTGGCCTCGGCGGCCGCCTTCACCGCGGCCAGGTCGACCGCTCCGCTCATAGACATGTTGCGTGGCTGCATACGCCCTATCCTCCCCCCTTCGCGCGGCTCGTTGAACGGACGGGCTGCGGATGGCTCGGTGAACCCGCCCGGAAGGGTTCGTCCCGGGCGGGTTCGGGTGCAGCGGAAAGCACCGGCCGCTCGGGGGTGACTTACGCTACGAGTCGTAGCGTAAACCATGGAGCGCCCCCCGGAGAAGCGGGGCGGCGAAGGGATAAGGTCCAGCTCATGAGCCACGAGACCCCGTCCGCCCGGCGGGCCGGCCGCCCGCGCAGCGCGGCCGCGGACCGGGCCATCCTGGACGCCGCCCGGGCCGCGATCGCCGAGGCGGGCTGGGCCGGGGTGACGCTCGGGGACGTCGCGGCCCGCGCGGGAGTGGCGAAGACCACGCTCTACCGGCGCTGGCCGGGCAAGAACGAACTCGTCCTGGACGCGCTCGCCGACCTCTTCGACTCGCTGCGGCTGCCGGACCACGGCAGCCTGGCGCGGGACGTCGAGGGCGTGGTGCTCCAGTTCGCCGCGCTGCTGCGGGAGCCGCGGACGCGGGGCGCGCTGATGGCGGTGGTCGCGGAGTCGACGCACGACGCGGCGCTGCGCGAGCGGCTCCGCGGCGCGATCGTGGACCGGCAGAAGCACCTGGTGCTCCAGGGGCGCGAACGGGCGCGGGCGCGCGGGGAGCTGCCGGTGGAGGCCGACGCGGCGGCGGCGGACCGCAACGCGGACATGATCTTCGACGTGATCGCCGGCTCCGTGCTGCACCGGCTGCTGGTCAGCGCGGAGCCGGTGACGGCGGCGTGGGCGACCACCTTCGCCACCCTGCTGACCCGGGGCCTGGCCGCCCTGACGGACCCGGGCCCCGGCCCGGACCCGGGCGGCGCGGACCCGTCGGGGCAATAGTCCCTCCGGGTCTACCGCCGCCGCGCCCGGGGCGCGATGCTGGCACCCACCGCGGGGAGGGGCACCATGAGGGCGATCGTCCAGGACCGCTACGGCCCGGCCGGGGTGCTGCGGGCCGCCGAGGTCGACCGGCCGGAGCCCGGCGCGGGCGAGATCGTCGTACGCGTACGGGCCGCCGGCGTCGACCCGAGCGTGTGGCACCTCATGACCGGCCGCCCGTATCTGATGCGCCTGATGGGCTTCGGCCTGCGGGCGCCGAAGGTGCGGGTGCGCGGCTGGGACGCCGCCGGGACCGTCGCGGCCGTCGGCGCGGGCGTCACCCGCTTCGCGCCGGGCGACGACGTGTTCGGCATCGGCAGCGACGGGACCTTCGCCGAGTACTGCCGCGGCCCCGCGGAGATGTTCGCGGCCAAGCCGGCGGGCGTGGACTTCGACGCCGCCGCGGCCGTGCCCACCTCCGCGATCACCGCCCTGCGCGCCCTGCGCGACGCGGGCGGGCTGCGGACGGGCGGGCACGTGCTGGTGCTCGGCGCCGGCGGCGGCGTGGGCACGTTCGCCGTCCAGCTGGCCAAGGCACGCGAGGCGGAGGTCACCGGCGTCTGCGGGACGGACAAGACCGCGCTGGTCCGCTCGCTCGGTGCGGACCACGTGGTCGACTACACCGAGGAGGACGTCACCGCCGGCACCGCCCGCTACGACCTCGTGCTCGACACCGCCGGCAACCGCCCGCTCGGCGCGCTCCGCCGCGTCCTGGCGCCGCGCGGCACGATCGTCCTCGTCGGCGGCGAGGGCGGCGGCGACTGGGTCGGCGACCTGCCGCGCTCGCTGGGCGGCTCCGTGCGCTCGCTGTTCTCCGGCCGGAAGGTGAAGGCGCCCTACGTACGCCCCACGCCCGGGGACGTCGAGGAGGTGCGCGGCCTGCTGGAGTCCGGCACGATCAAGCCGGTCGTGGGCCGGCGGTACGCGCTCGACGAGGCCGCCGAGGCGATCCGGGACTGGGAGAAGGGCCACACGCGCGGCAAGTCCGTCCTGATCGTGTGACCCCGCTCCCCCGCCCGCTCCGCGCCGGTACGGGTCAGAAGGCGGCCGGCTCGGTGTAGACGCCCCACTCCTCGCGCAGGGCGCCGCAGATCTCGCCGAGCGTGGCCTCGGCCCGTACCGCCGCGAGCATCGGCTCGATCATGTTGCCGCCGTCCCGGGCGGCCGCCAGCAGGCCGTCCAGCGCGGCGCGCACCCGGGCGTCGTCGCGGGCGGCCTTGCGCGCGGCCAGCACCCGCACCTGCTCGCGCTCGACCTCGTGGCTGACCCGCAGGATCTCCAGGTCGCCGGTGACGGAGCCGGTGTGGCAGTTGACGCCGACGATCTTCTTGTCGCCCTTCTCCAGCGCCCGCTGGTAGCGGAAGGCGGACTCCGCGATCTCGCCGGTGAACCAGCCGTCCTCGATGCCCCGCAGGATGCCGGAGGTGATCGGCCCGACGGGGTGCCGCCCGTCCGGGTGGGCGCGCCGGCCGCGCTCGCGGATCTGCTCGAAGATCTTCTCCGCGTCGGCCTCGATCCGGTCGGTGAGCTGCTCGACGTACCAGGAGCCGCCGAGCGGGTCGGCGACGTTGGCCACGCCGGTCTCCTCCATCAGCACCTGCTGGGTGCGCAGGGCGATCTCCGCGGCCCGCTCGCTGGGCAGCGCCAGGGTCTCGTCGAGGGCGTTGGTGTGCAGCGAGTTGGTGCCGCCGAGGACCGCGGCGAGCGCCTCGACAGCGGTGCGCACCACGTTGTTGTACGGCTGCTGGGCGGTCAGCGACACGCCCGCGGTCTGGGTGTGGAAGCGCAGCCACTGCGCCTTCTCGCTCTTCGCCCCGTACTCGTCGCGCAGCCAGCGGGCCCAGATGCGGCGGGCGGCGCGGAACTTGGCGATCTCCTCGAAGAAATCGACGTGGGCGTCGAAGAAGAAGGACAGGCCGGGGGCGAAGTCGTCGACGTCGAGCCCGCGGGACAGGCCCAGCTCCACGTAGCCGAAGCCGTCGGCGAGGGTGTACGCCAGCTCCTGCGCGGCCGTCGAGCCGGCCTCGCGGATGTGGTAGCCGGAGACGGACAGCGGCTTGTACGCGGGGATGCGCGCGGCGCAGTACTCCATCAGGTCGCCGATGAGGCGCAGGTGCGGCTCGGGCTGGAAGAGCCACTCCTTCTGGGCGATGTACTCCTTGAAGATGTCCGTCTGGAGCGTGCCGTTGAGGACGCCGGGGTCCACGCCCTGACGCTCGGCCGCGACCAGGTACATGCAGAACACCGGGACGGCCGGGCCGCTGATCGTCATCGAGGTGGTGATGCCGCCCAGCGGGATGTCCCGGAACAGCACCTCCATGTCGGCGGCGGAGTCGATGGCCACGCCGCAGTGCCCGACCTCGCCGAGGGACTGCGGCTCGTCGGAGTCGCGGCCCATGAGGGTGGGCATGTCGAACGCGACGGACAGGCCGCCGCCGCCGTGGCCGAGGATGAGCTTGTAGCGCTCGTTGGTCTGCTCGGCGTTGCCGAAGCCGGCGAACTGCCGGATCGTCCACGTCCGGCCGCGGTATCCGGTGGCGTACAGGCCGCGGGTGTAGGGGAACTCGCCGGGCCAGCCGATGCGTTCGAAGCCCTCGTAGACGTCCCCCGGGCGCGGGCCGTAGACCGGCTCGACGTCGTCGCCCGAGAGCGTGGTGAAGTCGGCGTCGCGCTTGCGGGCCGCGTCGTAGCGCGCCTGCCAGCGGCGCCGGCCGTCTTCGAGGGCCTTGTGGGCACCAGCGTCCATGCCGTACCGCCTCCCTGTGCGCGCGGATCGCGCGGCGCACTTACTAGGACGTCCTAGTAAGTGTCGCACGCCCCCGGCCCGCCCGCGCAACACCTGACCCGGGTGGGGGTGGTCACGGCGTGTCCCCCGCGGGGTTTAGGCTCGGTGTCATGAAGAAGAGCGTCCTCACCCGCTACCGCACGATGGCGTACGTGACCGGCGTGCTCCTGGTCCTGCTGTGTCTCGGCATGATCGGCAAGTACGCCCTGGACCTCTCCGGCGCGGACGGCTTCACCAAGGTCGTGAGCATCGCCCACGGCTGGCTGTACATCGTCTACCTCGTCTTCGCCTTCCAGCTCGGCTCGCAGGCGAAGTTCCCGGTCGGCAGGCAGGTCTGGGTGCTGCTCGCGGGGACGGTGCCGACCGCCGCGTTCTTCGTCGAGCGGAAGGTCAGCCGGGAGGTCGAGCCGCTCGTCGCGGCCGGCGGCGAGCCGGCGGTGGCGGAGGCTTAGGCGGTGGCGTAGGCGCGGGCGCGCGGCCCGCGCGGGCTACTGCTCGAAGTCGCCGGCGGCTATCCGCAGCGGGCGCAGCATCGCGAAGATCGCCGCGCACTCCTCGTCGTCGTAGGCGCTCAGCCCGAAGTCCATCGCCATCAGATCGCGCGTCGCCTCCTCGACGATCTCGCGGCCCCGGTCCGTGATCGACGCGAGCGTGCCGCGGCCGTCGTCGGGGTTGGGGCGCTTGGCCACGTAGCCGGACCTCACCAGCCGGTCGACGGTGTTCGTCACCGACGTCGGGTGCACCATCAGCCGCTCGCCGATCTTGGACATCGGCAGCTCGCCCGCCTGCGAGAAGGTGAGCAGCACCAGCGCCTCGTAGCGCGCGAAGGTCAGCCCGTACGGCTTGACGACGGCGTCGACCTGCCCCAGCAGGATCTGGTGGGCGCGCATCACCGAGGTGATCGCCCCCATGGCGGGCACGGCTCCCCAGCGCTGGCGCCACAGTTCGTCGGCGCGCGCGATGGGGTCGAACGACAGGCTCAGCGGCTTCGGCACGCCGCCGACCCTACCCCCCGGTCATGTCGTGGTCAGCCCGGTCTCACGCTTCGGTCGCGTCCGGTGCACCTCCAGGCAGACGAGCAGCGAGCACAGCGTGCCCGTCGTCCCCACGGCGGCGACGGCGAGGTGCACCGGGACGAACTCGGCGACCGCGCCGGCCGCGCCCATGCCCACGCCTTGCAACGTCATCAGCCCGGCGGTCTGGAGCGTCATCGCCCGGCCGCGCATCTCCTCGGGCACGGCGGCGACGAACCACTGGTCGAGCCCGAGCGAGTACGAGATGCCGAACCCGGTGAGCACCAGCAGCGGCAGCGCCCAGCCGAAGGAGGGGTGCGTGGCGAAGCCGATCGCCGGGACCGTGCAGAGCACCGCCACCGGGAAGACGATCCGCTCCCGGCCGCGCGGGCCGAGCAGCGACCCGGCGAGGATCTCGCTGGTGACCGCGCCGACCGGCATGCCGGTCATGAGCAGGCCGAGCCCGACCGCGCCGATGCCCAGCTCGTCGGCGTACGCGGCGGCCAGCGCCTCGGGGGCGACGACGAAGGTCGGCGGGATCCAGGTGAGCAGCAGCAGCGCCCGGATGCGGCGGTCGCGCAGGAACGTGCCGGCGGCGGCGAGCGACGCGCCGACGGTGCTCGCGCCGCCGCGCGCCCCCGCGCCCGCGGCCGCGGCCCGCGCCGGGCGGGCGCGGGTGCCGAAGCGCAGCACCAGCGCGGAGCCGAGCATGCCCAGCGCCGTCACCGTCAGCGTGGCGCGCGGCGAGAACGCCGCCAGCAGCCCGCCGAGGGCGAAGCCGACGAGCTGCGCCGCCTGCGCGGTGAGCCGGATGACGGAGCGGCCCAGGACGAACCGGTCGCCGGCGCCGAGGATGTCGGCCAGCGTGGCGATCCGGGTGCCGGTGAAGACCGGCGAGATGACGCCGGCGACGCAGCGCAGCGCCAGCAGCGCGGCGACGGGCATGCCCGGGAGCACCATGAGCGCGAAGCAGCCGGCGGCGAGCAGGTCGCAGGTCACCAGCACCCGGCGGGCGGGGAGCCGGTCGGCGACGGAGGACAGCAGGGTGCCGCCGACGAGGTACGGCAGCAGGCCGACGCCGAGCGTCAGCGCGCTCAGCAGCGGGGAGCCGGTGCGGTCGTAGACGAGGACGGTCAGCGCGATGGCCGCGACGACCTCGCCGGTGATCGACATGACGTGGGCGGCGAAGACGAACCGGAACTCGCGGACCCGGAAGACGTCGGCGTAGCGGGCGCGCCGGTCGGCGGCGGCGCCCGGTCCGGACGGCGGGGCGGCGGACACGGGTGCGGCCCCGCCGTCCGGGGCTGTGGTGTCGCTCATCACGGGAGCGTGGCCCGCCGCCGGTGCCGGGCCGTAGTCTTTCGGCACGAGCCGAATCACCCGGCCGGAGAAGGGGGGCCCGCCATGCCGGTGTACCTGCGCTTCGGTCCCGACGACCTGCTCCGCTGCCGCTTCGCGGTCTCCCCGGTCTTCGAGACCCACGAGGCGATCCGGACCCTGCGCCGCACCGAGCGCCACGGCTACCACCGGCCGTGGCTGCGCCGGCTCGGCGACGCCGCCGCCGGGCTCGACCTCGAACCGCTGTGGCTGTTCATACCGAGCGCCGGCCCCAGCTACACGCCGGACTTCCTCGGCGGTCCGCCGCGGGCGGGGTACACCTCGGTGGCCGACGGCCTCGCCCAGCTGCGCGCCACGGACCCGGCGCTGGCGCACGCCGAGATGACCCTGTCGTTCAGCACGATCCCCGGCGCCGCGGAGTCCCCGCTCGGCCGCAGGCTGCTCGACGACCCGGCCGCCGCCGTCGCGTTGCTGGCCGACGTCACCGAGCGCGCCTGGCACGTGCTGGTCGAACCGTTCTGGCCGCGGCTGCACGACCTGCTGGAGGCGGACATCGACTACCGCGCCCGGCAACTGGCGTCCGCAGGTCTCGGCGAACTGTTCGCGCTGCTGCACAACCGGCTGTCGTTCGAGGACGGCCTGCTGACCGTACGGACCAAGAACGACTACTTCTACGAGCGCGACCTCGCCGGCGACGGCCTCCTGCTGATGCCCAGCGCCTTCGCCTGGCCGGACGTGGTGACCGGCTTCCAGCCGCCCTGGCAGCCCACCGTCATCTACCCCGCCCGCGGCATCGGCGCCCTGTGGTCGGAGCCCGCCCCCGAGACGGCGCAGGCGCTGACGCGGCTGCTCGGCGCCGGCCGGGCCGCCGTCCTCGCCGCGCTCGGCGAGCCGGCCTCCACCTCCGCGCTGGCCCGCCGCCTGGGCCTGGCCCCGTCCTCGGTCTCCGCGCACCTGTCGGTGCTGCGCGCGGCGGGCCTGCTGACCTCGCGCCGCGAGCGCCACCGGGTGCTGTACGAGCGCACGCCGCTCGGCGCCGCCCTCGCCGCGGGCGGCTGAGCGGCCGCCCGCGGCGGGCGCGGGGCGCACTCGGCCGCCGGGCCACACCCACGGCTACGGCCGCCCGGTACCCGCGCGGCCGTGTCCCCGGCCGCGCCACCCCGCGGGACGCGGTCCGCGGCTGACGCCCATCCGGACGCCTCCGGCCCGCGGCGCCCGGGCACGCGGGCGCGGCGCCCCCTGGGGAAAGTTCCGCTATGTCACGATCATCAGGTTCTGTCCGTTCGTCTGCCGCGGGAGAAGTGGATGTCAGCGCGGATCCGTACGCTCGTCAGCGTCCTGCTCCTCGGCGTCCTGCTCGGCTGCTCGGCCGGTGACGACGGCGACGACGGCGGGGACGGGCCGCGGGACGGCGGCGCAAGCCCCGCCGCGGCGGCGGAGTCGCCGTTCTGGGTGGACCCCGCCACCGAGGCCGCCCACCAGGTGCGCGAGTGGCGGCGGCAGGGGCGGACGGAGGACGCCGAGCTGCTGGAGCGGATCGCCGACCGCCCGGTCGCCGAGTGGCCCACCGGCGGCCACGACCCCGGCGCCGACGTGCGCGCCGCCGTCCGCGGCGCCGCGGCGGCCGGCCGTACCGCCGTGCTCGTCGCGTACAACATCCCGCACCGCGACTGCGGCCAGCACTCCGCCGGCGGCGCCCCCGACGCCGCCGCGTACGAGCGGTGGATCGGCTCCTTCGCCGACGGCATCGGCGACGCCGGAGCGCTGGTGGTCCTGGAGCCGGACGCGATCCCGCACGTCGTGGACGGCTGCACCCCGCCGGAGCTGCACGAGGAGCGCTTCCGGCTGATCTCCGGGGCCATCGCCCGGCTCAAGGAGCACCCGGGCGTCAAGGTCTACCTCGACGCCGGCAACTCCTCCTGGATCACCGACCCCGCCAAGCTGGCGGACGCGCTGCGGCGCGCCGGCATCGGCGCGGCCGACGGCTTCGCGCTCAACGTGTCCAACTTCCAGCGCACCGACGAGCAGCTCGCCTACGGCCGCCGGCTCTCCGGGCTGCTCGACGGCGCCCACTTCGTCATCGACACCAGCCGCAACGGCAACGGCCCGCTGGAGGGCCCGCCCGGCCAGGTGTGGTGCAACCCCCCGGGGCGGGCCCTCGGCGAGCCGCCGACCACGCGGACCGGCGACGAGCTGGCCGACGCGTTCCTCTGGGTCAAGCGCCCCGGCGAGTCGGACGGGCCGTGCCGCGGCGGCCCCAAGGCCGGCGCGTGGTGGCCGGACTACGCCCTGGGCCTGGCCCGGCGCGCGGACTGACCCCCGTCCCGTACGAACCGGCCCCGCCGCGTCTCCCGCACGAACCGGTCCCCGTCCCGTCCGGGTTCTCCGTCTCCCGCCCGAGTCAGCCGACGCCCTCCCGTGCGGACGCCTTGTTCACCGGAGCCGCACCGCTCCGGCGCACCGGCGGAGCCGCCCCGTACGCCGGCGGGGCCGAGGGGCGGCGGCCCCGCCGGCGGGCTCGTCACGGCACATGCACCCACTTCGCCTCGGACGGCACGCCCTCGCCGTCGGTGACGAAGAGCATGTACCAGCCGGGCGGCACCAGCGTCGGGTCCTCCGGCACGGTCACCGTCACCTCCCCGTCGCCCTTCTCCACGTCCAGCTGGATCGAGCGCTGCTCGACGTCCGTGACGTGGGTGACGGACCCCGGCCGCATCAGCCGCGCCTTCGCCACCCGCTCGGCCCCCGCGACCCGGTACGTCGCCTCCTCGCCCCGCCCCGGCTTCTCCGGCCCCCGGCCGATCTCCAGCCGCTCCTCCTCGTCGCCCCGGTGCAGGTACGGCGGCGTGTAGACCTCGATGCGCTGCTCGAAGGTGCCGGGCCGGGTGTTGGCCTCGTCGCCGAAGAGCGGGTCGGAGCCGAAGGTGGCGACCCGGCCGTCGGGGAGCAGCAGGGCCTCGGAGTGGTAGTTGCGGCCCACCTCCGGATCGGCGGCGGGGGTGAAGGAGTTGGTCTCCGGGTCGTAGAACTGGGCCTTGTTGATGTCGCTGTCGCTGCGCCCGCGGTAGTCCCCGGAGCCGCCGGTGGTGAAGACCGAGTCGTCCGGCATGATCACGCTGTTGAGGTAGCGGGTGCCCTGCGGCAGCGGGGGCCCGTCCTTGTATGCCGGGTCGTCCTTCGTCAGGTCGATGACCGCGGTGCGCGGCGTCGACTTCTTCGACTCCCCCACCCCGCCGCCGCCGAGCACCATGACCTTCTGGTCCTGGGCGGGCGGCAGCAGCAGCGAGCCGGCGGTCTCCAGCTGGTCGGGGTCGGACAGGCCCGGGACGGTGGTGAAGGAGTTGTCCTCCAGGTCCCAGATGCCGGGCTTGCGGCCGCGGTCGGCCGGGCCGTAGCCGGCGTTGGCGCCGGAGTAGAAGAGCTTGCCGCCCTTGGTGAGGAAGAGCGCCGGGTACGTCGGGAAGTAGCGGGTCGGCGCCTTGGACCACTTCCGGGTCTCGGGGTCGTAGATCTCGTTGTCGCCGTAGAGGATCTCGCCGGACTCGTCGAGGCCGGAGACCGACAGCACCTTGCCGTCGGGCAGCGTCACCAGCGTCGGGTACCAGCGGGCCTTGTCCATCGGGTCGACGCGGACGTAGCGCTCCTGCTCCGGGTCGAACTCGAAGGTGTCCTTGATCCCCTGGAAGTCCTGCTTGTCCATGGTGAGCTTCTGCGCCAGGCCGTAGACGTTGTCCGCGTCCTTGCCGGTCAGGCCCTCGACGGCGTACTGCGCCTGGCGGTCCTGGACGTAGCCGCGGCCCTCCTCGTCGGCCTCGACGAAGACGTTGGCCTCGGCGGCGGTGACGACCGGCTTGCCGCGCTTGCGCGTCTTCTTCTCCGCGGCCGGGACGGTGATCTTCGCGGTGGTGCGGTAGACGAGGCCGGAGGGGGATATGAAGCCGGTGCCCTTCTTGAGCGTCACCGGCTTGTCCGGGTCCTCGTTCTTCACCAGCATCCGGCCGCCGGCGCGCTCGACGTCGCCGTCGAGCCGCTCGTAGCGCGCGGTGCCGCCGGCGACCAGCAGCCGGCCGTCGGCGAGCTGGGTGTGGCCGGCGCAGAACATGTCGGCGGGGGTGGGGATCTCCTCGTAGCTGTTCTTCTCCGGGTCCCACAGGACGGTGCGGAACGTACCCGCGTCGAACTGCTTCTCGTCGTTGCCGGAGCCGGCGATGAGCAGCACCTTGCCGGTGTGCAGCAGGGTGGCGTGGATCGCGTTGACCTTGTACGAGTCCGGGGTCTCCTGCACCTGCCAGGAGCCGTACTCCCGCTTGTATTCGGGCCTGGATATCCGGTACTCGTGGTACTGCTCCTCGGCGAAGCCTATGGCCGCGGGGGCGTTGAGCCCCGCCAGCAGCAGGACCACGCCCGTGCCTATCGCCGTCTTCCTCGTCCGTTTCCCGGGCCGGTACGCCATGGATCAGCTCCCGCTCGTCGTCGTCGCCGTACTCGTCGTCGTGGTGGCCGGTGCCCCCGCGGCCCCCGCAGCCCCCGTGGCAGCCGTGGCCGCCGTGGCCGCCGCGGGCTGGGCCGTGCCGCCCGCGTCCTCGACCGCCCTGGCCGGCTTCCACAGCCGGGCCAGCCCCCTCGCCCGCCCGCGCAGCGCCACGGCCGCCGCCAGCGCCGCCCGCCGCCGCACGTCCTCGCGCCGGTTCGTACGGCGCAGCTGCCACCCGGACCAGAGCCAGATCGCCGCCGGCGCGAGCGCGAGGCCCACGGCGAGCAGCGTCCAGGTGCGCATCGCGACGTGCGAGTGGCCCAGGACCAGCGACGCCAGGAACGAGACCGCCAGCAGCCCCGCCCAGAACAGGTGGATACGGAACGTCGCCAGCCGGTCGGGGCTCGCGTCGCCGCCCTTGGGCGTCACCACGAACCGGCACGGCCGGCGCAGCACCGCCGCCCTGAAGGACGTGAAGTAGATCGGCGCCGACATCGCCGACATCACCATCCCGGCGAGGCCGCCGGAGCCCTCGGGCTCGTGCGGCGACACGTTGTGCCGCCGGTTCCACAGGTACAGGCAGATCTGCAGGGCGGCGGCGTCGCTGTACAGCATCAGCCACACCGAGGCCGGCACCTGGGTGCCGGAGGAGCCGAGCCAGAGGAAGAGCGTGCAGCTGAGCGCGCCGAGGAACCAGGTGGCCGCGGCCATCGGGTAGAAGACGAGCATCAGCGAGTAGTTGAGGAGGCGCCGCAGCGGAAAGCGCGCGCCGCCGCGCCCGTACTGGCGGATGAGCGTCTCGTACGTGCCGCGCGACCAGCGCATCTGCTGGGTGAAGAAGTCGGTCCAGGAGTTGGGCCCCTCGCCGACGGCCAGCACGTCCGGGGTGTAGACCGACTTCCAGTGCCGGCCGCTGTCCGGGTTGCGGGTGCGGTGCAGCTCGAAGCCGGTGGCCATGTCCTCGGTGATCGAGTCGTACAGGCCGCCGATCTGCTTGAGCGCCGAGACGCGCACCGCGTTGTTCGTGCCGACGAACATCGGCGAGCCGTAGGCGTTGCCGGCGCGCTGGATCAGCGCGTGGAAGAGGTACTGCTGGCTCTCCGCGAACTTGGTGACGGCGGTGTCGTAGTTGCCGTACACCTGCGGGCCGACGACGAAGGCGACGTCGGGGTCGCGGAAGTAGCCGAGCATCCGCTCCAGGTAGCCCGGCAGCGGCACGTGGTCGGTGTCGACGGAGGCGAAGAAGTCGTAGGCGTCGCCGTGCGACTCCAGCCAGGCGTTGTAGTTGCCGTGCTTGGTCTTCGCGCGGTGCGGGCCCTCCTCGGTGTTCCAGTGCGGCACGCCCTTGCGGCTGAAGTGCCGTACGCCCAGCTCCGCGCAGAGCGCCCGGGCCTCGGGGTCGTCGCCCTCGTCGAGCAGCCAGACGTCCAGCGGGCCGTCGTGCCGGAGCGCGGCCGCGCCGGTGAGCGTGCCGCGCACCATGGCGATGGGCTCCTTGCCCGGCACGTACGTGGTGAGGAACGCGACCCGGGTCCCGGGCTCCGCGGTGACCGGGACGGGGTCCCGGGCGACCATCGTGGCGTGCGCGATCGAGACGACGTTGACCAGCCGGAACGACTCGATCAGCCCGATGGATATGAGCATCACCGCGTCCGCGGTGAGCAGCCAGGGCGGGGCGCCGGTGCGCTCGGTCCAGTGCGCGGGCCAGACCAGGTAGAGCAGCAGGGCCCCGGACAGCAGCGGCGCGAGCGCCATGAGCAGGACCGCCCGGACGCGGTGCGGCTCACGGGAGAGCAGGCGCGTGTAGCGCACCCGGTAGGGCCGGGACGGATCGGGATCCGTCAGCGGCCCCGCGAGGCGGCTGAACTTCTCGTAGTCATAGCCTTCCGGCCGCACGATCCCTCCGCAGGTACGACAACGCCGACATATCCCACCAAAAGCGGAAATTGACTGCGTGTCGAACGGGAGAGGGCCGTGCGGGGGGTTCCGCCCCGCCCACGGGCCGGCCGGACGGCCGGCGGGCGCCGGTCAGGCGCCGACGACGCCCTCCCGGCGGGCCCGCGCGGCGATGATCCCGGCCTCCACCTCGCGGCGCAGCATGCGCTCGGCGACGAAGCCGCCGCCCGGCAGCACGGCCAGGACGAAGTAGAGCCCGGCCCGCTTGGCGGGCCACCGGGTGCGGTTCCAGGCGTCGGCGAGGAAGAGCACGTACCCGATGAAGAGCAGCCCGTGGATCATCCCCATGACCGGCACCGCGTCGAAGTCGGTCGTCCGCTTCAGCACGGAGCAGACGAGCAGCAGCAGGAAGGAGACCGCCTCGGGGGCGGAGATCAGCCGGAGCCGCCGCAGAGCGGACGCGGTCTGGAGGTCCACATGGTCCATGGGTACAGCCTTCGGATCGTCCGGGCACCGGGGGACCTCCCCGGGCAAACTGGACCCTATTGTGTCAGCGGCCCGGATCCTCCCTTCCGGGAGGGGTGGCCGAGCGGCTAGCGTCGGCCCGTGGCTCAGTTTCGACTACAAGGCAGCAAGGTGCTGGCCGTGGACATGGCCGGCGACGGGGTGAAGGCGAAGAACGGCTCGATGGTCGCCTATGACGGCCAGATGTCGTTCAAAAAGCTCACGGGGGGCGGCGAGGGCATACGGGGGATGGTGACGCGCCGGCTGACCGGCGAGCAGATGGAGCTGATGGAGGTGAAGGGGCAGGGCACCTGCTACTTCGCCGACCGGGCCAGCGTGATCAACCTGGTCGGGCTCCAGTCCGACAAGCTCTACGTGGAGTCCAGCAACCTGCTGGTCACCGACGGGGGGCTCAAGACGGGGACGAGCTTCTCCGGGATGCGCGGCGCCAGCACCGGCACCGGGCTGTTCACCACGACCGTGGAGGGCACCGGCCAGGTGGCGATCATGTCCGACGGCCCCGCGGTCGTCCTGCGGGTCGCGCCGCACATGCCGCTGGTCGTCGACCCGGGCGCGTACGTCGCCCACACCGGCCAGGTCCAGCAGCACTTCCAGTCCGGCGCGACGTTCCGCACCCTCATCGGCGAGGGCGGCGGCGAGGCGTTCCAGATCCGCTTCGAGGGCGACGGCGTCGTCTACGTCCAGCCCAGCGAGCGCAACACGGTGGGGGGTGCGGTCTGAGATGCCGTTCCGCATGCTCAATTCGAAGATCGCCGAGGCGCAGGTGTCACCCGGCCGGACGATGTACAGCCAGCGGGGGGCGATGCTCGCCTACACCGGGCAGGTCAGCTTCACGCCCAACATCCAGGGCGGCCAGGGCGGGCTCACGTCGATGATCGGCCGCCGGGTGGCGAACGAGGCGACGCCGCTGATGACCGTCGAGGGCTCGGGCACCGTGATGTTCGGCCACGGCGGCCACGAGGTGCACGTCGTCGAGCTGACCGGCGACACCCTCTACGTCGAGGCCGACCGGCTGCTGGCCTTCGACGGCTCGTTGCAGCAGGGCACGATGTTCCTGGGCCAGCAGGGCGGCGTGATGGGCATGGTCCGCGGCCAGGTCACCGGCCAGGGCCTGTTCACCACCACCCTCGCCGGGCACGGCGCGGTGGCGGTGATGGCCCACGGCGGCGTGCTGGAGCTGCCGATCACCCCGCAGCGGCCGGTGCACGTCGACCCGCAGGCGTACGTCGCGCACCGCGGCCAGGTGCAGAACAAGCTCTCCACCGCGCTCGGCTGGCGCGACATGGTGGGGCGCGGCTCCGGCGAGGCGTTCCAGCTGGAGCTGTCGGGCAACGGCACGGTGTACGTGCAGGCATCGGAGGAGAAGCTGTGACCGCCGGACCCGTCGTCCACGACGCGCAGACACTGCCGCAGAACGACAACGTCCACCCGTACGCCTTCAGCGTCGCGCTGAACGGCCAGTGGTTCGTGCAGAAGGGGAAGATGATCGCCTACTACGGGCAGATCTCCTTCGACGGCGTCGGCCACGGGGCGTTCGAGGGCCTCGTCGCCGGCAGCTTCCACTCGCCGCTGCACGCCGCGGACTGGGTGGTGGCGCAGGGCAACGGCATGATGCTGCTCGCGGACCGGGCGTTCGACGTCAACTCCTACGACCTGGACGACGGCAACCTCACGATCCGCTCCGGGAACCTGCTGGCCTTCGAGCCGGGGCTGGAGCTGAAGCAGTCGATCGTGCCGGGGTTCCTGACGCTGATCGGCACCGGGAAGTTCGTGGCCGTCTCCAACGGCGCCGTCGTCTTCGTCGAGCCGCCGATCCGGGTCGACCCGCAGGCGCTGGTGGGGTGGGCCGACTGCCCCTCGCCGTGCCACCACTACGACCACGGCTACATGCAGGGCCTCCTCGGCGGCATCCGCGCCATGACCGGCATCGGCGGCGCGTCCGGCGAGGAGCACCAGTTCCAGTTCACCGGGGCCGGGCAGGTGCTGCTCCAGTCGACGGAGACGATGCAGGCCGGGCTGGCGACGGGGGCCGTGCCGGGCCAGCAGGGCGTGCCGGGCGGGGTCGGCCAGGCGGGCCCCGCGGGGTTCGGCCGGTAGGGGTTTACGGGCGTACGGGCCGGGCGCCCGGTCCGTACGCCGTACGCCGGCAGACCCGCGCCCGCCCGCCCGGGTCTCAGCCGCCGGTCAGGCCCGCCAGCAGCTCGTCGGCCGCGGCGTACGGGTCCAGCTCCCCCGCCGTGATCCGCTCCGCCAGCGCCGACAGCCGGCGGTCGCCGTGCAGGTCGGCCATGCGCTCGCGCAGCGCGGTCACCGCGATCGTCTCGACCTCCCGGGCCGCCCGGCGCAGCCGGCGCTCGGCCAGCACGCCGCGCTCCTCCATCCAGGCCCGGTGCTTCTCCAGCGCCTCGACGACCTCGTCGGTGCCTTCGTCGCGGGCGGCGACGGTCCGGACGATCGGCGGGCGCCAGTCGCCGGGGGCGCGGGCCTCGCCGAGGCCGAGCATGTGGTTCAGCTCGCGGGCGGTGGCGTCGGCGCCGTCGCGGTCGGCCTTGTTGACCACGTACACGTCGCCGATCTCCAGGATCCCGGCCTTGGCGGCCTGGATGCCGTCGCCCATGCCGGGCGCCAGCAGCACCACGCAGGTGTCGGCCTGCCCGGCGATGTCCACCTCGGACTGCCCGACGCCGACGGTCTCGACCAGCACCACGTCGCAGCCGGCGGCGTCCAGCACCCGGATCGCCTGCGGCGCCGACCACGCGAGGCCGCCGAGGTGGCCGCGGGTGGCCATGGAGCGGATGTAGACGCCGGGGTCGGAGGCGTGCTCGCCCATCCGCACCCGGTCGCCGAGCAGCGCCCCGCCGGAGAACGGCGAGGAGGGGTCGACGGCCAGCACGCCGACCCGCTTGCCGCGCCTGCGGTAGGCGGTGACCAGGGCGGAGGTGGACGTGGACTTGCCGACGCCGGGCGAGCCGGTGAGCCCGACGACGTAGGCGCGGCCGGCGAGCGGGGCGAGGGCGGCCATCACCTCGCGCAGCTGCGGCGACGCGCCCTCGACCAGGGTGATGAGCCGGGCCACGGCCCGCGGGCCGCCCTCGCGGGCGGCGGCCACGAGCGCGGTTACGTCGGCGGCTGGCATGTGTGATCGCTCCTTGCGTCCGTGCGGGGTGGTCTCCCCAGCCCCGCCCCTTTCCCAAACCGGGGCGCCGCCCCGGACCCCGTGCGCCCGCGGCGCGCACCCGGGGCTGCCGCCCCGGCCCCGGAGGAGCCGGGAGGCGGGACCCCGGGGCCCGGGGCCGGGCCCGGGCGGTCCGCGGCGGCGGCCCGGTGAGCGCGGCGACCGGCCGCGGGCCCACCGCCGGCCGGGCCGCTGCCGGGGCGAGGGGCCCGGTCACGCGGCGGGGCCCGCCCCGGCGGCGGGGCGGGCGCACGCCACGGCGGCCGTCAGGCCGCCGGCACGCGCAGCAGGAGCGCGTCGCCCTGGCCGCCGCCCCCGCACAGGGCTGCCGCGCCGACGCCGCCGCCGCGGCGGCGCAGTTCGAGGGCGAGGTGCAGGACGAGCCGGGCGCCCGACGCCCCGATCGGGTGACCCAGCGCGATGGCGCCGCCGTTGACGTTCACCATTTCGGGGGTGACGCCGAGGTCCTTCATGGACTGCACGGCGACGGCGGCGAAGGCCTCGTTGATCTCGATGAGGTCGAGGTCGCCGACGTCGATGCCCTCCTTCTTCAGCGCGTGCTGGATGGCGTTCGAGGGCTGCGACTGGAGCGAGTTGTCGGGGCCGGCCACGTTCCCGTGCGCGCCGATCTCGGCGAGCCAGGTCAGCCCCAGCTCCTCGGCCTTGGCGCGGCTCATGACGACCACCGCGGCGGCGCCGTCGGAGATCTGCGAGGCGGTGCCGGCGGTGATCGTGCCGTCGGGCGAGAAGGCGGGGCGCAGCTTCGCCAGCCCTTCGGGGGTGGTGTCCGGGCGGATGCCCTCGTCGGTGTCGACGACGAGGGGGTCGCCCTTGCGGCGGGGGACCTGGACGGGGGTGATCTCCTCGGCGAAGATTCCCCGCTCCCGCGCGGCGGCGGCCCGCTGGTGGGAGGCGGCGGCGAAGGCGTCCTGGGGCTCGCGGGCGATGCCGAGGCGGGTGTTGTGCTTCTCGGTGGACTCGCCCATGGCGATGCCCTCGAAGGGGTCGGTGAGCCCGTCGTGCGCCATGGAGTCGAGCATCTCCAGCGCGCCGTACTTCACGCCCTCGCGGGACTTCGGCAGCACGTGCGGGGCGTTGGTCATGGACTCCTGGCCGCCGGCGACGACGATGTCGAACTCGCCGGCGCGGATGAGCTGGTCGGCCAGGGCGATGGCGTCGAGGCCGGAGAGGCAGACCTTGTTGACGGTGAGCGCGGGCACGCTCATGGGGATGCCCGCCCGCACGGCGGCCTGCCGCGCGGGGATCTGGCCGGCCCCGGCCTGGAGCACCTGGCCCATGATCACGTATTCGACCTGGCCGGCGCCGACGCCCGCACGCGTCAGCGCCGCCTCGATCGCGAAGCCGCCGAGGTCCGCACCGGAGAACGGGGTGAGGGAGCCGAGCAGGCGCCCCATCGGGGTTCGGGCGCCCGCGACGATCACGGACGTGGTGCCTGAGGTGCCACTGCCAGTCATGCGGTCCCCTTCGGGGAGAAGTGAATGAGGGTTAACTCCAGCGTACTGAGCGGTACGCGGCCGGGTCACGGTTCGTTCGGTGTGACCGTGCGCACGTTGCGTGACATCCCGCCGGACGGGGGACACTGGTCGGATGCTGACACGCATCGACCACATCGGAATCGCCTGTCATGACCTTGACGCAACCGTCGAGTTCTACCGCGCCACCTACGGCTTCGAGGTGTTCCACACCGAGGTCAACGAGGAGCAGGGCGTCCGCGAGGCCATGTTGAAGATCAACGACACGTCCGACGGCGGCGCCTCGTACCTGCAACTCCTCGAACCCGTCCGCGAGGACTCGCCCGTCGCCAAGTGGCTGGCGAAGAACGGCGAGGGCGTCCACCACATCGCCTTCGGCACCGCGGACGTCGACGCCGACGCCGCCGGCATCCGTGACAAGGGCGTACGCGTCCTCTACGACGAGCCGCGGCGCGGTTCGATGGACTCGCGGATCACGTTCCTGCACCCCAAGGACTGCCACGGGGTACTGACAGAATTGGTCACTTCCGCACCGGCCTCGGGCGCGCACTGACCTTTGATTCCCATGGCCGGTAGAGTGCAGGGGGCCGCCCGCGTCCTGGGCGGCCCGATCATCTGACACCATCGACAGCAGCACACGAACGCAGCGACTCGGTGACTCGGCGACCCGGCAACTCGCCAGCACAGCACACGCCACGGTCATCGGCCGAGTCATCACCAGTACGCAGAAACCCGGGGACGGATGGGACCGCGCAGTGCGGGGCTACGACCGCTACGAGCCTGACGCCGTGATGGACGGGCTCTCGCAGTTCGAGGCCGAGATCGAGCGGCTGAAGAAGGAGCGGGAGAAGGCCGTCCAGCACGCCGAGGACCTCGCCTACCAGGTCGAGGTGCTGCGCGCCAAGCTGCACGAGGCGCGCCGCGGGATCGGCGCCCGCAACTCCTTCGAGAACGCGGGCCACCAGGCCGAGCAGCTGCTCCGCAACGCCCAGGCCCAGGCCGACCAGATGCGCGCCGACACCGAGCGCGAGCTGCGCGAGGCCCGCGCCCAGGCGCAGCGGCTGCTCCAGGAGCACGCGGAGCGCCAGGCCCGGATGGAGGCCGATCTGCACGCCGAGGCGATCGCCCGGCGGCAGCGGCTGGACGAGGAGCTGGCCGAGCGCCGCACCACCGTCGAGACCCACGTCAACGAGAACGTCTCCTGGGCCGAGCAGCTGCGCTCCCGCACCGAGGCGCAGGCCCGCCGGCTGATGGACGAGACCAGGACCGAGGCGGACCGGATCATCGCCGCCGCCCGGGCCGAGGCGCAGCGCCAGTCCGAGCAGGCCCGTCAGCGGGTGGGCAGCGAGGCGGAGGCGGCCCGGGCCGAGGCCGAGGACCTGCTGCGGCGGGCCCGCGCGGACGCCGAGCGGCTGCTGGCCGCCGCGTCCACCCAGGCCCAGGAGGCCACCGCCCACGCCGAGCAGCTGCGCAGCTCCTCGGCCGGGGAGGCGGAGGAGGCCCGCCGGGAGGCGACCGACGCGCAGCGCCGGGCCGAGGAGAAGCTCGCCGAGGCGGAGAGCGCGCTGCGCGCCGCGCGCACCGAGGCGGACCGGCTGGTGGCGCAGGCCGAGGAGGCGGCGACCAAGAAGATCGCCGAGACCGAGGCGGGCGCCGACCAGCGGATGCGGACGACGCGCAACGAGATCGCCCGGCTGGTCGGCGAGGCCACCAAGGAGGCCGAGGCGATCAAGGCGGAGGCGGAGCAGCTGCGCGCCGACGCCCGTACGCAGGCCGAGGCCCTCATCGCGGAGGCCGAGGAGACGGCCCGTACGCGCTCCGCGGAGGACAGCGCGAACGCCATCGCGAAGGCCGCCAAGGACGCCGAGGACGTGCTCAACAAGGCGTCGAAGCAGGCCGAGGACACCACCAGCGCCGCCGGCGAGGAGGCCGACCGGATCCGCCGGGAGGCGGAGGCCGAGGCCGACCGGCTGCGGGAGGAGGCCGCGGCGGCGGCCGAGCAGCTCAAGGGCGCGGCCAAGGACGACACCGAGGAGTTCCGGGCCAAGACCGTCGAGTTGCAGGGCGAGGCCCGGCGGCTGCGCGACGAGGCCGAGCAGCTGCGCACGGAGGCCACCGCCGAGGGCGAGCGGATCCGCGGCGAGGCCCGCCGGGACGCGGTCGGCCAGATCGAGGAGGCGGCGAAGTCCGCCGAGGAGCTGCTGGCGAAGGCCGGCACCGACGCCGAGGAGCTGCGCGAGGCCGCGACGGCCGAGGGCGAGCGGGTGCGCCGCGAGGCCGCCGAGCGGGCCGCGACGCTGCGCGAGCGGGCCGAGGAGGCGCTGGCCAAGGCCCGTACCGAGGCGGACGAGCTGCGCGCCGAGGGCGAGGCGCAGGCCACGAAGATCACCGAGGCGGCGGCGGAGGCCGCGCAGAAGACGCGTACGGAGGCCGACGAGGCCGTCGCCGCGCGCCGGGCCGAGGTGCAGACGGAGCTCGACCGGCTCCAGCAGGAGGCGGCCGACCGGGTCACCGCCGCCGACGAGGCGCTGGCCAAGGCCCGTACCGAGGCGGAGCGGATCCGCCGGGAGGCCGCGGAGGAGACCGAGCGGCTGCGCGCGGAGGCGGCGGAGCGGCTGCGTACGCTCCAGCAGCAGGCGCAGTCCGAGGCGGCCCGGATGCGCGAGGAGGCCGCCACCGAGTCCGCGGCGACCCGCGCCGAGGCCGAGGCCGCCGCCCAGCGGCTGCACGAGGACGCCACCGGCGAGTCCGAGCGGCTGCGCCGCGAGGCCCAGGAGGCGGCCGACCGGGTCCGCTCCGAGGCGGCCGCGGCCGCCGAGCGGCTGGGGGCCCAGGCGCAGGAGGCGCTGACCGCCGCGCAGGAGGAGGCCGCGCGCCGGCGGCGCGAGGCCGAGGAGATGCTGACCGCCGCGCGGGGCGAGGCGGAGCGGGAGCGCACGCAGGCCACCCGGCAGGCGGAGGAGCTGCTGGCCTCCGCGCGCAAGCGGGTCGAGGAGGCGCAGGCCGAGGCCGCCCGGGTCACCGAGGAGTCGGAGCGCCGGGCGCGCGAGCTGGTGGCCGCCGCCGAGCAGACGGCCCAGCAGGTACGGGACTCGGTGAGCGAGCTGCGCGAGCAGGCCGACGAGGAGATCGCCGGCCTGCGCTCGGCCGCGGAGCACGCCGCGGCGACGCTGCGCCGGGAGACGAAGGAGGAGACGGACGCCGCCAAGGAGTTGGCGGAGTCGACCGTCAACGAGGCCCTAGCAGAGGCCGATCGGCTGCGTACCGAGGCTGAGCGGGTCCGGGACGAGTCCCGCAGCGATGCCGCGAAGCGCCGCGGCGAGGCCGCTGAACAGGCCGACAAGCTGGTCGAGAAGGCGCACGACGAGGCCACCCGGGCCACCGCGGCCGCCGAGGAGCAGGCCGACGTCATGGTCGCCGCCGCCCGCAAGGAGTCCGACCGGCTGGTGCGCGACGCCACCGCCGAGGCGGGCGGTCTGGTGGAGAAGGCCCGCGCGGACGCCGACCGGCTGCTGGAGGAGGCCCGCCGGGACTCCGCCGCGATCCGCGAGCGCGCCGAGGAGCTGCGGACCCGTACCGAGGCCGAGACCGACGCGCTGCACGACCGCGCCCGGCGGGAGGCCGCGGAGGCCACCAAGGCGGCCGGCGAGCGCGTCGACAAACTCGTCGCCGCCGCTCACGAGCAGCTCAACGCGGCCGAGACGCGCGCCGAGCAGATGCTCACCGACGCCAAGGGCGAGGCGGGCAAGGTCCGTATCGCCGCGGTGAAGAAGGCCGAGGGGCTGCTCAAGGAGGCCGAGCAGAAGCAGGCCGAGGCGTTCGACGCGGCCGAGCGGACGAAGGCCGACGCGCGCGCCGAGGCCAAGCGGATGGTCGAAGAGGGCCGCCGCGAGCTGGAGTTGATCACCCGCAGACACGAGGACATCAACGCGGAGATCTCCCGCGTGCAGGACGTCCTCGAAGCCCTGGAGTCCTTCGAGAGCCCCGGCGCCGCCGGGGCGAACGGCAAGGACGCCAAGGACGCCAAGGACGGCAAGAACAGCCAGGTCAGCAAGGGGAAGGACGGCGGTGGGAAGGCTCCCGCGGCCGCCGCGGCCCGGTCCGGGAGCAAGCAGGCCGGAGGCAGACCACTCGATTGAGCGGACATTCTCCAGATCAAACCGACATTGACGCTGTGACACGCCGTCAGCACCCCTAGGATTCCCCTTATCACCTCACCCGGTCTCTTTCGACAGGAACCCCATGAGCGACACTGCCAACCCCTTCGGTTTCGAGTTCGCAAGGCGCGGATACGATCGCGAGCAGGTGGACGAGCGGATCACCAAGCTCGTAGCCGACCGCGACAGTGCCCTCTCGCGCATCACCTCCCTCGAAAAGCGCATCGAGGAGCTCCACCTCGAGACGCAGAACGCACAGGCGCAGATCGCCGACTCCGAGCCGTCGTACGCCGGCCTCGGTGCCCGGGTTGAGAAGATCCTGCGGCTGGCCGAGGAAGAGGCCAAGGACCTGCGCGAGGAGGCCCGCCGCGCCGCCGACCAGCACCGCGAGCTGGCCGAGTCGTCCGCGCAGCAGGTGCGCAACGACGCCGAGTCGTTCGCCGCCGAGCGCAAGGCCAAGGCCGAGGAAGAGGGCGCCCGGATCGTCGAGAAGGCGAAGGGCGAGGCCGCCGGTCTGCGCGCCGAGGCGCAGAAGGACGCGCAGTCCAAGCGCGAGGAGGCGGACACCCTCTTCGAGGAGACCCGCGCCAAGGCCGCCCAGGCCGCCGCGGACTTCGAGACCAACCTCGCCAAGCGCCGCGAGCAGTCCGAGCGCGACCTCGCCTCCCGCCAGGCCAAGGCCGAGAAGCGCCTCGCGGAGATCGAGCACCGGGCCGAGCAGCTGCGCCTGGAGGCCGAGAAGCTGCGCACCGACGCCGAGCGCCGCGCCCGCCAGACGGTGGAGACCGCGCAGCGCCAGTCCGAGGACATCGTGGCCGACGCCAACCAGAAGGCCGAGCGGATCCGCAGCGAGTCCGAGCGCGAGCTGGCGGCCCTCACCAACCGCCGCGACAGCATCAACGCCCAGCTGACCAACGTCCGCGAGATGCTGGCCACGCTGACCGGCGCCCAGGTCGCCGCCCAGGCGGGCGGGGCCGACGAGGTCGAGGACAAGCCGGGCGTGCCCGCCCAGCAGTCCCGCTGACGCCGGTGCGGCCGGGCGGGTGACGCCCGCCCCGGCCGCACGGCACCCGCAAGCCCGGAACAGACCCGGAGCGCGGCCGGCCACGGGGCCGGTCGTGCGGCCGGTCGCGACGCCGGTGTCCGGCGCCCTCCGCCCCGCCGCGGAGGGCGCCGATCCGCTTGTGTCGATTGTCCACAGGAGATGCGCTCGGAGCCGTCCCCGCCTAGGGTTGGCGCATGATCGAACTGGAGGGGCTCACCAAGCGGTACGGCGACAAGCTGGCCGTCGACCATCTGACCTTCCAGGTGCGGCCCGGCATGATCACCGGATTCCTCGGGCCGAACGGCGCCGGCAAGTCGACGACGATGCGCATGATGCTCGACCTCGACAACCCCACGGCGGGCTCGGTGCGCATCGACGGCAAGCACTACCGCGATCTCCAGGAGCCGCTGAAGTACATCGGCGCCCTGCTGGACGCGAAGAACATGCACGGCGGCCGCAGCGCGTACAACAACCTGCTCTGCCTGGCGCAGAGCAACCGCATCCCGGCCTCCCGGGTGAGCGAGGTGCTGGAGACCGTCGGCCTGACGGCGGTGGCGAAGAAGAAGTCCAAGGGCTTCTCGCTCGGCATGGGCCAGCGCCTCGGCATCGCGTACGCCCTGCTGGGCGACCCCGAGATCCTGATGTTCGACGAGCCGGTCAACGGGCTGGACCCCGAGGGCATCCACTGGATCCGCAACCTGATGAAGAGCCTCGCCGCCCAGGGCCGCACGGTCTTCGTCTCCAGCCACCTGATGAGCGAGATGGCGCTCACCGCCGACCACCTCGTCGTCATCGGCCAGGGCAAGCTGCTCGCCGACACCTCGATGGCCGGCTTCATCCGGGAGAACTCCCGGTCGTACGTGCGCGTCCGCACCCCGCAGCCCGAGCAGTTCAAGGACGCAGCGAGCGCGGCGGGCCTGGCGGTCAGCCTGCGCGAGGACGGCACGTTCGAGGTCGAGGGCGCCGACATGGCCGAGCCGGTCGGCGAGCTGGCCGCGCAGCACCGGGTCACGCTGCACGAGCTGAGTCCGCAACAGGCCTCCCTGGAGGAGGCGTTCATGCAGATGACCGCCCAGGCGGTCGAATACCACGCACACGATCTGAGCGACCCGAACGCCGCCGCGGCGGCCGGCGCCGCGGGCCCCGTGCCGCCCGGCGCGGTACCGCCGGGGGCGCCGCCGCCGGGCGCGGTGCCGCCCGCGCCGCCGCCGCCGGCGCCGGGTCAGGGTCCGCAGTGGGGCAAGGGAGACTGACGGCCATGGCAGCACCCTCGGCAGTGCTCAAGTCGGAGTGGACCAAGGTCCGCTCGGTCAGCTCTACGATGTGGACGCTGGCCGCGGCGCTGGTCCTCACCGCCGCGGTGGGCGCGCTTCTGTCCGGCGTCATGAACGCCACGTTCGACGACCTCTCGGCCGCCGAGCGGGCGACCTTCGACCCCACCCTGGTCAGCTTCTTCGGCATGATGCTCGGCCAGCTGGCGATGGTCGTCTTCGGCGTCCTGGTGGTCAGCACGGAGTACAGCTCCGGCATGATCAGGACCTCGCTGGCCGCGGTGCCGCAGCGCGCCTCGTTCTACGTCTCCAAGATCGCCGTCGCCACGCTGCTCGCCCTGGCCGTCGGGCTGCTCACCAGCTTCATCACCTTCTTCCTCGGTCAGGCCCTCCTCGGCGAGCACAACGCGTCGATCACCGACGACAACGTGCTGCGGGCCGTCATCGGCGCCGGGCTCTACATGACGGTGATCGCGATGTTCTCCATGGGCGTCGCCGCGATGCTGCGCAGCACGGTGCTCTCGCTCGGCCTGCTGATGGCGTTCTTCTTCCTCGTCTCCTCGATCCTGGCCGGCGTCCCCGCCACGCGGGACGTCGCGCGGTACCTGCCGGACCAGGCGGGTTCGGCGGTCATGCAGGTGGTGCCGGGCGCGCTGGACACCGACAAGCTGCCCTACGGGCCGTGGGGCGGCTTCGGCATCATGTGCGCCTGGACGGCCGCGGCGCTGATCGGCGGGTACGCCGTGCTGAAGAAGCGCGACGCCTGACCGCCCTCCCGGCCCTCCCGCGGCCTGCCCGCCGGGAACCGGAAGCGCCCCGGTAGCCTCTTAGCCTCCAGGGGGACGGGAACGACCGCGCGCCCCCATGTCCGACGCAGGGGGCCACATGATCGAAGCACGGGGTCTGACGAAGACCTACGGCGCCAAGACCGCCGTGTACGACCTTTCCTTCACCGTCCAGCCCGGTGTCATCACCGGCTTCGTCGGCCCCAACGGGGCCGGCAAGTCGACGACGATGCGGATGATCCTCGGGCTGGACGAGCCGAGCCGCGGCACGGTGACCGTCGGCGGCCATCCGTACCGCCGGCTGCCCAACGCCCCCCGGCAGGTCGGCGCCCTGCTCGACGCCAAGGCCGTGCACGGCGGCCGCAGCGCCCGCAACCACCTGCGCTGCGTCGCCCAGCTCTCCGGCATCCCGCAGCGCCGCGTCGACGAGGTCCTCGACGTCGTCGGCCTGCGCGAGGTCGCGGGCCGCCGCTCCAAGGGCTTCTCGCTCGGCATGGGCCAGCGCCTCGGCATCGCCGGCGCGCTCCTCGGCGACCCGCAGATCCTCCTCTTCGACGAGCCGGTCAACGGCCTCGACCCCGAGGGCATCCTGTGGATCCGCAACCTGATGAAGAAGCTGGCGAGCGAGGGCCGCACCATCTTCGTCTCCAGCCACCTGATGAGCGAGATGGCGCTGACCGCCGACCACCTCATCGTCATCGGCCGCGGCCAGCTCATGGCCGACATGAGCGTGCGGGACTTCATCAACACCCACTCGGCGAGCTTCGCCCGGGTCCGCGTCCCCGACGGGGAGGAGGGGCAGCGGGAGAAGCTGACGGCCGCCCTCACCGAGCACGGCGGGCAGGTGCGGCCGGAGGAGGACGGGGCGCTGCGCGTCACCGGGATGCCGCTGCCGCGCATCAGCGACCTGGCGCACGACGCCGGGATCCGGCTCTGGGAGCTGTCGCCGCACGAGGCGTCGCTGGAGGAGGCGTACATGCGGATGACCCAGGGCGCGGTCGACTTCCGCTCCACGGTCGACCAGCGCACGGGCCTCACGCAGCCCGGCGTGCCGGTTCCCCCGCAGGGGTACGCGGCCCCCGCCCCCGGCTACGCGCCGCCCGCGGGCCCGCCCGGGATGCCGCCGCCCGGCCCCGGCGCGCCGCCGCCCGCGGCGCCCGGCTACGCACCCCCGGCGCCCCCGGCCGCGCCGTACGTCCAGCGCGAAGGTGAGACCCCCCGATGAGCTACCCGCCGCAGCCCTCCGCCCCCGCCCCCGGCGGCCCCGCGCCCGGCACGCCCCCGCTCCCGGGCGCCGTGCCCGGCTCCGCCCAGGCCCCCGCCCCCGGCGCCCCGCCGCCCGGCGGCGCGCCCGCGGGCGGCGGCTACTCCTCGCCGATCCCGATCGTCAGGACGCACCTGGGCCACGCCTTCGCCTCCGAGTGGACCAAGATCCGCTCGGTGCGCTCGACCATGTGGACGCTGGGCATCATGCTCGTGCTGGTCGTCGGCGTCGGCTTCCTCATCGCGCTGGCGATGGCCTCCGACGACTGGATCGGCGCCCCGCTGCTCTCCGGCGGGCTCTTCGGCCTGATGCTCGGCCAGATCTGCATCGTCACGCTCGGCGTGCTGGTGATCACGTCCGAGTACGGCACGGGCATGATCCGTACCACGCTGACCGCCTCGCCGCAGCGCTGGCGGGTGCTCCTGGCCAAGGCCACGGTGTTCTTCGTGCTCGCCTTCGTCCTGACCACCGTGGCCTGTGCGATCACCGCGGTGATCCACTCGGCGATTCTCGGCGGGCAGACCGTGCCCGGGTACGAGTACGAGGACCCGACGTTCAAGGACTCGGTCTCCGACAGCGGCGAGCTGATCGCCACCGGCGGGCAGTGGTTCGACGCCACGGTGGGCGCCGCGCTGTACGTGTCGCTGCTGGGGCTGCTCGCGCTGGCCGTCGGCGCGATCCTGCGGCACTCCGCGGGCGCCATCACCACGATGGTCGGCTTCATCCTGCTGCCGCTGATCATCGCGCTGTTCATGCAGACCGAGAGCCTGGAGGACGTCCAGCGCAAGCTGGTCGAGTACTCCCCGCTCAGCGGCCTGGCCGCGCTCTTCGGCATCCCGTTCTTCGAGGACGGGGCGGTCGGCGGCTGGGGTCTGCTGGGCCTGCTGGCCGCGGTCACCGGCGGGATGCTGGTGCTGGCGTTCGCGCTGCTGTCGAAGCGGGACGTGTAGCCGTACGGCGGCCGGGGGCGGGGGCGTACGGCCGTACGTTCCGCCCCCCGGCCGCCGGCTCAGACGCCCAGCTCCTGCGCCAGCACCGCCGCCTGCACCCGGCTGCGCAGCCCCAGCTTGGCCAGCAGCCGGCTGACGTGCGTCTTCACCGTCGCCTCCGCCATGTCCAGCCGCTCCGCGACGTCCGCGTTGGACATCCCCTGCCCCAGGCAGGCCAGCACCTCCCGCTCGCGCCGCGTGAGCGCGTCGAGCACCGCCGGGTCGGGCGCGTCGGGCGCCGGGCCCCGGCCCGCGAACTCGGCGATCAGCCGCCGGGTCACCGCCGGGGCGATGAGCCCCTCGCCGCGCGCGACCGTGCGCACGGCCGTCACCAGGGCGTCCGCCTCGGTGTTCTTCAGCAGGAAGCCGGCGGCGCCGGCGCGCAGCGCGCCGAAGACGTAGGCGTCGAGGTCGAACGTCGTCAGCACCAGCACGTCCGCCAGCCGCTCCGCGCTGATCTCGCGGGTCGCCGCCACCCCGTCCAGCTTGGGCATCTGGACGTCCATCAGCACCACGTCGGGCCGCAGTTCGCGGGCCAGCCGCACGGCCTCCTCGCCGTCCGCGGCCTCGCCGACGACCTCCAGGCCGGGCGCGGAGCGCAGGATGAGGACGAGCCCGGCGCGGACGGCCTGCTGGTCCTCGGCGACGAGGATCCGGACGGGCGGGGCGGCGTCAGTCATGGGTTCTCCGTTGCGGCACGGTGGTGTTCTCGTCGGTGGGCAGGACGGCCCGTACGGCCCAGTGCTTGCCGCCGCCCCCGCCGTGCTCCCCGGCGGTGCCGTCGCCCGCCTTCGGGCCGGCGGTGAACGAGCCGCCGAGCAGCGCCACCCGCTCCTCCATCCCGATCAGCCCCGCGCCCGACCCCGGGGCGCGCGGCACGGCGTCGCCGCCCGGCCGCCCGCCGCCGTCCGCGCGCGCGTCGCCGAGCGGGCTGGTGACCGTCACGGTCAGCGGCTCGGGCCCGGCCAGCCGGACCCGTACCCCGCCCGGCGCGGCGTGCTTGAGCGCGTTCGTCAGCGACTCCTGCACGATGCGGTACGCGGCCAGCTCCACCGGCGCCGGCAGCCGCGCGCCCGGCTCGCGCGCGTCGTCGAGGACGACGTCGAGGCCGCTCGCGGCGCCGTTGGCGCGGGCCTGCGCCACCAGCGCCGCGAGCCCCTGCAACGTCGGCGCCACCGCCGGCTCGGCCGCCGCGCCCCCGGCTTCGCCGGCGTCGGCGGCGGCGCGCAGCAGGCCGATGAGCCGGCGCATCTCGGCGAGCCCCTGCACGCTGTTCTCGCGGATGACGGCCAGCGCCTCCCGCGACGCCGTCCGGTCGTCCATCGACTGCGCGGCGGTGGCGTGGATGGCGATGGCGGAGAGGTGGTTGGCGACCATGTCGTGCAGCTCCCGCGCCATCCGGGCGCGCTCCGCTCCGACGGCCTCGCGCCGGTCCAGCTCCGCGAGCAGCGCCGTCTGCTCGGCCTGGAGCCGGGCCGCGTCGGCGGCCCGGCGGTGGGTGCGTACGGCGACGCCGGTGATGGCGGGGGCGACCGTGAGGAGGCCGACGGCGACGCCGAGGAGGATCGCGGTCCGGTCGTGGGAGAGGGCGAGCACGAGGACGGCCGTCGCCACGGAGAGCGCCACCGAGATCCGCGGGACCCAGCGGGCGGCGGCCGCGGTGCCGTAGAGCACGGCCGCGTAGACCAGGTCCGTGAACATCAGGATCGTGGCCAGCGTGCCCCGGGTGAACTGATCGGCGACGAGGGCGGCGGTGGCGAAGCCCAGCGCGGTCAGCGGCCGGGTCCGGCGCAGCAGCTCGGCCCCGGCCATCACCGTGAGCGGGATCAGCGTCAGCCGCGCGTCGGGGAACGGCCGCCCGCCCTGGGTGTGCAGCCCGAGCGCCCACAGCGCCACGCCGCACAGCAGGCCGACGACCGCGAGGAGCACGTCGTCGCGGTGCGGCCGGAGCGGGACGCGGGCGCTGGTCACTCCCCCATCAAACACGCCCGCGGCGCCCGCGGCCTCCGTACCCCGGGCCCCTTTCCGCGGCGGCCGCTACATCGAAGGATGCAGTGCGGGATCGTCGCGTACGACGACGTGTCCGCGCGCCGCGCACGGGAGCCTGGGAAGGGAGGCCGGAGAAGGGAGCCCTGCCGTGATCGTCACGCTCATCGTCGTCTGCGAGGTCGCCTTCTGGGTGCTGCTCGCCGCGGGGCTCTCGCTGCGGTATCTGGCGCGGAAGCCGCGGCTGGGCGCGGGGGTGCTGCTGTGCGAGCCGCTGCTGGAGGTCGTGCTGCTGGTCGTGACGGCGATCGACCTGAAGAACGGCGCCGAGCCGGACTGGAAGCACGGCCTGGCCGCCGTCTACATCGGCTTCTCGATCGCGCTCGGCCCCGCCACGATCCGCTGGGTCGACGCCCGCTTCGCGCACCGCTTCGCGGGCGGGCCGCCGCCGGTGAAGCCGCCCCGGTACGGGAGGGCGCGGGCGCTGCACGAGTGGCGGACCGCGGCGCGCTGGATCCTGGCGGCCGGGATCGCGATCGCGCTGCTCCAGGGCGCGGTGTGGTACGTCGGCGGCGACGGGGACACGGAGTCGCTGCGCGCGTGGCAGGTCCGGATGCTCTTCGTCATCGGCATCAACGTCGTCATCGCCGGGAGCTACACGCTCTTCCCCAAGCAGCGCCCGGCCGGGGACCGCGACGAGCCGGGCGGCCGGGGCGGCGGGGGCGGGCGGGCCGGCTCAGCGTTCGCCGCCCGGCACCCAAAGGACGTCGCCGACCGCCTTGTTGGCCGTACGGGCCAGGATGAAGAGCAGATCCGATAGCCGGTTGAGGTACGTGGCAGTCAGCGGGTTCATGGTCTCGCCGTGCGCCTCCAGGGCGGCCCACGTGGACCGCTCGGCGCGGCGCACCACGGTGCACGCCTGGTGCAGCAGGGCCGCGCCGGGGGTGCCGCCGGGGAGGATGAAGCTGCGCAGCTTCTCCAGGTCGGCGAGGAAGCGGTCGCAGTCGGCCTCCAGCCGGTCGACGTACTCCTGTTCGACGCGCAGCGGCGGGAACTCCGGGTCGGGCCGCACGGGCGTGGACAGGTCGGCGCCGACGTCGAAGAGGTCGTTCTGCACCCGGGTGAGGACGCGGGCGACCTCCTCGGAGAGCCCGCCGAGGGCGAGGGCGGTCCCGATCGCGGCGTTCGCCTCGTTGGCGTCGGCGTACGCGGAGATCCGCGGGTCGGTCTTGGCCACCCGGCTCATGTCGCCGAGGGCGGTGGTGCCCTTGTCTCCGGTGCGGGTGTAGATCCGCGTCAGGTTGACCATACGGACAGCGTAGGCCCGCGCCCCGGGCGCCGCGCGGGCGCTTCCGGGCGGCCCGGCGGACCTGTTGGGCCAAAAGGTGCTCAACTACGCGCCCGGGCCCGCCGAGTGCGCCCCGGACGTGTGATGTCCGTCATCTGAGACGTGACGCGCATCTCTTCGCGCTCCGCGAACAGGCCGGGGGCACTAAGGTCCGCTGAAGAGCACGTGAACGAGCCTATAGCGAGGGAACCACCGTGGAATCCGCCGGAAAGCTCGCCGTCGTCGGAGCCGGACTCATGGGGTCCGGTATCGCCCAGGTCGCCGCCCAGGCCGGCTGGGAGGTCGTGCTGCGGGACCTCACCGACGAGGCGCTGACCCGCGGCACGGACGGGATCAGGGGCTCGTACGAGAAGTTCGTCGCCAAGGGCAGGATGGACGCGGCCGCCGCCGAACAGGCGCTCGCCCGCATCACCACCACCACCGACCTCGACGCCGCCGCCGACGCGGACATCGTCGTCGAGGCGGTCTTCGAGCGGCTCGACGTCAAGCAGGACATCTTCCGCACCCTCGACGGCCTCGTGCGCGACGACGCCGTGCTCGCCTCCAACACCTCCGCGATCCCCATCACCAAGATCGCCGCGGTGACCGGCCGCCCCGAGCGGGTCGTCGGCACGCACTTCTTCTCGCCGGTCCCCCTGATGCAGCTCTGCGAGCTGGTACGGGGCCTGAAGACCGACGACGACACCCTCGCCCGCGCCCGGGCCTTCGCCGAGTCCACCGGCAAGACCTGCATCGTCGTCAACCGCGACGTGGCCGGCTTCGTGACCACCCGGCTGATCGCCGCGCTGGTCGTCGAGGCCACCCGGCTGTACGAGTCGGGCGTGGCCACCGCCGAGGACATCGACGTCGCCTGCCGGCTCGGCTTCGGGCACGCCATGGGGCCGCTGGCCACCGCCGACCTGACCGGCGTCGACATCCTGCAGCACGCCGCCGAGAACATCTACACCGAGACCCAGGACGAGAAGTTCGCGCCGCCGGAGCTGATGCGCCGGATGGTCGACGCCGGCGACTTCGGCCGCAAGAGCGGCCGCGGCTTCTACGAGCACTGACCCCGGCCGCGCCGTCCCCCGCAGGGGTGAAATCCCTGCGGATACCCGCACCGACGGCAACCCGGTACCGCCCCGGACAGTCAGATCAAGAGCAGAGAGAACCCGCAGACGGGGAGCGCACATGTTTGAGGCGGAGGGCCGCGAGAGCGCCCCGCCCTTCCACCACGCCCGCCACCGCGCGGGCCCCGCGCGCAGGACGGCCGGGCCGGTGCCGGGGGCCGCCGGCGGCACGGGAGCGCCCGCGTACATCAAAGGGGACCACGCCGAGCTGACCGTCGGCGGCCGTCTCGACGTGCGCAGCGCGGCGGACGCCCGGGTCGCGCTGCACCGGGCCGTCGACGAGGGCCGCGGCGACCTCGTTCTCGACCTCACCGACCTGGACTCCTGGGACGCGACCGGCCTGGGTGTCATCATGGGGGCACATCGCAGGGCGGGCCGGGCCGATCGCCGGCTCGTGCTGCGCGGGGTGCCGCCGCAGATGCAGCGACTGCTGGTGGCCACCAAACTCCACCGCATCCTCACGATTCAGTGAAGAGACGGCGTCGTCGGGGCGTCCCGCCTCGACAGACCGCCCGGCGGAGGTCGTAGGGTTTCCGGGCCGGGGAGCGGCACGGCGTAGGACGGCGGGCAGGAAGGCTTCGCGATGGACCCGAACACGGGCCATGGACAGGACGACACACCCGAGGGCATACCTCAGCCCCCGGACTCCCCGCCCGGTCCGTACCCCGGAGAACCGGCGGGCACGCACCCCGACCCGGACGCGCCGGGGGCCGCGTACCCGGAGCCCGGGCGCCCCGCGAGCGAGTACCCCGAGAGCGAGTACCCGGAGCCCGGGCCGCCCGCGGAGGCGCCCCCGGAGGAGACCGGCGGCGCCTTCCCCGGCGAGGAGCCCGTACGCCCCTACGCCGGCGAGTCCGCCCCCGCCGGCGGCAAGGGCGCCGGGCGCCGCGCCGCCGACCCCGGCACCCCCGGCGCCGGCCCCGGCGGGCCGCAGGGCCCGGCGCGTACGGCCCGGGTCGTCGTCGGCGAGTACCGGCTGACCGTCAACCCCGTCGACGGCACCCACGCCGAGCTGTGCCCGCCCGCGGAGCGCCCCGGCCCGCCGCGCCGGATGACGGCCGCCGCGCGCGCCGAGCACCGCCGGCCGCCGTCGCCGCCGCCCGGGCCCGCGGCACCGCGGCTGCCGCTGCTGGAGCGCGACGAGATCCGCGAGCGGCTGGTGCGGCTGCTCTCCCGGGGCCGTTCCGTGCGCCTCACCGGCCCGTCCGGCTCCGGCCGCACCGTGCTGCTGGAGGCGGTCGCCGCCGACTGCGCCGAGCTGGCGCCGGACGGCGTCATCCGGCTGAGCGGCCGCAACCGCACCCCCACCGACCTGCGGTACGAGCTGTGCGCCGCGGTCTTCGAGCTGACCGGGCGGCGGCCGGACCGCGAGCAGCTCGCCGAGCTGCTGCCGCAGATCGGCGCGGTCGTCGTGCTCGACGACGTCGAGTTCGGCGGCACCGCGCTCGAAGAGCTGCTGGACGCCACCCCCGAGTGCGCGTACCTGCTCGCCGTCACCCCCGACGTGCCCGCGGCCACGGCGGCCTCGTACCTCGAAGAGGTCGCCCTGCCGGGCCTCGGCCGGGCCGCCTGCATGCAGCTGCTGGAGCGCGCCGCGCGGCTGCCGCTCGGCGACGAGGAGCGCACCTGGGCGGCCGACCTGTGGTTCGAGTCCGAAGGGCTGCCGCTGCGGTTCGTGCAGGCGGGCGCGGTGCTGCGGCTCGCCGGGCCGGGCAGCGGCGAGCCGCTGCCGCCGCTGGCCGAGAGCGCCGCGCCGGCCGCGCTGCTCGCGTCCCGGCTCAGCGAGGCGGCCCGTACCGCGCTGCGCTTCGCCGTGGCGCTCGGCGGCGTCTTCCCGCACCACGCGCAGCTCCCCGCGCTCGCCGGCGAGGCCCTCGCCGACACCGCGCTCGCCGAACTCGCCGGCTGCGGGCTGGTCTCCGGCGGCCCCGCCCGCTACCGGCTGGCGGCCGGCGTCTCGGCGCAGCTGGTCGCCGCCGGCTACGACCAGCCGGCCGAGGGCGGCCAGGGCGCCGTGCTCACCGCCGCGCAGCACTACGCCTGGTGGTCCGCGCACCGCTCGGTGACCCCGGAGACGGTCGCGGCCGACGCGGACGCCGTCCTCGCCGCGCTCGGCGTCCTGGTCAACGACCCGGAAGGCGCCACCGCCAGCACCGCGGTGCTGCTCGCCCGCGCGGCCGCGCCGGCGTTCGCCGCGGCGCTGCACTGGAGCGCCTGGGAGCGGGCGCTGCGGTACGGGCAGGAGGCGGCCCGGCGCGTCGGCGAGGTGGCGGCGGAGGCGTACTTCCATCACGAGCTGGGCGTCCTGGCGCTGTGCACCGGCAACACCGGCCGGGCCCGGGCGGAGCTGGAGGCGGCGCTGGCGCTGCGCGGCGCGATCTCCGACCGCGGCGGCGAGATCGCCAGCCGGCGCGCGCTCGCGCTGGTCACCCACGGCGGCGCGAGCGAGGCGTTGACGACGGAGCTGCCGGCGCTGCCGGCCGGCGCCGGGGGCGCGGCGGGCGTGGCGGAGGCGGTGGCGGCGTTCGACGAGCCGGGCGAGGGCGCGGAGCCGCCCACGGTGCTCATCTCCCCGGCCGGGCAGGGCGCGCAGGGCGCTAAGGGCGCGAAGGGGCCGGACGGCGGGGACACCGCCGTGACGCCCGCGGTCCGCGGGCCGGGCGCCGAGGCGGCGTCGGCGTCGAAGCGCAACCTGATCGCGGCGGGCGCCGGGGCGCTGCTGGTCGCGGTGCTCGGCACGGTCGTCACCCTGGGCATGGCCGGCGGCGACGACCCGCCCGCCGACCGGGGCGAGGTGGAACGTTCCGCCGCCGCGGACGACGAGGACACCCTGCCCACCGAGGAGCCGACGTCCCGCAGCCCGTCGTCGAAGTCGGCGTCGCCGTCGCCGGAGTCGTCGGCCCCGGAGCCCTCGGCGCCGTGGACCGACCCCGGCGACGAGACGAGCAGCGCGCCGCCGCAGACCTCGCCGAGCAGCTCGCCGGGCACGCCCACCAGCGGCGGTTCGTCGTCGGACGACGGCACGACGGGCGGCGGGTCGAACGGCGGCGGCAACAGCGACGGCGGGACCGACAACGGGGGCACCACCGACGGCGGCACGACGACCGACGGCGGGTCCACCACAGGCGACGGCGGCACGACCGACGGCGGCACCGACGACGGGGGCACCACCGACGGCGGGACCGACGACGGCGGCACGACGGACGGCGGGACCGACGACGGCGGCACCAGCGACGGCGGGACCGACAACGGGGGCACCGCGGACGGCGGCACCGACAACGGCGGCCAGGTGCAGGGCACCACGACCGGCACCGAGTCGGCCCCCTCCGGCACCGCCGGCGGCGGCGCGGTCGGCGGCTGACGCCGCCCGCCCCGGCCCGTACCGCGGACGTGGCGTACGGCCACCGGCCCCCGCCGCGGCAGCGGGTACCCGGACGGCCCCCCGCCCGGCGCCTGAGCGGCGCGGGGGCCGTTGGCGTACGCGGACTACGCCACCGGCGTCAGAACAGCTTCAGCTTGCCGTCGTCCGTCCCGCGCAGCGCGTCGTAGTCCAGGACCGCGCACTCGATGCCCCGGTCCGCCGCCAGCACCCGCGCCTGCGGCTTGATCTCCTGCGCCGCGAACACCCCGCGCACCGGCGCCAGCAGCGGGTCGCGGTTGAGCAGGTCCAGATAGCGGGTCAGCTGCTCCACCCCGTCGATCTCGCCGCGCCGCTTGATCTCCACGGCGACGGTCGTCCCCTTCTCGTCCCGGCCGAGGATGTCCACCGGGCCGATCGCGGTGGGGTACTCGCGCCGGATCAGGGTCCACCCCTCCCCCAGCGTCTCCATCCGGTCGGCGAGCAGTTCCTGCAGGTGGGCCTCGACGCCGTCCTTGACCAGACCGGGGTCGACGCCCAGCTCGTGCGACGAGTCGTGCAGCGTTTCCTCGATCGTGATGATCAGTTTTTCGCCTGCCTTGTTCTCGACCGTCCACACCGCGACGCCGTCCTGTTCGCCCTCTTTCAGGGTGCAGGGCGGTGACATCCAGTTGAGGGGTTTGTACGCACGGTCGTCGGCGTGCACGGAGACGCTGCCGTCGGCTTTGACCAGGATCAGCCGGGGTGCGGAGGCGAGGTGGGCGGTGAGCCGCCCGGCGTAGTCGACAGAGCAGCGGGCGATGACGAGGCGCATGGCGCACCACGCTACTCGACTCCGGCCGCGCCCTGCGATCTGACCCCTGATGCACCTTTCCGCAATGGCCAGTTGTGTACGCGTTCTTGTGGTGGAGCCGCATCCTCCGCCCTACGGTGGAAGCGGGCGGTTGCCACATGGGCACCGAGAGTGGTGATCGTCCGTCCCTGTCCGGTCAGGCCCCGCCCGGAACCCCGCGGGGCTGCGAGAGGAGAATCCATGTCGCTGGACGTCCCACCTGCTCTGCTCGATCAAGCCGAGCGGGGCGAGGTCGACGAAAGGGAGTTTGTCGACTGCGTCCGGACCTCACTTCCCTATGCCTGGGACATGATCAGTTCCCTGGTGGCACAACTGAAGGTGGACGGCGGAGACTTCGCCGACAACCAGGTCCCGCCCCCCGACGAGCACGCCCGCGGCCAGCTTCTGCGCGCGCTGGCCAGCGACGCGATACGGGGGTCGCTGGAACGCCACTTCGGCGTCCGGCTCGCTTTCCAGAACTGTCATCGCGTGGCGGTCTTCCCCCCGGAAGCCTCGGCAGCGGAGCGGCTGGCCCGCTTCACTTCGGTGAGAGCACAGCTGCTCAACCAGTCACCGGAGCTGCGCGACTGCTGACGGGCCCCGGGTCCCCCGCGCTGCCGCTCCCCACGCCGTCCGCTCGCCCCGGCCCCTCCGGTCAGCGAGCGAGGAGCGGCAGCACCTCCGAACCGATTCTCTTGACGTTCCGCTCGGTGGCGCACAGGTCCCCCGAGCCCTCGACGAGCAGCGCGAAGCGCGTGATCCCGGTACGTTCCGCGGTCGCCGCCAGCCGGTCGGCGCACAGCCGCGGCGGGCCCACCGGGTGCAGCGCGCACAACTCGTCCGTGTACGCCTCCGGATCGCGCATCGGACGCCGTCTGCCGTCCACCGTCTCCATCGCCCCCAGGCCGCTGCGGAACGCCCCGGGCAGCGACCGGCGCAGCACCTCCGCCGCGCCCTCCGGCGTGTCGTCGACCTGGGCCACGCCGGCCGAGACGTGCGGCGCCGCGTCGACGTCCTCCGGGCTCATCCCGGCCGCCCGTGCGGTGCGCCGCCACAGCCCGACCATGTCCGCCTTCTCCTCGTCGCCGCAGTGCATCCCGAGCAGCATCGGCAGCCCGCGCCGGGCGGCGAGCCGCACGGTGCCGGGCGAGGTGCAGGCGACCAGCACCGGCACCTCGCCGCCGCCGTGGAGGGCCTCGGCCGGCCGCGGCACGACGTCGACCTCGCGGAACGCGTAGCGCTCGCCGGCGGCCCCCACCCGCGGCTCGCGCAGCCAGCGCAGCAGCAGGTCCAGCGCCTCGGGGAACTCCGTCTCGTACGCCGCGAGTCCGGTGCCGAAGACCTCCAGGTCCACCCACGGCCCGCCGCGCCCGACGCCGAGGACGAAGCGGCCCTGCGCGGCGTGGTGCAGCAGCGCGGCCTGCTCGCCGAGGGCGACGGGGTGCTGGTTCGGCAGCACGCTGACGGCGGTGCCGACGCGGACGCGGCTGGTGCGGCCGAGGAGCAGCGCGGCGAGGGTGACCGCCGAGGGGCAGGTGCCGTACGGGATGAAGTGGTGCTCGGCGAGCCAGACGGAGTCGAGCCCCGCCTCCTCCGCCGCCACGCCCGTCCGCACGGCGCGGTGCAGGGCTTCGCCCTGTCCCTGGCCGGGGAAGCGGGCGGCGAGCACAAACGAGCCGACGTGCATCCTGCCCCCTGGGTACCGATGGTGCGGTGGTGTGCGGGGTACGAAACGGCCGCCACCTGCGGCGACGCGGCTCCGCCCCGAAGCCGTCTTCATTGTTGGCGATGGGCGGGTGAATCGTCATTCTTTGTGCCCGGGGCTGGACTTCGCGCCCCTTACCCTGGTAGGGAAGCCGTCACGACGATCTTCCCGAGGTGCCGCCGTGTCTCCCCGACGGAACAAGCCGCGCTCCCGCGGCGCCGCCCGCCCGCCCGCGGACGACGACCTCGCCGGCCGTATCGGCACGCCCGCCGCGGCGGCGTACGGGGGCGAGGACTTCCTCGTCCGCCGGGTCTCCGGGTCCGGGGCCGACAAGAGCTACCGCTGCCCGGGCTGCGACCAGGAGATCCGCCCCGGCACGCCGCACGTGGTGGCGTGGCCGGAGCACGGCGGCGCGGACCTGCGCCGGCACTGGCACACCGCCTGCTGGAACGCCCGCGACCGGCGCGGCACCCGGCCGCAGCGCTCGCGGAACGCCCCGCGCTACTGAGCGCCGCACCACCCCTGCGGCCGCCGCGACGACCATCACCGGCCCCCAAGACCGCAACTACCACGTCAACTTCTCACCCCTGACGGCCGGGTTTGCCGGCTCGGCCGGGAGGAATGGGATTGCAGGTGGAGCGTGGCTGGCTGCCGCGTGGTCCCCTGCGTCCGGAATCAGCGTGTGCTGGTTCTGGGGCGGTTGACTACGCCCCGCTGCCACGCGGCATCGGCCCGGTGGGCGATGTTGCGGGAGCCGTTGTGGTCCGCGTGCAGCACGATCCCGCAGGACCGGCAGGCGAACCGTGCCTGGGATACCCGGTTGGTCCGGTGGGTGTGCCAGCACTCGGAGCACTGGCGGGAGGTGTTGCGCGGGTCCACGCGGACCACGGGCACACCCACTCGACGGGCCTTGTACTCGACGAACGCGCCGAGTTGGGCGAAGGCCCACGAGTGCAGTGCCGACCGCTGGTCTTTCTTGGCCGTAACCCTCTGCCGGATGCCGGACAGGTCTTCCAGTCCGATACCCCGTGAGGTGCGTTCAGCGGTGGTCACGAGCTTCTTGGCGATGATGTGGTTGCGCTGGGTGGTGTAGCGGGACTCCCGGCGCCGGATGCGCTTGAGGGCGCGCTTTGCGCTCTTGGTGCGTTTCGCCTGCAACTTCTGCCGCAGGTCGCGTTGCCGCTTGCGGTAGCGGTTGACCCGGCGTCCGGACATGGTCCGGCCATCGCTGGTGGTGGCGATGTTGACGATGCCGAGGTCCACTCCGAGCCAGCCGGCCGGCTCGTACGCCTGTGGTTCAGGGACCTCGACGGTGGCGATCAGGAAGAACATGCCGTCCCGCATCACCAGATCCGACTCCCCCCTACGCGCGGTAAGGAGTTCCCCGGCCTGCTCGGAGCACACGAACGGGATGCCCTTGAGCCGCCCGGCCACCGTCCAGATCGACACGGTACGGGCATTGAGGTTCCAGGTCAGGATGCGGTCGTCGTACGGCTGCGCGGCATCCTCACGAAACCGAACCGGACGGGACTCCACCCTCGCTCGGCGCTTCGAGTCCTCTCGGCCGTAGTTCCCGGCCTTCAGATTCGCCTGGCGCGTGGCGTAGGCATCCACCACCTTCTTGATCACCCTCACCGCGGGCTGCGCGGCCAGATCGAAGGTGTCCTTGGTGTCGTAGTACACCGCTTTCTGCAACTCGTTGCGCCTTTTCAAGTCCTGGGCGTGAGCCACCTCGGACACCCAGTTCGCGGCCCGGTTGCAGGCGCGCAGAGTTGCCGCGAGCGTGTCCGCATCATGCGCGGACGCGGGCAGCAACTTCACCTGCGCAACGATTTTCACACAGATGAACCTAGTAGGGCGGATCGAGGGGATCAAGTTTGAGTGCAGACGCAAGAACAACGAGGGGAGTACCGCGCTGGGCACCGGCGCCCCAGGGAAGCCGCCTACCGCGCTGGTCGCCGCCGGTGGCAACCACCGACCCGGGCTTCTTCCATTTGGTCCAGACCTATTGACCGCATTGGTACATACCAATAGCCTCCCTGGCGTGTGAGTGTCATGGCATGAACAACCAGCTCGTGTACGACGGGCCGGCCGTACGCGCGAACGCGCCGCCCGCACCACCGGAACGGCACTCGACAAGGGAGACACACCTTGAGATCCCCCACCGGCAGTCGTCTGCTGAGACGAGCCACGGCCATCCTGGCCGCGGTGGCGATTCCGCTCGCCGCCATGGTCGGGCTCGCCAGCCCCGCCCAGGCGGCCGGCGCCACCGCGACCTACCAGCAAACCGGGGACTGGGGCACCGGCTTCGGCGGCAAGTGGACGGTGAAGAACACCGGCACCGCCCCGATCTCGTCCTGGACCATTTCCTGGGACTTCCCCGCGGGCACCACCGTCACCTCCGCCTGGGACGCGGACGTCACCAACTCCGGCACCACCTGGACCGCCAAGAACAAGTCGTACAACGGCAGCCTGGCCCCCGGCGCCAGCGTCAGCTTCGGCTTCAACGGCTCCGGCAGCGGCGGCGGCACCGTCACCAACTGCACCCTGAACGGCGACCCCTGCGACGGCGGCGGCGTCCCCGGCGACAACCCGCCCTCCGCTCCCGGCACGCCCAGCGCCGGGACCATCACCGACACCTCCGTCGCGCTGAGCTGGACGGCGGCCACCGACGACAAGGGGATCAAGAACTACGACGTGTACCGCGGCAGCTCCAAGGTCGCCACGGTCACCGACACGACGTACACCGACACCGGCCTGAACGCCGGGTCGACGTACACCTACAGCGTGCGCGCCCGCGACACCGCCGACCAGGTCGGCCCGGCGAGCGGCTCCCGGACCGTGACCACCACGGGCGGCGGCCCCGGCCCCGGCCCGGGCGACAAGATCAAGATGGGGTACTTCACCGAGTGGGGCGTCTACCAGCGCAACTACCACGCGAAGAACCTCGACACCTCCGGCGCGGCCGCGAAGCTCACCCACATCAACTACGCCTTCGGCAACGTCCAGAACGGCCGCTGCACCATGGGTGACTCCTTCGCGGCCATCGACAAGAACTACACCGCCGGCCAGAGCGTCGACGGCGTCGGCGACACCTGGGACCAGCCGCTGCGCGGCAACTTCAACCAGCTGCTCAAGCTGAAGAAGAAGCACCCGCACCTGAAGATCCTCTGGTCCTTCGGCGGCTGGACCTGGTCCGGCGGCTTCGGCCAGGCCATGCAGAACCCGGCCGCGTTCGCCAAGTCCTGCTACGACCTGGTGTACGACCCTCGCTGGCAGGGCCTGTTCGACGGCATCGACCTCGACTGGGAGTACCCCAACGCCTGCGGCCTGTCCTGCGACACCAGCGGTCCCGCGGTGATGCGCGAGATGATGCAGGCGTTCCGTGCCGAGTTCGGCCCCGACAAGCTGCTCACCGCCGCCATCACGGCCGACGCCTCCGGCGGCGGCAAGATCGACAAGGCCGACTACGCCGGCGCGGCGCAGTACGTCGACTGGTACAACGTCATGACGTACGACTTCTTCGGCGCCTGGGACGCGCAGGGCCCCACCGCCCCGCACTCCCCGCTGACGTCGTACGCCGGCATCCCGATCCCGGAGTTCAACTCCGACTCGGCGATCCAGAAGCTCAAGGGCATGGGCATCCCGTCGGAGAAGCTGCTGCTCGGCATCGGCTTCTACGGCCGCGGCTGGACCGGCGTGACCCAGACCGAACCCGGCGGCAGCGCCACCGGGCCGGCGCCCGGCAAGTACGAGCAGGGCATCGACGACTACAAGGAGCTGAAGAACAGGTGCCCGGTCTCCGGCACCGTCGCGGGCACCGCGTACGCGCACTGCGGCCAGCAGTGGTGGAGCTACGACACCCCGCAGACCATCGCCGGGAAGATGACGTACGCCAAGAACCAGAACCTCGGCGGCGCGTTCATCTGGGAGATGAGCGGTGACACCGCGAACGGCGAGCTGATGACCGCGGTCCACAACGGTCTCGGCTAGAGCCCGACCCTCAGACGGGCCTGAGCCCGGGGTATCCGGCGTGCGCTCGCCTCCCCGCCCCGGGTTCAGGCCCTTTCCCGTCCACACCGGCACGCACCCGATACGCACGACAACGCGCACCCACCGCCCCACCGCCACGGCGGACAACGTGCGCTCGCCTCCCGGGTTCAGGCCCTTTCGCCCGTCCCACGAGCGAGTGACCTCCGCGCGCTACGCCACGTTGACGCGCTGGCCGGGCGGGGCCGCCTCCAGCCAGGCGAGAAAGCCGGTGAGCGCGTCCTCGCTCATCGCCAGCTCGATCCGGTCCTCGTCGTGCCGGCAGGCCAGCACGACGGCGTCGGAGAGCAGCGCCAGCTCCTCCTCGCCCGCGGGGGCCCGGCGCTCCAGCACCTCGATGGCGTCCCGCCGCAGCACGCGGCGCGGCCTCGGCGCGTACGAGAAGACGCGGAACCACTCGATGACGTCACCGCTGTAGCGGGCGACGCCGTACGCCCAGCCCTTGCCGGGCCGGGCCGCCTTCGGGCCCCAGCGCAGGCTGCAGTCGAAGGTGCCGCCGGCCCGCTGGATGAGCCGGCGGCGCAGTCCGAAGAGGAAGAGGCCGAGCAGCAGCAGCGCGACCGCCGCCCCGGCCAGCAGCAAAGCGAGGAACATCTCCACAGACCTCCTCGCCGCTCCTCTCGCGTGGCCTCAGCGAACGCCCGCCACGGCCAGGAGCCGTACTTCCGCGCGTCGTTCCGCCTCCGCGTCCGTGTCCGACTTGGCCCGCTCCAGGGCGCGCTCCGCGCGCTCCACGTCGATCTCGTCGGAGAGCTCGGCGATCTCGGCGAGCAGCGAGAGCTTGTTGTCCGCGAAGGAGATGAAGCCGCCGTGCACGGCCGCCACGACCGTGCCGTCGCCGTTGCCGCCCGCGGTGCGGATCGTCACCGGGCCGGAGACGAGGACGGTGAGCAGCGGCTGGTGTCCGGGCATGATGCCGATGTCGCCGGACGGGGTGCGCGCGATGACTCGCGTGGCCTCGCCGGACCAGACGCTACGGTCCGCGGCGACCAACTCGACGTGCAGCTCGGCCACTGTGGCTCCTCAACTGGGGTTTAGCAGAGAATAACTGGTTTGCGGGCCGGGGCGGGGCGAACCCCGCCCCCGATTGGCTCGGAGCCAATGGAAACCCTGGGCGCGCCCGTCAGGAGACGCCCAGCTCCTTGGCCTTGGCCTTCAGGTCCTCCAGGCCACCGCACATGAAGAACGCCTGCTCGGGGAAGTGGTCGTACTCGCCGTCGGCGATCGCGTTGAACGCGGCGATCGACTCGTCCAGCGGCACGTCCGATCCGTCGAGGCCGGTGAACTGCTTCGCCGCGTGGGTGTTCTGCGACAGGAAGCGCTCGATCCGGCGCGCCCGGGAGACGGTGAGCTTGTCCTCCTCGGACAGCTCGTCCATACCCAGAATGGCGATGATGTCCTGGAGGTCCTTGTACTTCTGCAGGATCGCCTTGACCCGGGTGGCGCACTCGTAGTGCTCCTGCGCGATGTAGCGCGGGTCCAGCACCCGGGAGGTGGAGGCCAGCGGGTCCACCGCGGGGTAGATGCCCTTCTCGGAGATCGGACGGGACAGCTCCGTCGTCGCGTCCAGGTGGGCGAAGGTGGTCGCCGGGGCCGGGTCGGTGTAGTCGTCCGCGGGCACGTAGATCGCCTGCATCGAGGTGATGGAGTGACCGCGGGTGGAGGTGATGCGCTCCTGGAGCAGACCCATCTCGTCGGCCAGGTTCGGCTGGTAGCCCACCGCGGAGGGCATGCGGCCCAGCAGGGTGGAGACCTCCGAGCCGGCCTGGGTGAAGCGGAAGATGTTGTCGATGAAGAACAGCACGTCCTGCTTCTGCACGTCGCGGAAGTACTCCGCCATCGTGAGGCCGGCCAGGGCGACGCGCAGCCGGGTGCCCGGCGGCTCGTCCATCTGCCCGAAGACCAGGGCGGTCTGCGGGAGCACGCCGGACTCGGCCATCTCCTCGATCAGGTCGTTGCCCTCACGGGTGCGCTCGCCGACGCCGGCGAAGACGGAGACGCCCTCGTGCAGCTTGGCGACACGCATGATCATCTCTTGGATGAGCACGGTCTTGCCGACGCCCGCGCCGCCGAAGAGGCCGATCTTGCCGCCCTTGACGTACGGGGTGAGCAGGTCGACGACCTTCAGACCGGTCTCGAACATCTCGGTCTTGGCTTCGAGCTGGTCGAAGGCCGGGGCCTTGCGGTGGATCGCCCAGCGCTCGGTGATCTCCGACTCGTCGACCTCGTCGTTGAGGATCTCACCCAGGGTGTTGAACACCCGGCCCTTGGTGACGTCGCCGACGGGGACCGTCAGGCCCTCGCCGGTGTCGGTCACCGGGGCCTGGCGGACCAGGCCGTCGGTGGGCTGCATGGAGATGGCGCGGACCAGACCCTCGCCGAGGTGCTGGGCGACCTCCAGGGTCAGCACCTTGGTCTCGCCCGCGTTGGCGGGGTCGGCGACCTCGACGGTCAGCGCGTTGTAGATGTCGGGCATCGCGTCGACGGGGAACTCCACGTCGACGACCGGGCCGATGACCCGCGCGACGCGGCCGGTCGCCGTGCCGGTCGCGGGGGCAGTCGTGGCAGTGGTCATGGTTATCGGTCACTCCCCGCAGAGGCGTCGGCCAGGGCGTTCGCACCACCGACGATCTCGCTGATTTCCTGGGTGATTTCGGCCTGGCGGGCCTGGTTGGCAAGCCGTGTGAGCGACTTGATGAGCTCCTCGGCGTTGTCGGTCGCCGACTTCATCGCGCGCCGGGTGGCGGCGTGCTTGGAGGCGGCCGACTGCAGCAGAGCGTTGTAGATCCGGCTCTCGACGTACCGCGGGAGCAGCGCGTCGAGCACGCCGTCCGCGGACGGCTCGAAGTCGTACAGCGCCTGGTACTCCTGCTCCTTCTTCCGCGCCTCCTCGAAGACCTCCATCGACTCCTCGGCGGTCCTCTCGAACACGATCGGCAGCAGGCGCTTGTCCACCGCGGTCTGCGTCATCATCGAGTGGAACTCGGTGTAGACGATGTGGATCTCGTCCACGCCGCCCTCCGAGGTCGCCTTGTTCAGCGCGTCGATGAGGGGCGCGGCCACCTTCTTCGCGTCGGCGTACGTCGGGTTGTCCGTGAACCCGGTCCACGACTCGGCCACCGGCCGCCCGCGGAAGCCGAAGTAGGACACGCCCTTGCGGCCGACGACGTAGTGGTCGACCTGCCGGCCCTCGCCGGTCAGCCGGTTGGTCAGCGCCTCGGTCTGCTTGATGGCGTTGGAGTTGTAGCCGCCGGCCAGCCCGCGGTCGCTGGTGATCATCAGCACCGCGGCCCGGACGGGGCGCTCCACCTCGGTGGTCAGCGGGTGCTTGGTCCCGGAGCCCGCCGCCACCGCCGTGACCGCGCTGGTCAGCTCGGTCGCGTAGGGGGTGGAGGCCGCCACCTGGCGCTGCGCCTTGACGACGCGCGAGGCGGCGATCATCTCCATCGCCCGGGTGATCTTCTTGGTCGCAGAGACGCTACGGATCCGCCTCTTGTAGACCCGCATCTGGGCGCCCATGGTCAGCCCTCGCCCAGCAGCTTGCCGTCCGAGGTCTCGAACTGCCGCTTGAAGGACTCGACCGCCTCGCGCAGCGCCTCGATGGTCTCGTCGCCCATCTTGCCGCCCTCGCGGATGCCCGTGAGCAGGTCCTTCTGCTCGCGGTGCAGGTGGTCCAGCAGCTCGCGCTCGAAACGCTTGACGTCCGCAACGGGCACGTCGTCCAGGATGCCGTTGGTGCCGGACCACACGGAGACGACCTGGTCCTCGGTGGGGAAGGGCGCGTACTGCGCCTGCTTCATCAGCTCCATCATCCGCTGGCCCCGCTCCAGGGCCGCCTTGGAGGCGGCGTCCAGGTCGGAGCCGAAGGCGGCGAACGCCTCCAGCTCGCGGAACTGCGCCAGGTCGAGCTTCAGCCGGCCGGAGACCTGCCGGATCGCCCGGTGCTGGGCGGCGCCGCCGACGCGGGAGACGGAGATGCCGACGTTCAGCGCCGGGCGCTGGCCCGAGTTGAACAGGTCGGACTCCAGGAAGCACTGGCCGTCGGTGATGGAGATCACGTTGGTCGGGATGTACGCCGACACGTCGTTGGCCTTGGTCTCGATGACCGGCAGGCCCGTCATCGAGCCGGCGCCCATCTCGTCGGAGAGCTTGGCGCAGCGCTCCAGCAGCCGGGAGTGCAGGTAGAAGACGTCGCCGGGGTACGCCTCGCGGCCCGGCGGGCGGCGCAGCAGCAGCGACACGGCGCGGTACGCCTCGGCCTGCTTGGACAGGTCGTCGAAGATGATCAGGACGTGCTTGCCCTGGTACATCCAGTGCTGGCCGATGGCCGAGCCGGTGTAGGGGGCCAGGTACTTGAAGCCCGCCGGGTCGGACGCCGGGGCCGCCACGATCGTGGTGTACTCCAGGGCGCCGGCCTCCTCCAGCGCGCCGCGCACGCTGGCGATGGTGGAGCCCTTCTGGCCGATCGCCACGTAGATGCAGCGGACCTGCTTGCTCGGGTCGCCGGAGCGCCAGTTGTCGCGCTGGTTGATGATCGTGTCGATGCCGAGGGCGGTCTTGCCGGTCTGCCGGTCACCGATGATCAGCTGGCGCTGGCCGCGGCCGATGGGGGTCATCGCGTCGACGGCCTTGTAGCCGGTCTCCATCGGCTCGTGCACCGACTTGCGCTGCATGACCGTGGGGGCCTGCAGCTCCAGCGCACGGCGCCCCTCGGTGGCGATCTCACCGAGGCCGTCCACCGCGTTGCCCAGGGGGTCGATGACCCGGCCCAGGTAACCGTCGCCGACCGGCACGGAGAGGACCTCGCCGGTACGGGTGACCGACTGCCCCTCCTCGATGCCCCTGAACTCGCCGAGGACGACCGCACCGATCTCCCGCTCCTCCAGGTTGAGGGCGAGGCCGAGGGTGCCGTCCTCGAACTTCAGCAGCTCGTTCGCCATCGCCGAGGGCAGCCCCTCGATCTTGGCGATACCGTCCATGGCCTGCGATACCGTGCCGACCTCTTCGCGCGAGGCCGCGTCCGGCTGGTACGACTGGACATAGCTCTCCAGCGCGTCCCGGATCTCCTCCGGCCGGATCGTGAGCTCCGCCATCTGGGTTCCCTGCTCTCCTTGTTGGGCCCGTAAGTTCTTGCGTCCACGGCCCAACTCGGGCCGCTGTGATGCTCTGGAGTTGGTGTGTGACGGCCGGTGACCGTCAGCCCGCCATGCCGCGCTTCACCTCGTCGAGGCGGTCGGCGACGGAGCCGTTGATGACCTCGTCGCCCACCCGCACCGAGATCCCGCCGAGGACCCCGGGGTCCACGTCCAGGTTCAGGTGCATGTCCCGGCCGTACAGCCGGGACAGCGCGGCGCCCAGGCGCTCCTTCTGCCCGTCGCTGAGCGGCACTGCGGTGGACACGACGGCGACCATCCGGTCCCGGCGCTCCGCGGCGAGCTTGGACAGGGCCTCCAGGCCCCCTTCCAGGCTACGGCCCCGCGGCCGCTCCACGAGCCGGACGACCAGCCGCTCGGTGACCGGGTTCGCCCGGCCGCCCAGCAGCGAGTGCAGCAGCTCGGCCTTGGCGGCGCCGGTGCCCACCCGGTCGGTGAGCGCACCGCGCAGCTGCTTGTCGGCGGAGACGATCCGGCCGAACCGGAACAGCTCGTCCTCGACGTCGTCCAGCTGCCCCGCGCGCTGCGCGGCGGTGAGGTCCGCGGTGTCGGCGAGCTCTTCGAGCACGTCGACCAGGTCACGCGCGCGCGACCAGCGGGCCCGTACCATCCCGGCGACCAGGTCGGCGGCCTGGCCGCCGAGCTGCCCGCCGAGGACCCGGCCGACCAGCTCGGCCTTGGCCTCGCCGGGCTGCGCCGGGTCGGTCAGCGCCCGCCGCAGCGTCACCTCGCGGTCCAGCAGCGCGGTCACGGCGGCCAGCTCCCCGGCCAGCGCGGCCGCGTCGACCGAGGTGCTGTCGGTCAGCGCGTCGAGCTGTTCCCGGGCGGCGGCCAGCGCCTCGCGGCTCGCCCCGTTCATGCCCCGGCCTCGGCCTTCGTCCCGGACTGGCCGGCGGCCTGGGCCTCCAGCTCGTCCAGGAACCGGTCGACGACCCGGCTCTGCCGGGCGTGGTCCTCCAGGGACTCGCCGACCAGCCGGCCGGCCAGGTCGGTGGCGAGCGTGCCGACGTCCTGGCGCAGCGCCAGCGAGGCGGCCTTCTTGTCGGCCTCGACCTGGGCGTGACCGGCGGCGATGATCTCCTCACGCTGCCGCTGGCCCTCGGCCCGCATCTCGGCGATGAGGGCCGCACCCTGCTCGCGAGCCTCCTCGCGCAGCCGGTTGGCCTCGTGCCGGGCCTCGGCGAGCTGGGCCTTGTACTGGTCCAGCGTCTGCTCCGCCTCGATCTGGGCGGCCTCGGCCTTCTCCATGCCGCCCTCGATGGCCGCGCGCCGCTCCTCGAGCACCTCGTTGATGCGCGGCAGGAGCTTCTTGGCCAGCAGCGCGAAGACGATCAGGAAGGCGATCAGGCCGATGACGAGTTCCGGCATCGGCGGGACGAGCGGGTTCTGCTCCTCCTCCGCCGCGATCTGCAGGAGATTCACATCGGTGCCTTTCGTCGGAAAGAGGCTGATCAGTACACGAACGGCATGACGATGCCGATGAGGGCGAGCGCCTCACAGAAGGCGAAGCCCAGAATCATGTTCTGCCGGATCAGGCCGACGGCCTCGGGCTGGCGGGCCATGGCCTGCACGCCGTTACCGAAGATGTAACCGATGCCGACACCGGGGCCGATCGCGGCGAGGCCGTAACCGATCGAGTCGACGCTGCCTTCGATCGCGGCCAGGGTCTCCATCGCAGCCATGTGCTTTCTTCCTTCTCTTCTGCCGAACCGGTGGGGGTTGGCCACCGGACGAATGGGGGGGTGTGCGGGTGGTACGGGGGTCTCAGTGCGCCTCTTCGAGGGCACCGGAGATGTAGCTGGCCGTCAGCACGACGAACACGTACGCCTGCACGGCCTGGATGAACAGCTCGAAGACGATCATCACGATGACCAGGCCGAAGGCGAACGGCGCGAACGCAAAGCCCAGGTCGTTCATGAAGAACCAGGTGGCGATCGTGAACATCACCAGCAGCAGGTGGCCGGCGAACATGTTGGCGAAGAGCCGGACCGCGTGCGTGAACGGCCGCACGAGCACGTTCGAGAAGAACTCGATCAGCATGACCAGCGGCAGCACCGCACCGAGCGACTTGTCGTAGCCGGTGAGGTTCTTGAACCCGCCGACGAAGCCGTGCCGCTTGAAGGTCAGGGTCATCCAGGTCACCCAGACCAGGATCGCCAGCGCCGCCGGGAAGGCGATGATCGAGGTCACCGGGAACTGGGCGAGCGGGATGATCGACCAGAGGTTCATCAGCCAGACGAAGAAGAAGAGGGAGACCAGCAGCGGCACCCACTTCTCGCCCTCCTTCTTGCCGATGGTCTCGTAGACGATGCCGCGGCGCACGAAGTCGTAGCCGGACTCGGCGACCATCTGCAGCTTGCCCGGGACGACCTTCGGGGTGGCGAACGCCTTCCAGAAGAAGAGGCACAGCAGCGCGGTCGTGATCAGCGCCAGCAGGATCGGCTTGTTGAACTCGAAGCCGCCGATCTCGAACATCGGCTTGAAGACGAACGAGTGCAGGCCGGGGGACTGGAAGCCGCAACCGCCGTCAACGAAGATCTTGCAACTCGCGTCGAAAGCGAGCGTCGTATCAGCAGCACTCACCGGCGAGCTCCTTCGGTGTGACGCATGGCTACGGCAACCTCAATGTGTCGGCGTTGTGCACCGCTGGAGAGCGGTACGTGACAGGACGGGATCCGGCCGGCGGGGTGCGGTGCGGCCCTGCGGCCCACGGCGCACGCGCGCACCGGCGCGGCACGGGGACGATAGCAGTAGCGGATCACCGCTCGGGCGGCGCCCCTCATCGCCCGGCCTCGGTGGTACTGCCGGAGCGCTGTTCACCCGCTCCGGCGGCTCGCTCCGGCTCCACGTACGGCATCTTCAGCCGGAAGTGGGTACGTCCCATGGCGGCGGTGAACACCAGCGCCGCGGCGAGCACGGTGAGCCCGAAGGCCCGGGTGCTGAAGAGCGTCGTGTCCTTGAACAGCCCCATCACGACCGCGAGCAGCAGGATCTGGGTGGTGTAGGTCAGCAGCGCGATTCCCATGAACAGTTCGGGGTGCTTGCGGGAGAAGTGCTGCAGTGCGAAGAGACCGAGACCGAAGAAGGCGAGGACCACCACGGTGGCTGCGGCGGCTCCCACACCGCCCTTCACGCCGGCCACGAGTGAACTGACGACACTCGCGACGACGCCGGCGAGGGCGGTCGGGATCGCGGCGCCACGGAGGATCCGGGCGTCGTTGACCTGCATATGAGGAGTCTCCGGCGGGAGTCGGGAGCAACTGGTCGACGGTGACGAGCACGTCCCCGGAGCGAGTGCACCGCTTGACGGGGCATCGCGCCAGAGAACCGTCGCACTACGGTCCTTCGGCTCTGCACCGGGTTCTCGTGAACGGTATCACAAGCATCTTGACCCGAGCTTTACTCGGGAAGTGTGCCGCCCGTCACACGAAGGGGGCCATCTCGGCCGCGTTATCCCGCTCACCAGGAGATATGCCTGCTAAGGGGTCAATGTCCCGCGCGCCGCCACCGGGACCGCTCCCCCACGGCGGTGGAGCCGCTGATCCCGGCGGGCACCAGCTCGTGCTCCTGTGAACCCTTTGCCCCGCCCGTCCCGTTCGCGGCGGTCCCGCCGGCCGGCGCCGGGCCGCCCGGCGGGTCCGTACCCGCGCCGGGGCCGCCGCCCCGCCCGCCGCCGGAACCGCCGCCGGGCCGCGGGCGCCGGTAGCGCGGCGGCACCAGCCTGTCGGCCCACGACGGCGTCTTCGGGGCGAACCGCGGCAGCAGCAACAGCACCAGCCCGGCGGCGCTCAGGCCCACCGCCACCAGCACCACCCACACGTTGTCGGCCTGCACCGAGAAGGCCACCATCCCGAACGCGACCAGCGCCGACCAGAAGTACATGAGGAGCACGGCCCGCATGTGCGAGTGGCCCATCTCCAGCAGCCGGTGGTGCAGATGCCCGCGGTCGGCCGCGAACGGCGACTGGCCGCGCCAGGTGCGCCGTACGACGGCCAGCACCAGGTCCAGCATCGGGATGGCCAGGATCGTCAGCGGCAGCACCAGCGGGATGAACACCGGCACCGTCGAGCGCACCGCCTGCTTCTCGCTGCCGGCGAAGACCTTCAGCGAGTCCGGGTCCACCTGGCCGGTGATGGAGATCGCCCCGGCGGCCAGCACCAGGCCCAGCAGCATCGAGCCGGAGTCGCCCATGAAGATCCGCGCGGGGTGCACGTTGTGCGGCAGGAAGCCGACGCACATGCCCAGCAGCACGGCGGAGAACAGCGCGGCGGGGGCGGCGGCCTCGATGCCGTAGCCGAACCAGATCCGGTACGCGTACATGAAGAACGCCGCCGAGGCGATGCCCACCATGCCGGCGGCCAGCCCGTCGAGGCCGTCCACGAAGTTCACGGCGTTGATCGAGATCACGACGAGCGCGACGGTCAGCAGCGTGCCCTGCATCGGCGTCAGCACCACCGTGCCCACGCCCGGGACCGGGATCCACAGGATCGTCAGGCCCTGGAGCACCATGACGCCCGCGGCGATCATCTGCGCGCCCAGCTTGAGCAGGGCGTCCACGCCCCACTTGTCGTCCAGCACGCCGATCAGCCAGATCAGCGCGGCCCCGGACAGCAGCGCCTTCGGCTCGTTGAGCTCGAAGACCCGCTCGAAGGCCTGCAACTGCGACGCGACGAGCAGCGCGGCGCACATCCCGCCGAACATGGCGATGCCGCCCAGTCTCGGCGTCGGCTCGCTGTGCACGTCACGGTCCCGGATTTCCGGCATCGCGCCGGCCGCGATCGCGAACTTCCGCACCGGGCCGGTCAGCAGATACGTGACAGCGGCTGCGATGCACAGCGTCAGCAGGTATTCACGCACAAGCTGCCCCAGAGGTTTCGCTGTTCCGTTCAGCCACACACATTAGCCCGCCCGCGGGCCCGGCGTTCTCCGGTACGGGTGTGAAGGCCCGCCCGGGCCCGTACAGAAGGAGACCCGCGAGGCGTCCGAGCGGTTGCATCCGGCCATTATCCGGCCGGACCCCGCCGGCGCGCCCGGCGCGGTGCGGCCGCTGGCAGGCCGCTATCCGGCCGTGGCCGCCGGCACGCCCGTGAGCGCCGTCACCACCGGATCGAGCGCCTGCCCGATCTCGTCGCCGATACGCCGGAAGTACGGCACCGGCGCCCCGTACGGGTCGTACACCTCGTCCGCGGCCGGGCTGGGGGCCAGCAGCCAGCCGCGCAGCGCCGCCGCGGCCCGCACCAGCGCGTGCGCCCGCGCCACCGGCCCCTCGCGGGCGGGCGGCAGCGTCGCGGCGTCTATGGCCCGTACCAGCCGGGCGAACTCCTTGAGCGTGAACGTGCGCAGCCCGGCGGAGTGCCCCATGGAGATCACCTGCGCCCGGTGGTCCCGGGTCGCGGTCAGCACCAGATCCGCCCGGATCACGTGCTCGTCGCGCAGCTCGCGGGCCGCGAACCCGTCCGGGTCCGCCCCCGACTCGCGCAGCACCGTCGCGGCGTGCGCCTCCATCGGCGCGCCCTCGTGGCCCCAGGTGCCCGCGCTCTCCACGGCGATGCCCGCCGCCGGCCGGGGGCCGAGGCGGACGTCGAGGGCATGCCGCGTCAGCCGCTCGGTGATCGGCGAGCGGCAGACGTTGCCGGTGCTGACGTGGAGGATCCGGAATCCCTGTATATCCCCCGTGCGCCCTTCGGGCGCGGTCAACTGGCGACCTCAAGCCCGCCCGCGACCTCGCGCAGCTGCTCCGCGGTCACCGCGCCCTCGCGCAGCAGCACCGGCGTGCGGCCGGTGATGTCGACGATCGAGGACGGCACCGCGGCGGGCGTCGGGCCGCCGTCGAGGTAGACCGAGACGGACTCGCCCAGCATCTCCTGCGCGGCGTCGCACTCCTGCGGGGCGGGGTGGCCGGTGAGGTTGGCGCTGGAGACGGCCATCGGGCCGACCTCCTTGAGCAGTTCGAGCGCCACCGGGTGCAGCGGCATGCGCACCGCCACCGTGCCGCGGGTCTCGCCCAGGTCCCAGGTCAGCGACGGCTGGTGGGTGGCGACGACGGTCAGCGCGCCCGGCCAGAAGGCGTCGATCAGCTCCCACGCCTCCTCGCTGAGGTCCTTGACCAGGCCGTGCAGCGTGTTCGGCGAGCCGATCAGCACCGGCGTGGGCATGTTGCGGCCGCGGCCCTTGGCGTCCAGCAGCGCCGCCACCGCCTCGTCGGCGAAGGCGTCGGCGCCGATGCCGTAGACGGTGTCGGTGGGCAGGACGACCAGCTCGCCGCGGCGGACGGCGGACGCGGCCTCGCGCAGCCCGGTCCTGCGATCGGCCGCATCGCTGCAGTCGTAGCGCCGTGCCATGTCAATCTCCTTCTCAGGTACGGACCCTGCGGGCGGTCGCGAATCGAGGCCGGTTGTTGAGGTCGGGGTGGTCGGCGGCGTCCGCCCAGCCGCGTTCCTCGGGGAAGAGCCACGGCACCTGGCCGCCCTGGGTGTCGGCGTGCTCGACGACCACCACCCCGCCGGGGCGCAGCAGCCGTCTCGCGGCGGCCTCCAGACCGCGGATGAGGTCGAGGCCGTCCTCGCCGGAGAAGAGCGCGGCCTGCGGGTCGTGGTCGCGGGCTTCCGGGGCGACGTGCTCCCACTCGGTCAGCGGGATGTACGGCGGGTTGCTGACGACCAGGTCGACCTGGCCGTTCAGCTCGGGCAGCGCGGTGCGCGCGTCTCCATGGTGCAGCACGACGCGGGCGCCGCCGTCGTTGTGCGCGGCGTTCTTGCGCGCCCAGCCGAGCGCCGTCTCCTCCAGCTCGACGGCGTGCACGGCGGCCCGCGGCACCTCCTGCGCCATGGCCAGCGCGATGGCGCCGGAGCCGGTGCACAGGTCGACGATCAGCGGCTCGACCACGTCCATCGCGCGCACCGCCGCTATGGCCCAGTCCACCACGGACTCGGTCTCCGGCCGCGGGACGAACACGCCGGGGCCCACCTGGAGTTCCAGATAGCGGAAGTAGGCGACGCCGGTGATGTGCTGGAGCGGCTCGCGGGCCTCGCGGCGGGCGACGGCCTCCCAGTAGCGGGCGTCGAAGTCGGCGTCGGCGACGCGGTGCAACTCGCCGCGGGGCACGCCGTGGACGTAGGCCGCCAGCTCCTCCGCGTCGAAGCGCGGGGAGGGCACGCCGGCGTCGGCGAGCCGCCGCGTGGCCTGGGCCACTTCGACGAGCAGCAGGTTCACGTTCCCTCCGGTCCCTTACGGCGTATCCGCGAGCGGTGGTCAGCCGGCGTCCGCGAGCTTGGCCGCGGCGTCCGCGTCCACGCAGGCCTGGATCACGGCGTCCAACTCCCCGTCGAGCACCTGGTCGAGGTTGTACGCCTTGAACCCGACCCGGTGGTCGGAGATGCGGTTCTCCGGGAAGTTGTACGTGCGGACGCGCTCCGACCGGTCCACCGTACGCACCTGGCTGCGGCGCGCGTCCGCCGCCTCCTTCTCGGCCTCCTCCTGCGCCTCGGCGAGCAGCCTCGCCCGCAGGATACGCATCGCCTGCTCCCGGTTCTGCAGCTGGCTCTTCTCGTTCTGGCAGGACACCACGATGCCGGTGGGCAGGTGCGTGATGCGTACCGCGGAGTCCGTCGTGTTGACGGACTGGCCGCCGGGCCCCGAGGAGCGGTAGACGTCGACGCGCAGGTCGTTGGGGCCGATCTCGACCTCGTCGACGTCCTCGGCCTCCGGCAGCACCAGCACGCCGGCCGCGGAGGTGTGGATCCGGCCCTGCGACTCGGTGGCCGGCACCCGCTGCACGCGGTGCACGCCGCCCTCGTACTTCAGCCGCGCCCACACGCCCGCGCCGGGCTCGGCGGGCGCGCCCTTCAGCTTCACGGAGACCGAGACGTCCTTGTAGCCGCCGAGGTCGGACTCGTTGGCGTCCAGCAGCTCCGTCTTCCAGCCCTGCCGCTCGGCGTAGCGCAGGTACATCCGCAGCAGGTCGCCGGCGAAGAGCGCGGACTCCTCGCCGCCCTCGCCGGCCTTGACCTCCAGGATGACGTTCTTCTCGTCGCTGGGGTCGCGCGGCACGAGCAGCAGCCGCAGCCGCTCGGTCAGCTCCTCCCGCTCCCGCTCCAGGCTCTTGGCCTCGGCCGCGAACTCCGGGTCCTCGGCGGCCAGCTCCCGGGCGGTGGCGGCGTCCTCTCGAGCGCGCTCCCAGGCGCGGTAGGCGGCGACGATCGGGGCCAGCTCGGCGTAGCGCTTGTTGAGCCTGGTGGCGCGGCGCTGGTCGGCGTGCACGCCGGGGTCGGCGAGCTGCTGCTCCAGGGCGGCGTGCTCGCCGATGAGATCCTTGACGACCTCGAACATCGTGGGGTGCTCCGTAGGGGAGGTAGCAGACCGGTCGGCGGGCGGGGGCGGGCGGCCGGACGGGACGAAAAACGTGCGCCGGCCCGGTCCGCCCTCATCGAAGGCGGCCGGCCCGGCGCACGCGGACGGGCTACTTCTTCGCCGCGGCCTGCTTGCCGAAGCGGGCCTCGAAGCGGGCCACGCGGCCACCGGTGTCGAGGATCTTCTGCTTGCCCGTGTAGAACGGGTGGCACGCGGAGCAGATGTCCGCGCGGATGGTGCCGGAGGTGACGGTGCTCCGGGTGGTGAACGAGTTACCACAGGTGCAGCTGACCTGGGTCTCCACGTACTCCGGGTGGATGTCGCGCTTCAAGGGATTCTCCTAGGTTCGGGAGGGCTCCGGGTCGCTCCGCGGGCTGCGTCACGTGAACCGGGACCGACGTACCAGTCTACGAGGACCGGTCGTGCTGGCCAAAACGGGTCGCGGGCCCGCTTTATTCCACGTCCCGTCCCGGGCCGCTCTCCGCCTACGGCGCCGCCGCCTGCGCGCCGCCGCGGGGCGCGACCTCCGGCGGCGCGTCCGGTGCGGCCGGCGGCGGGGCGGTGACCACGCGGTCCTGGCCCGCCCGGGCGCCCGCGGTGTCCTTCAGCGCGGACCCGGGTATCCGCCGGTCGTCCCGCAGCGCCTCCCAGACCTGCGCGGACTCCTTCTCCAGCGGCACCACGCGGTTGCGGTCCTGCGCGTCGTACGTCACCGGGAGGGTCACCATCTGCAGGTCGTCCGGCCCTATGCCGCCCAGGCTCTCGGCCAGCCGGCGCAGCTCGTTCACCGAGGCCAGGTCCTCGTCGGTGGTGATCGACTCGGTGGCGGTGTCGGCGAGGCCGATCAGCTTCGCCGGGCTGGTCAGCAGGTCGATCTCGCCGATCCGCTGCACCAGCGCCCTGACGAACACCTGCTGGAGCTCTATCCGGCCCAGGTCGCTGCCGTCGCCGACGCCCTTGCGGGTCCGTACCAGACCGAGCGCCTGCTCGCCGTCCAGGGTGTGCGTGCCGGCCTTGAGGTCGAGGTGGCTGTCGGGGTCGTCGATGTCCTGGCGGGTGGTGACCTCGACCCCGCCGAGCTGGTCGATCAGCCGCTTGAAGCCGCTGAAGTCCACCTCGACGAAGTGGTCCATGCGCACCCCGGTCATCTTCTCCACGGTCTTGACGGTGCAGGCCGGGCCGCCGACGGAGTACGACTCGTTGAACATGGCCCGCTCGGCGGCCGGGGCGGTGCCGCCGCCGTCCCGCTCGCACTCCGGGCGGTCGACGAGGGTGTCGCGGGGGATGCTGACGACGCTGGCGCGCTTCCGGTCCTCGTAGACGTGCACGATCATCGCGGTGTCGGAGCGGGCGCCGCCGCCGTCGCGGCCGTATTCGGCGTTCTCGCCGGCCCGGGAGTCGGAGCCGAGGACGAGGATGTCCATGGAGCCGCCGGGCAGGTCCTCGGGCCGGTCGCCGCCCAGCTTGGCGTCCAGGTCGACGCTGGTCAGGTTGCCGTTGAGGCGGAAGTAGAGGTACGTGAGCCCGGCGCCGCCGAGGATCACGGCCCCGACGAGCACCCAGACCGCGGCGAGGACCGCCTTGCGGCGGGGGCTGCGCGGTCGCCGGCCGGGATCCCCGGCCGCGTACGGTTCCGCCATCGGCTCCTCACCTCGGCCGCTCAGGTCCCTGACGCGCCGCGGGCAGGTCCAAACTTTTCCCCACATTCCCCGACAGGGATCACCTAAAAGGGTTACACACGTCTAGGTGAACGCGCAAAAGCCTCCCCCCGTTCCGGGGAGAGGCTTTTGCCCTGATAAGTCCCTGACCTGCACCGGTTCGCGTGGGCCCGGCGCGAGGCCCGGAGCTAGTCGCCGTTCGGCGTGGGCGTGGTCTTCTGGATCTGGAGCAGGAACTCGGCGTTGCTCTTGGTCTGCTTCATCTTGTCCAGCAGCAGCTCCATGGCCTGCTGCTGGTCCAGCGCGTGCAGCACCCGGCGGAGCTTCCAGACGATGGCCAGCTCCTCGCCGCCCATCAGGATCTCCTCCTTGCGGGTGCCGGAGGCGTCCACGTCGACCGCGGGGAAGATGCGCTTGTCCGAGAGCTTGCGGTCCAGCTTGAGCTCCAGGTTTCCGGTGCCCTTGAACTCCTCGAAGATGACCTCGTCCATGCGCGAGCCGGTCTCGACGAGCGCGGTGGCCACGATGGTCAGCGAGCCGCCGTCCTCGATGTTCCGCGCGGCGCCGAAGAACCTCTTCGGCGGGTAGAGCGCGGTGGAGTCCACGCCGCCGGACAGGATGCGGCCGGAGGCGGGCGCCGCCAGGTTGTACGCGCGGCCGAGCCGGGTGATCGAGTCGAGCAGCACGACGACGTCGTGGCCCAGCTCGACCAGGCGCTTGGCCCGCTCGATGGACAGCTCGGCGACCGTGGTGTGGTCCTCCGCCGGGCGGTCGAAGGTCGAGGAGATGACCTCGCCCTTCACCGACCGCTGCATGTCGGTGACCTCTTCCGGCCGCTCGTCGACGAGGACGACCATCAGGTGACACTCGGGGTTGTTGGTGGTGATCGCGTTGGCGATGGACTGGAGGATCATCGTCTTGCCGGTCTTCGGCGGCGCCACGATCAGCCCGCGCTGCCCCTTGCCGATGGGCGAGACGAGGTCGATGATCCGCGGCGTCAGCGTGCCCGGGTCGCTCTCCAGCCGCAGCCGGTCCTGCGGGTAGAGCGGGGTGAGCTTGCCGAACTCCGCGCGCCCGCGGCTCTGTTCCGGCCCCTGGCCGTTGACGGAGTCGAGCCGGACCAGCGCGTTGAACTTCTCCCGGCGCTCGCCCTCGCGGGGCTGGCGCACGGCGCCCGTGACGTGGTCGCCCTTGCGCAGGCCGTTCTTGCGCACCTGGGCCAGCGACACGTACACGTCGTTGGGGCCGGGGAGGTAGCCGGAGGTGCGGACGAAGGCGTAGTTGTCGAGGATGTCGAGGATCCCGGCGACCGGGATCAGGACGTCGTCCTCGGCGATCTGCGGCTCGCTGAAGTCCTCGCGCCCGCGGCGCCCGCGGCGGTCGCGGTAGCGGCCCCGGCGGCCGCGCCGGCCGCCCTCGTAGTCGTCGTCCTGCTGCTGTTGCTGCCGGCCGCCGCCCTGGTTCTGCTGGCCGCCGCCACCGCCCTGGCCGCCGCCGTCGTCGCCCTTGTTGCGGCGGTTCTGCCGGTCCCGGCGCCCGCCGCCCTGGCGGTCGCCCTTCTGCCGGCCGCCGTCGCCGAACTGCTTGCCGCCGTCGCCGCCGGACTGCCGGCCGTCGCCGCCCTTGTCGGGCCTGTCGGCCTTCTCCGCCCGGTCCCCCTGGTCGCCGCCCGCGGTCTGCTGCCCGTCACCGGGCTGGTCCTGCGACTTGGCGGGCTGGCCGGGGATGTCGATCCGGGAGTCGCCCTCGTCCCTGCGGCCGCTGTCCTTGCCGCCGGCGCCCTGCGGCTGCTCGGCGCGCTCGGCCTGCTCGACCTCGCCGGTACGGGCCCGGGAGGTGGCGCGGCGCTTGCCCACGGCCTTGTCGACGGCCTTGTCGCCCGCCTTGTCCGCGGTCTTCTCGGCGGTCTTCTCGGCCTTGGCCTCGGCGGGCTTGCCGCCGTCGGCGCCCTGCCTCTCCTTGATCACCTCGATGAGCTGGCTCTTGCGCATCCGAGCGGTGCCCCGGATCCCGAGGCCGGATGCGATCTGCTGGAGCTCCGCCAGGACCATGCCCTCCAGGCCGGCGCCACGACGGCGCCTGGTCGAACCGGCGGTGGTTGCGGGAGCCCCCCCAGTCTCCTGCTGGGAGGCACCCCCAGAAGCTGGGCTGGCGGCGTTCTCTGCGTTGACGCCCATCAGATCGGTGGTGTCGCTCACGAAGGGTCCTTCCCTGGAGCGGTGCGTCGGCCTGTCTGGCTCGGCGACCGGTCGTGCTCTCCGGCTGCGGCCCGTGCGTTTGCGTCCGCGGGTCCGCGTCGGTGCGGTAGTCCGCCGTACGGCGGTGAAGACTGTGCAGGGTCGGCATGCTGGTGATGCGGGGCACTCGGGTGGGTGTCACGCACGACAGCGGTGCCGATTCGGGAGCGTCACTGCACCGGCAGGCTGCTCAGGCAATGTGGAAGGCTCCCGGAAGAAAGGCTGCCCCGCTGGGGTAATCCCCTTGTGGGACCGGCCCCCGGGCCCTGCGGCCCGGAGAGACCCCAGCACACAGCACGGCCGTGTTGATCCTGGTCGGTCCTGCGACCGGGTCGAAACCCACGACTGAGTGGATCCCACGACTGAGGTGCGCTGGTGCTGCCTTGAGGTTAACACTATCGGATCCTGCAGACATTCCCCCTCTCCCGGCGCCGACGGCCGGTCGCGTATGTCGCGTGGCAGGCCGCCGCCGCCCGTCAGGCCAGCGGGAGCACGCTCGCCCCCTCCCGGTCGAGGTCCAGCCGGTTCGCCGCCCAGCCGTCGCCCGCCGACAGCGCGACCTTCTCGGCCGCCCCGTCCTCCGCGAACGCCAGCACCGTCGGCCCCGCGCCGGAGATCACCGCCGGCACGCCGTCCGCCCGCAGCCGCGCCACCAGCGCCGCGCTCTCCGGCATCGCGGCGGCCCGGTAGTCCTGGTGCAGCCGGTCCTCCGTGGCCGTCAGCAGCAGCTCGGGGCGCCTGGTCAGCGCCTCGACGAACAGCGCCGCGCGGGCGGCGGTCAGCGCCGCGTCCGCGTGCGGCACGGTACGGGGCAGCAGCCCGCGGGCCTCCGCCGTGGACAGCGGGTTGCCCGGCACGAAGACGACCGGGACGACGCCCCCGGCCGGGTCCAGCCGGATGGCCCGTACCGCCGGCGCGGGCGCCTGCCCGGGCAGCGCGCCGGCGCCGCCCGTGCCGTCGTCCGTCCAGGCCAGCGTGAAGCCGCCGAGCAGGCACGCCGCGACGTTGTCGGGGTGGCCCTCCAGCTCCGTCGCCAGCTCCAGCAGCGCGGTCTTCTCGGGCGCGGTGTCGAGGGCGCCCGGCCGCTCGGCGCCGCCGATCGTCACCGCCCGCGCGGCGATGATCCCGGCGCAGATCGCGGCGGCGGACGACCCGAGCCCGCGGCCGTGCGGGATCCGGTTGGCGCACACCACCTCCAGCCCGCGCGGCTGCCCGCCCAGCGCCTCGAACGCGCTGCGCATGGCCCGTACGAGCAGGTGCGACTCGTCGCGGGGCAGGTCGTCGGCGCCCTCGCCGGCGATGTCGACGTGCAGCCCGGACTCGGCGACCCGGACCACCACGTCGTCGTACAGCCCGAGCGCGAGCCCGAACGTGTCGAAGCCGGGGCCGAGGTTGGCGCTGGTCGCCGGCACGCGGACGCGTACGGGCGCGGCGCGGAAGGCTGGACCGGCCATCGCTTGCGTGACTCTCCTTGTGTGGCTCTCACCCGGTCTCCCCGGGCGGTGGGGGAAATCAGCTCGGCATCGGATGCGCCCGACCGGCGCCCCGCGGACGCGCCGTGCGCGCGCGGCCGGACGGTACGGACGTCTTCCAGAGGGGTGCCCGGGACAGTCGACCGGCGGGCTCAACCCCAGCTTATCGAAGGTGGGTTCCCCTGCGACATAGGGCGCACAGGAGGCGCTCGATGCGCGGCCCGCGCACACACCCGAAAGGCCGTACGGGGCCGGGCCGGGGTCAGGCCAGCCCCAGCCGCTCCGCCGCCGCGTCCGCGTCCACCGGTACGGCGACGGGCTGCGGCGCGCCGGCCACCGCCCAGTCCGGGTCCTTCAGCCCGTTGCCGGTGACCGTGCAGACGATCCGCTGGCCGGGGTCGACCATGCCCAGCTCCACGGCCTGGAGCAGCCCCGCGACGCTCGCCGCCGAGGCGGGCTCGACGAAGACGCCCTCCTGCGCGGCCAGCAGCTTGTACGCCCGCAGGATCTGCCGGTCGGTGACCGCCTCGATGAGCCCGCCGGACTCGTCGCGCGCCCGCTCCGCCAGCTCCCACGAGGCCGGGTTGCCGATGCGGATGGCGGTGGCCAGGGTGCTCGGGTCCTTCACCGGCTCGCCGCGCACGATCGGCGCCGCGCCGGCCGCCTGGTAGCCCCACATGCGGGGGGTGCGGGTGGCGGGGCCGTCCTCCCGGTACTCGCGGTAGCCCTTCCAGTACGAGGTGATGTTGCCGGCGTTGCCGACCGGGAGCACGTGGATGTCCGGCGCGTCCCCGAGCGCGTCCACCACCTCGAAGGCGGCGGTCTTCTGGCCCTCGACCCGCGCGGGGTTGACGGAGTTCACCAGCGCCACCGGGTGCTTCTCGCTGAGCCGCCGGGCGAGCGTCAGGCAGTCGTCGAAGTTGCCGTCGACCTGGAGGATCTGCGCCCCGTGCACCAGCGCCTGGCCCATCTTGCCCAGCGCGATCTTGCCCTGCGGCACCAGCACCGCGCAGGTCAGCCCGGCCCGTACCGCGTACGCGGCGGCGGAGGCCGAGGTGTTGCCGGTGGAGGCGCAGATCACGGCCCGCGCGCCGGCCTCCTTGGCGACGGAGATCGCCATCGTCATCCCGCGGTCCTTGAAGGACCCGGTGGGGTTGGCGCCCTCCACCTTCAGGTGCACGTCGCACCCGGTGCGCTCGCTGAGCACCCCGGCCGGCACCAGCGGGGTCCCGCCCTCACGGAGCGTCACCACCGGGGTCGTCCCGTGGACCGGCAGCCGGTCGCGGTACTCCTCGATGACGCCGCGCCACGCGGGTGCCGGCCGCGCGACGGAGTCGCTGATGTCACGTCGCGGTTCGTCGATCACTGCGTCCATTCCTTACGTCACTCCCCTTCGACCCGCATGGTGCTGGCCACGCCGCGTACGGTCTCCAGCCTCCGCAGCGCCTCGACCGTGGCCGCCAGCGCGGCGTCCGTCGCCCGGTGCGTGACCACCACGAGCGACGCCTCGCCATCCTTGCCCTGCTGCCGGACCGTGTCGATCGACACGTCGTGTTCGGCGAAGACGGCGGCCACATGGGCGAGCACGCCCGCCCGGTCGGCCACGTCCAGGCTGATGTGGTACCGCGTGACGACCTCGTCCGGCGGCGCCACCGGCAGCTGCGTGTACGCGCTCTCCCCCGGCCCGCTGCCGCCGCTGAGCCGGTGCCGGCAGACCGCGACCAGGTCGCCCAGCACGGCGCTGGCCGTGGGCGCGCCGCCGGCGCCCGGGCCGTAGAACATCAGCTGACCGGCCGCGCTGGCCTCGACGAAGACGGCGTTGTACGCCTCGCGGACGGAGGCCAGCGGGTGCGTCAGCGGGATCATCGCCGGGTGCACCCGCGCGGTGACGGACCTGCCGTCGGGCGTGCGCTCGCAGATGGCAAGCAGCTTGACCGTACAGCCCATCCGGGTGGCCGACGCCATGTCGGCAGCGGTGATCTCGGTGATGCCCTGGCGGTGCACGTCGTCGAGGCGGACCCGGGTGTGGAAGGCGATGCCGGCGAGGATCGCGGCCTTGGCGGCGGCGTCGTAGCCCTCGACGTCGGCGGTGGGGTCGGCCTCGGCGTAGCCGAGCGCCGTGGCCTCCTCCAGCGCCTCGGCGTAGCCGGCGCCGGAGGTGTCCATGCGGTCGAGGATGAAGTTGGTGGTGCCGTTGAGGATGCCGAGCACCCGGTCGACCCGGTCGCCGGCCAGCGACTCGCGCAGCGGGCGGACGAGCGGGATGGCGCCGGCGACGGCGGCCTCGTAGTAGAGGTCGACGCCGCGGCTCGCGGCGGCGGCGTAGAGGCTGGGGCCGTCCTCGGCGAGGAGGGCCTTGTTGCCGGTGACGACGCTGGCGCCGTGCTCGAAGGCGGTGGTGATGAGCGTACGGGCCGGCTCCAGGCCGCCGATCAGCTCGATGACGACGTCGACGTCGCCCCGTTTGACCAGCGCGGTGGCGTCCGTGGTGACCAGCTCGTCGGGGATCCCCGGCCGCTCCACCCCCGTGCGCCGCACCGCGACGCCCGCCAGCTCGACCGGGGCGCCGATCCGGGCGGCGAGGTCGGCGGCGTTCGCCGTCATGATGCGCGCGACCTCGGAACCGACGGACCCGCAGCCCAGGAGCGCCACCTTCAGCGGACGCCTCTCGCTCATATGACCTCGTTCCTCACGTGCACCGGTGATGGGCGATTCCAGTCTCACGCAGCGGGGGGCGTTTGCGAGGCCCTGTCCGGATGCCGAGACGTAGCGTTTGCGGCCTGAGATGCGGCTTCGTGCCCTCAGCCGACGTCGAGCCGCAGCAGGTCCTCCTCCGTCTCCCGCCGCACGATCTCCCGCGCCGCGCCGTCCGCCGCCACCACCACGGGCGGGCGCGGCACGTGGTTGTAGTTGCTCGCCATGGAGCGGCAGTACGCCCCGGTGGCCGGCACCGCGAGCAGGTCCCCGGCGGCCAGGTCGGCGGGCAGGTAGGCGTCCCGTACGACGATGTCGCCGGACTCGCAGTGCTTGCCGACCACGCGGGCGAGCATCGGCTCGGCGGTGGAGGCGCGGGAGGCCAGCGCGACCGAGTACTCGGCGTCGTAGAGCGCGGTGCGGATGTTGTCCGACATGCCGCCGTCCACGCTCACGTACGTACGCAGCCCCGCCAGCTCCTTGACCGTCCCGACCTCGTACAGCGTGAAGGCCGTGGGCCCGACGATGGCCCGGCCCGGCTCCACGGACAGCCGCGGCATCGCCAGCCCCGCGGCGGAGCACTCGCGCGAGACGATGTCGCGCAGCGCCTTGGCGATCTCGTGCGGCTCGCTCGGGTCGTCCTCCGGGGTGTACGCGATGCCGAGGCCGCCGCCGAGGTCGATCTCGGGCAGCTCCACCCCGTGCTCGTCGCGGATCTCGGAGAGCAGCCCGACGACGCGGCGGGCGGAGACCTCGAAGCCGGCCATGTCGAAGATCTGCGAGCCGATGTGGCTGTGGATGCCGGCCAGCTCCAGGGACTCCAGCCCCAGCACCCGCCGTACCGCCTCGGCCGCCTGGCCGTCGGCGAGCGCGAGGCCGAACTTCTGGTCCTCGTGGGCGGTGGCGATGAACTCGTGGGTGTGCGCCTCCACGCCCACCGTCACCCGGATCTGCACCCGCTGGCGGCGGCCGAGCCGCTCGGCCGCGTGCGCCACGCGGACGATCTCCTGGTACGAGTCCAGCACGATCCGCCCGACGCCGGCCTCCACGGCCCGTTCGATCTCGGCCGGGCTCTTGTTGTTGCCGTGCATCGCGATCCGCTCGGCCGGCATCCCGGCGGCCAGCGCGGTCGCCAGCTCGCCGCCGGAGCAGACGTCGAGGTTCAGCCCCTCCTCGCGCAGCCAGCGCACGACGGCGCGGGACAGGAACGCCTTGCCGGCGTAGAAGACGTCCGCGCCCTCGAAGGCGTCGGTCCAGGCGCGGCAGCGCGCCCGGAAGTCCGCCTCGTCGAGGAAGTAGGCGGGGGTGCCGAACTCCTCGGCGAGCCGCGTCACCGGCAGCCCGCCGACGGTGACGACGCCGTCGCCGTCGCGGGCGACGGTACGGGCCCAGACGTGCGGGTCGAGGTCGTTGAGGTCGGCGGGCGGGGCGGCGTAGTGCCCTTCGGGCAGCACGTCGCCGTGCCGGGGGCCGGCGGGGTGGGCGGATCGGCTCACGGCGGGGTACTCCTTCGGTGGTGCGGGTGGGTCGGTGGGCTCAGAGGTGCTCGGGCGCGTGGATCCCCAGCAGTGCGAGCCCGTTGCGGAGCGCCACCCCGGCGGCGGCGGCCTGGCGGAGCCGGGCCCGGTGACCGGCGGTGGGCTCCTCGTCGCCGCCGGGGAGCGCGGGGTGGGCCGCCTCGGCGCCGAGGAAGGCGCCGGCCAGGACGTCGAGGTGCCGGGCGAGCCGGTCGGGCGCGCGGCGGCGGGCGGCGGACTCCACGACGGCGGGGAGGTCGCCGATGGCGGCGCGCAGGGCGCCGTCGGTGCGAGTGTGCCGTACGGGACCGGCGGGAGGCACGCCGGGTGGGCCGGCGAGACCAAGAGCGGCCGCCGCACGGGCCAGGGCGGCGGTGCGGGAGTGGGCGTACCGGACGCGGAAGAGGGGATTCGACTCGCGCCGGACGAGGAGGCCGGGGGTGAGGCGCGCCCGGTGCTCGCCGGGGGTGCGCAGGCAGGCCCAGCGGACGGCGTCGGCGGGGTAGCGCGCGACGTCGCCGGCTAGCGGGACGGGCCGTACCCGTACGACCTCGCCCCGCTCGGCGAGGGACCCCCCGGCGCAGACCAGCAGCCCCCGCAGAACCCCGCCGAGAACCTCGGCCCGCAGCCCGTCCGCGACCCTGAGCGCATAGACCTCCCCCCCGAGAACGTCCCCGCCCCCGAACCGCTCCCCCGCCGCCAGGGCCTCCTCGACGGGATCACCGCTCCCCCGCAGGGTGATGTTGAGAAACCCGGGCCCGCTGACGGTCACCTCGGCGATGCCGGGGAGCGCGGCGAGCCGTACCCGCAGAAACGCGGCGACGTCGAGAGGATCCCGCCCGGCGGCGTGGGCGAGCTGGAGGGCGGCGTTGGTGGCGTAGTCCCCGCACCCCCCGGGCCGCGGCCGCTCCACGACGACACGCGCCGGCACGGGTGCGCCGAACTCACCCACCGCGGCGGATCGCACCGTACGCAACACGGTGCCGGTGAGCTCTGCGGGGTCCACGGGACCAGCGTATGGGAGGCACCGGGGAGGGAGGCGAACCCTTTTACCCGACCCGTCCCCGGATCAGCACACGGAAGACCCGGCGGGCTCCGCGTCGTCGGCGGCGTCCCCGGCCAGCGACTCCCCGACCCGCTCGGAACCCCGCCGCGCAGCCAGCCGCCGCACGACCCGCACCAGGTCGACCGGCTCGAAGGGCTTGGCCACGAACGCGTCCACCCCGGCCGCCCGCCCGGCCTCGACCTCCAGCTGATTGCACCCGCTGACCACCGCTATCGGCAGCCCCCGCGTCCGCGAGTCGGCCCGCAGCCGGGCCGCGGTCCGCAGCCCGTCGAGCCGGGGCATGACGATGTCGAGCGTCACCACATCGGGACGGACCCGGTGGACGACTTCCAGGCACTCGGCACCATCGGCCGCGGTCACGACCTCGAAACCCTCAAGTTCGAGATTGACCCTGATCAGCTGCCGGATCACCTTGTTGTCATCGACGACAAGGACCCGGCCGGACAAGCCAGGCACAAGGGAAAGCGTAGGCGCGCCCGCCCCCCTACGTCCGGCTTTTGGACACTTCCGCCCCTGACCTGCACACACACCCCGCCCCCCACCCCCAAAACCCGGTGGCCGACCACCCCCCGGAAGCTGGTAGGGTTCTACCCGTCACCGCACCACCACGCGGAGACACGCCCCCGTAGCTCAGGGGATAGAGCAACGGCCTCCGGAGCCGTGTGCGCAGGTTCGAATCCTGCCGGGGGCACCTCGCCTGAGGTGCCCAAGACCCCGTGACCAGCGCAAGCGCTGAGGACGGGGTCTTCTTGCGTGCGCAGCCGAAGGCCGCCGGATGCGGCTCCATGCCACTGATCACGTAATGACGACGTCATGATCTTGAAGGACTCCCCGCAGGTCAGACCACGATCTCGGCCAGCTAGTGCTGTGACCGCGTAGGTTCGCCGGTTAAGGCATGGCCCTGCCCCGAAGGCACGGAGCACTCGTGCAGGGGAACCCTTGTGACGGTGACGTCCAGGTGTCATCGAGAGTCAGGTGACGCCTGCCGTCGCGAGAGGGTCAGCGTGCGCCGCTCTCGGTCTGCGTCCGTGACGACGACCAACACCTCGGCGCCGGCCTCAACGACGTCCTGTGGAGTTGCCACGGGCGTCGAGGTGAGCTCTTGAAGACGGACCAGTCCCTCAATGCCGTCGGCAACCTGGACGAAGACGCCGAACGAGACCAGTTTGGTGACCTGTCCCTGCAGTGTTTGGCCCACCGTGATGCTGTCGGCGAATGCCTGGAAGGGGTCCGGCTGTGTCGCTTTCAGGGAAAGTCTGGCCTCTCCGTTCCATGTGTCGAACTGGAGGAACTCGCACGAGACGCGCTGCCCGACCTGAACGACGTCCGAAACTGCGTCGATACGCCGCCAGGACAGTTCGGGAATCGTGATGAACCCGACGCCGGGGAAGACCGGATGGTCGGGGCCGTTGTCCAGCGCCACGAACACGCCGAACCGTTCGATGGCCGTGATCGTGCCGGAGAGGATCTCGCCGCGGTGACGTGATTTCAGGAACGCCCACAGTTCCGGGTTCTCAGTGGCGGTCATGGCCAGCCGGGCGTGGCCCTCATCCAGGTCAACGGCGATCACCTCGGCGGTGATCCGCCGGCCGACCTTCACGGCCGCAGACCGATTCCCTCTCCAGGAGACGTCCGAAGGCCAGATGCTCCCCAGCGGGTGTGCGGGGAATCCGTCCAGGGTGAC